>JBCBOR010000009.1:0-90501 GCA_039821125.1 Pseudomonadota bacterium
CACCGCCCCTTTTTTCGGAAAGTGAATCAGAGGCTTGCTCCAACATCAAGCCGCGCGCGAATTGGGTTCAGGCCCTAGAAAGTCCATCGAGTCGATCGTGGCGATCCGCCAAACCGTCGACCGTCAGAGAGTTTCAGTCCAGGACGTCGGGCGGGCCTATACCCGTGCAATTACAGGAATGATCGAGTTGACCGAGGCTGCGCTGCTCGCACTTGAAGCGGGTGAAGCTCAGAGGTTCTCGAGAGCATACATCGCGTTGATCGAAGCAAAAGAGGCGGCCGGCCTTGAACGAGCAATGGGCGCGGTCGGTTTTGGCTCGGGTCGTTTTCAGAAAGAAGTATACGCACCCTTCGTCACTCTGCGTGGTCGTCAGTCGGCCAATCTGAGCAGAGCCCGCAAAGCACTGCCAACCGAAACCGCCAATCAGCTCGACAGCATCTTGTCATCGCGCGCTCGCGCATCGGTTGATAACCTGAGGGCAACTGCCGATGAGGCTCTGCACGGAGGATCGCTTGAGAGTGTCACCGGTGAGCACTGGTTCAAAACGTCTTCTGATTGGGTGAATGTTCTTCAATCTGGCGAGGCTTTGGTTGGCAGCCTCATCGCGTCGACTGCTCTTCAGACGTTACAAGATGCGACACGAAACATGTACATGTTGCTCGCCGTGGGTGCTGGGGTGCTGCTTTCGTCTTTGGCGTTGCCGTTGTTCATCGCCATGCGTCTGGAACGGAAAGTCGGCAATGTTCTCACATCTATGGAGCAAATTGCCGCCGATCAGCTCGATATAGATCCCCCGAAGGTCGACGGGCACGGCGAAGTCGCAGCTTTTGCCAGAGCGGCTGCGGTGTTCCTTGAGAATGCCAAAGCACGAGACGTTGCAATCGCGAACGCTGACGAGGCAAACGCTGCCAGAAAAGAGGCAGCGCAGGCACTCGAAGAGGCCGAAAAAGCGCGCGAACGCGAACGCATTGCGGTAGAGGCACAAGCTGCTGCGGAACAGGAACAACGCGATGCCGAGAAAGCGCGTGCAGAAGAAGAGAGGTTGGCAGAGCTCAAAGCAGCCGAGCAAACCCGTCTAGATCAGGAAGCGAAAGCGCAGCGTGCAGAAGAGAAGCGCCTCGCCGCCGAAGCCAAACGCCAAGAGCAGGAACAGCGCGCAGCGGATCTGGCCCAATTGATGGACGAGCTTGGCGGGTCACTCAAGCTTCTGGCGGATGGTGATCTAACCTGCACCATCGTAAATTTCTTTTCTGAAGAGTTTAAACCGCTTCGACTGGATTTTAACGAAGCAATTTCGAAACTCAGCAGCTCCATGGAAGCGTTTGTGAATGGCGCGTACGAGATTCGAAGTATTGCGACGGATGTCAACGAAGCGTCCAGTGAGCTTGCTGTCAGGACGGAACGCCAGTCGGACACTCTTAAAGCCAACGAAAAGTCGCTTGTGAAACTCGGCGAGCATCTTTCGGATTCCGCGATCGCCGCGAAAAACACGCGGGAAATCGCACAAACCGCGCGGTCAAAAGTCTCGGAATGCAGCACTGTCATGCAATCGGCCATGAATGCCATGGATGCCATTGAGGTTTCGTCCGAGAAGATTTCGGAGATCATCTCCGTCATTGAAGACATCACGTTCCAGACCAACCTCCTGGCACTGAACGCCGGCGTTGAGGCGGCACGCGCCGGAGAAGCAGGGCGAGGGTTCGCCGTCGTCGCGTCGGAAGTGCGCGGCCTTGCGCAGAGGGCCGCAGTTTCGTCACAGGAGATCAAGCAACTGATCGAAGAAAGTAATCAGCAGGTCTCGAGTGGCGTGCAGCTCGTCAAGGAGACTGGTGACAATCTGGAAGGTGTGTCCTCGTATTTCGTGGAGATCGACACTGCGGTTTCGAAGCTTTCAGATGGATCGCATGTGCAACTCGATGCGCTCAGCGACGTAAACTCAGGAATCGAGGAGCTAAACGACGCGACAAAAGACAATGCGCGCATGTCGAATGAAACGCGGGCTGCAGCTGAAAACCTTCTGAAGCAGGCGGATCGTGTCGTCTCGGTGCTGTCAGAGTTCAAATCTCAGGCAACGCATTCGGAGGTTCAGAGTGATCAGGGTCGCAGCGACAGAGTGATCCGCCCAGAGAGAGTTGCTTGACCCTTCATGAAGAACCAATGCCGTATGGCTGGAGTTCCTCGTTCTGTGCGTTGCGCTTGCTGTCGGTCGGGTCTCAGCCACTTCAAACTCGGTCTACACGGCTGACCCGGACGCGACATCAACCTCGAGCGGGAAACGGGTCCGAGGTCACGGTTTTCTATCCGACGAACTCCCCAGCGTGCCGCACCAGATGTTTCAGGCAAGCAGCGAGACGTCTGGGTCTGCAAGGTTGGCGGGATTTGCAAATGGTTGCATCACCGTCTTTCGGCCTTGCATGTAGTCCTTGGGCCGATTCACCGCATCGATCGAAATCAGGTGATCCTCCTTGAAGTAGAGGACAGAAAAGCCCTTCTGGTCGGGGTCGCCACGCACCACGGTCGCATCATAGCCCGCCGAAATTCCAGCCGTCTGCAGCCGCAGGTCGTACTGGTTTGACCAGAACCAGGGCACCGCCTCGTAGACGGCGTCGTCACCTGCGAGGATCCTGGCCACCAGCGTCGCCTGATCATGTGCGTTCTGAACGGATTCGAGTCGGACCTCGGCTCCTCCCGCAAAGGCGTTGGTGTGCAGGGCGCAATCACCGATTGCGAAAACATCAGGCAGTGACGCGGCGCAGCGCCCATCGACCCGCACGCCATTGCCTCCCGCAGCGCCCGCTGTGATGAGCGGGTCGACCGCGGGAATGATCCCGATCCCGACAATGGCCATTTGCGCGGGCATCTGTGTTCCGTCGGAGAGCGTGACGCCCTCCAGTTGCGTGGCCCCATTCAACTGCGTCACCATCGCGTTGGTTCTGACGTCTACGCCGTGGGCGCGATGCTGTGCCTCGAAAAAGCGCGAGATGGTCTCGCCGGTCACGCGGGCGAGCACGCGATCCATAGCCTCGAGCACGGTGACGCGCTTGCCGAACTTGACCAGGGCTGAGGCGGCTTCCAGCCCGATATAGCCGCCACCGATCACGACGACATCCTCGACAGCTTCCAACGCGGCTTTGATCGTGTCGATATCGGTGCGCGTTCTCACTGTGTGAATGCCGGGAAGGTCGCTGCCGGGGCAGGTCAGGCGGCGGGCATCGCCGCCTGTAGCCCACACAAGAGTGCCGTAGCCCGCTGCACTGCCGTCATCCAACCCGATGCGGTGCGCATCGGCATTGACCGAAACAACGCGGCGACCGGACACAAGATCGACGCCGCTGTCGGCCCAGAACGCCTCGGGCCGAAACAGCAGTCGCTCGAATGGCTTCTCGCCCAGGAAATAGTCCTTGGACAGGGGAGGGCGTTCGTAAGGCGGATTTGGATCTGCGCTGATCAATCCGATGCTGCCCGTGAAGTTCTGTTGCACCAAGGTTGTCGCGAGCTTGGTTCCACCGTGCCCGGCGCCCACGATCAGCACATCGTAGAAATCCTTCATCTTGATCCAGTCTGGTTGGGGCGCATGCTGTTCTCACCGAGCGTCCAGGCATCTTTGCGATGTTTGTCTTAGTCGCGTGGTCTGGCGTCAACAATATCCTTCCGCAAGAGCCCCGGCACCGACGACAAACAGCAAGTGCTGCGGCATCTGCCGGTATCCGCGCTCTCCAAATCATACGCCAAGCCCAGCAGATCAGACTGCGGGGTATGACGTTTGCGGACCTCTCCCACTAGCGTTGCGATCGACAAGTGGTCTGGAGCACAAGACGCAATGGTCGAGAAACGGCAGATCGTGAGAATGCCCGGACAGGGATCCCGAGCATGAGCAGTTTTGCACGTCGACATCCGATCTGGACCGTTGTCATCGTCATCCTTGCCGCGATCCTGTTGTGGATGATCTTCGCGGTCTGGCCGAAATGGCTGGTCGAGCTCATTGGCCGCAAGAAAATCTTCCTGAACGCGCTGTTCAACGGGATCACCTTGGGGGGGCTCTACTTCCTCGTCGCGTCTGGCTTTACGCTGATCTTTGGCCTTATGCGCAATGTGAACCTCGCCCACGGCTCGCTCTACCTGCTTGGCGGCTATATCGGCTACGAGTTCGCCGAGTTGACGGGGTACTGGCTGCTCGCCTTCCCTGCGGCATTCATCATTGTCGGGGCACTGGGCATTCTGCTGCAGACCTTCGTCTTTCGACGCATGGAGGGCGAAGATCTGCGCCAGACCCTTGTGACAATCGGCATATCGATTGTCGTTGCAGACCTGATGCTGTGGGGCTGGGGGGGTGATTTCTACAATATTGGTGCGCCAAGCTGGCTGAGCGGCCCGATGGAGACGATCCTCGTCACGGGGCAGAAGCGGTCGGGCGATCTTGTCTATCTGAAATACCCGATGGTGCGCATCGTAATCTTTCTGGCTGCGGTGGCGATCGGTGTCGGCATGTGGCTTCTCTTGAACCGGACCCGGATCGGGATGCTGATCCGCGCCGGGGTCGACGATCGGGACATGCTGTCTGCAACGGGTGCGCGCATTCAGCTCGTGTTTCTCGGTGTTTTTGCCTTTGGCGCGGGTCTTGCCGGGATTGCCGGGGTGGTGGGAGGGACGTTCCAGTCAATTGCGCCGGGCGAGGATACGCGATTCCTGCTTGCCTCTCTCGTTGTGGTGATCGTCGGCGGCATGGGCTCTATCCCCGGCGCTGCGCTCGGCGCGCTGTTGATCGGTTTGGCCGAGCAGTTCGGCTCGGTCTACTTCCCGACCTATGCCGTTGTTCTGACCTTCGTGATCATGGTGCTGGTGCTGGCTTTCCGTCCGCAGGGCCTGATGGGGAGGGCCTGACCGGTGGCCGTGACCGAACCTGGCGTGGCGCCGCCCCTCGACAGCCAGTCGACATGGGCCGAGCGCGTCCCGGCGGCCTACTGGGTTCTGATCATCCTGCTGCTGGTCACGCCTGCGTTCGCCGGGAATTTCGTGCTGAACGACATCTTCGGGCGCACGTTTTATACCGGGATCATCGCACTCAGTCTGATGTTCCTCGCTGGTTATGGCGGCATGGTCAGCCTCGTCCAGATGTCGGTGGCCGGGATGGCCGGCTACATGGTCGCAATCTTCGGGGTGTCGGCGATCGACACGATATCCCTTGGCTGGCCCTGGTATGTGGCGATCCCGATTGCGTTGATCGTCGCGGTGATCTTCGGGACGCTGGCGGGGTGGCTCGCCGTGCGGACCGAGGGGATCTACACGATCATGATCACGCTCGCCATCGCGGCAGCGTTCTTCTACTTCACCCGGCAGAACTATGTGATCTTCAACGGGTTCTCCGGCTTCAACGGCGTGTTGCCGCCCAAGCTGTTCGGCGTCGACTGGCAACAGGCGGTGCCGTTCTACTATCTGACACTCTTCTGGGCGGCGCTCTGCTTTCTCGTCGTGCTCTATGTCTCGCGGGCGCCCTTTGGGCTGGCGTTGCAGGGCGTGCGAGACAATCCGCGCCGGATGGCGGCGCTGGGCTTCAATGTCACAGCGCACCGGGTCGCCGCCTATTCCTTCGCGGCCGTTCTGGCGGGGATCGGCGGGATCCTGCAGACGTGGAACCTCAGCCAGATCTCGCCCGGCACGGCAGGGATCGGTCCGGTGATCGATATTCTGGTGATCGCTGTGATCGGCGGACTGCGCCATCCGATCGGGCCGTTTATCGGCGCGTTCACCTTCGTGGTGCTCGAGACCTTTGCCACCGATGCATTGCTTGCTGTCGGTCTGTCCGGTGACCGATTTCAGCTGCTGATCGGGATCGGTTTCCTGATCATCGTCTTCTGGTCGCCCGATGGCCTGCTGGGTCTGTGGGAGAAGCTGCGTACAGCCCGGGCACGTGATCCCTTGCTGGATCGCGGAGGGGACGCGCCATGAACGCACCGGTGCTTGCCAATGGCCGCGGGTCAATTTCTGAACGCCTCGACGCGACCGGCACCGCCAATGCGCTGGAGTTGCGCGGAGTGTCAAAGCTCTTTGGCGCGCTCGCAGCCCTCAGCGACATCAACCTTACGGTTCGCCCGGGCGAGCGCCGCGCGGTTCTCGGCTCGAACGGTGCGGGCAAGACAACGCTGTTCAACTGTGTGACCGGAGACTTCCCGGCCTCTTCCGGCTCGATCCGCTTCTTTGGCGAGGATATCACCCAGTTCCCCGCGCAGGAGCGGATCCGCAGGGGCCTTCGCCGGACCTATCAGATCAGCCTGCTGTTCACCGGCTTGTCTGTGCTCGACAACGTCTACCTCGCCTCGACCGGGGTGTCGCGCAGTCGTTTCTCGTTCCTGCGCCCGCGCCGCAATGATGCGCTGATGGCCTCTGCCGAGAACCTTGTCCGGGTTGTGCACCTCGAGGACGCCCGCGATACCATGGTGGCGGAACTGTCCTATGGTCAGCAACGCCAACTGGAAATCGCCATGGCCCTGGCCGGTGCGCCGCGGTTCATCCTGTTTGACGAACCTGCCGCAGGGCTCAGCCCGACCGAACGGTCCGAGTTGATCGAGATCCTGATGGGTCTGCCCGGGCATATGGGCTTCATCATCATCGAGCATGACATGGATGTCGCCCTGCGTGTCGCAGAGAGCGTGACGATGATGCACAACGGGCGGATCTTCAAGGAAGGCAAACCGGCCGAGATCGAAGACGATCCAGAAGTCCAGGCGCTCTACCTCGGAGATGGGAGCCACAGCCATGGCTGATCCCCGGCTCCTGCGAGGCTCATCCGGCGCGGCGCGCCTCACATCCGGCGGAGGCCGCGAGCGTGTGGCCCGCGGCGGTGGCGACGCGCTCGAGGTGCGCGACCTCAACGTCTACTACGGCCAGTCCCATGCGCTGCAAGGCGTGACCCTGACGCTAGGCGATGGGGTCCTGTCCGTTGTCGGTCGCAATGGCATGGGCAAGACCACACTCTGCAAGGCGATCATGGGGCTCGAACCGGTGGCCGCGGGCAGCATCAGCTTCAACGGTCAGTCGCTCGCAGGACGCGACCCGGCCGAGATTGCTCGTCTCGGTATCGGCTATGTGCCTCAAGGGCGGCGGCTTTGGCGATCGTTGACGGTGGACGAGCATCTGCGGCTTGTGGCCTCTCCGGGGCCTTGGACGCCCGAGCGGGTTTATGCCACCTTCCCACGGCTGGCCGAGCGGCGCCAGAACGGCGGGGCACAGCTGTCTGGCGGCGAGAGCCAGATGCTTGCGATCGCCCGCGCGTTGCTGCTCAATCCGCGTCTTCTGGTGATGGACGAGCCGACCGAAGGGCTGGCGCCCGTGATCGTCACGCAAGTCGAGGAGATGCTGATCCAGCTTGCCCAGGACGGCGACATGGATGTTTTGGTGATCGAGCAGAACATCGGCGTCGCCTGCGCGGTGGCGGAGCAGGTCGCCATCATGGTCAACGGCCGGATCAACCGCGTGATGGACTCGGGTCTGCTGGCCGGGGACCGCGATCTGCAGCAGGCGCTGCTGGGCGTCGGACGTCATGCGCACGACGAGACGCCGGATGCACCAGCGGAGCGCAGGGCCACGGATGACGCCGCAGCGACGCAGGTCTCAGCTGGGCCGACGAAGATCTATGTGTCCAATCCCGCGCCTCCCACACGCTGGTCCCAGCCTACGCCTGTCCACGTGATCGAACGCTCGGCCCGAACCACGACCGAAGTCGCTGGTCCGGGCAGCACGAACAACGTCACGCCACTCTCACGCAAAGCCAGAGGAAACGGACGCATGACCGTCTACGTCTGCGGCACCTTGGACACCAAGGGGCCCGAGTTGCGCTTCCTGCGCGATATTTTGAAACGCGAGGGCGTCAACGCGTCGATCGTCGATCTCTCGACCTCGGGCGGGGCGTCGGATGCGGATGTTCCGGCCCATGTGGTGGCTGCGATGCATCCGCGCGGTGCGGCCGGGGTGTTCACCGGTGATCGCGGGACCGCGGTCGCGGGTATGACCCAGGCGTTCGAGCGGTGGATCGGCGAGCAGGACAACGTCCTCGGTGTCATCGGCGCCGGAGGATCCGGCGGCACTGCACTCGTTGCCCCCGCCTTCCGCTCGCTCCCCGTCGGCGTCCCGAAGGTTCTGATCTCGACCATCGCATCCGGCAATGTCGGCCAGTATGTCGGCCCGTCCGACATGCTCATGCTGCACTCGGTTGCGGACGTGCAGGGCATCAATTCGATCACGCGGGAGGTGCTCGCCAATGGCGCCGGGGCGCTGGCCGGTATGGTGAAGGCGCGCCAGACCCCGGCAGAGCCTGTGGATGACAAGCCGGCGATCGGGCTGACCATGTTCGGTGTGACAACGCCGTGCGTGCAACAGGTGATGGCGCAGCTTGAAGCGGACTACGATTGTCTGGTGTTCCATGCCACGGGGACCGGCGGCCGCGCCATGGAGAAGCTGCTCGACAGCGGCATGCTCACTGCTGTCATCGACCTGACCACAACCGAGATCTGCGATATGGTCGCGGGCGGGGTCTTCGCCGCCAATGAAGACCGCTTTGGTGCCTCGATCCGCGCCGGGCTGCCCTATATCGGATCCTGCGGTGCGCTGGACATGGTGAACTTCAACGCGCCCGAGACCGTGCCCGAGCATTACCGAGGGCGCAATCTTTACGAACACAATCCCCAGATCACGCTGATGCGGACAACCCCGGAGGAGAACGCCGAAATGGGGCGCTGGATCGGAGAGCGGCTGAACCAGATGACAGGCCCCGTGCGCTTCTTCCTGCCGGAGGGCGGCGTCAGCCTGCTTGACGCGCCGGGCATGGCCTTCCACGACCCCGAAGCGAACCGGGCGCTCTTTCAGGCGCTGGAGACGACGGTCAATCAGACGTCGACCCGGCAACTCATCCGCACACCCCACAACATCAACGATCCGGAGTTCGCCGCGCTGGTGGTCGAAACATTCCGGTCCCTGCATGGCAGCCCGCGCGCCCGCGCGGCCGGAGGATAAATGTTCCAAAGATCTGACCTGATGACGAAGTTCCACGCCATGCGCGACCGCGGCGAGCCGATCATCGGTGGCGGCGCAGGCACTGGTCTTTCCGCAAAATGCGAGGAAGCGGGCGGGATCGACCTGATCGTCATCTACAACTCGGGCCGCTACCGCATGGCGGGGCGCGGATCTCTTGCCGGGCTGATGCCCTATGGCGATGCGAACGGCGTCGTGATGGAGATGGCGGGTGAGGTCCTGCCAGTGGTCAAGAACACACCTGTGCTCGCCGGGGTCTGCGCCTCCGATCCTTTCCGGCTGATGGACAAGTTCCTCGATGAGATCAAGGCCGCGGGCTTCTCCGGCATCCAGAACTTCCCCACCGTCGGCCTGATCGACGGGACCTTCCGGGCCAATCTCGAAGAAACCGGGATGGGTTACCAGCACGAGGTCGACCTCGTGGCCCTCGCCAACCAGAAAGACATGCTGACCACGCCCTATGTCTTTGATGAGGCCAGCGCCGTCGCCATGGCGAAAGCCGGCGCGGATATCATCGTCGTGCACCTTGGCCTGACGACGGGCGGCTCGATCGGGGCCGAAACCGGCGTCACCCTCGACAAGGCCCCGGCGCTCACCGACGCCTGGGCCGCGGCCGCTCTGGCCGAAAACCCGGATGCCATCGTGCTCGTGCACGGCGGGCCGGTGGCGATGCCGGAGGACGCAGAGTTCGTGCTGAAAAACACGCAGAACTGCCACGGTTTCTACGGTGCGTCCTCGATGGAACGCTTGCCGACGGAAGTCGCACTGACCGAGCAGACAGCCAAGTTCAAACGCATCTCGATGGGGGGGCCGCAATGACCTCTCTTCATCTTGCCCGAAATACCTCGGGGGTCCTGGGGGCGGAGCCCCCGGCAGCCCGGCGCCAGCGCCAAAGTAACTGCGGGAGGCATTCATGACCGGTGAGTTGATCGGACAACTGATCCTGTGGCTGATCGCAGCCGTCATCGTCATTTTCATCCTCTATTGGGTGATGCACTGGCTCTACCGACGGTCCACGAAAGAGGTTGCCTTCGTGCGCACCGGGTTCCTGGGCGAGAAAGTCGTAATCAACGGCGGTGCCTTCGTATGGCCGATCATCCACGACATCACCCCGGTCAACATGAACTCGATGTCGCTCGAGGTGATCCGCGAGCGGAGCGAGGCACTGATCACCCGCGACCGCATGCGGATCGATGTCGATGCCGAGTTCTATGTCCGTGTCCGCCAAACGCGGGAGGGTGTGTCGCTGGCCGCCTCGACCCTGGGGCGCCGGACGCTCGAGCCGGAACGGATCCACTCGCTGTTGTCGGGCAAGTTCATCTCCGCCCTGCGCACGGTGGCCAGCCAGATGACGCTCGAGGAGGTGCACGAGGACCGGAATGCCTATGTCGCGCGCGTTCGCGAGATGGCGCAGGAGGGTCTCGACAGCAATGGTCTGGAACTCGAGAGCGTGGCGGTCACCGATATCGACCAGACCGATATCGAGTATTTCAACCCTTCGAACCGGTTCGACGCCGAAGGTCTCACGAACGTCATCGAAGCGATTGAGACCAGGCGCAAACTGCGCAACGACATCGAACAGGATGCAATGATCAAGATCCGCGAACGCAATTTGCAGGCGGAGAAAGAAGCCCTGGATATCGAACGTCAATCGGAAGAAGCCCGGCTTGAACAGGAGCGCGAGATCGAATTCCGACGGGCCCATCAGCGCGCGGAACTGGCACGCGAACGGGCGGAACGGGAGAAAGATGGCGAGCAGGCAACACTCGCCAATCGCGAGGCCATCGAGACCGCCCGCATCGCCCAGGAGCGCGCGGTCTCCGAGGCGCGCATCGTGTCCGACCGTGAGGTGCGCCAGCGCGAGATCGAACGCCAGCGCGCGGTCGAGGAGGCGGAAATCTCGACCCGCGAGGCGCTGGAAAAAGCGCGCATCGCTCAGGAGAAGGCTGTCACCGAAGATCGCATCCGCACCCAGCAGGAGACCGATGCCGCCGAGATCGCTGCTCGCGAGGCGGTGGAACGCGCCCGCATCGCGCAGGAGCAGGCCATCGAACAGGCCCGCATCGCGCGGGATCGGCAAACGCAGTCAGAGGATATCGACCGGCAAAAGACGATCGATGCCGCCGGGATCACCGCCCGCGAGGAAGTGGAACGCGCTCGCATTGCCCAGGAACGCGCCGTGACCGAGGCCCGGATCGAGTTCGAACAAACCACCCGCGAGCGCGAAGTTGCGAAGGATCTCAGCATTCAGGAAGCCGAGATCGCAGCGCGCGAGGCCGCGGAGAAGCTGCGGATCATGCAGGAGAAGGCGGTCGCAAACACGCGCATCGGCTCGGATCGCGAGATCCGTTCGCTCGAAATCGCCCGTAACCAGGCCATCGATGAAGCCGAGATCGCCGCCCGCGAAGCGGTCGAGAAGGCGCGGATCCTTCAGGACAAGGAACTCGCCTTCGAACGGCTCCAGAACGAGGAATCGGTTGCCGCCCGCGAGGAGGCAAAAGCCGAAGCGGTCGAAGCCGCGCGCATCGCCAAGGAGAAGAAGCTCGCTGCCGAGCGCATTGCCTATGAACAGGACATGCGCGAGCGCGAGATCGCCCGGAACCGCGCAGTCGATCAGGCCAACATCCAGGCGCAAGAGACGATCAACGCCGCCCGGATCGAGGAGGAGGCCAAAACCCGCGCCGCCGAGATAGCACGGGATCAGGCGATCGAGGCCCGCAACATCGAGCGGCGCAAGGCTCTGGAGCATCTCGAGGTCGAGCGCACGCAGGCGCTGCGTGAGGTCGAGATCGCCAGTAAGGACGCGATTGAACGGGCACGGGTCGCCTCGGAACGCGGGCTGGACGATGTGCGCATCGAGCAGCAGACCGAGCGGCGCCGGCTGGAGATCGAACGCGAGCGTGCGGTCGAGGAGGCGGCGATGGACAAGGCGATCTCGGTCGCCACGAAGTCGCTCGAAGAAAGCGCAGCAGCCATCAAGGCGGACGAGGCCCGGGCGACCGCTGCCGAAATCGCAGCCAAGGTCGACACAGCGAGCGCGATGGAGGAGGCGAACCGCCAGAAGTCTGTCGACGTTGTCAAGGCGGAGAAAGAGGCCGAGGAGAGCCGTCTCGCCGCCGAAGCCGCCCGCATCCGCGCTGCCGTGGAAGCGGAAGCGCAGAAGTTGATCAACGAAGCCGAGAACATCCTGACGGACGAGGCCCGTGCCAGCCTCTTCAAGCGGAACATGCTGCAACGGCTGGAGGGGATCATCTCGGCCCAGGTCAAGCCGCTGGAGAAGATCCAGGAGATCAAGATCATGCAGCTTGGCGGGTCGGGCACGACCGGTCTGCAATGGGCCGATGGCGACGGGTCACAGGGCGGCGGCGCAGGGGTCGGCCCTGGCGGCAGCCCTACGGACGAGGTGATCAATTCGGCGCTGCGCTACCGCGTGCAGGCCCCGATGATTGACAGCCTGATGAACGACATCGGGATCGATGGCTCGAACATTGCGCGGTCGGGGGTCTTTCAGGATGCCAACAACATGGCGCGCGCCGCCAACGAAGCGCAGAAGCTCGCGGCAGCCAAGAAGGCTGACGCCGACAAGAAGGACGGCAAGTAAATGGCGCGTGTCTATGTCTCGTCGGTCATCGGCGCCCCGGCTGCGCGGGTCTGGGAGCGCATACGCGACTTCAATGGTCTGCCGCGCTGGCACCCGCTGATCCGCGACAGCCGGATCGAGGATGCGCTGCCTGCGGACAAGGTCGGCTGCATCCGCAACTTCAACCTGCAGAACGGCGAAAACATCCGTGAGCAGCTGTTGGGTTTGAGCGATTACGACATGTTCTGCACCTACTCGATCCTGGAAAGCCCGATGCCACTGGAGGGCTATGTCGCGACCCTGCGGCTGACACCGGTGACTGAAGGCGACAGGACGTTCATCGAATGGTCCGCCGAGTTTGACTGCGATCCGGCGGCCGAGGGCGATCTGGTCAACGGCATCGGCGCGGACGTGTTCCAGACCGGGTTCGATGCGCTGAAACGCCATTTCGGAGGTGGGGCATGAGCGGGGCCACGCGCTCCCTGACGCCGTGGTGGCGGCCTCCCGGGATCAAGAGCCCACCCGCCCGCACGCGGCCCCGCCCTGCCGCTCTGCATGGAGGGCTGTGATGCCGCGGGTGGTTCGCTCGACGATAATGGATGCGCCGATCGAGGCGGTTTGGGAGGTGATCCGGGATTTCAACGGGCACGATCAGTGGCATCCCGCTGTCGCCTCGAGCCAGATCGAGCGAGGACAGCCCTCGGACCGCGTCGGATGCGTGCGAAATTTCCGGCTGAGCGGCGGCGAGACCTTGCGCGAACAGCTGCTGACGCTGTCGGATCTGGAACAGACGTTCAGCTACAGTCTGCTCGATACGCCGGTGCCGCTTTTCAATTACGTTGCCCATGTCCGGCTGTTTCCGGTGACGGATGGCGACCGGACCTATTGGGAGTGGGAGAGCCGTTTCGATACGCCTGCGGGGCGCGGGCCGGAGCTTGTTGAGATGGTGGGGTCGGACATTTACGCAGCCGGGTTCGCGGCAGTCCGGACTCATATGGGGCTGGGCCATGCTTGAGGTCGTGACGGTGCCGACTCTGACCGAGGCCGCCGCTGCTATGGGACCCGGCGCGCGATTTCTGGGCGGTGGTACGCTGATCATGCGCGCTGTAAACTACTCCGACCAGTCTATGACGCGGATCGTTCGCACGACGGAGCAGATGAACGAGATCCGCGCAGAGGGTGCCCGGGTCCGCATCGGTGCGGGTGCGACCATGTCCGAGATACTGGCGGCGCGGGAGACGGATTTTCTGGCCACCGCTGCGCGTGCCGTAGGCGGACCGCAGGTGCGCAACCAGGCGACGGTTGGCGGAAACCTGCTTGCACCGCATCCTTATGGAGATTTGACCGTAGCGCTGCTGGTGCTTGACGGCGTTGTACATCTCGCCAATGGACAAGACATGGGCCTGGGTCAGTTCCTTGCCGCGCGCGAGAACGCCGGCTTGGTCGCAGCAGTGTCGATCGTGAGGCCAATGGGCGATGCCTTTCGGTTCCGCAAAGTGAGCCGCGTCAAGCCGAAGGGCGTGTCGGTCCTATCGATGGCTGCACATCTGAGCCGGTCCGCCGGGCGCCTCTCGGGCGTGCGCATTGCCTATGGCGCCATGGCTGCGACACCCGTCCGTGTCCCGGCGGTTGAACAGGCGCTGGAGGGAGCTGACCTGACCCCGCAAGGCATCGCTCCGGCGCTGGCCGCGGCAACGGACGGGCTGGCTCCGCCTGACGATGCGCTGGCGTCTTCGTGGTACCGGCGTGAGGTTGCGCCGGTGCATCTCCGCCGCCTGTTGTTGGGAGAGTAGTGATGGCGACGACCACGACAAAAACGCCTGTCACCTTTACCCTGAACGGCGCAGAGGCCGCAACGTTCGTCGATCCCGGCGCCAACCTTCTGGAGGTGCTTCGCCGCAACCTGGGCGATCTCTCGCCAAAGTATGGATGCGGTCAGGGCACCTGCGGGACTTGTACCGTGATGATCAACGGACAGCCGCGCCTGTCCTGTCTGACCCTGGCCGAAACCGTCGAGGGCAGCCATGTCGAAACAACGGCAGGCCTGGCTCATGGGCCGGATCTGCATGCGCTGCAACAGGCCTTCATCGACGGGTTTGCGGCGCAATGCGGCTTCTGTACGCCGGGGATGCTGATGTCGGCAAAGGCTCTGCTTGACCGAAACCCAAATCCCACGCGGGAGGAGGTGGTCGACGCGATTTCGGGAAATCTCTGCCGGTGTACCGGGTACGAACCGATCGTCGAGGCAATCCTGACTGCCGCGCGTGCTCCGCGCCGAAGCGCCGGGAGGTCGGTATGAGCCAGACGATCAATCATGTTGAATACCGCAAGGACCTCTTCGCGGATGAACGCGATGACACGCTGGCCGAGATCGGGCAACCGACCGTGCGCCAGGACATTCTGGGCCACGTGACGGGGCGCTCGCCCTATTATGACGACCATCTGTTCGAGGGGCTGCTGCACATCCGCTGCGTGCGCTCGCCCCATCACCATGCCCGGGTGCGCTCGGTCGACAGCGCCGCTGCCGAGCAGATGCCCGGTGTTGTGCGGATCATCCGCGCCGCGGATGTGCCGGTGAACATGAACACGTTGCTGAGCCTGATCGACTTTGGACGGGACGACGAGCCGCTTTTGGCCGCCGATAAGGTTGCCTATGTCGGCCAGCCGATCATCGCAATTGTAGCGACCTCGGTGCGCGCTGCCGAGGATGCCGCCGCTGCTGTCCGTGTGGACTACGAAGTGCTCCCGCATGTGCTGGATGTCGAGGAGGCGCTTGTCCCGGGCGCGCCTGTGGTCAACGAGACCTACCCCAACAACAGCTTCGACTATCATGACCGCTACGACCATCAGAAGCTGCGCTTCGGCGATGTCGAGGCGGCGTTTGCCCGGGCCGATCATATCGTCGAGGGCACGTATCAGATGTCGCCCATCGAGCAGGCCCCGATGGAGACGTGCGGCGCCATTGCCGCGCACGAGACCAATGACCGGATCGTCTGCTACACGGGCACGCAAGCATTGTTCTTTTCGCTTGGCGTGACGGCAAAGCAGTTGGACATGCCCTCCTCGCGGCTGCATTTCATCGGCGGTACGGTTGGCGGCGGCTTTGGCGGCAAGGTCGACAGCCACCACGAACCGCTGGCGGTGCTTGGTGCGATCCTGACGGGCCGACCGGTGAAGTACCAGTGGGACCGGGCCGAGGAGATGCAGGTCGGCGCCCCGCGCGGCGGCGAGCGCTGGCGCATCAAGGACGGCATCACATCGGATGGCCGGATCATCGCGCGCACCTTCACAGGGTTCTTCGATGCGGGTGCCTTCACGCGCCTGTCGTCGTACGCGGTGCAGAAGGCGACAGGGCATCTGCCGGGGCCTTATACGATCCCGAACGTCGCCTCGAACGTCTTCTGTGTCTACACGAACCGCACACCCTCGACCGCGATGCGCGGCTTCGGGATCACCGCCTGCGATTTTGCGATCGAGTGCCATATGGACAAGGTCGCAGAAGCCGTCGGGATGGACCCGATCGAGGTGCGCATTCTCAATGCCTACCGGGACGGCGACATGAAGGCACACCGGCGCGCGGCCAAGAACTGCGCGCTGATCGAAAGCTGTCAGGTGGTGGCGGCCAAGGCCGGATGGCGGTTGTCACCCGATGCTTTGGCAGCCTCGTCCATGGCGGGTGGCGGCGTTGGCTGGCGCGGTGAGATCCCAGAGACACTGTCAGACACCGCCGGGCAAATCGGGCAACGCAGCCGCGATGGGCATGGCACTGATCCCTTCGCCGGGGCTCAGGATCGTGTTCGTGTCGCGGCGGGACAGATCGATCCGCAGGCGACATCGGCATTGGGCAACGCGCCGCAGGATACCGAGATGGAGGCCGAGGTTGACCGGCTCGGTTTCAAAACATCCGCGAGCACAGATACCCCTCCATCACAGCGACCGGTGGGGCCCGCGCCGAGCCCTCAGCCGGTCCCGCCCCCTTCATCTGGCCAGAAATACCTCGGGGGGTTGCCATCAGGAGCGCCATTGGGTCCGAGCGACCAATGGCAACGGGCAGCGCCCCCACAGAGCGGTCCGAGCCTCCCGCTCGCGGCGCGTCCGAACCCGGAACAACCAACGCAACAACCAGCGCAACCCGGCGCGTCGCAATCTCCTGCCCCGCCTGCTGCGGCCGCGGCACCGCCACAAGCGACGCCGCCATCTGACAACGAACCTTTTCAGCGCGGCGTCCGGCGGCCCGGCGTCTCACCCTTCCTGCGCGGGAGGCGGCGATGATTCACCAGGGCCGGGGCTTTGCCTGCATCAACTACCCGATCGGCATGAACCTAGGCGGCGACCCGAGCCAGGCGTTGGTCCACTCGACCCCCGATGGTAAGTTCATGGTCACTCTCTCGTCCATCGACCTCGGTCAGGGCGTCAAATCCGTTATGCGCCAGGTCGCAGCCGAGTCCCTCGGCGTGCCGGTCTCGGATGTTTATGTCGACACAGCAGACAGTGACACCGGCCCGCACGACATGGGCTCGTTCGCCTCGCGCGGCACGCACCGGATGGGCAACGCGGTGATCCGTGCCGCTGCAGAGGCACGCTTCCAGATGATGGAGGCGGCTGCGGATGAGCTCGAAGTCAACGCCAGCGATCTGATGACCGATGGCAAGGGCAACATTCACGTCAAAGGGTCGCCTTCGCGTTCGATCACCGTGCAGGAAACAGCTCAGCTTGCGCAGTTCCGTCAGGGACGGACGCTGTCGGGCCGCGGCATTTTTCTCGTCCCGTATTCGCCCGTGGACGCAGAGACAGGAGAGATGACCCCGGTCTCGAGCTTCGCTCACGCTGCCCTGATCGTGGACCTGACGGTGGATGATGAAACCGGTGAGGTCGAGGTGACCCAGATCAACTCGGCCTACGAGGTCGGGCGCGCGCTCAACCCCCGCCTCGTCGAACAGCAGCTGATCGGCGGGGCTTGGATGGGTGTCAGCCATGCGCTCTACGAGACGACCGAGCCCTACTACCCCGACCGCGCTCATGGACCGGAGGATTTCAATCACTACCTGATGCCTGGGCCTGGCGATACGCCTCCGCACCATATCTCGATCCTCGAGCGGCCCGCGCCTGATGCGCCGTTCGGTGGCAAGGGCCCGGGTGAGATGTGTGCAAATCCGGTCCTGCCCGCCATCGCAAACGCCGTCTACAATGCGGTCGGCGTGCGCTGCGATACCTTGCCGATCACGCCCGAGAAGGTGCTACGCGGGATTCGGGACAATGGCGGCGCACGCCCGCAGGGACGGCCCGGATGACCTCTCCCGTCCTCAGACCAGACGTTGTCGGCGCAGTGCGCCGCGTGCTCCCTGTTGAGGGCATACCAAGCCTGCGCGCCGCACGAGCCCACCCACCCGCACGCGGCGCAGGGCAAGCGGCAGTGCGATGCCGGTGACCGCCACCATATCCGGGATCGGCTCGGCTGCCGCGTTACAGACGGCGCTGTCAGGTGCGCAGTACCTTGCCGATGACGGACTGGCGACCGCGGCCTATCTGGCCCTGCGCTCGGCAAGCCGCTGTTACTGGAAGGTGCACCCGGCGTTGGCAAGACCGAGGCGGCCAAGGCGATTGGTGCGGTGTTGTCCCGGCAGGTCACCCGCCTGCAGTGCTTCGAGGGGATCGATCAGGCCGCCGCCCTTTACGAGTGGAACTATGCCCGGCAGATGCTCGCAATCCGTCAGGGCGGTGAGGGGTTCGTGAATGTCTACGCGGACGAATTCCTGCTCGCGCGCCCGCTGTTGCAGGCCTTGCAATCGCCGGAGACGACGCTGCTGCTGATCGACGAGATTGACCGCGCCGATCCCGAGTTCGAAGCCTTCCTGCTCGAGTTTCTGTCGGATTTCACGATCTCGATCCCCGAGACGGGAACCGTGCGTGCCGCGCGCCCGCCGGTGGTCGTCCTGACGTCGAACCGGACCCGTGATCTGCACGAAGCTTTGAGGCGACGCTGCGTCTATCACTGGATCGACTATCCGGACCCGGCGCTCGAGGCCGAGATCGTCCGCACCCGCGCCTCTTCCGTCGCGCAGGCCACCGCCGAGGCCGTTGTCGCCAGTGTTGGCCTGATGCGGGCCGAGCCGCTGACCAAACCGCCGGGGGTGGCCGAGACCATCGAATGGGCCGAGGCCGCAACCCTTCTGAACACGCAAGGTGCCACATGGCCCGCCGCTTTCCGCCGTGCCATTGGTGTTGCGCTCAAGGATCAGGATGACCTGACATACCTCGCCCCCCGTCTCGATGCCTTCCTGCCGGGGGAGGCTGCATGACCTACGAGATTGATGGCACCGTCCTGCCCCGTCCCATGCAGCCGATGGTGATCTTTGCCTCCATCCTGAGGGCCAACGGCTTCACGGTGGCGCCCGATCAGGTGATCTCGTGGATTGAAGGGATCGGCTTGCTGGGTTCGCACGGCCCTCAGGATATTCGCCGGGCCGGGATCGCCACGCTGTCCATCCCGCGCGACAGGCAGCCCGAGTTCAATGCTCTGTTCGATGCGTACTTTCTGGGTCTGGCCCTGCCGGCAGCGCTTGAAGGCGAGGACGACGAGACCGAGGCCCATGAGCCCGAGGGGGCTGGGTCCGAGATCATTGACGAGCCTGACGAGGATGAGGCGGGAGAGGAGGCCACCGCCGCCGAACGTCTTGGCCATCGCACCCTGGCCGAGCGCCGGGATGACGCCCTGATGCGGCTGGCGCGGCTGGGACCGGCCCGGTTGCCCAAGCGCCGCTCGCGCCGTCTGGTCGCGGCGCGCAATGGTGACCGCCCCGATCTGCGCCGGACGCTGCAGGCGGCCGCGCGCACAGGTGGAGAGGTCATGGACCTTGCACAGCGCAAGCGTAGGATGCGGCAGCGTCGTCTGGTTCTGCTGATCGATGTCTCTGGCTCGATGCGCGAGCGCACGGAGGCCTCACTGACGCTCGCGCACACGCTGGTGCGCACGGCGGAACGTGTCGAGGTGTTCTCGCTCGGCACCCGCCTGACACGGATCACGCCAGCGCTCAGGCCACGTCGCCTTGATCAGGCTCTGGCGCGCGCCAGCGGTCTGATCGCCGATATCGACGGTGGCACCCGGATCGGCGATGCGCTGACGGCCTTTCTGGATGTGCCGCGCTTTGCCGGACAGGCCCGCGGGGCGGCGGCGTGTGTGCTCTCGGATGGGTTGGAGCGCGGTACGCCAGACGCCCTCGTGCTGGCGACTATCCGGCTCTCGCGTCTCGCGTGGCGGCTGGACTGGCTGACCCCGTTGCCTATCGGCGAGGAGCCACAGACTGAAGGGTTGCGCGCGATCCGGCCCTGGCTGACCAGCCTGACGGACAGTGCCGACACGCCGCGTACGGTCGAGCACCTTCTGACGATGGCCCACCAATGGCGGCGCGCGGCATGATCGACGCGCATCATCATATCTGGTTGCAAAAGGATCTGCCCTGGCTGCTCGGCCCGGAACAACCGCGGATATTCGGGGCCTATGGCGCGATCAAGCGTGACTACACCATCGACGAATACCTCTCGGACCTCGACGGCACCGGCATCGAGAAATCCGTCTATGTCCAGGCGAACTGGGCGCCGAACTGGGCCGAGGACGAGGTCGCCTGGGTGCAAGCCACCGCCGACCGCACGGGTTGGCCGCACGGGATCGTCGGCTATGCCGATTTCACACTGGCCGATCTGCGCCCCACACTGGAGCGGTTTGCCAAGTACCCGCTGTTGAAGGGCTTTCGACAGCAGTTCCACTGGCACCACAACCCGCAGTACCGCTTCGCGCCCGGCCCGAAGCAACTCGCCGAGCCACAGGTGGCCCGGAACATCGCCGTGCTCGCGGACTACGGCTGGTCCTTCGACCTCCAGGTGTTCCCCGGCCAGATGGACGATGCGGCAAAGCTGGCCCAATCCTGCCCGGACGTGACCTTCATCCTGCAGCACGCGGGAATGCTGACCGAGACCACCAAAGCCGCATGGACCGAATGGCGCGACGGTATGAAACGCCTCGCCGATTGCGAGAACGTCACAACCAAGCTCAGCGCGTTTGGCACCTTCATCCACCGCAACGATCCCGATTTCATCGCCAAGATCATCGGCGAGACGCTGGCGATCTTCCCGGCTGACCGGGCGATGTTCGGCTCGAACTTTCCGATCGAGAAGATCTGGACGGATTACCGATCGCTGCTCGATGCCTTTCTCAACGCCACCGCAGGCCTGCCCAAGGGCCAGCAAAAATCAATCTTCAACGACACGGCCCGGCGGGTCTACCGCCTGGAGTAAGGGAGCGAACCATGGCCCTCACCATTCATGTCCTCGACTTTGGCGATATCGAGCTGGAAACCTCGTTTCTCGTGCTCGGTCACGAGTGTGGGCGCGTGCGCCGGGTGCCGGTCTACGGCTTTCTGATCCTGGGCGGCGAATACCCCATCCTGGTCGATACCGGCTATCGCGACAACCAGATCATGGAAACGCTGGGGATGCGCGGGCACTGCTATCACGAGAACACGGTCGAGCAGCAACTGGCACGCCACGGGGTCAAGCCGGGCGATGTGCGCTACATTCTGCACACGCACCTGCACATCGACCATGCTGGGAACGACGACGACTTCCCGATGAACACGACTGTCGTGCTGAACCGGCGCGAGATGGAGTTCTCGGTGTCGGGCATCATGTATCCACAATACCCCAAGCCGGACATCATGCACCTGGTCGAGCGGATCTACGAGCCCGAGGCGATCCGGTTCCTCGATCTCGAGATCACGGGCGCCGAGGAGATCATCCCCGGCGTCTGGTGCGAGCCGGCCTATGCCCACACTGAAGGCTCGATGAACGTGATCGTCGATACCGCCGACGGGCTGGCGTGCATCTGCGGCGACGTGATCTACGATTTCAACGATCAGGTCGTAAACCATGTGCGGGTGAACAACTACATGGAGCCGCAGGTCACCGGGAACCATGCCGGATCCAAGCGCAACGAGAAGGCGCAGATCAAGAAGCTGCTTAACAACTTCAAGTACCTGCTGCCGGTCCACGACCGGGGCGCGGTGATCGAGAACGGTCAGGTGGTTGGGCGCCTCGGCATGGCATGCCCCGGACCGGTGGTCGAGACGCTGCCGCGACGCAACTGGTTCCCGGCCTGAGGGCCCGCGAGGAAGCGCTCTGATGCCTCACAAAGTTCTCGATTCCCGATTCACGGACATCATCGACCCGAATGCTCAGGTTCGTCAGATCGGCACGGGGTTCACGTTCACCGAGGGGCCGCTCTGGCATCCGGTCGAGCAGAACCTGATCTTCTCGGACATGCCCGCCGATGTGCGTCGCCGTTGGACGCCCGGTGGCGGGGTCGAGGAGATCATGCGCCCGTCCAACAAGGGCAACGGGATGACGTATGATGCGGACCTCAACCTGCTGGTCTGCGAACATTCGACCTCGTCGGTCGCGCGCTTTGCGCCGGATGGAACCCGCACGGTTCTTGCCAGTCATTTCGAGGGGCGCGAGCTGAACTCGCCCAACGACATCTGCGTGCGGTCCGACGGGTCGATCTACTTCACGGACCCGACCTATGGGCGGATGGAGGGGTTTGGCGTCCCGCGCGCATTGGAGATGGGCTTCCAGGGCGTCTATCGCCTGCCGCCGAACCACCAGCCGGGGCAGGAGGCGCAGCTTGTCTCAGACCGCTATATGTTCAGCCAGCCCAATGGTCTCTGTTTCTCCCCGTGCGAGCGCTGGATGTGGGTGAATGATACCGATCAGGCCAACATCCGCATGTTCGACGTGGCCGACGATGGCACCCTGACCAAAGGCCGCGTCTTTGCCAGCGGCATTCGCGAAAGCGGCCGCGCCGGCGTGCCGGACGGGATGAAGGCCGACAGCAAAGGCAACGTCTATGTCACTGCGCCGGGCGGGGTCTGGGTCTACGATTTCCACGGTATCCGGCTGGGCGAGATCGTGGTGCCCGAGATGGTCGCCAACCTGCATTGGGGCGGCCCGGACTGGTCGACGCTGTATCTCTGCGCCATGACGTCTGTCTATGCAGTTGATACCAAGGCGACGGGGCGCTCCGAGCCTTTCATGCGGTCTGAAGGAGCGGCTTCCGGTGTTGCCTCCACGGCCGTTGCCCACAATCCTGCTCCAGCAGTGACAGTCACAGCCGCAACGCCGCGCATCGATCCCGGCAAGACTGCGCTGTTGATCCAGGACATGCAGAACGACGTGATCATGCCGGGCGGAGCTTTTGCCGACTCGGGCTCGCCTCAGCACGCACAGGCGCAGAACGTCATCGCAAACTCGGCACGGTTGGCTGCCGGATGCCGTCAGGCCGGTGTGACCGTGATCCACATCTGGTTTGTGTGTGAGCCGGGGCACCCGCTATTGCTGCAGAACGCTCCGCTTTTCGAGGGGTTGGTCGGCGCAAATGCACTTGTGCGCAACACGCGGGGCGTGGCGCCGGCGCCGGGCCTTGAACCCGCGCCCGGAGATCTGGTTGTCGAGAAGATGTCGATGTCAGCGTGGGAGACGTCCCGCCTCGAAGGCTATCTCCGGCGGGGCGGGATCGACACGCTTATCAACACCGGTGCCTGGACCAACATGTCGGTTGAGCACACTGCCCGCACCGCTGCCGACAAGGGTTTTCGCGTGATCTTGCCCGAGGACGCGTGCAGCACCATGAACGCAGACTGGCACCGGGCCTCGATCGACTATGCCATGCAGAATGTCGCGACCGTGACCTCGGTCGATGCCGTGCTGGCCGGATTGCCGGGAGCGCGCCGATGAGCATGACCGATCCCGACCACCCGCGCACCGAACCCGCCGACCGGCTGCGCGCTGTCATCACCCGCCCGGCCCGACTGATCCGCACGATCTGTCAGATGCTGCTGGGACTGGGGCTTGCGATCGGCGTCATCCTGAAGGTCTACATGCAGATCCTGACGGATTATCAGTGCGAGGCCGACGCGGCGACGCTTGGCAATCTGATCCGCTGCACCCCGACCTTGGTGATGTTGGGCTATACCATTGCGCTGGCCGCCGGGTTTGCCGTGGCGTACCGGCTGATCGCGGGCGATCTGGGCAGGCATATCCTGCGCCCGATCATCCTCGGCGTCGCCTCTGTCCTGCTGATATATCTCGCTGGCATTGGGCCCGAGGCGGCAGACTGGCGACGGGCGCTCGAGCTTGGCACGCTGGCGGTGCTGCTGATCGGTACAGTCTGGCTCGCCAGCCGCTATGGCGGTTCGGATCCATGAGTGACCACCGGCCCTTCTACATGGTTGCCAGTCACAAGGTGCTGGACCGTTCGACGATCAACGATGTCTACGTGCCGCGCGCGGTCGATTGCCTGAACAAGTACGATGTCGAGATCCTGGCGGTGAACGAGAGCACCGAGGTGCTGGAGGGTCAGACCGGCCATGACCGTCTGGTGATCCTGCGCTTTCCCAGCCGGGACGAGGCGATGCGCTGGTACAACTCGCCCGAGTACCAGTCGATGATCCACTTGCGGCTGAACTCGGTCGAGGGGACGCTGGTGATGGCCGAAGGGTTGAGCGCTGCGGATCTGGCAGCGGCCGGGGCGACTGCTCCGGGCAAGGCCCATGCGCCGCACCGGGCAACCCAACCGACGCCAACCGTGCCGAACACCTCAGGCTACGCGGACAGCTTTCGCTCGGGCGAATTGACCACCTCGGGGTTCGATGGCTGGTCCGACGAGGTCAAGCAGGAGTTCCAGACCAATCGCTATAACGGCCAGATCGGCACGGATCTGATGTTCGAGAATGACAGCGTGCGCGTCTGGCACATGACATTGCAACCCGGTGAGCGGATGCCCGTGCACCGTCACGTGCTGACCTATTTCTGGACGGCGGTCACGCCCGGCCGTTTCCTGCAGCGGACCTATGACGGCACCACCTACGAAAGCGACTACGAGGCCGGGCTGAGCCATTTCTACGATGTCGGCTTTGGTGAGTTTGCGCTCCACAATCTCGAGAACGTCGGCACGGCCGAGATGGTTTTTGTGGCGGTTGAACTGAAGAAGCAGAGCGCGAATGTTCCGCTCTCCCTGACCGACGCCCGGCCGCGGCACCGGCCGGAGATCTACACAGCGCGCGCCGAGACCGACAGCTTCCGCTCCGGGGAACTGACGACATCCGGGTTCGATGGCTGGCCCGAGGAGATCAAGCGTGAGTTCCAGACGAACGCCTTCAACGGGCGTATTGGAACGGATCTGGTGTTTGAAAACGATTGCGTCCGGGTCTGGCACATGACTCTGCAACCGGGCGAGCGGATGTCGGTGCATCGTCATGTGCTGACATATTTCTGGACGGCCGTGACGCCGGGTCGGTTCCTGCAGCGGACCTATGACGGGACGACCTATGCCAGCGACTACGAGGCCGGGCTGACGCATTTCTATGATGTCGGCACGGGTGAGTATGCCCTGCACAACCTCGAGAACATCGGCCCGACCAAGATGATCTTCGTTGCGGTCGAGTTGAAGAATGAGAGCGTGAATGCTCCGCTGCCGGTCTGATCTGGCGCAAGCGCGACTGTGCCGGGCCGCTAAAAAAGAGACTGGCCGGTATACCGGGTAATCCCCTGTGATCGCTCTCGCGTCCGAACCATCGCACGGTGGTCCGACAAGGCGTCTGCAAACGTGGCGCCGAAGCAAGATGCACACCTTGGGAGGATCACATGAGAAAGACGCTTCTTGGCGCAGTGTCGGCGATCGCAGTGCTTGCCAGCGCGCATGTCGCCAACGCCGATGATAAATTACGGGTTGGCGTGATGGCGACGCTCGAGGGCACATACACCGTGCTTGGCGAGGATGGCGTGCGCGGCATCAAGACAGCCCTGGCCGCGTTTGGCGGCAAGGCCGGTGGCAAGGAGATCGAGCTTGTCATCCAGTCAACTGACGCCTCGCCGGACAGCGCCGTGCGCGCAGCGCGCAAACTGGTCGAACAGGATGGTCTGGATGTGATCATCGGCCCGCTCTCCGGCTCGGAAGGGATCGCGATCCGCGACTATTCGAAAACCCAGCCACAGGCGACCTTCATCAACGGATCAAGCGGCGCGCAGGAAACCACCTTCGTCAATCCGTCGGACAACTTCTTCCGCTTCAACTCGGACGGGGCTCAGTGGTCGTGGGGTCTTGGCAAGTACGTCCACGACGTCAAAGGGTATGAGACCGTTGCGACGATCGGCGAGGATTACTCGTTCATCTACACCCAGGTCTTCGGCTTCGCGCTCGACTTCTGTCAGGCTGGCGGCGAGATCACCGAGCGGTTCTGGGTGCCCCTCGGCACCAAGGATTTCGGCTCGATCATCGCGGCGCTGCCGGATGATGTGGACGCGATCTACCTCGGCCTTGGGGGCGGCGATGCCGTCAACTTCCTGAACCAGTACCAGCAGGCCGGGGGCGATGCGAACCTGATCGGCGGGACGATCATGGTCGATGGCACGGTGTTGAACTCGAAGGGCGATGCCAAGAAGGCGCTGATCGGCACCCCGTCGTCGGGTCCGCAGGCGGACACCTGGGATGATCCCGGCTTTCAGGAATACGTGAAACTCTACCAGGACACATTCCCGCCCGAGGAGCGCTTCCCGGCCCCGTCGCTTCTGTCGACCCTCTACTACAACGCGACGGCAGCGACGATGACCTGTCTGAACGAAGTCGGCGGCGATCTGTCGGATGGCCATGCCAAGTTCCGTCAGTGTCTGACAAACCTCGAGCTGGACAGTCCGACCGGCAAGGTCACGCTCGATGGCAACCGTCAGGCGACCGCGGCGACCTTCATCTCGGAAGTGATCGAGGACGAGAACGGCAATCTGGTGAACAAGTTCATCTCCATGGATCCGGCGGTGCCGCAGACCCTTGGCATGGATGCGGCGAAGTTCGCAGCCCTTGGTGCGCCGAGCCGCGAAAACCCGGCCTGCCAGACCTCCTACTGAGGTCGCTCGCTGAGACCGGCCCGGGCACACGCTGCCCGGGTTACTCCTCCAAACGCAGGGTTCTGCGCGTGGACAGGGCCGGACAGAGATGACTCTGATCAACTACCTGACCCGTATCCACTTCGCCGATGGCGTGCTGGAAGAAGCACTCCATTCGGAGATGGAGGCGCGCAACAAGAAACGCCCGCTGATCGTGGCCGAGGCGGGACATCTGTCCGGCAGTATCGCTGAGCGGTTCTTCTCGAGTTTTCCGATCCGCTCGGTCGCCGAAACCTACGCGGCCGTACCACCCCAGGCGACCGAAGCGGCCGCGCTGGAGATCGCCGAGACGTATCGGTCGGGCGACTGTGACCTGCTCATTGCCTTTGGGTCCAACCGCGCCATGGACATCGCCAAGGTGGCGCGTGTCGCGATCGCGCATCGCGAACCGCTTGTGGTGCTGTCGAATGACGAAGGGGGCGCGCGCAGGATCGGCAATGATCTGCCCGACCTCTATTCCATCCCTGGGATACTCGGTTTTGCCTCGGCCATCAGCGACTACACACGGGTGCGCCTGAACGAGGGGCGGCAGGTTCTGATCTCGTCTCCCCGCCTGATCCCCTCCGTCACGATCTGCGACCCGACGCTGACCCTTGGCGCCAGCCGGGCCGAAAGTGCGATCGCCGCCGCGGGGATCCTGGCGCGCGGGATCGATTCCTATCTCTCGCCCGCCTACAATCCGCCGGCAGAGGGGTTGGCGCTCGACGCGCTGACGCGGGTGACGGACAATCTGTCCAGCGTCATGACCGGCGAGAGCCTGAAGGCCCGGCGTGAGATGATGGCAGGCGGGCTGAACAGCTCGATGTCGCTGCAAAAGGGCCTCTGCGTCGTGCATGCGATCTGCAATGCCGTGGCCTCGGTCTCGCCGAAGCCGATTGACCCCAGCACGTTGGGCGGCATCCTGATCCCGCAGCTTGTGGCGTTCTATGGCATCCACGCGGATGCACGGGCCGAGCATCTGAAACGGTGTCTGAAGATCGACCCGGAGACAGACCTTGCAGCAGGGCTGACCCGGATCACACATGGCCTGCCGCTGCCGCGCAACCTGGCAATGCTTGGCGTGAAGCGTGAGGATCTGCACGTCGCCGCACAGCTTGCCTCCCTGGACCGGGCCATTGGAAACGGTCCCTGCGGGCTGTCGCCAGCGGCGATCGAGGAGATCCTGACCTTTGCCTTCGAGGCCGGCGCTCGCTCCGCTGAAACGAGAACAAACCATGACAACGTAGCCTAGCGTCTGCAAAGGCGCGTATTTTGGTTGTCAATCGCTTCGATTCGACGCTGAATTTACACGAGAGGCCGCACGGCAAAAGCCCAAGCGGCCCGCACAGGGAGGATGTGCGATGGCCAGAGCGATCTCGGTCCATCATGGCTCGTTCGGGCGCGCGACGCTCTACGAGTTGGACAAACCACTGATCACACATGCCCACCGGGAAGGGCATCTGATTTTCTATCTCGGCGGCAGCGAAGGCCGCGTCACGGTCGGCGACCGGGTTTGCAGGCTCGATGGCGCGTCCGCCGTCGCCATCAGCCCATGGGAGCCGCACAGCTTCGAGACTGCCTCGTCAGACGAGAGCAGCTTCGTCCTCACGCTGTACATCAAGCCGATGTGGTTCCTCGAGAACAGCCAGTCCGCCGAGTTTGCGCTCAGCTTCGGGACGCCGGTCATCGACATGACGCCGACGATCGAGCGTTGGTCCGGACGGTTGACCTCGCTCCTGCTGGACGATCAGGCCTCCGACCGGTTCGACGGGTTCCTGTTCGAGACGACCCGGCATTGCTTTGATCAGTCCTGGCAGGCGATTCAAAAGCGCCCCTTGCTGCGCAATGTGCAGCGGCGCTTCAACGATTTCCGTGTCCGGCGCTCGCTGCGTCTGATGCAGGAGGCCTATGCCGAAGAGATCCAGATGAACGAACTGGCGCGGGAGGTCGGGCTCTCGCGCCCGCATTTCTTCAAGCTGTTCAAGATGCAGATGGGGATCACGCCAAACCTCTACCTGAACACGCTGCGCGCCGAGCATGCCATTGAGGACCTGATGACCACGCGCAAATCGGTCACGGATATCGGGCTTGATCTCGGCTTTGCCGGGCAGGCGAGTTTCACCCGGTTCTTCACGTCGAATGTGGGGATACCCCCGACGGATTACCGCCGCGTGGCGCACTTCGTTTGAGCGCGCCGATGCGCGCCGCGCCTTGCTGCAGCGCACGCCCGGACCGGGAAAGCTGAACGCAAGTCACAATTTTGCGTCCTGACATCTGGGCGAAATCGTGGCGTCCTCGCCGCGAGGTGATGTATAGTTACTGCGACTGCGACATTGATTTCATGTCAGATTCTGGCACAGACGGAGGGAGCCACATCAGAATTACGGCAGAATTTTAGCGGCTTGGCCCTTGATATCGCGACAGAAACGCGCACTATCTTATTAAATTTCTTTTAACGGGTTTGGGGATTGTCGTGACGGCATTTCAGAACGTTTCGCTGCCTGCGAACATTTCGACTGCGTCCAGACGAACACACCTGAGTTTGCTCAGCCGAACAGCCCTTTGCGGCGTGTTGTCCGTGAGTATTCTGGTCGCTGCCGGATACCGTGTGGCCCATGCGGGCCCGACCGGATCTAAAGTTGTCGCGGGCTCTGCATCGATCACGCAGAGCGGCACGCATACCGAAGTCAAGCAGACCTCGAACACGGCGATTCTGAACCACAAGACGTTCAATATCGGCCGGAACGAGTCGATCAACTTTGCGCAGCCGTCGAAGAACGCGCTCACAGTGAACCGGGTGACCGGCAAGGATGTGCCGACCAACATCGCGGGCAAGATGACCGCGAATGGCAATGTCTGGGTTCTGAACCCGTCAGGTGTCGCGATCTCGTCGACGGCGCAGGTGAATGTGAACGGGCTGATCGCCACGACCGCCTCGATCAGCGATGCCGATATCCTGTCCGGCCGGACAAGCTTCGCCGGAGCGCCGGACGGCTCTTCGGTCACCAATGCCGGGCAGATCGATGCCGGTGATGGCTCGGTCGTGCTGGTTGCGCCCGTGGTCGCCAACACCGGGACGATCACCACGCAAGGCTCGGACATCGCGCTGGGTGCTGGCTCGGGCTTCACCGTGGATTTCGATGGTGACGGACTGACCCGGTTCGAGGTTGCGTCAGGCAATGGTGTCAGCCTGACGAACACGGGCACGCTCTCGGCCGCGGGCGGTGCGGCGTTCATCTCCGCGGCGTCAGCCGATCAGGTTCAGACCCAGGTCGTCTCGATCGGCGGCAAGGTCGAAGCCACGCGCATTGAAGAGCAGGGCGGCGTGATCGTCATCTCAGGCGGCGATAACGGCGTGACCGAAGTTTTGGGCGACGTGGATGCCTCGCAGGATACAGGTGATGGTGGCCAGATCGCAATCACTGGCGAAGAGGTCGTGATCACCGAGACGGCGCGGATCGACGCCTCTGGCGCGGCAAATGGCGGCAAGATCGAGATCGGCGGTGCGCTGAAAGGCGCGGCGATCCGGTCCGATGTGGTGCGCCGGGTCTCGGCGCCTGCGTCCGCGCCGTTGCCAACGGCGAAGCGGACGACCGTTCAGGACGGCGCTGTCATCACGGCAGACGCAGGTGAAATCGGCGATGGCGGTGAGGTGATCGTCTGGGCCGACGAGACCACCGAGTTCCGGGGCGACATCTCTGCCAAGGGCGGTTTCCTGACCGGCGATGGCGGCTTCGCCGAGGTATCGGGCAAGCAGGTGCTGATCTTCGCGGGCGGTGTCGATCTGAGCGCCGTCGATGGTGCGTTCGGAAGCCTGCTGCTCGACCCTGACAACATCACCATCAGCGACGACCCCGGCGATGCGAACAACATCAACGCCGATGACCTCATCACATTGCTGAACACAACCGACGTCACGATCAGCACGTCTCAGGGCACGCAGACCGTCAATGATGATCCTGCCGTGGATTTTGAAGTCGACGGCGATGGCGACACCATCGCGGCCGACAACATCCCAAGCGGCGACGGATCGGGCGCAGATGCGGGCAATATCACCGTTGTCGAAGGGCTGGACGATATCGACCTCGACCGGGATGCCGAACTGACGCTGGATGCCGATGGAAGCATCACGATCGCTGGAAGCATCGAAGAGGACAATGACAGCGATGCGCTCAGCCTGATCCTCGACGCCGAGGATGACATCGCGATCAATGAGGCGATCGTTCTGAGCGGCGATGTCACCCTGCTGGCGGACGTGAACGACCCGGATGGGGCCAATACGGTTGGCAATGTGACCTTCGGCGGGGACGGCTCGATCTCTGCGGCGACCGTCACGATTGAAACCGCTGGCGCGGCGGCTTTGACGCTGGGCGATATCTCGGCAACCGACCTTTCCGTGACAACGCTCAATCAGAATATCGCTCAGGTGGCCGATACGACCATCGACGTCACAGGCGATACATCGCTGACCGCCGGTGCTGGCACCATCACGCTGGCCGAAGAGGACAATGATTTCGCCGATGCCGCGAACCTCGGTCGTTTTGATGCATCTGGCGCCTCCCTGACCATCGAAGACACCGACGCGATTGTGCTGGGCAATATCGTGACGCCCGCGCTCACGGTGACCACCGACAATGGCGATATCTCCCAGGCCGGTGGCACCAGCATCACCGCCGTGACTAGTGTGGTCATGACGGCCGGAACCGGTGACATCACGCTGGATCAGGACGGCAACCAGTTGGGCAATGCGGTCAATGGCTTCTCGGCGACAGGCGAGAACATCGAGGCCCAGGAAGAAGACGGCTTCAACCTCGCCGATATCACTGCGACCGGTACGCTGGATCTGTCGACCGAGGACGCGAACAACATCGCCCAGATCGCAGGGACTGCGATCGAGGTTACGGGCGATGCGACGCTGACCTCCAACCTCAACATCACGCTGCGCGAAATTTCTGCGGCGAACCTTGATCTGGCGGCGGATGATCTGGTGATCGTGGCCAATGCTGGCGGCGCCGCTGTTTCGGTGGCCGGTGGTACTCTGACTCTGATCAACAACAGCGGCGATGTCGTCTCGCTCGGCGATGATGCGGGGGGAGATTTCCGGCTCGACCAGACCGAGATTGATGAGATCGATGCAGCCACGATCTTCGTCGACAGCCAAGATGAAGCCGTCGCTGTCCAGAACGTCGACCTAGAGGCCGGGGATCAGGATGATATCGACCTCACAATCGATGCCGACGACAGTGGGGTGACGCTGGCCGGGTTGACGGCAACGAACAACGATGTCGTCGCAACCGCTGGCGATGTGAACATTGCAGGTATCGGCGCCGATACCGTGACGCTGATCAATGGCAGCAACAACCGTGTTGCCATCGGCAATGATGCGGTCAACGCTGGTCAATTCCGCCTGTTGGATACGGAGCTTGACACCATCGACGCGGGTCTCGTTCTGATCCAAAGCGGCGGTCAGAATGTTCTGTTCGACAATCTGAGCGTCGATACAGGTGTTCTCGAGCTGCGGATCGATGCGGGCGGCGGTGATGTCGCGTTCCAAGAGATCGATATTGCCGGGTCGAACAACACCACGGTTGAGAATGATCTGACGATCCTCAATGCCGAGACGGTGGCACAAACGGATGCCAATCTCGCGGTGGACGGTGTCACAAGCATCGCGGCGAATGACGAGATTGATCTGTCGAGTGTCGACAATGATTTCGATGCGGATGGTTCTGGCGATGCGATCATTGTCAGTGCCGACACCATCACCTTGGCTGATGCGAACGCTCTGATCCTGGGTGCGGTTGCCGCGGACGAGGCGACGTTCATCGCGGATGATATCGACCTCACCGATACGTTTACCGTCACCGGGATTGCCACGTTCGAGAATACCTCTGACGCGGCAACCAATCTCGGCGTGGACGTTGTTGGCGAGTTCTCGCTGGACGATACCGAGCTTGGGCTGATTGAAGCGGGCTCGGTCATCGTGGACAGCGACGATGCCGGTGAGAACGTGGTCATCGACAGCATTTCCAACCTGACCGAGGATCTCAGGATCATCGCAGGGGCGAATGCGGTTACCTATGTCGGCGCCTCGACCGATCTTGGTGATCTGACGATCGAAAGCGCAGGCAGCCTTGCGCCTGATGTGGGTGCGTCGCTGACCTTCGCGGCCGACAATGACCTCGACATCACGATCTCGGGCAACGCGACGCTCGAGGCCGTTACAACAGATGACCTGTCGGCCAGCATCGGCGGTTCGGCTGATCTCGATGACATCGTTGCAGGTGACATCACGCTCTCGACCGTTGCGGGCGATGTGACCGGCGACACGATCACAGCGGACAATCTGGATCTGACCGTGGGCGGCGATACGACGTTGAGCGCTGTGACGGTCAGTGGCGGGACGATTACCCTGACCGCCGATGATCCGCTGAGCGATGCGATCTTTACCGATGTCGAGGCTGATACGATTGCAGCGACGGTGGGTGGCAGTGCGAGCCTGACGACCGTCGTGGCGACCAACATCGATCTCGAGCTTGGCGAGGATGCCGATCTCGAGACGGTCGATGCAACGGATATCGACATCACGCTCGGGGATGACGCGACGATCACCGATGTGTCTGCAACCACGCTGGCCTTGACGCTTGGCGATGACGTGACATTCGACGGAACTGCCAACACGATTTCGGGCACCATCGACATCGACGCGCAGGACAATACGATTGTGCTGTTCGACAATGACGGCTTTACCGAGGGCGATCCGTCCGAGATCGCCTTCATCAATGGCGCCGTGCTGGCGACGGACACGCTGATCCTCACATCGAACGGGGCTGGGATCACGGTCAATGGTGGTGATCTGACCGGCGCAGACAGGGCAGAGCTGATCAACAGCGGCGGTGTGAATGGCGATGGGATTGCCGGGAATGAGAACGCTGTCGAGATAGATGGGTTGCTCGCAAACTCGCTCGATATCGAGAATGGCGAGGGGGCTGTCAGTTTCCTCGACAGTGCGACAACGGTTCAGGGCGATCTGATCGTCGGATCTTCGGGCAGCATCGACCAGAACCAGGCGGGTGCGCTTGCGGTCACGGGCGCGACGGATCTGACCAGTGCGGGCGAGATCAACCTCTTCAGCACACTCAATGATTTCGACAATGACGATAGCGGCGATGCGGTTCAGGCCGCTGCGGGCGCCAACTCTGTGACGCTGGTCGATCAGGACGATATCATTCTCGGCACGATCCAGTCGGGCGACCTGTCCGTCGCGGCCGCCGGGATCGCAACGACCGAAGACATCACCGCGCAGTCGGTGGCTTTGCTCGGCTCCGGCGTGGTGACGATTGCCAACGACATCACGTCTGGCCCGATCTCTGTCACGGGGAACACGATCGCAGTGGCGGCTGCGACCCTGACGGCCACCAATGCCGCGATCGCGCTGACTGCGAACGATGGGCTGACCGTCAATGGCGACCTCATCGCGACCGGAGGCGATATCGCCGACATCACGTTGAGCAGCGACGCGGATGCTGATCTGGCGGCGGGTGATCTGACCATTCAGGGCGGTAGCGAGATCAACGCCGAGGGCTCGGTCACGCTGCTCACCGGCGGTGGAACGCTGCAGGATCAGGGCTCGGATCAAATCACATTCGTTGCAGGTGAGGCCTTCTCGCTGCCGACAGCGTTGTTCGATGAGACGGATCTGGCCGTAACGGCGGGCGGGGCGATCACGCAGTCGGGCGCCGTGACCGTGACCGGGACATCTGCCTTCACCTCGAGCCAGGACGATATCACTCTGGATAACGCCGGGAACAGCCTAGTGGGCGAGGTCTCGTTGGACGCGGCCAACGGCATTGTTGCGCTGGTCAACAACACCGGTCTCACACTGGGCGATGTCGATGTCGGCAACAATCTCGACCTCGATGCGGCGGGGACGATCCAGTCAACCTCGACCATATCCGTTGGTGGAACCACGTCACTGACCGCCAACGATGGCGGCAATTTCTTCGACGTCGATCTCAGTGGCTCGACCAATACATTCACGGGCGCCGTGTCGGCCGAAGGCGAGGATATCGCGATCAGCGACGCGTTCGGCGGGAACGCCGCGCTGCAGCTTGGCACCATCACGACGCATGGCGCTGACGGCACGGTCGACCCCACCATTGCCGGGAACGATGGTGACCTGCTTCTGGTCGCTGCCCGGGACATCACCGGGACGGATGTGATCACGGTCGAGGGCGAGACAAGCGTGCTTGCTGCCGGGCAGAGCGTTGCGCTTGGCACTGTCGCGTTGACCGGCGCCATCGATGCCACGGTCGAGGATCTTACGTTGACCGAGGCGGATGGTCTGCTCCTGGGGACCCTGGTGCTGACCGGCGATCTCGATGCCGCGACGACCGCGGGCAACATCACGGACAATGCTGGCGATGCCATCTCGGTCGCGGGGACGACGGATCTGGATGCCGAGGCCATCCTGAACATCGACAACGGCACCCATACCTTTGGCGATCTGGTCACGCTGGATGCCGGGCGGATCATCGATTTCACTGCGGTGAATGCGGTGACCTTCGGCGCTGTGACATCGGAAAACACCGGTGACGTCCTCACGACGCTGGCGACCACGTCGTCGGGCGGCATCACCTTCACCGATGATGTCACCATTGGCGATGGTGTTGCTGCCGATCTGACTGTGAGTTCGGCGGGCGATGTCACGCAAACCGGCGGTACGATCACCGCTGACGATGTCCTTGTCGAGGTCGATGGCGATATCACCCAGACCGGTGGAGCCATCGTGGCCAACGACCTGTTGCTGAGCAATACCGGCGCGGTTGCTGTCGACTTCACGCTGGACCAGCCGAACAATGTGGTCACTCTCGCGGTGCTTGGCGAGGTAGATGAACTCGCGTTCACTGATGTCGATGATCTGGAACTCGGCGACATCTCGGTCGCGGCGCTGACGCTTGAAACAGGCGGGGCCCTGACGCAAGACGCGGTCAGCACCGTGACGGTTGACGGCAATGCAACGCTGACAGCGGGCGATACCGCCCTGACCGGTGCCGAGAATGCGGCGAACGGCGCTGATATCACCCTCGCAAACGCCGCCAATGACTTTGACACGGTCGAGGCGTCCGGTGGGAACATCACGCTTGTTGATCAGAACGACGTCACGCTCTCGACGATCACGGTCGCCAACACGGTCTCGGTCACGGCGACCGACAACCTGACAAATGGGGCGGTTTCCGCCGATGGCGATGTCGATCTAGCCGCTGGCGCGGACCTGGAGTCGACCGGCACCATCGCGTCGGGCGGAAACACCAACCTGACGGCCGGAGATGCCCTGACGACGGCCGAGATTGATGCGGATGGCTCGGTTGACCTCGATGCGGGCACCGACATCACGGCGACCGATACGATCACGTCGGGTGTCAATGTAACCATGGCCGCAGGCGATAACGTCACGGCCACGGATGTCACGGCGGTCGGCAATGTCAGCCTGACCGCAACGGCGAACGATATCAGCGTGTCCGGTACGATTGATGCGGGCGGTGATGTCGACCTCGACGCCGGTGTAGACATCACGACGGCCGAGATTGACGCGGGCGGAGATATAACGCTCGACACCGATGCTGATCTTGTGGTCGGTGATGCCATCGACGCTGGCGGCAGTGTGGACCTGATCTCGGCTGGTGGCATCACGACCGATGCGATCACGGCCGCTCAGAACATCGGTGTGGATGCCGCCGGAGATGCCGTGCTGCAAGGCACCGTCACTGCCGGGGGCAATGTCGATATCGCGGCGGATCAGTCGATCTCGGTTGCGGCGATCGATGCGGGCGGCGATCTTGACGCCGTGGCGGGTGTGGACTTCGTCGCGAGCGAGCCGATTGCTGCCGATGGCGATGCCACTCTGGTGACGGGTAACGATCTGACGATCGCGGGCACCTCTGTCGTGCTCGGGCGCGTTGATGCGACTGCGGGGAACGATCTGACCGTTGTGAACCTGCTGGGTGCCGATGGCGTCGATATGACCGCGGGCAATCTGCTGACGTTCCGGAGCATTGCATCGCCCTCAGGATCGATTGACCTGTTCGCTCAGAACAACTTCCAGATTGTGCCTGATGGCTCGTCCTTCTCCGGTACGCCGCTCAATGCGCGCAACGACGTGACCCTGACATCGCCGAACGGATCGTTCCTGACGGAGGGCGAGCAGCGTCTTCAGGACGGGCTCACGTTCCGGTCAAGCTCCGGCGATATCACCCTGGACTTTGGCACGGCGTTCATCATCAACGATACCGACGTGAACACGCCCTTCACGCTCGACGCGCCGAACGGGCTTTCGCAGATCCGGATCGATAACGGGATCTTCGCCATCGGAAGCGATGACTTCCTAATCGAGGCGCAGCAGGACGACTTCAACCCGTTTGCGAACGTCTTTCTGATCAACGCTGTTGACGAGACGCTGTTCGAGATCACGGGCGATCTGGCGTTTATCTCAGATGGCGGGCTGTCGGTGCGGGTCCAGAACACGTCGATTGCCCCAAATGAAGGTGCGGGGACGGTGGTCGTTGGCACTCCGTTCGTTGGCGGCGCGTTCGAGGATTTCAGCCTGTTCGGTGATTTCGCCACGCAGTCCGGTCAGACGGCAGCGCTCGTCTTCAGGGACGCGGCACTGATCGGTCTGCCGGCCTTTGTCGTGAGCGACGAGAACACCGCAAACGGGTGTGTGATCGGCTTGCCAAGCGACTGTCAGCCGATCGGCTCGCTGGTGCTGACGCTCGAGTTTGAAACGGGCTCGTTGCTCGGGATCACCTTCGTTGACCCGACCGAGGACGAAGACGATCCGTTCAGCAATCGCGGTGACGAGGAGGATTGGGAGTAGTCTCCCAACCTCTCCGTTTCCGTCTTCGTCGTGCTAGGCTGCGGCCTTTGCATGACCTTTCAGGCCGGCGATGATCTCCTCGGCTGAACGCAGCGCGCCTGCTTGCAGATACTCCATCGCGTTCAGCGAGGCCTGATGCGCTTCGGGCGAGGTGCCGCCGACGCAATCCTCGACGCAGCGCATGTAGTAGTCGTGCTGGTGCCCATCGACGAAGGTGTAGTGCACGCAGACATCGGTCATGCCGCCAATCAGGATCAGCGTCTCGGCCTTCAGACCCTTCAGCAGGATCTCGAGCTCGGTGCCAAAGAAGCAGGAGTACCTGCGTTTCTGGATGAAGTAATCCGTGGGCCGCATGTCCATCTCTTCGGCCGCAACAGGCGTGCCCGGCTCGCCCTCGAGGCAGTGGATATCCTCGGACCCGTCCAGCTCGCGCCCATAATCGATCATGTCGCGGCGGTGGATCTCCTGGAAAAAGATCACCGGCGTGCCAGTGGCATGCGCGGCATCGATCACGGCGCGGGCACGCTCCATGTTTTCGCGATATCCCGGCATCACCGGGATCCCGGCCTTGACGTCCATGAAGGCCGATTTCTGGATATCGACGACGATCAGGACGGTTTTCCCGACGAGCATGGGTTGCTTGGCCATTTGGTCTCTCCCTAGTTGCGGCTCTGGTCGGCCCCCATCAGTCTCGGCAAATCGCCGAACCGGGCGATCAGGCCAAAGACCAGGACAGAGGCGGTGATGAAGGTGATCGCGCCCACGGCCATTGTGGGCGTGAAGCCGTTGCGCAGCGAGTTGAAGATCTGCAGCGTGACCGTCGTATAGGCCGAGGCCGAGACGAAGAACATCACGATGAACTCGTTGAAGCTGAGGATCAGGGTCAGGAAGAACCCGGACACCGTGTAGGGGATCGTCTGCGGTACGATGATCGTCCAGAACGCCGTGCGCTCGGTCGCACCCATGGTTGCGGCGGCATCCAGATGCGAGCGGTCGATGGATTGCAACCCGATCGAGATTGTCGCGACAGGCAGCGCCGCCAGCAGCGCTGCATGGCTGATCACCCCGGCCCAGACCTGACCGAGCCCGCCGACAAAGGCCCACATGAACCCAAGGCCCACACCAAAAACGATAGGGGGCAGGGCAAAGGGGAGACTGGCCAGGCCTGACAGCGCTTTGGACAGTGGCGAGCCGGTGCGCCACAGCATGTAGGCGGCGGGCCATGCCAGCATCACCGCCAGTGCTGCGGACAGGGTCGCGATCAGGATCGAGTTCTGGAGCGCATTGGTCCACACCTGCTCGGTCACGAAGAACTCGGTGAACCGGGCCAAGGTCGGATCCTGCGGCGGGAACAGCATCGACCGCCCGTTGTTCAGCGCAGCGGCCGAGACAACGATGATCGGCAAAGCGACCACGATGGCGGCAAGGGTCATATAGGTCAGCCCGAGGACGCGCCCCATCAGGCGGCTCTCCTGTCACCGATGCGGGCCAACAACGCGGCGGCCCCAAGGAACAGCGCCGCGGTCACCAGCAGGATCACGGCCTGTGCGGCTCCGAACGGGGCATTCAGGGTCGCGCCGCGCACCGCCTCGTAGACCGATACTGCCAGCGTATGCCGCGATGGATGCGCAAAGACCGTGATCGCGACATAGGCGCCAAGCAGAAACACGAACAGCAGCAACACCGCGCCGACCAACGGCAGACGTACCGAGGGGATCACCACCGTGCGCACAACGGTCAAGGGACCCGCACCCATGGTCCGTGCCGCCTCGAGCGTTGCATTGTCCAGCCGCGCCAGCGCGGGGTAGAGCAGGATTACCGCGTAGGGCCACACGAGATAGCTCATGGTCAGAACCGTTGCGAACTCGGTCGGTTTGAACCGGACGTTGCGCGGGTTCGCCAGCCCCCAATCCCGCAAGGTCTGGAACCAGCCGACATCCTTCAGCCACGCGGTCAGCCCGGTTTCCTTGAACACCATCGGCAGGCCCGAACGGTTCGAGAGCAGGATGTCCCAGCCCATCACCACAAAGACCTCGGACAGCGACACCGAGGAGAGCAAGAACACCAGCCAAACGGTCTGGATTCGCCGCGATTGGCGCGTCATCAGGTAGGTGAACGGAAACGCCGTCGCGACCGCCAGGATGGCCGCGATGATCGCGTAGTAGAACGAATACCAGAGTCGCTGCAGGTAGAGGTAGGTTGGCGCCTCCGGTTCCGCGCCGACAAAGAACCGTTGGTAGTTCTCCAGCGTCAGCGCCCATTGCCAGCCCGCGCCTTCGATCTTCTCGCCCATCGAGATGACCAGAACCAGTGCAAAAGGCACGACACAGAGGGCGACGATCAGCGCCGTATAGGCGGTCTTCTTGAGTACGCCCGGGCCGGGTCTTGGCAGGCTCAGCGCCGGTGTCTCCACCGGTCCGGTCTCTGCCGAGGCGGTCACGCCGCGATCCTCTCGGACGCAGGAAAGACGTGCAGCGCGCCGGGCGGCAGGTGGACCTGCATCTCGTCACCGACGCGGTAGGTGTTGGCGTTCTCGCCGATGGCGTACTCGATGATCATCGGCCCGGCCGGGGTCTCGACATGGATGTCCCGTGTGGCCCCGACATCGCGCACAAAGGTCACGCGGGCATCGAGGCGGTTCGTCTCGGGCGCATCGGCTTCTACCCAGATCTTTTCGGGCCGGATGGCAATGGTGACGGGCGAGCCATCGCGAAAGTTCGCAGCGGGCTCCGGTGCCAGCACGCCGCCCGCAACCTCGACCCGGCCTGCCTGCACCGTGCCGCTCAGAAAATTCGCGCGCCCGATGAACGAGGCGACGAAGGCGTTGGCGGGATGATTGTAGATCTCCTGCGGCGGGCCGATCTGCTCGACCCGGCCCGCGGACATCACCACGATCTGATCGGCCATGGTCATCGCCTCGCGCTGATCATGGGTCACAACGATGGTCGTGATGCCCAGCCGCTGTTGCAGCAGGCGGAGTTCGACCTGCATCTCCTCGCGCAGTTTCGCATCGAGCGCGGACATCGGCTCGTCCAGCAGGAAGACGCTCGGCTCCTGCGCCAACGCACGGGCAATCGCGACGCGCTGGCGTTGGCCGCCGGACAGCTCTCCGATCCGCCTTTCCGTAAAGGCAGACAATTGAACCAGGTCCAACAATTCCCGCGCTTTTGTCTCACGCGCCGCCTTGGCGACTCCCGCAATCTTAAGGGCATAGCCGACATTGCCGAGCACACTGAGATGCGGGAACAGCGCGAAGGACTGGAACACCATCCCGAATTTGCGCTGATGGGCCGAGCGGTCCGAGATATCCTCGTCGCCCAGCAGAATGCGCCCGGAGGTTTGCGTCTCGAGCCCCGCGATCATGCGCAGCAAGGTTGTCTTGCCGCAGCCCGACGGCCCCAGAAGGGCCGTCAGCTCTCCGTCCCGGAACGACAGATCCGTCGGCTCGACCGCCGTGAAGCGCCCGAACCTTTTTTGGATCTGCTGAAGGACAAGCCCCGCCATCAGGAGGTGGCGAGCATCTTGTCCCAGGTCTCCTTGATGAAGGTCTCCTCATCCAGATACGCCTCGTAGGCGGGCTGGATGGCAGGCGTGCCCGAGACGGCGGCGAATTCCTCGTCCGTCAGATCAGTCGCCGATTTGTCGACCAGGGGTGCTGTGCCGATCTTGCGGCTCATCAGCGCCTGGGTCGCCGGGTCGGACGAGAACGTCATGAACTCTAGCGCCTCGTCGGTTTTCTCGGACAGGGTCGACAGGCACCACGAGCCATAGCCCTGCGGATTGCCTTCCTTCGGGAAGATCGACTTGATCGGGAAGCCGTCCGCGGCCATCAGCTGCGCCACGTCGTGGTAGTACATCCCGCCGATCACATCGCCGTTCTTCATGCCCTGTTCCATCTGGCTCTCGCCCGACCACCAGAGCTGGACGTTCGGCTTCAACTCGGCGGCTTTCTCGACGAGCGCAACGATCCCGTCGCGGGTGGCGAAGGTTGCCTCGCCCTCGAAGAAGGTCGCGGCCACGATATCCAGGAAGTTCGAGTTGAAGTTCTTCGACAGGCCAAGGCTGGATTCGAACTTGCTGCTATCCCAGAAATCCGCCCAGCTCGCCGGGTCCTCGACCTCGCCGGGATTGATGACCATCGAGGTGAACCACGACATCGCGCCGACGCCGAGGATGCCGTCATTGGCTTCGAACAGGAAATAGCCGTCCAGGTTCGATGCGGTCGGGATCTTCGATGTGTCCAGCGGTGCCAGCAACTCGCCGATGCGCGAGGCCTTGATCATCGTGTCCCGGCCGTAAAGCGACAAATCCGCGGGCACGGACTTCGCCGCCGCGGCCTGCTGCATGGTCACCAGCCAGTCGGTCGAGTTCGGCTGCGTGACGCTCTCGACTTCGATCCCGGTCGCCTCGGTGAACATGGGATAGACGTGCTTCTTGAAGCTGTCCTCGAAATAGCCGCCATAGGACCCGATCTTGATCGAGCGTTTCGCGGCCAGCGCCGGCGCGGCCAGCGTGCTCGCCGCTGCTGCCGCTGCGGTGGTCTTCAGAAGGGTTCGCCGTGTCAATCCGGTCGGTCGGTGAAGTTTGGTGGTCATGATCAATCTCCTCTTCCCGGCACGGGGCGTAAGAGAGCGTTTTCGCCATGGCCCCGGTGTCCCAGATTAACGATTGCATTCATGGCCAAATTGTCTAACTTTTTCGCAAATCTGCGGCTCAGTATATCTTTGAATGCATAATGATTATGCAGAAAACCTGAGCAGGCTATCAAATAAGCAGAGAGTGTTTCGAGGGCTGACATGAATGAGATGATCGCGGACACACAGCGCGCGCTGACCCTTGACGATGCGGCACTGCCGGTGATCGATCTTGACGGTCTCGGCGCAGGCCGGGATGCCGAGGTTGCCAAAGCCCTCGGCCATGCCGCGCGGACCTCGGGCTTTTTCTACATCACCAATCACGGCATTCCGGAGGCTGTGATCGACGGGATCTTCGCCGCCTCGAAACAGTTCCACGAGATGCCGCGGACCTACAAGATGCGCTACTGGTGCGGGTTCTCGACCAACCATCGCGGCTATGTCCCGTTCGAGGAGAATGGCACCGACTTTCCGAAGAAAATCAACTTCCACGAAGCCTGGGACATGTCGTGGGAGGCATCCGCCGACCATCCCGACTATCTCGCCAAATGGCGCATGACGGGCCCCAATGTCTGGCCGGACCTGCCGGGCTGGCGCGAGACGGTTTCGACCTACTATGATGCCATCTTTTCGCTGGGCCAGAAGCTGCTGGGCGCGCTGGCGTTGGAACTCGGCGTCGATCCGGCGGAGCTGCGCAAGCACATCACCTGCCCGACCTCGCAACTTCGCATGCTCCGCTATCTCGAGAATGATCAGCCTGCGACCGACGAGATGGTCGGCATCGGCTCGCATTCCGACTTCGAGTGTTTCACGATCCTGCTCCAGGGCGGTCCGGGCCTTCAGGTGATGAACGCCGAGGATCACTGGGTCGAAGCACCGCCCATCCCCGGCACATTCATCGTCAACATCGGCGACATCTTCGAGGCGTGGTCCGGCGGTCAGTTCAAATCCACCCAGCACCGGGTCGTGAACACCGGCAGGGCGCGCTACTCGTTCCCATTGTTCTTCGGGCTGGACTACCACACCGAAGTCAGGCCGCTTGAGCAGTTTCGCACGCCCGAAGTCGACGCGAAGTATCCCCCCATGATGGCGGGTGAGCATCTCATGCGCATGACTGTTACAGGCTTTCGGTATCTCAATGACGGCGTTAAGAAAGGTGAGATCGACTTGCCATTCGAAGTGCCGGAGGAGAACCCCTTCATGCGCGAAGCCAAACCCGTCGACACATGAGATGCCATCCGCTGATGAGCGGCTTCAAGGTACCGCGCGTCGCGGTGCTCGGCCCTTATCGACTGACCACGCTCTGCCCGCAAAGCGTCGAAGAAGACTATGCGGCAGTGATGGAAAGCAAGGACCGTCTCTCCGGCTTGATGGGGGGCGACTGGCCCAACGGGCTGACGCTCGAGAAGAACCGGATCGACCTCTCCTGGCATCTGAAGGAGTTCGAGATGAACCGCTCCTTCGCGTGGATCATCCGTGATGTGGTCGGGGCCTATCTCGGCTGCGCCTATGTGTTCCCGGATTTCACGGGCCACGGCGCTTTTGTTCCGGTCTGGATGCGGACCTCTGCCGGAGCCGAGGCGCATGAACGGGCGTTCAGCGCGCTGCTGATGGGCTGGCTGATCGGACCGGACTGGCCCGCGTTCGAGTATCGTCTGAAGCTGCCGGGATCCTAGCGGCCTGCCTCCTGGCGACCGGACTGTGTGGACAGAACCGCCTCAACATTGCGCGTGTGCACGGTTTCATAGGCGGGGTGGTAGATCACATCGCCTGCTGCACACTCCTCTGCGACGACATCTTTCAATGGCGTCGCGGCAAGGACCGGATCATCCCGGCACGCGAGCAGCCGCCTGATATAGGCCTCGGTCGCGCCGATCAGGCCGGAGCCATAGCCGCCCGCCGCAATCCGCGCCTCCGCCCCGTGGTTCGGCAGGATCGCAGCGATGTCCAGTTCGGCCATCCGCGCCAGATCCTGGAGATGGATCTCCAATCGCCCGGGTTCGGCCACATAGGTGCAGGTATCCTCCAGCGTGTCCCCGGCGAAAAGCGTTCGGCTGTCGAGCAGCCAGAGGCACAGGCCGTCATGGCTGTGAATATCGAATGACATCAGCGCGACCTGAACGCCGCCAACGGTCACGACGGTCTCGCGGTCGCACACCGTTGTCGGCATGACCACCGGATCGATCGGCGGGTCAGTTGTGCGGGCATCATCAAGCCCCGCCTCCATCGCCGCAGCCGTGGCCGCGTTGGCGATGATCTCGCAATCCTCAAACACCGCGTTCCCGGCGATGTGATCGAGGTGATGATGACTCAGGATCACGCGGATCTCGCGCACTCCCTCGGCCTCCAGTGCCGACCGGATCCAGCGCGCGTGATCCAGCGACATGTGCGTGTCGTAGACCAGCGCCTCCGCACCGGAGACGATGGCATAGCTGCATGTGCCCAGGGTGAACCCGCCATCGTCGAGCCAGTTCGGCTGCGGCCCGTGCAGGCGCAGCCCGTCGATCCGGCCATCGTAAAAGCCCAGCACGTTAGGCGCGGGACGGAGCAGACGCATGGTGTCAGCTTTGGTCATTCGCCTGGTATCCCGCTATTGCCTCGGTGCAAATCCATCCCGCAAGTCTACCGCAGTGGTGCCCCGCAGCGCGCGGAAATTGTGCAACTTGCAAAATCGTGATCCCGGCATGCGGGCACGTTGGGCGCACGCTCCCCTATCGCCCGCCTGTCTCGCGCGCTAGAGTTTCGCCGTGTGATTGACCAAAACGGGAGTGGACGATGCGCGAATTGGTGATCGGCGGGGCTCAGATGGGGCCGATCCAGAAGGCTGACAGCCGCGAGGCGGTGGTGGCGCGGATGATGGTGCTGCTCGATCAGGCGATCGCGGCCAAGTGCGATCTCGTCGTCTTCCCTGAGCTTTGCCTGACCACATTCTTTCCGCGCTGGCTGATGGAGGACAACGAGGTCAACATCTGGTTCGAGACCGAGATGCCGAACGCCGCGACCCAGCCCTTGTTCGACAAGGCGCGGGCCGCCGGGGTGGCGATCTCGCTGGGGTACGCCGAACTGACGCCCGAGGGGCAGCACTTCAACACCCAGATCCTGACGGATCGCGAGGCTGAGATCATCGGAAAGTACCGCAAGGTCCATCTGCCCGGCCATTCCGAGTATGAGCCCCAGCGCCCGCACCAGCATCTCGAGAAACGCTATTTCGTGCCCGGCGATCTCGGCTTTCCGGTCTGGCGCAATCTCGATGCCTGGATGGGGATGCTGATCTGCAACGACCGGCGTTGGCCCGAGGCGTACCGCGAGATGGGTCTGCAGGGGGTCGAGTTGGTCATGCTCGGCTACAACACGCCGACCGCGAACGCCGATGGTGGGGACGAGGCGCTGGAGAAGCGGATCTTCCACTCGACCATGTCGATGCAGGCGGGCGCCTACCAGAACTCGACCTGGGTGGTTGGGATGGCCAAGGCCGGGGTCGAGGACGGCCACGGCCTCTTCGGCGGCTCGGTCATCGTGGATCCCGACGGCATGGTGGTCGAACAGGCCACGACCGACGACGACGAATTGCTGGTCCACGCCTGCGACATGGACAAGGCGGCGTTCGGCAAGAAGACGATCTTCGACTTCAAACGCCACCGCCGGATCGAGCACTACCAGCGCATCGGCTCGCAGACCGGCATCGTCTATCCCGACGGCACGGCGGGGTAGGGATGACCTTCGATCTCGTCATCCGGGGCGGGCGCATCGCTACTGCCGAGCATGTGTTCGAGGCCGATCTCGGCATTCGGGGCGGCAAGATCGCCGCGATTGGAGAGGGGCTGACGGCCTCGGATGAGATCGATGCCGCGGGCAAGCTGGTCATGCCCGGCGGGATCGAGGCGCATTGCCATATCGCGCAGGAATCCGGCATGGGCCTGATGAGCGCGGATGACTATCAGACCGGCTCGATCTCGGCGGCGTTCGGCGGGAATTCCTCGTTCGTGCCCTTTGCCGCGCAGCGCAAGGGGTGGGGTATCCTCGAGACGCTGGACATCTACGATGGCCGCGCCGCGCCGAAATCCGTGATCGACTATGGTTACCACCTGATCGTCTCGGACCCGACGCCCGAGGCGCTGGCCGAACTGCCCGCTGCCTTCGCCCGCGGGGTGACCTCGTTCAAGGTCTTCATGACCTACGACATCTCGATCGATGACGGGCAGTTCCTCGACATCCTCTCGGTCGCCAAGGCGCACGGCGCGATCACCATGGTCCATGCCGAGAACAAGCAGATGATCGCGTGGACAACCGCGCGGCTGCTCGACGCGGGGCACACCGCGCCGCGCTATCATGCGCCGAGCCGTCCGGCGCTGGCCGAGGAGGAGGCGATCAACCGGGCGATCTCGCTGGCCCGGCTGATCGATGCGCCGCTGTTCATTGTGCATGTCTCGACACCGGGCGGGGCCGATCTGGTGCGCCAGGCACGGGACGAGGGAGCCAAGGTCTTCGCCGAAACGTGTCCGCAATACCTCTTCCTGACCCGGGACGATCTGGATCGTCCGGGGATGGAGGGTGCGAAATACATCTGCTCGCCGCCCTTGCGGGATGTGGCCACGCAGGAGGCGCTCTGGTCCCATATCACCGGCGGCACGTTCGAGGTCGTGTCGTCCGATCACGCGCCATACCGGGCGGATGAGACCGGCAAGTTCCACGCAGGTCCCGATGCGCCCTTCAACAAGATCGCCAACGGCATGCCGGGGATCGAGATGCGCCTGCCGCTCCTCTTCTCGGAAGGGGTGGTGAAGGGGCGGATCTCGCTCAACCAGTTCGTCGCCCTGTCCTCGACCAATGCCGCGCGGACCTATGGGATGCTGCCCGGCAAGGGCTGGATCGCCGTCGGGGCGGACGCCGACATCGCGATCTGGGACCCGGAGGCGGTTTGGACTGCGGGCGAGATGCACGACAACATGGATTACAATCCCTTCGCCGGGCGCGAGATCACCGGGCGGCCTGTCACCGTGCTCAACCGCGGGCGACGGATTGTCGAGGATGGCACGCTGCACGCCGCGCCCGGCAGTGGTCAGTTCATCGCCCGCGCGCCGATTGACCTGTCGGGCAGGGCAGGGCACCGGGCGGCGGAGATGGACCCCGCGCAGAACTTCGGCGCGGAGATCGCACCATGAGCAACGACACGGCGACGCCTGGCCCGATCCTGGTCATCAACCCGAACTCGAACGAGGTCGTGACCGAGGGGATGGCCCGCGCGCTCGACTCCTATCGCATGGCCGGAGGGCCGGAGATCGAGACCATGACGCTGGCCGAAGGTCCGTTCGGGATCGAAAGCCAGGTGGATTCGGACAGCGTGATCCTGCCGCTGGTCCGCGTGGTCCAATCGCGGCTTGACGCGTCGGCCTTTGTCATTGCCTGCTACTCGGATCCGGGGCTGGATGCCTGCCGCTCGGTCTCGTCCGCGCCGGTCTATGGCATTCAGGACAGCGGCATCCTGACGGCGATGGCCCATGGCGAGCAGGTCGGGGTGATCGCGATCTCGGATGTCTCGATCGCCCGGCACATGCGGACCCTGCGCCAGATGGGCGTGATGGACCGGATTACCGGCGAGCGCGCGCTCAACATGTCGGTTCATGAAACGGCTGTAGGCACCGAGACGTTCGCGGCCCTCGAACGCACCGGCCGTGCCCTGATGGGCGACGGGGCCGATGTGATCGTGCTCGGCTGCGCCGGGATGGCGACTCACCGGGCCGGGTTGGAGGAAGCGCTGGGCATTCCAGTGGTTGACCCGACGCAGGCCGCGGTCGCCATGGCGCTGGGGCGTGTTCTGCTGGGGTGAAACCCGAACGGGGGACCCTGCCTAGGGTTTTCGTAGACCTTCCAGAAACGCGGTGACCGCGGGCAGATACGCCTCCAGTTCCGCCGCCACGGCGGGCATCTGCGCCAGCCGTGCGCGATAGGCCGCTACCGGTTCGGGCCATGTGACCGAGAAGCCCATCGCATCGCCCAGAGCGTCGATCCACGCAAAGGTCGGCGGATACCCGCAATCGCTCAGCATCGGCCCCGGTGTCTCCGGCGGCATCAGGATCTGTGCCAACTGCGCCAGCCGGGCCGAAATCGCGTCCGCCTGTCGCTCAAGATACCCCGGTTCCGGCACGGCGCGCCCCGGCATGTAGGGAAACATGCCGCGCAGCGCCGGCTCGAGCCGTGTGTCGTGGAACCGGCAGAGTTGACGCACCAGTGCGCGGTCCTCGATGCCCGTCGGGAGCATCGGCGGATCAGGGTACCGCTCCTCCAGATACTCCGCGATTGCCTCACTGTCGGCGATCACCAGATCCCCGTCGACCAGCGCGGGCAGGTTTCCCGACGGCACGACCGTCTTGTACTCGTCCGATCCATAGCCACCGGGGGGCGGTACCTCTGCCCAGTCCAGCCCCTTGTGGCGCAGAACGATCCGCGTTTTTGCGCAGTAGAGGCTGGCGGGGAACGAGTAGACACGCAGCATGGGCGATCGGCGTACGAAGACGCCTCTCCTCAGATCAGTTCGACAACTGCCATTTGCGGCCAAGCTCGTCAAAGAAACCGCGCTCGCGCTTCAGTGCGATCCACGTGTTAACGTAGTTGATCCAGACCTGATCGTCCTGCGGCATCAGCATGGCGATCGGGGTCTTGGCCTTTGGCTCGGCGACCGGGACAATCATGAGTTTGGGGAACTTCTCGACCAGCTTGTACGCCTCGACATTCGACGTGATGTGCGCGTCCGCACGGCCCGCCAGAACTTCCTGAAAATCGCGGGCCGGCGCCTCGACGATCTTGTGCTGCGCGTTCGGGAAGAACTGTTTGACCTGCTGCTCCTGCGTGGTGCCGAGTGTCGCCGCCACGATCACGTCCGCCTTGTCGAGATCGCCCCAGTCGCTGAACTTGCCTTCGTTCTCCTTCAGGGTCAGCGGCACGGTCGCCAGGCTGAAATAGCTGGTCGAATAGCCCGCCACCTTCGCGCGCTTGGGCGCGACCGAGGCCGAGCCGGTGATATGATAGCGCCCGGCGACGACACCGTTGACCAGCGTCTTCCAGTCGGTCGCCACGAACTCGACCTCGACGCCCAGATCCTTGGCCATCTCGGTCATGACGTCGATATCGTAGCCGGTGTAGCCGTTGGTCGCCGGGTCCTTCATGGTCATCGGGTTCCAGTCGCCCGTCGTGCCGACCTTCAGGACGCCGCCGGACAGGATCTCCTGCAGAACGGAATCGGCCTTGGCGGCGGTCGCGGCCATCAGGCTGAACGCCAGCGCCGCGGCGGTTGCGAATTTGATCATGGGTCTCTCCCTCTTTCGGATTCGCGCCATCATGTGTGGCATTTCGCCGGGAAGGGAAGGAAAAGCGTGTGGCCGCGTCAATCTCTTCCTAGGGTGCGATCAGGAGGACGCATGCAGCCGATCATTCAGGTGCGCGGGATTGAGAAAAGGTTCGGGGATTTCCGGGCGTTGGCCGACGTCTCGCTGGACGTGATGCCGGGCGAGAAGATCGTGGTCTGCGGTCCCTCGGGGTCCGGCAAGTCCACACTGATCCGCTGCATCAACCGGCTGGAGGCGCATGACGGTGGCGAGATTCTGGTGGACGGTGCGGTGCTGGAGGACCGGTCCGCGGACCGGGTGCGGCGCGAGGTCGGCATGGTCTTCCAGCAGTTCAACCTGTTCCCGCACCTGTCGGTGCTTCGCAACCTGACACTGGGCCCGATGCGGGTGCGAGGTCTTTCGGCCGACGCCGCGGAAGCCAAAGCGATGGAGTATCTCACCCGCGTGCGCATCCCCGAACAGGCGGGCAAGTTGCCGGGCCAGTTGTCGGGGGGCCAGCAACAGCGTGTCGCGATTGCCCGCGCGCTCTGCATGGAACCGAAGATCATGCTGTTTGACGAGCCGACCAGCGCGCTCGATCCCGAGATGATTGCCGAAGTGCTGGACGTGATGGCCGAACTCGCGACCAGCGGCATGACCATGATCGTCGTCACCCACGAGATGGGGTTTGCCAAGCGCGTCGCGGACCGGATGGTCTTCATGGACAAGGGCGAGATCGTCGAGACCGCCCCCCCGGAACAGTTCTTCTCGGCGCCTGCAACCGCGCGGTGCCAGACCTTCCTCAATCAGATCCTGGGGCATTGAGGATGCGCTGGGCTCTGCTCGCCGGGGTGCTGACACTGGCCGCTTGCGGGTCGGGCGGCTGGTATGTGGTGGATCCGACCTTGCCCGGTGGGCGGTCGAACCTCTGGTTCATGATCACCGGGTTCTGGTACACGATCCAGCTGTCGCTGACCGCGCTCGTGATCTCGATGCCCGCCGGGCTGCTGATCGCGCTCTGCGGGCTGTCGTCGAACCCGGTGCTGCTGGCGTTCTACCGCAGCTATGTCGAGGTGATCCGCGCCATCCCGCTTTTTGTCCTGATCCTCTGGGTCTACTACGGGCTGCCCGATCTCGACATCCGCATCGCGCTCTTCTGGTCCGGTGTGGTGGCGCTCGCCATCGGCGAGAGCGCGTTCATGGCCGAGATCTTCCGTGGCGGCATCCAGTCCGTGCCGCGCGGGCAGCTGGAAGCGGCGAAAGCGATTTCTCTGAACTACCCCGACACCATGCGCTATGTGATCCTGCCCCAGGCGATCCGGCGCATCCTGCCTGCGCTGGGCAACCAGTTCATCTATGTCGTGAAGATGTCGTCGCTGGTTTCGGTCATCGGCGCGCCGGAACTGACCCGCAAGGCGAACGAGCTGATCGTCACCGAGTATCGCGCGCTCGAGATCTACACGGTGCTCGCGCTCGAATACCTCGTGCTGGTCCTGATCCTGTCCGCAGGCGTCCGTTGGCTGGAACGCAAGATGGGTGCGGACGAGCGCAAACTGTGATGGGGTTGCATGGTGGGCGGTGAGAGACTCGAACTCCCGACATCCTCGGTGTAAACGAGGCGCTCTACCAACTGAGCTAACCGCCCTCCGGCCCGCAGCGTTTAGCGGAAGTGCCGTGGCACCTCAAGCCCTGCCGGTGCGCCTTGCCCCGGCCTGTGACGGGCACGCCGCCAAGGCCGGGATCATCATGTCAGATCAGTGCGCCAGGGACGCCTCTGCACCATCACCGGGCTCGGACGGCGGCGGGCCATCGAGATGCTCGTCCTCGTCCCACTCAATCGGCTCGGGCGTGTCTGTCAACGCGTGGCTGAGAACCTCCGAGACCGTCTCGACCGGCACGATCTCCAGCCCATCCTTGACGTTGTCCGGGATGTCCGGGAGATCCTTGACGTTGTCTTTCGGGATAAGGACCTTGGTGATCCCGCCGCGGAGCGCTGCCAGAAGCTTCTCCTTAAGCCCGCCGATCGGCAGAACGTTGCCGCGCAGCGTAACCTCCCCAGTCATGGCAATGTCCTTGCGCACCGGGATCTCCGTCAGCACCGAGACGATCGATGTCACCATCGCGATCCCGGCCGAGGGCCCGTCCTTGGGCGTTGCGCCTTCGGGCACGTGAACGTGGATGTCGATCTTCTCGAAGCGCGTCGGTTTAAAGCCGAAATCCGGTGCCTTCGAGCGCACATAGGAGGCCGCGGCGTCGATCGATTCCTTCATCACATCGCCCAGGGTCCCGGTCGTCTTCATTCGTCCGCGGCCCGGCAGCTTCAGCGCCTCGATGTGCAGCAGGTCGCCACCCACAGAGGTATAGGCCAGACCCGTCGTGACGCCGACCTGATCCTTCTCCTCGGCCAGCCCGTGCTTGTGGCGCGGCACACCGAGGAAATGCTCCAGCCGGTCCGCTGTCACCTCGATTGCGTCGGTGTCCCCGCGCACGATCTCGGTGAGTGCCTTGCGGCAAAGCTTGGCCAGTTCACGCTCGAGGTTCCGGACACCGGCCTCCCGCGTGTAGCGGCGAATCATCTCGAGCAACGCATCGTCGGCCAGTGAGAACTCGCCCTTCTTCAGCCCGTGCTCCTTGACCTGCTTGGGCAGCAGGTGGCGCTTGGCGATCTCGAGTTTCTCATCTTCCGTGTAGCCGGCAAGCGGGATGATCTCCATCCGGTCCAGCAGCGGCTGCGGCATGTTGTAGGTGTTTGCCGTCGTCAGGAACATCACGTTCGAGAGGTCGTACTCCACCTCGAGATAGTGGTCCGAGAACGTGCTGTTCTGTTCGGGGTCCAGCACCTCAAGCATCGCAGATGCCGGATCGCCACGGAAATCCTGGCCCATCTTGTCGATTTCATCGAGCAAGATCAGAGGGTTGGTGGTTTTCGCCTTCTTCATCGACTGGATGATCTTGCCGGGCATAGACCCGATATAGGTCCGGCGGTGACCGCGGATTTCCGCCTCGTCCCGGACACCGCCGAGCGAGATGCGGATAAACTCGCGCCCCGTAGCGCGGGCAACCGATTTGCCGAGGCTCGTCTTGCCCACGCCCGGTGGGCCGACCAGACACAGAATCGGGCCTTTCAGTTTCTGCGAGCGCTGCTGCACCGCGAGATACTCGACGATCCGCTCCTTGACCTTCTCGAGGCCGAAGTGATCGGCGTCCAGAACCTCCTGCGCCTTGCCGAGGTTCTTCTTCACGCGGGACTTCTTGCCCCACGGGATCGAGAGCATCCAATCGAGATAGTTGCGCACGACAGTGGCCTCGGCCGACATCGGCGACATGTTCTTGAGCTTCTTCAGCTCGGTCGACGCCTTCTCGCGCGCTTCCTTGGAGAGCTTCGTCTCCTCGATCTGGTTCTCGTACTCAGCGATCTCGTCGCGACCTTCCTCGTTCTCGCCGAGTTCGCGCTGGATCGCCTTCATCTGTTCATTCAGATAGTATTCGCGCTGGGTCTTCTCCATCTGGTTCTTGACCCGGCTCTTGATCTTCTTCTCGACCTGCAGGACCGAGATTTCGCCTTGGATCAGCGCGAGGATCTTTTCCATCCGCTCGGCGACACCCGGTTCCTCGAGCAGTTTCTGCCGCTCCGACAGTTTCACGCCAAGATGCCCCGCGATCGTGTCAGCCAGCTTGGCCGGATCCTCGATCTCGCCGATATTGGCCATCGCCTCTTCAGGGACATTCTTGTTCAGCTTCACGTAGCGCTCGAATCGGTCAACCAGCGAGCGCGACAGGGCCGACACAGTGCTCTCGTCGGCTTCCGATTCGGCGATCTCGGTGATGGTTGCCTCGAAGAACTCGTCGTTCGGCACAAAGCCGGTGATCTCGGCGCGCGAGCGGCCTTCGACCAGGACTTTCACCGTCCCGTCGGGCAGTTTCAGGAGTTGCAGGACGTTTGCCAGCGAGCCGATGCGATAGATGTCGTCTTCGCCCGGTTCATCCTCGGCGGCATCGCGCTGCGAGGCGAGCAGGATCTGGCGGTCGTCTTTCATGACCGCTTCCAGCGCCTTGACGGATTTGGTGCGCCCGACGAAGAGCGGCACGATCATGTGCGGGAAAACGACGATGTCGCGCAGTGGAAGGACCGGATAGCTCGTCTCGGACTCGATTGATTTGCTCATGAATATGCCTCTGGTGACCGCGCGAATCGGCGATCTATGGTCTTTTAGGGTACCCCTTTACGTGGGTCCCTGCGCGGCCAAAATCAAGACACTGCCAGGATGCGCCAGCCACACGGGCTGGCGCCAAGGTCAGGACGCGTTCGCCTCGGCGCCGGTATCGGCGTAGATATAAAGCGGCTTCGCCTCTCCCGCAATCACGTCGTCATTGACGACGATTTCCTGCACGCTTTCGTGGCCAGGCAGGTCGAACATCGGATCGAGCAGCACGTCTTCGAGGATCGAGCGCAGGCCGCGCGCACCGGTCTTGCGTTCGATCGCCTTGGCCGCGATCGCCTGCAGGGCCTCGTCGGTGAACCGCAGCGACACGCTCTCCATGTCGAAGAGCCGCTCGTACTGCTTGACCAGCGCGTTCTTCGGCTGGGTCAGGATCGTGACCAGCGCATCCTCATCGAGATCACGCAAGGTGGCGATCACGGGAAGACGGCCGACGAATTCCGGGATCAGGCCGAATTTCAGCAGATCCTCTGGCTCGAGGTTCTCGAGAAGATCGCCGACCCTCCGGTCATCCTCGGCTTTCACATCGGCGCCGAAACCCATGGCCGACCCTTTGCCGCGCTGGGCAATGATCTTGTCCAGACCCGCGAACGCACCGCCGCAGATGAACAGGATGTTGGTCGTGTCGACCTGCAGAAACTCCTGCTGCGGATGCTTGCGCCCGCCCTGCGGCGGCACGGAGGCGACAGTGCCTTCCATGATCTTCAGCAGCGCCTGCTGGACCCCTTCGCCGGAGACATCCCGCGTGATGGACGGATTGTCCGACTTGCGGGAGATCTTGTCGACCTCATCGATGTAGACGATCCCGCGCTGCGCCCGCTCGACGTTGTAATCTGCCGATTGCAGCAGCTTGAGGATGATGTTCTCGACATCCTCACCAACGTACCCCGCTTCGGTCAGGGTCGTCGCGTCGGCCATCGTGAAGGGCACATCGAGGATGCGCGCCAGCGTCTGCGCCAGCAGCGTTTTGCCGCAGCCGGTCGGACCGATCAGCAGGATATTCGACTTCGCCAGCTCGACATCCGAGGATTTCTGCGCGTGGTTCAGACGCTTGTAGTGATTGTGGACCGCGACCGAGAGCACGCGCTTGGCCATGGCCTGGCCGATCACGTAGTCGTCGAGAACCTCACAGATATCCTTGGGGGTCGGAACACCGTCGGAGGATTTGACGAGGTTGTTCTTCGTCTCCTCCCGGATGATGTCCATGCACAGCTCGACGCATTCATCACAGATGAACACAGTCGGCCCGGCGATCAGCTTGCGAACCTCGTGCTGGCTCTTTCCGCAGAAAGAACAGTAGAGTGTGTTTTTGCTGTCCGAGCCGCTATTTTTGCTCATTACACTTCTCCGGACGGGACCTATCCCGCCAATCCTCCTACACGCCCATTAACATTTCGGTAATGGCCGAATCCGGTAAAATTATGTTTAGCGTTTCGCAACAAGTGTGTCACGGCACGCCCGGCACGTCCATTCCGACGTTACGCCTCGGAGTCATCCGGTATTGAGCGCGCTTCGACGATATTGTCAACCAGCCCCCAGTCGCGGGCTTCCTCGGGTGACATGAAATTGTCACGGTCGAGCGCCTTTTCGATGGTCTCGATGTCCTGACCGGTGTGCTTCTGATAGATCTGGTTCAGCCGGTCCTTCAGATCCTGCGTTTCCTTGGCGTGGATCATGATGTCCGAGGCCTGACCGCGGAACCCGCCCGAGGGCTGGTGCACCATCACCCGGCTGTTGGGCAGGGCAAAGCGCATGTCCTTCTCGCCCGCCGTCAGCAGCAGCGAGCCCATCGAGGCCGCCTGGCCGATCACCAGGGTCGACACCTTGGGCCGGATGTACTGCATCGTGTCATAGATCGAGAGCCCCGATGTCACCACGCCGCCGGGGCTGTTGATGTACATCGCAATCTCTTTCTTCGGATTTTCCGCCTCGAGAAACAGCAACTGCGCGACGACCAGCGTGGCCATCTGATCCTCGACCGGGCCGGCGAGGAAGACGATCCGCTCCTTCAGAAGGCGCGAGAAAATGTCGTACCGGGTCGAGCCGCGGGCGGTAATCTCCTCGACGGTCGGGATGATGAAGCTGGTAAAGGTATCGATTGGATCGCGCATTGTTCTGCCTGATGTTCGGGCCCGGAGGGCGGGCGGGGGCCATTCTGCCCATTCGTTACCTGAAAGTCTTAATGACTGCTTAGTGGACCTTCAATGCCAAGAACGGAAAATCTTGGTAACGCTGCTGGCAGGAACGCGGATCGTGGGGGATTTCCGGGATGATGAAAACGCGATGAGAGGCTGTGATCGGCCCGGCACCGCTCCCCTGCCAGTGTTGCACCGCTGGTTTGTGTCCCGAGGGCCCACCCACCCGCGGCGCCGGGCCGGTTGGCGGTGTGCGTGATGGCGGGCCGTCCGCTCTGGCTGGTGTTGGCGCCGGTGATGTTCCTCTGCCTGTGGTCGGGGGGGTATGTGGTGGCCAAGATCGGCATTCTCTATGCCCCGCCGCTGACCCTCCTTGTGGTCCGCTTTGCGCTGTGTGTCGCGATCATGGGGATTGTCTTCGCGATTCTTCGCCCGCCACTGCCCGAGCGTGCCGCGGATTGGGGGCACCTGGCGCTGGTCGGGGTGCTGATCCAGACTGTGTATTTTGGTCTGTCTTATATGGCGTTTCACGCGGATGTCGCCTCTGGCACTGTGGCTCTGATCATGTCGCTGCAGCCGATTCTCGTCGCGATCACGGCGCCGGGCTGGACCGGCGAGCGGATCGGCTGGCAACGCTGGATCGGCTTTGCGATGGGGCTGGTCGGGACCGCGGTCGTGATCGCCGTCCGGCTGGAGATCGCGGCCCCGCCGCTGATCGGGTTCGTCTATGCAGCCCTGGGTCTCGCCGGGATGACCGCTGCCGCGCTCTGGGAGAAGCGGTTCGGGCTGACCCACCATCCGGTGACATCGAACCTGATCGGTTATGCGGCGGGGCTGATCGGGATCCTGCCCTTCGCGCTGGTGATGGAGACGCCCGACATCGACTGGACGCCGACGTTTATCGGCGCGCTTGGCTATCTGGTGATCGGCAATTCGCTGATCGCGGTGACACTGCTTTTGGCGATGATCCGCGCAGGCGAGGTGGCACGGGTGTCGGCGTTGCTGTTCCTGGTGCCGCCGCTGGCCGCCGTGTTTGGCTGGCTGACGCTGGGTGAGGTGATGCCGCCCGCCGCATGGGCGGGCATGGCCGTGGCCGGGGCCGGTGTCTGGATCGCGACGCGGGCGCGCTGAGGCGCCCGGCAGCGGCCCTATGCCTCGTCTTTGGCGGGTGCCTTGGCTTCGTCTTCGGCGTCGAGCGCTTCCAGTTCGGCCTGCAGGTCGTCCTTCGACACCGGAACCTCGGTGATATCCGCCTTCTCGAGGATCAGATCGACGACCTTGTCCTCGAACAGCGGCGCGCGGATCTGTTCCAGAGCCTCGCGGTTCTGTTTGACGAACTCGAAGAACTCGCGTTCCTGCCCGGGGTACTGGCGGGCCTGCGCCATGATCGCCTGGCCAAGATCGGATTCCGAGATTTCGACCTCTTCGCGCTGGCCGATCTCGGCGAGCAGCAGACCAAGCCGGACACGGCGCTGCGCGAGTGTGCTGTGCTCATCGGTCGGCTCGATCTCGGGTTGCTCCGCCGGCGGCTCGGCCCCCTGATTCTCCTCGTGCCAGAGCTGGTGCGCGATCGAGGTCGCCTCGGCGGTGACCAGCGTTTCGGGCAGCTCGAAGCTGACCATCTCGTCGAGCGCATCGAGCAGGCGGCGCTTGGCCAGCGTGCGCGACGCATCGGCATATTCCGCTGCGATCCGCTCCTTCAACTGGTCCTTCAGACCATCGAGCGTCTCCGCCCCGAAGCGTTCAGCCAGCGCATCGTCGATCGCCGCCGCTTTGGGCGCCCGGATTTCCTTGACCGTGACCTCGAAGACGGCGTCCTTGCCCGCGAGGTTCGGCGCGCCGTACTCCTCCGGGAAGGTTACGTTCACGTCCTTCTGCTCGCCCGCCTTGACGCCGGTGAGCTGCTCCTCGAAGCCGGGAATGAAGCTGCTCGAGCCGAGCACAAGCGGATAATCCTCTGCCTCGCCGCCCTCGAACGCTTCGCCATCGATCTTGCCGAGGAAATCGATCACGACCTGATCCTTGTCCTCGGACACCGCGCCGTCTTCGCGCGCCTCGTACTCGACCGCGCTGTCGGCAAGCTTGCCGAGCGCTTCTTCCAGCGCCGCGTCGTCGACCTCGAGGGTTTTGCGCTCGAGCTTGATCGCGGCGTAGTCGAGATCGGGCACATCGGGCAGGCACTCGTAGGCGATCTCTACGTTCAGATCATCGCCTTCCTCGAAATTCTCGTTGGCGATCTTGATGTCGGGCTGGCGCGCCGGGCGGTGGCCCGCTTCCTTGAGATGCTCGGCGACCGAGCCCTCAACGGTTTCCTGAACCACTTCGCCCAGAACCGATTTGCCGAACATCTTCTTCAGCAGCGGCAGCGGAGCCTTGCCCTTGCGAAAGCCCTTCATCTGGAAGTCCTTGCGGACCGTCTCGAGCTTTTCCGTGGTCTTGGCGTCCAGATCAGCGGCAGTTACCACCAGGGCATATTCGCGTTTCAGCCCCTCGGACTTGGTTTCCGTTACCTGCATTTCAGTCCTCTTCAGCCCCGTGTGCCGCGCATCGGTTACGGGATGATCAAAGTTGGGCGGTCTTGGTGCGGGCGGAGGGACTTGAACCCCCACGCCGTGCGGCACGAGAACCTAAATCTCGCGTGTCTACCAATTCCACCACGCCCGCGACACCGGACCGATCCGGCGAATTCGGCGCCTCTATAACAACGAGTCGGTGGGGGCGATAGGATAAAATGAAGCGCCGTGCGCGCCGCAGGACGGGCTGCGCACGGGAAAGCACGGCGGCCCTGAACAGAACCCCGTTCAGGAACCGCAGTTCAGCAAGCGTCGCTCAGAGACCTTTCGCCTGATAGGTCTCGGCAACGCGGTTGATCGCAACGATGAAGCCCGCGGTGCGCAGATCCTTGACGTCACTGCGCGAGCGCCAGACGCTCGCCATCGACTGGTAGGCGATGCGCATGGTGTCATCGAGACCCGAGCGCACCAGCTCGAGTTCGTCCGCGCCGCGCAGGTATTTCTCGCGGAACTCATCGGAGACCGTGTTGTTGGTCAGGCGCTCGATCTCGTTGACCAGCAGGCGGTGGCGCGCCTCCTCCTGTCGGCGCTGCATGCGGCCGAAGCGGATATGGCTGAGGTTCTTGACCCACTCGAAATAGGACACCGTGACGCCGCCCGCATTGGCGTAGAGATCAGGGATGATGACCACACCCTGGTCCCGCAGGATATCGTTCGCGCCTGCTGTGACCGGGCCGTTCGCGGCCTCGACGATCAGCGGGGTCTTGAGTTTGCGCACATTGCCGAGGTTGATGACCCCCTCGAGCGCGGCGGGGATGAGGATGTCGCACTCCTCCTCCAGCACCTTGGCGCCGTTCTCGATATAGCTTGCGCCCGGGAAGCCCGCGACACCGCCGCGCTCGAGCATATGATCACGCACGGCCTCGATGTTCAGCCCGTCGGTGTTGACGATCGCACCATCGCGCTCGCCGATACCGATGATCTTGCAGCCATCTTCCTCCTCGAGGAACTTGGCGGCGTGGTAGCCCACGTTGCCGAGACCCTGGACGATCACGCGCTTGCCGCCGAGCCCGGCGGACAGCCCGGTTTTCGCCAGATCATCCGGGTTCCGGAAGAACTCCTGAATGGCGTATTGCACGCCGCGGCCCGTCGCTTCGACCCGGCCAGCGATCCCGCCCGAGTTGCGCGGCTTGCCGGTGACACAGGCGTTGCCGTCGATATCGGTCGTGTGCATGCGCTTGTACTGATCGGCGATCCAGGCCATCTCCCGCTCGCCGGTGCCCATGTCCGGTGCGGGCACGTTCTGCGAGGGGTTGATCAGGTCGCGCTTGATCAGCTCATAGGCAAAGCGGCGGGTGATCCGCTCCATCTCGTCTGCGTTCCACTCCCGCGGGTTGATGCGCAGGCCGCCCTTCGAGCCGCCAAACGGCACCTCGACCAGCGCGCACTTGTAGGTCATCAGAGCGGCCAGCGCCTCGACCTCGTCCTGGTGGACATTGTCGGCGAACCGGATCCCGCCCTTCACCGGTTCCATATGTTCCGAATGCACCGAGCGATAGCCCGTGAACGTGTGGATCTTGCCGCGCAGCTTGACCCCGAACCGGACTGTGTAGGTCGAATTGCAGACCTTGATTTTCTCATCCAGTCCCTCCGGCATATCCAGCAGCGAGGACGCCTGATGAAACATGAGTTCGACGCTGTCGCGAAAGCTTGGTTCGGTGGTACTTTGAAACACGGTGGTACTCATCGTTTGTCCCTCCCAAAGAAGACCTGGGTATGTCCCGGTACATTCGGGAAGGATGGGCCAAAACTGGCGTGCAGTCTTGGGTTGAATCGTTACTTTTCTGTGGATGTTCTGCGTTGGCGCGGATTTGCACCACGCGGGGCCGCGGTGGCCGGATCCTCGGGCCAGTCATGTTTGGGGTAGCGCGCCCGCATGTCCTTGCGCACATCGGCGTAGGATGTGCGCCAGAAGCCCGGCAGATCCGCTGTGATCTGAACAGGGCGGTTGGCAGGGGACAACAGTTCTATGGCCAGCGGGACCGGGGGCTGGCCGAGCGCCGGATGGGTGGTCAGACCGTAGAGATCCTGCACGCGGACCGAGATCTTCGGGATGTCGGCGGTATAGTCGATGCGTGCCGCGCGCCCGGACGGTGTCTTGAATTCAGGTGGCGCGAGACGGTCGAGCGTTTGCTGCTGCTGCCAGTCAAGGGCGTTGCGCAAGATGGATGTCAGGTCGAGCCGGTCGATCTCGTCAATCCGGCGCATCCCTGTCAGATGCGGGGTCAGCCATGTGTCCAGCGCGGCGATCAGCGCCGCATCCGACAGATCGGGCAGCGCGAGATCGGGCGACCGTTCGGCCAACCACGCGATGCGGCGGCGCAGCGCGGTGGCGGCGTCGGACCAGGGCAGGGCAGCAAGACCCAGGTTCCGCACCCCAACGGCAAGCGCAGCTCCAAGCTGATCCGGCGGCACATCGCGCCAGGCCTGATCGATCAATGCGATCGCGCCGAGACGCTCCTGCATGCGCGCCTCGACCGAGCGGGTGCGCGGCGACCACTCGGCTTGGTGAACCGTCCGGATGAGATCGCCATGGGCGGCGCGCAGGTCGGCCTCGGAGATTGGCGCGGCCAGACGGATGCGGGCCTCGCGCCCATCCTCGAGATCGGTGGCGATCAGCAAGCGCTGGCTGGCGAGCGGATCGGCGGCGTCCATCACGGCCCCGCGACCATTCGACAGCAGGTAACGCGGCGCGTCCCCGGGGCGGCGCAGCGCAATCCGATCGGGATAGGCGAGCGCGGTCAGCGGGCCGAGCGCGGTTGCCAGCCGCACCGTGTCGGGCTTGGCTCTGCTGAGCCGCCGCGCTTCCTCGAGGGTGCGCTTGCGGATCGCGGGATCAGCAGCGGGACCGCCCCGGTTGCCAGCAATCGCTGCGACCCGCAGAGCAAGATCGGCCGTGTGGCGATGGGTGCCGGCCAGAGGATCGCGCTCATTCAGGATCGCGGCGAGGAGCGCCGCCTCGCCCTCGAGCCCGTCATCGGCGGCCCGGGCGATCATATGCGCCAGACGGGGATGTAGCGGTTGTGCCGCGAGGGCGTGCCCATGAGGCGTGATGCGGTTGTCCCTGTCCAGCGCGCCAAGATCGCGCAGCAGGTCCTGCGCGGCTCGGAACGCCTTGTCCGGCGGCGGGTCGAGAAACCTCAACCCGTCCGGCGTGGTTGCCCCCCACTGCGCCAGCTCCAACGCGAGGGGGGCGAGGTCTGTCTCGAGAATCTCCGGCGGGGCAAAGGTGGGCAGGGCGCCATCCTCGCCGCGGGTCCACATCCGGTAGCAGATCCCCGGCGCCTCGCGCCCCGCACGGCCCCGGCGCTGATCGGCTTCGGCCCGGCTGACCGGCACGGTGACCAGCCGCGCCATCCCTGTCGCATGATCCGTTCGGGAGCGCCGGGCGAGCCCGCCATCGACGACCACGCGCACGCCCGGCACGGTCAGCGAGGTCTCGGCAATTGCCGTCGCCAGGATCACCCGTCTTCGTCCATCGGCGCGAGGCACAAGCACCGCCCGCTGCTGCTGAAAGGGCAGCGCACCATAGAGCGGGTCAATCGCCATCTCGGTGCGCCCCTCCAGCGCCGCGGCAACGCGCCGGATCTCGCCCGCGCCGGGCAGGAATGCGAGGATATCGCCCTCGGCCTCGTGCGCCGCTGTCCGGATCAGGGACGCGGCGGCTTCCTCGAACCCGCGCCGGCCCTTCCCGGGTGTGCGCCAGGTCCGGTCCTGCCAGCGGGTCTCGACCGGATGGGTGCGCCCCGCGCTCTCGATCACGGGGGCATCCCGCATGAGCTGTGCGAAGGCAGCCGTATCCAGCGTCGCCGACATGGTCACCAGCCGCAGGTCGGGACGCAGTGCCTCCTGCACCTCCAGCGCCAGGGCGAGGCCGAGATCGGAGTGGATGGAGCGCTCGTGCACCTCGTCGAAGAGGATCGCGGCAATGCCAGGAAGGTCCGGTTCTTTTTGGATCATCCGGGTCAGAATGCCCTCGGTGACGACTTCGATGCGGGTCTGGTCCGAGACCTTGCGCGCGCCGCGGATACGATAGCCGATGGTGCCGCCAACGGTCTCTCCGCGTTGCGCGGCCAACCGTTCTGCGGCGGCGCGGGCCGCGACCCGGCGCGGCTCGAGCATCAGGATGCGCCCGTCGCCGCGCCAGGGCGTGTCGAGAAGCGCAAGCGGCACGCGGCTGGTCTTGCCCGCCCCGGGCGGAGCAGCCAGAACAGCATTCGGCCCCCGCGCCAGCGCGGCGCAGAGATCGGGCAACACATGATCGACGGGCAGCGATGGAAGCTCCATCGCCCGTCTCTAGGAAATTCTCGGGAGAGCGGCAATTGCGCCGCGGGTCTGGTCTGTCCGATCTGCTGCAGGACAGAGGATATGCAAGGGCGGCAGGCCTGCCGTCAGTCCCAAGCCCCCAGGCGGCGCCACCCGCCATGGGAGAGATCGTCTCGAACGCGTTCGTGGGAGATAGCTAAAGTTTTATCCTTAATTTTCTGTCACCGCGCGGTCCTCCCGTCAAAGGTGCGTCACGGACGCACCCTACGTGCGACATCTCGTAGGGTGCGTCCGTGACGCACCCTTGCTGAAGGCTCGCAGAAGGCTTGCATCCGACCGCGCCACGCTCGAAAGATACGGAAACGATGCCAACTGCCAGGAGAGCAGGGAGGAGATATGCGATGCAGGGATTGATGCAGGACTGGCCGCTCAGGGTCTCACGTATTCTCGATCATGCCGCGAAGTACCACGCCAAGCGCCCGATCATTTCGCGCTCGGTCGAGGGACCGATCACACGCTCGACCTGGGGCGAGCTGCACACGCGTGCGCGCAAGCTGGCCTCGGCGCTCGCGCGCCTGGGCGTGCGCCGCGGCGACATGATCGGTGCCATGGCCTGGAACACGACACGTCACATGGAAGTCTGGTACGGTGTGCCGGGTGCGGGCGGCGTCCTGCATTCGCTGAACCCGCGCCTGTCGGCGGAGCAACTGACCTACATCATCACCTATGCCGAGGATCAGTGGATCCTGATCGATCATGACCTGGTCGGGGTGCTTGAACCCATCGCCGCTGATCTGCCTGCGGTGAAGGGCTACATTGTCATGACCGACCGGGCACACATGCCCGAGACGAGCCTGCCGAATGCGCTCTGCTACGAGGAGCTCGTCGCGGCCGAGGGCGATGGCTTTGACTGGGTCGAGGGTGACGAGACCGATGCCTGCGGCGTGTGTTTCACCTCCGGCACCACGGGGCATCCGAAGGGCGTGGTGTACTCGCACCGCTCGAACGTGTTGCACTCGATGGTGATGATCCAGCCGGATATGCTGGGCCTGTCGTCAAACGATGTCACGATGCCGGTGGTGCCGCTGTTCCATGCCAATGGCTGGTCGACCGGGTTCGGCACGCCCATGGCGGGCTCGGCCATGGTGCTGCCCGGGCGGATGATGGACCCGGTGTCGATCTACGAGATGCTGGGTCAGGGCGTAACGGTCACCGCCGCGGTGCCCACGGTCTGGCTGCCATTGCTCAAGCACCTGAAGGAGCATAGGCTGGATCTGCCGCATCTGAACCGTGTGGTGATTGGCGGTTCCGCCTGTCCGCGTGCGGTGATCGAGACCTTCCAGAACGACTATGGCGTCCAGGTGCTGCACGCCTGGGGCATGACCGAGACCTCGCCGCTGGGCACCATGTGCTCGTTCAAGCCCGAGATCACGGCGCTGCCGCCCGAGGGGCGCCTGGATGCACAGGAGAAGGTTGGCCATTGCCCGTTCACCATCGATCTTGAGGTCCGCGATGACGACGATGCGGCGCTGCCCTGGGATGGCGCCAGTCAGGGCCGGCTGCTGATCCGCGGGCCGGGCGTCGTGAAGCGGTATTTGAAGCAAGATGAAGATGCGGTCGACGGCGAGGACTGGTTTGACACCGGCGATGCCGCGACCATGGACGAGAACGGCTATGTTCGCATCACCGACCGGTTCAAGGATGTGATCAAGTCGGGCGGCGAGTGGATCAGTTCGATCGACATGGAGAACGCGGCGGTCGCGCACCCCGAGGTGTTCGAAGCCGCGGCTGTCGGCATCCCGCATCCGAAATGGGATGAGCGCCCGATCCTGATGGTCGTGCCGCAGCCCGGAAAGTCCCCGGAGCCGGACGGGATCATCGAGCTGCTCCGGCCGCATTTCGCCAAATGGCAGCTGCCGGACGATGTGATCTTCGTGGACGAGATCCCCCATACGGCGACCGGTAAAATCTCGAAGCTGACCATTCGGCGTAACCTCGACGCCGAGGGCTACAGACTGCCGGATCAGCGGTGAAGGCGTGAGCGGCGGGGCGGATATCGCGGATGCTTACACGCTGATTCTCGAAGCGATCGACCGGGGCGAGTTGCGCCCGGGCGCGCGGCTGGTCGAGACGGATCTGGCGGATCGCCTTGGCGTCTCGCGCACGCCTGTGCGCGAAGCTTTGCAGAGGCTGGAGACCCAGGGCGTGGCCGCACGGGACGGGCGGTCCCTGCGCGTGGCGACGCTGGACCATGATCAACTCGGCGAGCTCTACGAGGTGCGCGGCGTGGTCGAAGGTCTGGCCGCCCGTCTCGCCGCCCGCCATGCGGCGCCGGAGGAGATCGCGCATCTGGTCGATATGGTCGAGGCTGACCGGGCTGCCATCGATGATCCCACAGCGCTGGCGCTTGCGAACCGGCGGTTCCACCGGCAACTGCACCGGGCATCCCACAATCGCTATCTGAACCAGATGCTGGAAAGCATGCGCCGGTCCATGGCGCTGATCTCCACGACAACGCTGGCGGCGCCCGGGCGGGGTCAGCAGTCGCTCGACGAACACGCGGCCATTGTGGCGGCGATCGAGGCCCGGGACGAGGATGCTGCTCAGACCGCCGCGTCCATCCATATCTCGAATGCCTACCGGACCCGGCTGAAGCTGGAGAGCGGCGGTTAGCGAAGGGTGCCGCGCTCCGGGCGTGCAGACAATACCCCGCCGCATCGTGCGTGCCGCTACGGCCGGTAGGTCGCGATCTTCCACGCAGCAAACGCAAAGAACAGCCCGAGCGCGCCATCGATCCAGCGGCGGATCCGCCGGTACACGCGAATGACGGGCTGGGTCGAGAACAGCATCGCATAGGCGACGTGACCCACCACAGACATCGTAGTCGCAGCCAGGATCAGCGTGACGCCAAGCCAGAGCGGTGCGTCAGCGCCGAGCCCCAGACCGACGATTGCGATCCATTGGAGCGCCGCCTTCGGGTTGGTCATCTGAATCAGCAGCCCGTGCTTGAAGAGCCTGCCCTGCTTGCTCGCTGCGGGTTTCAGGTCGCCGTCCGGGGTCGCCGCGGATCGGAACGCTTTATAGGCCAGCCAGAGCAGATAGATCGCGGCGAAGATCTTCAGAACCGTGACCGCCCCGGCATAAGCGGTTATGAGAGCCGTCAGTCCTGCCACCGTCAGAACGGCCCATATCCCGGAACCAAATCCGACACCGAGCGCCAGTTGCACCCCGCGGGCCCGGCCCTGCTCCATCGATGTGCTGATGATCGCGAGGATATTCGGCCCGATGCTGAGGAAGCCCACAGCAAAGATGCCGAGAGCGAGAAGCAGATTCGCGATGTCGCCGGTCATGAGGATCTCCGCGTTTGTGCGTTTCAACCACGTGGACCGACAGAATAGCCGCCCGGGCCGTATCGGAGAACGGTTAAGTTAAGGGCAGGATCACTCTGTCTCGCTGACCCGGTACTCTGATCTCGGAAGCCCGTCCGGTGAGATCTCGACCCCCCAGCCCGGTGCATCGGTAACCCGGGCGTGGCCATCCTCGATCCGGTAGGGGGTCTCGACGAACAGCCCGTCCTGCCATGGGTAGTAGTCCGGTCCCTCGATCGAGAACTCGAGATACTTGCCCGCGTTCGGTATGGCCCGCAGCAGGTGCATCGTGAAGAGCGTGACCATCGAGAGATTGGCACAATGCGGCGTCACCGGCAGGCCCGCCTCTGCGGCCATCCGAGCAACGCCGAGGGTCCGGCACATGCCGCCAAGATAGAGGATGTCGGGCTGCACGATGTCGACCGCCCGCATCTCGATCATCCGCCGCCATGTCGGCAGGTCGCAGTCCTGCTCGCCGCCGGTCACATCGATCTCGAGCGTGTCCGTGACCTCCTTGGTCTGCTCCAGTTCCCAGTAGGGGCAGGGCTCCTCGAAATGGCAGAACCCGTGATCCTCGAGCATCCGCCCGACCTCGATGGCCCGCGGCGGCGCATAACAGGAGTTGGCATCGATCAGGAGATCGGCACCGGGCAGCGCGCGCCGCATGGCGGGAATGATCTCCTCGGTTCGGCCCGGCCACTCGTCCTGGCCGCGCCCGACCTCGGCGCCGGCGCGGACCTTGAAGGCGGTGAACCCGTCGCGATCGGCCAGTGCTTGCAGGCGCGCGGCTTCATCGGCCGGGGTAATGTCACGCTTCATCGAGGACGCATACGCCCGGATTGTCCCGGCCGAGCCGCCCAGCAATTCAGCCACGGGCTTGCCCGCAATCTTGCCGCGCAGATCCCAGATCGCAGTGTCGACCCCGCCCATGGCGCGCCGAAGATAGGAGCCGGGGAACTTGTGCTCCCGCTCGGTCACGAGGTCGAGCAGGTCATCGAGATCTGTCGTATCCTGTCCCAGAACCCAAGGCGCCACCTGTCGGTGCAGCACCTGTGCGGTGATGTCCGAGTGATAGGTCGAGACCTGCCCCCAGCCTTGCGCGCCATCCTCGGCGGTGACGCGGACAAATCCGACATCCGGGGTGGCGAAGGTCTCGATCTTGGTCAGTTTCATGGCGGGCCTGTGCGCGGTGTTGGATGGGTGAGTTGAGCGTGATCGGGACGATGCGGTCAAGCCGGGTGGATGCTGAAGGCATATCCATCTTCCCTGACGCTGACGTGGACAGCCCCGACCGCGGGTGGGCGCTCCAACGACTCCGGTCTTCAATTTATGCCGCCAAACCTTCCATGCACCGGCCACGCACCAGCGTCGACAAAGCGCCCGCCCATAGGGGCGGTCGGGCGCTGGCCCGGGGCGCTACGCGCCGTTATTCCGGGCCGGGCGTAGCGTAGAGGACGGCCTCGGCTCCAAGGTTTCGCCGATGCCCTACCCGCGCGCGTCCTCGCGGATCAGATCCGCTGCGCGCTCGCCCACCATGATTGCAGGGGCGTTGGTGTTGCCCGTCGGGATCGACGGGAAGATCGAGGCATCGGCCACCCGCAGCCCCTCGACCCCGCGCACACGCAGGCGGGGATCGACGACGGCCGCCGCATCCTGTCCCATCCGGCAGGTGCCGCACTGGTGGAAGACGGTCCACGATTTCTCGCGCAGGAAGGCAATGATCTCGTCATCGCTGTTGATGGCAGGGCCGGGCGACAACTCCTCCTCGATCACCTCACGGAACGCCGGCATCTCGGCGAGCCGGCGCATCAGACGCACCCCCGCCAGCATCACTGCGATATCGTAGTTGGTGTCGAGATAGTTGCCGTGCAGCTTTGGCGCCTCGAACGGGTCGGGCGATCGGATCTCGAGATACCCGGTGCTGTTCGGTTTCGCCGGGTTGAACCCAAGCAGGAAGCCCGGGAAGGGATCCGGGCTCAGCAACGGACGCGTGCCGGGCGGCGCGCGGGTATAGCTGACGGGCGAGAAGTAGAGTTGCAGATCAGGCCGGGTCGCGTCCGGCATGACCCGGATGAAGCCGCCCCCCTGGTTGAGGCTGAGCGACAACGGTCCCTGCCGTGTCAGGAGGTATTGCAGACCGGCGCGCAGCTTGCCCAGCCATGGCCCGAGTTGCTGGTTCAGCGAGGGAACCCGCGTGCGGTAGAGATTGTCGGCGCCGAGATGATCGCGCAGATTCTGCCCGACCTCCGGCGCAGCATGGTGGACGGGGACCCCGTGGCGCTGAAGCACCTCGCCCGGTCCGATTCCCGAGAGCTGCAAGAGCTGCGGCGAGTTGATCGCCCCGCCGGACAGGATCACCTCGCCCGTCGCCCGTGCCGTGCGAGTGACCCCGTTCTGGCGATACTCGACCCCGGTGGCACGCTGACCCTCGATCAGCACTCTGGTGGCATGGGCGCGGGTCTCGACGGTCAGGGTCTTGCGCCGCATGGCCGGGCGCAGGTAGCACCGCGCCGAGGAGGCCCGCAGCCCGCCCCGCGTCGTGATCTGGTAGAAGCCTGCGCCCTCCATCTCTGCGCCGTTGTAATCGGGGTTGGTGGGGATCCCTGCCTGTTCGGCGGCCTTCAGATAGGTCCGGGTCAGGGGATGGGCTTCCCGCGCGATGCACCGGACGGTCATGGGGCCGCCTTCGCCGCGCATCTCATCGGCGCCGTGCGCCCAGTCCTCCATCCGTTTGAAGACCGGCAGCACATCATCCCAGCCCCAGCCCGGGGCCACCTCGTCCCATTCGGCATAATCCGAAGGATGTCCGCGCACATAGACCATGGCGTTGATCGCGCTGGAGCCGCCGAGCACCTTGCCGCGCGGCCAGTAGCTGCGGTTGCCGCCGAGGCCTGGCTCGGGCTCGGTCATGTACTTCCAGTTGACCCGCTCGTCGTAGTAGACTTTGCCGTAGCCGATGGGCAACTGGATCCAGAGGTTGCGATCCGATCCACCCGCCTCGAGCACCAGTACACGCGTGCGCCCATCCTCGGTCAACCGGTTGGCCAGAGCGCAACCGGCCGAGCCTGCGCCGACTATAATGTAGTCGAACTCGCTCATCGCCGGGGCTTGGCTCCGCAGGCAGCGGATCGCAAAAGGGCACCGTTCAGGGCGTCACAACCGTCCATGCCGGGGTCCGAAGTTGATTGCACACAAGCAGCCTGTGCAACGTGCGTACATTCGCTCTGCTCTGCGACCCCGAAAACGACATGGATGTCGTTTTCGGAGTCTGTGCGGGGTGGTGGACGCAACGTCACGTGGTGCGCGGCGGTGCGGGTGATCACCCGAGGGACGTGGCCTGAGGAATCGGCAGCCCGCGCAGCAGATCGGCGGCTTCGGTTGCGGACTTGCCCGCGCGCTGCAAGCGCGTCAGACGCACGGCACCTGTGCCGCAGGCAACCGTCAGCCCATCGTCCAGCGTCATCCCCGGCGTACCACTGCCATCGGCGCGTTCGGACATGAGAACCTTGATCCGTTCGCCGTTCAGCTCGAACCAGGCGCCAGGGAAGGGGGACAGGCCGCGGATATGGCAGTCGACCGCACTGGCCGGGCGGGTCCAGTTGATCCTTGCCTCGGCCTTGTCGATCTTGTGGGCATAGGTGACGCCGTCCTCGGGCTGTCGGCGCGAGGTGATCTGGCCTGCATCGAGCGCAGCGAGAGTGTCCACCATCAGGGGCGCCCCGATCTCGGCCAGCCGGTCATGCAGTGTCTGAGCGGTGTCATCGGCGGCGATGGGCGTGCGCGCCTCGGCCAGAACCGGACCTGTATCCAGCCCGGCCTCCATCTGCATCACGCCAACGCCGGTTTCGGCATCGCCCGCCATGATCGCGCGCTGGATGGGGGCCGCTCCGCGCCAGCGGGGCAGCAGCGAGGCGTGCAGGTTCAGGCACCCGAGCCGTGGTGCATCCAAAGCCGCTTGCGGCAGGATCTGGCCATAGGCGACCACGATGGCGGCATCGAGATCGAGAGACGCGAAAATCTCCAGTACCTCCGGGTCGCGGAATTTCTCAGGTGTCGCGACCGGGATGCCTGCCTCCTCCGCTGCGAGATGCACCGGAGAGGGACGCAGGGATTTGCCCCGGCCCGCTCGGCGCGGCGGTTGGGTGTAGACCTGCACGATCTCATGGCCCGCGTCGATCAACGCACGCAGCACCGGGACCGGGAAATCCGGTGTGCCCATGAAGGCGAGTTTCATATCACACACCAATCCTTGGAATGTTCGCCAAGCTGATCAGTCACCTTCCGCCGGTCAGCGGGAGCGTGAGTAGACGCCCGATCGCGTAACTGATCCCTTTTCCGGCTCCATCGCCATCGCCAGAAATCCATACAAACATCCCGAACGCCAAAAACAAAATCGTGAGTGTCATCACAATCGACTTGCCCGTTCTGATCCACGGGCCATCAGTCTTTTCAAACAACTTGTCCGCAAGCCAGCGCAGCAGGCGCATCAGGGCCGAGCCTTCTTCCGTGTCGCCTTGCGATGCTTGCCAAGCAGGCGTTGACGCCGCATCGGGCTCAGCCGGTCGATGAACAGCTTGCCGTCGAGGTGATCGATCTGGTGCTGGATGCTGATCGCCCAGATGCCTTCGAAGGCGCGTGTGACCTCGGTGCCATTGTGATCGAGATAGCGGATCTCCGCCTCCGCCGGGCGCACAACCTTGTCGAAGAGGCCGGGCAGGTTGGGCGAACCTTCCTGATTGGCCAGGGTCTTTTCGGACACCGAGACGATCTCGGGATTGGCGAACCGAACCGGCTGGTTCTTGGCGTCCGAGCAATCGACCACGGCCAGACGCAATCCGATGCCAAGCTGCGGGGCAGCCAACCCAATGCCGGGCATCAGGTACATCGCGCGCATCATCTCGTCCCAGATGGCGTGGACCTCGTCCGTGACGGCCTCGACCGGCTCGGCCACTGCGCGCAGGCGCGGGTCCGGGTACATGACGTAAGGGCGGTGGCCGACACTGCCGTCTTGCGCGGGTGCCATCGGGTCAGGCGCGCGCCTTGTCGCGCTTCAGCTTCTTCATCTTCGAGGTGATCATCTGGCGGCGCATGGCGCTGAGATAATCGATGAAGAGCTTGCCGTTCAGGTGGTCGATCTCGTGCTGGACACAGACCGACCAGATGCGTTCGAAATCACGCTCGTGCGGATCGCCGTTCTCGTCGATCCAGCGCACGCGCACCGCTTCGGGCCGTGTCACGTTGGCGAAGATATCGGGGATGGAAAGGCAGCCTTCCTCGTACTCGGCCACCTCTGCCGCTGACGAGACGATCTCCGGGTTGATCATGCAGATCGGCTCGGGCTTGTCGCCCTCGTCCCGCTTGGCGCAATCCATGACCAGCATTCGGGCGTTCACCCCGACCTGAGGCGCGGCCAGCCCGATCCCCGGCGCGTCGTACATGGTCTCGAACATGGACTTGGCCAGCGCCCGCACCTCATCGGTGATCTCGGGCACGGGATCGCAGACTTTCTTCAGCCGCGGGTCGGGGTGGATCAGGATCGGGCGGATCATTTGCGTTGCGTAGGACATGGCCCCGGGAGGGTCAAGACGGCGGTGATCTTTCCCGTTTTCGACTGTCGAAACCAGGCACCACGGGCTGACGGGCGGCGGCATAGCCCTGCACTTCGGTGTCGAGGCGGCGTGCCAGTTCCGGCAGGCGGCTGACCGGCACCTTGGGGAAGAGGTGATGCTCGCGGTGGTAGAACATCAGGTAGGCAGCCCATGCGAGCGGGCCCCGTTGGCTGCGCCCGGCAAGGCCCGTGCCATGGGTGCCCTGATGTGTGATCCAGACCGCGAAGAACGCCGTCATGCATTGCCCGAGCGCCATGGCCAGCAAATGCAGCAGCAGCGCCTGCTGACCGCTGGCAAGGCACGCCGCGATGACCACAAAAATGCAGATCCAATCCGTCACAACCCGGCGCCGCCAGATCGGAGTGCCATAGGTCCATGCGGCCCGGTTCAGATCGATGGGGAGGCGCGGCCCATAGAGCAGCACCTCGCGCAGTGTCATGCGCGCACAATGCCCCTCGTGATCGTCCGCGCCCATGGTGTCGCGGTGGTGACGCAGATGGCAGAAGGCATCCGCATGGTTCGAGCCGAGCATGATCGCGCTTAGCCCATGCATGATCACGTGATCCCAGCGCCGGGCGACGCCGAGATTGTTGTGGATCGCCTCGTGGTTCAGGCGAAGCGCGCAGAGAAAGAACATGAAGCTGCCAACCGCACCCAGCGGCCACCACGGTCCGGCATAGAGGATCAGCGACAATGCAAGCCACGGCAGCGGAAGCCAAAGCTCGATGAGCACCTGATAACGCGGGATCTGTGTCAGATCGCGCCATTCGATGTTGCTGGGTGTGGGTTCGATTTTCATCGCATTCGCCCTTTCTGGAATACAGTATTTTCAGTCTTTACAGAAATTATAAGAAATCGAATGTCGCACCGACCGCGTATCCGTCGCATTGACCGATGCTGTCGCGCGCCCTATCCCGCACGAAAGAAAATTTCGCGATCAGGAGAGATGCCATGAGCTTTGCCGTTCAACCCGCCCCGCCGGGACGTCCCAATCGGTGCCAGTTGTTCGGCCCCGGCTCGAACCCCGCACTGTTCCCGAAAATGGCGGCGAGCGCGGCGGATGTGCTCAACCTCGATCTCGAGGACGCTGTGGCCCCCGACGACAAGGTTCAGGCGCGCGCCAACATCGTCGAAGCGCTGAACACGCTGGACTTCGGGACCAAGACCGTTTCGGTGCGGATCAACGGGCTGGATACCGAGTTCTGGTATGATGACGTGATCGACCTGATCGAGAAGACCGGCGACCGGCTCGACCTGATCATGATCCCCAAGGCCGGTAACGCCAAGGACATCTACACGGTGGATTGCGTGGTCTCGGCGGCCGAGCAGAAGGTCGGCAAGACCAAGAAAATCGGCTTTGAGTGCATCATCGAGACGGCGGCGGGCCTCGCCCATGTCGAGGAGATCGCAGCGGCCTCCCCCCGCATGCAGGCAATGTCCATCGGCCCGGCGGACTATGCGGCCTTCATGGGAATGCAGACGACCGCGATCGGCGGCACGCAGGAGAATTATGCCATGGTCGGTGCGCCGGGCGAGGACCGCCCGCGCCACTTCGCCGATCCCTGGCACTATCCAACGGTCGCAATTGTTGCGGCCTGCCGCACGCACGGGTTGCTCCCGGTGGACGGGCCGTTCGGCGATTTCTCGGATCCGGAGGGGTTCAAGCAGCAGGCACTGAACTCGGCGACCCTGGGCATGGTCGGCAAATGGGCAATCCACCCGAGCCAGGTCGCGCTCGCGAACGAGGTCTTCACGCCCTCCGAGGCGGCCGTGACCAAGGCCAAACGCGTGCTCGCCGCGATGGAGGAGGCCAAGGCCGCCGGCAAAGGCGCGGTCACGCTCGACGGCAAGCTGATCGACCTTGCGTCCATCCGGCAGGCTGAGGTGATCGTCAGCCAGTCCGACCTGATCGCTGCATCGGGCGGGTAGATCTGCGCGGACACCTATCTGACGTCTTTCAATTTGATGTGTTGGGACGTGGACTTTTCCATGACCCAGCCGCTTGAAACCAAAGCATCGAGGGCGCTCAATGACGCGTCGAGCTATCTATCAATAATGAACAGCTCGCGGGTCTGAGTATCGAACCATACGAACGGCGCGGGCAGTTCAGATGGTGGCAGTGCGACATCATACGTCTCGGACGCATGGTACTCGCCATAGGTCGCCTTTTCGGGGTCGGTGGAATTGACCCACAGGAAGACCGGCATGAACTCCCTTGGCGCTTTGAACTCGGTCTCGGGCGTCTTGCCTGGACGCCAAACTGATTGACCCAGGCTGCACATGATCCAGCTGGGGTGGAACCGCAGTCGCCCACCATTAGCTGTGGGCCGCGTCACGTGGTAGTGGCTGGGGAGCACCTGAGTGGTCGGCGCGCTGGTCAATGTGCCTTTCCTGCGCGCGCCGCAAAAGACCAGTTCGTCAAAGTCGATGCGCTCTCCGTCCCATTCGACCGAGACCTGGATGCGCAGGAGGTGGCTGTAATCCGGCGGTGGCGCAGCAGGTCTCAGTGCGCTGCAACCAGCGACGAGGATTGCGGCAACGACCAAAGCCACTCTCGCGGTTGCGATTCTGATGCGCGGTCTGGTCATCGGTGAAGACACTTTTGTGAACTATGTTCAAAATCTGAACATCAAAGAAATGAACCGCGTTCAAGTATTGCCGGGATTGCGGAACGCGGCCACGCGAGTCGGTGAGCAGCCGAAGGCTTGCGAAGAGCTGCGTCACATCACTGAAAGAGATGCCGGTGGTGCGCATGCTTGCGCACCACCGGGCCCCTACCCTCGTCCGCCTGGAAAGCAGCCGATGGCCCGTCAGGCACGCTCTGGATACAGCGGTATGGTTACTCAGGGGATAACGCCTCCCCAGAAATGGTGAGCCCAAAGCACCGCACGCTGATTGGCCGGGTTGCATTGCAATACGGGGCGCGACGCCTTAACTCCCGTCTCGCTGAAGACAGGGACGGTGATGCAAAGCTATCTCGATTTTGAAAAGGGCCTGGCCGAGTTGCAGGGCAAGGCCGAAGAATTGCGCGCACTGGCGCGGCAGGACCCGAACCTGGATGTGGGCGCCGAAGCGGACCAGCTCGACGCGCGGGCAGGCGAGCTGTTGGTCGAGCTCTACAAGGATCTCACCCCCTGGCAGAAGTGCCAGATCGCGCGCCATCAGGATCGTCCGCATACCGTCGACTACATCGACACTTTATTCACGGATTACATGCCGTTGGCAGGCGACCGGAACTTCGCCGAAGACAACGCGATTGTCGGCGGTCTGGCCCGTCTCGATGACCGACCCATCGTGGTCATGGGACACGAGAAGGGTCACGACACGAAGACCCGGCTCGAGCGGAATTTCGGCATGGCCCGACCTGAGGGATACCGCAAGGTCGTCCGCCTGATGGAGCTTGCCGACCGGTTCGGGCTGCCGGTGATCACGCTGATCGATACGCCCGGCGCCTATCCCGGCAAGGGCGCCGAGGAGCGTGGCCAGGCCGAAGCCATCGCCCGTGCCACTGACAAATGCCTGATGCTTGGCGTGCCGCTTGTCTCGGTCGTGATCGGCGAGGGCGGCTCGGGCGGTGCAGTGGCCCTGGCCACGGCGAATCGGGTGCTGATGCTGGAACACGCGGTCTACTCGGTGATCTCGCCGGAGGGGTGTGCCTCGATTCTCTGGAAGAATGCCGAGAAGATGCAGGAGGCGGCGAATGCCCTGAGGCTGACGGCTCAGGATCTGCTGCAGCTTGGCGTCGCCGACATGATCATCACGGAACCTCTGGGCGGTGCACAGCGCGACCGGGATGCAACGATCGCCAGCGTGGGCCGTGCGATCATCTCGGTCCTGAGCGAGCTGGATGGCGCCAGCCCGGAAGCCATCCGGGCCGAGCGGCGTCAGAAATTCATCGCCATGGGCGACAAGGGGCTGGCCTAGCTGTCGCGCGGATGGCTGATCTGTCCGGATCCGTTGCGATTGTCACAGGGGCTGCGATGCCGCGCGGGATCGGCCGGGCGATCGCGCTGAGGCTATCGGCTGAGGGCGCGATCGTCGTCCTGACCGATCTTGCCGGGCCGGTTTGGCTTGGCGGGGATGATTGGCCCGAGCGTGATCGTCTGGACCTACTTGGCGAGACGGTGTCTCAGATCCGCGATGGGGGCGGGACGGCCATCGCGCAGGCGGTCGACGTCACCTCCGAGGACGAGATCTCGGTCTGTGTGGACACGGTCCTGGCAAGGTTCGGCCGCGTCGATATTCTCGTGAACAACGCGGGATCGCTGGCCGGAGCCGCGGATTTTCTGATGACCACGCCAACGGAGTGGACGGCGAGTTTCCGGGTCAACCTTCTTGGCCCGATGATGTTCACCCAGGCGGTGCTGCCCGCGATGCGCCGCGAACGCTCCGGCGCGATCGTCAATATTGGATCAACCGGAAGTCTTGGCGCGGAACCCGGTTTTGGCGCCTACACCGCGATGAAGCATGGGCTGATCGGGCTGACCAAGACGATCGCTGCCGAGTTCGGACCGGATGGTATCCGCTGCAACGCCGTGTGTCCGGGGTACATTGCGACTGACATGCACGAGGCCGCCAACCGCCGTCTGGCGGATGAGAACGCTCTCTCGATCGACGAGATGCGTGCGCAACGCTATCGCAACGTCGCCTTGCGGTCGGCCGGTGATCCCGAGGATGTCGCCGACGCTGTTGCCTATCTCGCCGGGCCGCATGCGCGGTACATCACCGGCGCCGTGCTGCCCGTGTCAGGCGGGGTGCCTCCCGGGATCTGAACCGGTCAGGGCCGCGTGTGCCTCATCGGCCAGCCCGTCATAGCCGGTCTCGATGGTGTTCTCGATCACCGGAAGCAGCGCCTCGGTTGACTGCTCAGCCGGGATCGTCTCGAGAAACTCCAGAACCGCCGTCGCAGGATAGCGGGCAATGCCGTGCCCGGGCCAGACCCAGCCGGTGTTCAGGGCCGTCAGGACAATGGGCTGGCCGAAATGCTGGTACAGCTTCAGAACTCCGGGCCGGAACGGCGGGAAAGTGCCAGGGGCGGTCCGTGTCCCTTGTGGAAAGATGATGGTCTGGCCAGCATCGGCGCCGCGCTGTTGCACGCCGTCGATCATGGTGCGAATCGCATCGCCACCGGCGCTGCGATCGATCGCGATGCACCCGATCTGGCGCGCGAACAGTCCAAGGATCGGTACCTTCAGCAGCGATTGCTTCATGATGAACCGGGCCGAGGGCAGGGCGTATGTCAGGAGCAGGATGTCCAGAAACGACTGGTGCTTCGAGGCGATGATGCACGCTTCGTGCGGGACCTTGCCGCGGATCTCGATCCTTGCGCCGCAGATCACCCGCAGCAACCAGAAGACCCAGGCGGAATAGAGCTTGGCGATCCGCCGGGCAAAGGGTTGCGAGATGAGCGAGGGGATCATCGTGGTCAGGCCCATCACCAGCATGAGCCCGTACATGGCGAGGATGAAAACCAGCCCGCGCAGGCGCATCGCCAGTGTGGCTGGCGGCAGATTGCGATCGCGGCCCCTCATGGCAGGCGGGCGAGTACGCTGCGGGTTGCGACGCGGGCGCTGATCCACGCGACCAGCCCGCTGGCGATGGGCACGCCGATGATCACCCTGAGCCAGCCGGTCTGATCCGGGCTGAGCGCGACACCAAAGGCTGCATCCGCTTCGATCACGGGAAGCAACCACAGGGCAAGACAGGCCGCCAGTGTCCCCAAAGTGGCACCGATGAATGCGCGAAGGGTCAGGCGCCGCACGAAGGCGGACGCAATGTAGCGATCCTCGGCTCCGATCAGGCGCACAACCTCGATCACGCGCCGGTTCGCGGCAAGCGTCGCGCGCGAGGCCAGGACCACCATCGCGCCGGCAGCAAAGAGAACGAGCACCGTCGCGCCGATGGCAAGGCGCTCCAGCGCGTTCGCTGTCGCTGCAAGCGGTGCGCGCCAGGCGGCGTGATCGTCATAGGTCACGCCCTCGAGCGTAAGGGCCAGCCGGTCGCGCAGCGATTTGGCATCCGGCCCGGCCCCGTCCAGCGAGACGTCGATCAACTGGGGCAGTGGCAGATCATCGATTCCGGCATCCGTGCCAAGCCAGGGGGCCAGCAACTCTGCCTGATCGCCTTGGCTCAGCACCCGGATTTCGGCAATCCCAGGCGTGGTGCGCAGCACCTCGAGCACTGTGCGGACCTTGTCGTCCATCTCGTCCGGCGGGGCCGAGACACGCACGGTCGCAACGCCTGCCAGATCGGCACGCCACTCCGTGGCCAGCCGGTCCGCGGCCATGGCCGCTACCAGTGTCAGGACAGCCAGGAAGCCCATTGCTGCTGCGATCATCGCGGTAAGGGGCGCTGACCAGCCCTCGACCGGAACGATCTCCGGCCCTTCGGACAGACCGAAATTCGACCCGTTGCGCCAGGTGCTGCTCACAGCGTCATCGCCCCTTGCGCCAGATGCCCATCGGCGAGCCGCAGGATCCGCGCCTCGACCATGGTCTTGGCGTTGCGGATCAGGCCAAGGTCATGCGTTGCCAGCACCACGGTTTTGCCCAGCCGGTTCAACTCGACCAGCAGCTTCAGGATGCGCGAGCCCATATCCGGATCGATATTCCCGGTCGGCTCGTCCGCCAGAATCACATCGGGCGAATTGATCACGGCCCGTGCGATTGCAGCGCGTTGCTTCTCGCCCGCTGACAGCTCCTGTGGGAAGGCCAGCTTGCGGTGATCCAGCCCGACCCACTGTACCAGATCCAGCACATCCTGTTCGTGATCCGAGATCACCTTGCCCGAGGCATGCAGCGGCAAGGCGATGTTGGCCAGCACATTCAGGTGATCGAGCAGACGGAAATCCTGAAAGACGACGCCAACGCGCCGCCGGATCCGGGCAATGTTCTGTTGCGGCAGACCAACGGGGTTCTCGCCAAAAAGCTCGAAGCGCCCGCGTGTCGGCAGATGCTCGAGATAGAGGAGTTTCATGAGCGTTGTCTTGCCCGCGCCCGAGGGCCCGGTCAGGAAGTGAAAGCTGCCGGGGTCGATCTCTGCTGTCAGCTCGCTCAGCGTCTCCCGCCCGTCATAGCCGAACGAGACCTTCTCCATTCGGATTACTGCCGCCATGTTGCTCTTGTCTCACTGCCCGGGGTCGCGACAATTGCAGAGAGTGCGCACCCCTTCAATACAGCGTGCGGCTTGGCGGGCCAGATTTCGCGCGTTATAGAGGAAAAAAGTGTGTGTTGTGGAACGGATCAGAGGGGAAGCGGCGATGGAGCTCATCTGCCCATCCTGTGAGGCCAGATATCAGGTGCCCGAGCGCGCCATCGGAGAGAAGGGACGCCAGGTCTCGTGCCTGAACTGCGGGCACGGTTGGCATGCCTATCCGCCACTGGTCCTGAAGTCGCCGGCGTCGACCCAGAAGACAGGGACGCGCTGGCAGTCGACCGAACCGGCGCATCCCGGGTCCGGCTCGGGCGGAGCAGACTGGCTTGGTCGGTCGACAGCAGCGGCATCAGCGGCTGGGGCTGTTGGTGCAACGCCGGGCGGGCCGCCACCGATGACGGCCTCCGATCCGCCGCCGGTCAGTCCGTCAACGGCGGAGGGGCTCGAATCGTTCTCGCCGCCGCCGCCGTCCTCTTCACGCACCGACCAGCTTGCAGAAATCCGCGAGATGCTGGCCGAAGTGCAGTCCGAGGACCGCGCCGCCGCCGCGCTGAAACCTGCGCCGGACGATCTGATGTCTGCAGCAGAGACAGGGGCCAGCCCGGCCTCGGAACCGAAATCGCCGCTCTCCCGTATGGCCGCTGAGTCGGAGGGTCGCACGAGTGCTGCGGCCGAGCCGCAGAGCATGCTGGATCAGGATGCAGCCACGGCGGAGAAGGCAATCCGGGAGAAGCTCAACATCGCCGATGTGCGCGCGATGGCACCGAAGCCGCCAGACCCCAAGCGCCTGCGCCGGGCGCACGACCGCAAGGAGACGAAACGCCGCCGCCGCGAGAGTGCCGGATCGGGCGCGTTCCTGACCTGCTTCCTGCTGGTTGTGATGATCGCGGCGGTGATGATCTCGCTCTACCTGTTGCACCAGCCGATCATCGAGAAGGTGCCGTCGCTTGGGGCGCCGCTGACGGAATATGTCGCGACCGTCGATGAATGGCGGGTCGGGATCGCCGAGACCTTCGACGGACTGGCAGGTTGGGTCACCGACCGGTTGGGCGAGAACGCCTGACATCGTCTCGCTGTTTGGACAACGAGGGTGCGTCACGGACGCACCCTACGCCATGTCGCGCAACACCCCGTAGGGTGCGTCCGTGACGCACCCTCGCGGGTCAAAGACCGACGGGCATCCCCACCACGACAATCGACAGGGCATCGGGCTTCAGTACCCGGGCAGCAACGCGTTTGATGTCTTCGACGGTCACGGCTTCGATCAGATCGTTGCGAATGTTGATGTAGTCGATCCCGAGATCTTCCATCTGCACGAAGATCAGATAGTTGGCGATCTTCGCGTTCGAGTCGAACTGCAACGGGAAGGCGCCGGTCAGGTAGCGCTTGGCCTTCTCGAGATCCTCTTCCGACATGCCCTCGGTCGCCATGCGCGTCCATTCTGCGCGGATGACGTCGATGCTTTCGGCAACCCGTTCATTCGCGGTCTGCACTCCGCCAAGATAAAGCGCAGCCTCGTCCCGGGCGCTGAGATATGAATAGACCGAATAGGCAAGACCGCGCTTCTCCCGCACTTCCTCCATAAGGCGTGACGAGAACCCGCCGCCGCCAAGCACCCGGTTCATCACGAATGCCGGAATGAAGTCCGGATCATCGCGTGCAAGGCCGGCATGGCCGAAGATCGCTGTCGATTGCGGCACATCCTGTTCGATCACGATCACACCGGGCGGCGGGGCCACATCGCGCGGCTCTGCCGTAACGGTGGCGCCCTCGGGCAGGACCGCCATCAGCGTGTCGACAATCTTGCCCGCCTTGGCTGCGTTGATCGCGCCGACAATGCCGATATGCGCGTTGGCGCGCGTCATCAGGCGTTTGTGGGCGGTGCGCATATCCTCGACGGTGATGGCGGTGATCGTCTCCTTGGTGCCGCTCGACGGGCGACCGTAGGCATGGTCCGGAAAGGCGCGCGCCGCCCATTCCTTGCCTGCGATGGCCTGCGGATCCGTCTCGTCCTGAGCGATACCCGACAGGATCTGCCCGCGCACCCGCGCGACAGGTTCTGCATCGAAGCGCGGCGAGCCCATGGCAAGGGCGAGCAGGTCGATCCCCTCATCCAGCGTCTCGACCAGGAAGGCACCGCTCACTTCGGTCGAATCCCGCCCGCCCGAGAAGCCGAACCGTGCACTGATATCATCGGCTTTGTTCGCGAACGCGACCGCGTCGAGCTCACCGGAGCCTTCATTCATCAGCGCCATGGTGAAGTTGGTCAGGCCGGTCTTGTCCGCCGGGTCAAGACGGGCACCGCCGGAGAAGCCGATCTCGATCGACACGATCGGGATCGTCGGCTCCTCGACCAGCCAGAAGACCTGCCCACCCGGGCTGGTAACCTCCTGAATGTCGACATCGGCCTGCGCCGCTCCGGGCAGGGTTCCGGCTGTGGCCAGCGCAAGCGCGATGGCGCCAGCACGGACAGGTGTGAGCACAGAAGTCATCATGGTCATCAGCTCTCCTCCCCACCGGTGAGACGACCGGTCACGGACCGGTTCAGGTCAAGCTGCTCGGCTGCGGCGCGCCGCACATCCTCGGCAGTCACGGCCTCGATCACGTCCGGCCATTTCTGCACATCTTCGACGGTGAAGCCCATGGACATTGCCGCCCCGTAGAGCCGTGCCTGGCTGGACTGGCTGTCCTGTGCAAAAATTCGGCTGGCGCGGCGCACGCGCTTGACGCGCTCGAGTTCCTCGGCGGTCGGGCCGGTTTCGGCAATCTCCGCCAGGATCTGGTCGATGGCGGCCTCGACCTCGTCGAGCGAGGCGCCCTGTGCAGGGACACCGTAGACCGTGAAGCCGGTCGCATCCCGCGCCTGCGGCGAATACCAGCCGCCGGTCGAGATGGCGATCTTTTCCTCGATCTCCAGCTTCTGACTGAGGCGCGAGGCGATACCATCCCCAAGAACCGAGGACAGGATGCTCAGCGCAGCCGATGTCGTCGGATCTTCAGGGTCATAGGACGGGACCAGATAGGTGCGCATTACATAGTCCTGACGCACGCGGGGGTCCGACATGTCGATCCGGCGCGGCGCCAGTTGAGGCGGCTCCTGCGGGCGCGGATCCGGCGGGTTGCCCGACGGCTCCAACGGCCCGTAGTGCTTCTCGGCCAGTTCGCGAACCTGCTCGGGTGTCACATCGCCTGCGACCACCAGGATCGCGTTGTCCGGAGCATAGTACCGCTCGTAGAACGTGAGCGCATCGTCGAGCGAGAGTTGCTCCATCTCCCGGCGCCAGCCGATGATCGGCACGCCATATCGATGGTTCATGAACAGGGCCGCGCGCATTTGCTCGGAGAACAACCCATCGGGCGAGTTGTCGGTGCGGGTGCTGCGTTCTTCAAGGATCACATCGCGCTCGGTCCGGACGTGATCCTCGGTGATGACGACATCGACCATGCGGTCGGCCTCCATCTTCATCACCAGATCGAGCCGGTCGACGGCGATGCGCTGGAAATACCCGGTATAGTCATAGGAGGTGAAGGCGTTGTCCTGCCCACCGTTCTCGGCGATGATCTTCGAAAAGGCGCCATCCGGGATTTCATCCGTGCCCTTGAACATCAGGTGTTCAAGAAAATGTGCGATGCCCGAGGTCCCATGCGGCTCGTCCGCCGAGCCGACACGGTACCAGACCATGTGCGTGACGACCGGTGCGCGGTGATCCTCGATCACCACCACGTCCATGCCGTTGTCGAGGGTGAAGCTGGTGATGTGATCGTCCGCAAACGCACCATTTACGGGCGCGAACACTGCCACGGCGACCCAGACTGTCGCCGCGCGAAGCGAATTCCAAAGCATATGTGGTCTCCCAGAGATCCGTGCGTCAGCCGAGATATAGGTGCTGGGCGCTGTTACTCAAACGCCGGCCCGGTGTTTGGTCTGCTGAGACGGTTCCGTGGCTTGCTTTCCTGTTCGCGGACGATCAGCGAGCCCTCTGTCTCCGCGGCCTTGCGTACTGCACCTGCGGGCCGGTCGTCAGGATTGATCGGTGCGGCTGCCACGCCTTGCGTCTGAAGACGGCGCGCTTCGGCATCTGCATCCAGGGCGTCCGGAAATTCCTGATCGCTGTCAGATCCGAGCAGTTCGAAAACCGTTGGTGGCTCGTAGGGCTTGTTCGCATCCGCGTTCGAGCGATCCGCTTCGACCTTGGTCCGAATATCGCCATCTGTCGCCCCGGCGTTGGCGGCGGCAAGAAGGGCAGCCTCGCCCGCGCTGCCAGCAGGCACAGTGCTGATCGTGGGCGTTCCCAGCAAAGCCGCAATCGCATCGCTGCTGGGGTTTGGCTCGAGCGGCGACCGCTCGCCAAGCCGCGGCTCCGGCAGCGCCACCGAGTTCGGCATCACCAGTGGTTTGCGCGAGACCACCTGGAATTCATCGGGTGCCGGTGCCTTGCGGCCCAGCACCTCGAACGGATTGCCCAGCGTATCGCACGCGGCCAGTGACAGCAGGGACACTGCGATCGCAGCCTTGGAGAAAAGTCTCGTCATGCCCGTCATATCATCCTCGTTTGCTCGCCGGTCTGCCCGCCCGATCTTGCGCGCATCTTGGCCTTTTGCGCGGTCTCTTGCAACTCACGCCTTGATGGCGATCCAGATGGCTCCGGCAAAGATCGCCACATCGGCGATGTTGTATGAGTACGGATTGACGAAGCCGCAACAGCTGTTGTTCAGGAAATCGGCAACCGCGCCGTACAGAACGCGGTCGATGGCATTTCCCAGCGCGCCGCCGACAACCGCGCCCGCGCCCAGCGCCATGGTCCACGACCGGCGATGCAGAACCCAGAGAACCAGCGCCGCCGAAATCGCCAGTGTCAGCCCCACAAGCATCACTGGCCCGCCCAGCGGGATCCCGAAATTGATCCCGGTGTTCCACGCCATCTGGAACACCAGATAAGGCGGCAGCACTTCCAACCGGCCAATGGTGATCAGATCGAGATAGTGCACAATGTAGATCTTGCTGGCCTGATCCAGTAGGAAGATCACCAGCGCAATCGGCAGGATGGTGCGCAGCAGCAACCGGCGCTTCACGGCAGCATCCGTTGCCCCGAAGGCGGCTCCTGGCAGGTCAGATACAGGTTTGGGGTCGCGATCAGTTGAATCCCGAAGAAAAGATGCCACCCGGCGCAGTGAAGTCCACAACGCCGACCTGACAGTCTTGATAATGTGCCTTAGCGAGTCGGTTTTCATAGGCGAATATCTGATAGTCGGGATCGTCGGGCGAGACTACCAGCACACCGCGATAACCGGAGGCCGAAATTTCCATCAGGATTTGATTCATCTCGTCGCATGTCAGCGTATCAACATCCGGGGTGCGCATCTTTGCGCCGTTTTGCGCAATGATCACGGGCCCAGATGGGGTTTCGTACGCATCCGCGCCGGGGCTTTGCGTCTGGCTGAGTGCGCCATGTGCACAGCTTGTCCAGATCAGCAGCGCTGCTCCTGTCCCGGTAAAGCCGGATATTCGCAGTCCAAACATCGTCTGAGTCCGTACGACACGGGCCGGTTGTGCCATGCGACAGGGAACCAGCGACTACGGATGAACGTAGGGTGTTTTCCACGATGTGCAATAAAGTGCCGATCCAAGATCCACCCGGACGGGATATCTCCGGGTGGATCGATGGGTCACGCAGCGCCGTGCACAATGGTGAAACAGCGCATGCAGAGGTTGGGATCAGATTGCAATCCGACCTCGGGCAGGATCTTCCAACAGCGCTGACATTTCTTGCCGGGGGCTGCGGCAGGCACCACAGCAATACCGGGCGTATCGTCCAGCGTGAAGGCATCGCCGCCCGGTTCGCCCTCGACAAGGGTGATCCCTGAGTTGATGCAGATGTCCTCGAACGCAACGGTCTGCACCGTGGCCAGCGTGCCGGCGTCGGCGATGTAGACCTCGGGCGCAGCCTCGAGGCTGGCGCCTATGCGCTTCTCCCGCCGTTCGACCTCCAGCGCGCCGGTCACGACCCGGCGCACCCGGCGGATCGTGGTCCACTTGGTGGCCAGCCCCTCGTCCAGCCAGTCCACCGGCGTCTCGGGGAAATCCTGCAGATGGACCGAGCTCTCGTCTCCCGGGTTCCGGGCCAGCCAGACCTCCTCCATCGTGAAGACCAGGATCGGTGCGAGCCATGTCACCAACCGGTCGAACACTTCGGCCATAACGTTCCGAGCGGCCCTGCGGCGCAGATTATCCGCCGCATCGCAGTAGAGCGCGTCCTTGCGGATATCGAACCAGAAGGCCGACAGATCCGTGGTGCAGAAGGCGAAGAGTTGCTGGTAGACGCCTTGGAAATCGTGCTTGGCATAGCCTTCGCGGACGATCTGATCCAACTCCGCCAGCCTGTGGCGGATGAGCCGCTCCAGCTCGGGCAGGTCCGCATCGCCAACCGCCTCCTCCGGACCGAACCCATCCAGCGCCGCGATCATATAGCGGAAGGTGTTGCGCAGGCGACGATAGCTGTCTGCGGTACCCTTGAGGATCTCGGGTCCGATGCGCTGATCGATCGTATAGTCCGTCTGAGCGACCCACAGGCGCATGATATCGCCGCCATACTGCTCGACGACCTTTGTCGGCGACATGGCGTTCATCTGGGACTTGGACATCTTCATGCCCTTCTCGTCCAGCGTGAAACCATGGGTCAGCACGCCGTGATAAGGTGCCCGTCCGATGGTGGCACAGCCTTGCAGCATCGAGGAATGGAACCAGCCCCGGTGCTGGTCGGTGCCTTCGAGATAGAGGCTTGCCGGCCGCATCGAGTCCGGTCGATCCCGCAGGGTGAAGGCGTGGGTCGAGCCTGAGTCGAACCAGACGTCCAGGATGTCATCGACCTTGGTCCAGTCGTCGGGGTTCACCCCGTCGATGCCACTCAGGAACCGCTCCTTTGCGCCATCTTCGAACCAGGCATCGGCGCCCTCTTCCCGGAAGGCGGCGACGATCCGGGCGTTGACCTCCGCGTTGCGCAGGATCTCGACATTCTCCCCACTGCCGCGGCAGAAGCAGGTCAGCGGCACACCCCAGGCGCGCTGGCGTGAAAGCACCCAGTCCGGGCGGTTCTCGATCATCGAGTGCAGCCGGTTGCGGCCTGAGGGCGGCGTCCACTCCACGAGTTGATCAATGGACGTGAGCGCCCGCTCGCGGATCGTGGACCCATGCTCGCTCATGCCGTCGTCCAGCTCCTTGTCGATGGCGACAAACCACTGCGGCGTGTTGCGGAAGATCAGCGGGGCCTTGGACCGCCACGAGTGCGGGTACGAGTGTTTCAGCCGCCCGCGGGCGAGCAGACCGCCGACCTCGACCAGCTTGTCGATGACGCGCTTGTTGGCGTCCTTCTCCTTGCCTTTGTGGTCGAAGATGATCGCGCCGCCAAAGAACGGCAGATCCGCCCGGAACGAGCCATCCTCGAGCACATTGTGCGTCATGGGCAGGTTGTACTGGAGCCCGACATTATAGTCGTCCGCGCCGTGGCTGGGCGCCGTGTGCACAAACCCAGTCCCCGCATCGTCGGTGACATGATCGCCGGGCAGCATAGGGACGTCATAGTCCCACTCCCCGTTGGAACCATCGACGCCAGCCAGCGGGTGTGCGCAGATAACCGATGACAACTCTTCTGCCGAGACATCGCCCAACCGGCGGTACATCGTCTCGTCCAAGCGCGCCTGTCGAAAGACATCGTCGGCTAGATTGTCCGCCACCAGATAAACCATTCCAATGGTGGCCCAGCATTCCTCCGGCCGTCCCGTCACCTCGTATGCGCCATAAGAGATCGTTGGATTGTACGACACCGCACGGTTCTGAGGGATGGTCCACGGCGTGGTCGTCCAGATCACAACCTGCTTGCCGATCAGCCTGTCTGGTCCAGCAGTCACCGTGAACGGTACCCAGATCGTGTGGCTCTGGTGCTCGTGGTATTCGACCTCGGCCTCGGCCAGAGCAGTCTTTTCGACCACCGACCACATCACGGGTTTGGATCCCTGATAGAGCGTGCCGTTCATGACGAACTTCATGAACTCCTCGGCGATCACCGCCTCGGCGTCATAGCTCATGGTCAGGTAGGGATTGTCCCACTCGCCTGTCACGCCAAGCCGCTTGAACTCGGTGCGCTGCACGTCGATCCAGCCTTCGGCGAACTTGCGGCACTCGCCGCGCAACTCGTTGATCGGGACCTCGTCCTTGTCCTTGCCCTTGGCGCGGTACTGCTCCTCGATCTTCCACTCGATGGGCAGGCCGTGACAATCCCAGCCCGGGATATAGCGCGCATCGAAGCCCAGCATCTGATGGGTGCGCGTGACGAAGTCCTTTAGGATTTTGTTAAGGGCATGTCCGATATGAAGATGGCCATTCGCGTATGGCGGCCCGTCGTGGAGTTCGTATTTGGGCCGCCCAACCTTCTCCCTCAGTTTCTCGTAGATCCCGATCTTCTCCCACCGGGCGAGCCACTCCGGCTCGCGCTTGGGCAGGCCCGCGCGCATTGGAAAATCGGTCTGCGGCAAAAACAATGTGTCTTTGTAATCGGTCTTGGTGTCGGCATCGGCGCTCATGGCGCACCTCGTTCAGTCAGGGCTGTGAACACAGCGAAATCGGGGTCTTGCGCGGCGGTGGGCAGGTCGCAGCCACCTTGTCCCGGCGCCGCGTCAGCGGGCCGGGCCGGTAATCGGCTGGATGGCGCGTATCCTGAACATGGCGCGGTGTATAGCGCCGGGGCCGGGCGGCGTCCAGTCTGCGCAGGCCCGCTCCGGAGCGCGGCGTACACGCCCGCCCAATGGAACGTGATTCAGAGTGACGCCGCATCCCTGCGCGCCGCGTATAAGAGAGTGTGGGAGGTGCAAGATGGATGGATCATCTGCCAAGGTTCCAGATCTGATCAGACCGGCGGGGCGTCGCTTCGCCGGCACGGATCGGCGCGCGCCCCTGCGCAAGGCCCTGCAGGAGACTGGCGCCTACCATGATCTGCAGGTCGCCGGGCGGTTCTTCCCGATATCCTGCGTCTCGCTCGAGATCACGCAGCGCTGCAATCTCGACTGCACGCTCTGTTATCTCTCGGATGCCGCCGAGATGGCGCATGACGTGCCGATGCCGGTGCTGCTGGACCGGATCGAGATGATCCACAGCCATTTCGGCCCGGGCACCTCGATCCAGATCTCCGGTGGGGATCCGACCCTGCGGGCGGTGCCGGACCTCGTCGCGCTTTGCCGGACGATCCGCGCCAAGGGTATGCGGTCATGCCTGATGACCAACGGTATCCGCGCCACGCGCCCGATGTTGACCGAATTGGCGGAGGCGGGTCTCGATGATGTCGCCTTCCATGTCGACCTGACGCAGGAGCGCAAGTGCTATGCGACCGAGGCTGCGCTGAATGCGGTGCGCGCGGCGTACATCGATCGCGCGCGTGGCCTCGGCCTGCGGATCCTGTTCAACACCACGGTCTACGAGGGGAACCTGAGCGAGATCCCGGCGATTGCCCGGTTCTTTCGCGATAGGGCCGAGGATCTGACACTGATCTCGTTCCAGCTTCAGGCCGATACCGGGCGGGGTGTTTTGCGGGCGCGGGATGACGAGGTGACACAAGCCTCGGTGATGCGCGGCCTGTCATCAGGGATCGGGGCCGAGATCGACTTCGATGGAATTGGCATCGGGCCGTCCGAGTGCAATCGCTATGGTGCGGTCGCGATCGCCGGGGGGCACGCCGTGTCCTTGCTGAACAATCCCGCGTTGGCGGCAGGGATCGTTCAGGCATTGGAGACAGCAGAACACAAGACGGACGGGCATCTCGACATCGCGCGCACGGTTTGGCGTGTTGCGATGCAGCGGCCCTGGCTGGCCTTGCGCGGGGTTGGGCACATCCTGCGGCGCCTCTGGCAGATCCGGTCGGGTATCGTGAAGGCGCGCGGCCGGATCAGTCGCCTGTCTGTTCTGGTTCACAACTTCATGGATGGCGATGCGCTTGATCTCGACCGGTGCCGAGGCTGCGTCTTCATGGTCGCAACAGCGGATGGACCCCTGTCGATGTGCGTGCACAACGCGCGGCGCGATCAGCACTTGTTTGCTCCGGCGCGCCATGGCTCTGGCTGGTGGAGCGCCGCGACAGGCGAGACCACCGACACCCCCCAGCACCTCAGCCCCGGGGACACACCGCGAAAGCTGCTTAAGGGGCGACTGCGTGCGGCGGCCCGCTCTGCAACAAAACCGACTGATGTGTGATCGCGTGTGAATCGACCTTTCGCCCCACGACCCCTACCTCTCGATCCAAGCCAATCGGTCGGAGCGATGCCATGCCCATGCTGAAGAAACTCGCCGCACTGGCGTTGATGTTGGTCTTCTTGCCCGCGTTCGGCTCGGGCGAGCGTCTGTTCGCGCCGGGATCAGACCTCTGGGACCGCTGGACCGCCCATGATGCGGGATCGACCGAGACGATTGATCACGGAGCGTGGGACAGCCTGCTGGTCGCCTATCTCAGGCCCGCGGCCAGCGGCGTGAACCTCTTCGACTACGCTGGTGTGTCTGCCGCCGACAAATCCAAACTGTCAGGCTATATCGATCAGCTTTCCGCCACGCCGATCAGCCGCTTCAACCGCGACGAGCAGATGGCGTATTGGCTGAACTTCTACAATGCGCTCACGGTGCAGGTGATTCTGGACCACATGCCTGTCGCCTCGATCCGCGATATCGATATCTCGCCCGGCCTGCTCGGTGTGGGTCCCTGGGACAAAAAGCTGGTGACGGTGGAGGGCGAGGAACTCAGCCTCAATGATATCGAGCACCGCATTCTCCGTCCGATCTGGAATGACCCACGCATCCACTACGGGGTAAACTGTGCCTCGATCGGCTGCCCGAACCTCGCGACCTCGGCCTATACGGGCGCTGCGCTGGACAGTGCGCTGGATGCTGCGGCACGGTCGTATGTCAACGATCCGCGCGGTGTCACAATCCGCAACGGGCAGGTCACGGTCTCCCGGATCTATGACTGGTTCATCGAGGATTTCGGTGGCAACGAGGCTGGCGTACTTGCCCATCTGAAGCAGTATGCCAAGCCGAAGCTTGCCGCGGATCTCGGCCGGATCGGCGCCTTGGCGGACACGGAATACGACTGGTCACTAAACAGCGCCCGCTAGAGCATTTTCGTTTCAGATTGAATCGTATGGGATTCACAGACGATTGATTTTCTGATTCAGCATGTTTGCTGGATGAGGAGGCCAGCATGCATGGCTCAATACCTTTCCGAAGACCTTCGTATCCGCGTGATTCAAGCCATCGAGGGCGGGATGTCGCGCAACGCGGCTGCGCGTCATTTCGGTGTCAGCATTGCGAGCGCGGTACGATGGATGGACGAATACCTGCGCACAGGTCGCACGGCACCCAAGCCCCGTGGTGGTGACCGGCGATCTGGCCGGATCGAGGCGCAGGCTGATTTTCTGTTGGATGCCATCGAAGAGACACCGGACATCACGCTGGCCGAGTTGCGTCAGCGCCTGATCGAGGAGCGAGGGGAACCCTTTGCCATTTCGACCCTTCATGACTTCTTCCGCCGCCATGGGATCATACCAACGCTCGTAGGTTGTGACTCATTTTTGGGATTCCCAACGGTACTGATCTTTGAATCAATTGCCCGAACCGAGAATGGAGGTTCGGCATGGGATCAGCGGTTCGATTGCGCGATGATTTCGATGGCCCATCGTTGCGGGCGCTGGCGAAACAGAGCCGGAATGGGGCGCAGGCTCGACGGTTGCTTGCCCTGGCA
>JBCBOR010000010.1:0-31801 GCA_039821125.1 Pseudomonadota bacterium
CCCGGGTTCCCCCCCCCCCCCCCCCCCCCCCCCCCCCCCCCCCCCGGCGGGGCCGCACCGCGCCCGCGCCTGGTGGTTCGCGGGGGGCGGGGGTGGGGCCTTCGCGCGGGAGCCGTGCCCGGCGCAGCCGGGTGCGGTGAGGGTGCAACGCTCTGCGATGATATCGGTCAGGTCCGAATGAAGCTAAGACCTTTGAAACGCGCGCGGAAGGCCGTGATTTCGGCGGCAACGTCTTCCGGGGTGCCACGAAGTGCGCGGGCGATAAGGTGCGCGAGTTCCGGCATGTCGCCCGAGGTCATGCCACGGCGCACGATCTCGGGTGTTCCGATACGCAGCCCGTTCATGTCGCCATCGACCGGCTCACCCGGCAGTCCGATGCCGCACGCTAGAAGGTTCGCCCGTCGGAGGCGTTTCGACGCCGCCTGCCCGCCGCCAAACCGGTTGGCCCAGACAGCGAACTGATGAGACCGGGTTGCGATTTCTTCCGCCACGAAGACCGGCACCTGCTCGAGGACCAGACTGGCCGCAAGCGCTCTGGCCGAGACCATCATCTCCCGCGCATAAGCCTGTCCGTGCTCACGCCAATCGAGCAGCGTCAGCGCCAGTGCGGCGGATTTCGCGGCGTCGAAATTCGCTGTCAGGCCGGGAAAAGCGATGACATCCAGTCGTTGCGCCAACTCGGGGTCATTGGTCACGATCAACCCGCCCGCAGGACCGCCAAGAGATTTATAGGTGGACATGGTCATCAGGTGCGCGCCCTGCGTCAGTGGGTTCTCCCAGGTGCCCCCGGCGATCATTCCGCAGAGATGGGCGGCATCAAAGAGCAGTTTGGCGCCGACCTCGTCTGCAATCTCGCGCACTTTCGCCACCGGATGGGCCGCTAGGTTGAGACTGCCGCCGAGCGAGATCAGGGCCGGCTGCACCTCGCGCGCCAGTTCTGCAAGCGCGTCGGTATCGACCGTGTACTGGCGCGGATGGATCGGAGCCGGGATGATCTCAAGGCCATAAAGCCCTGCGGCCCCCGCGGTGTGATGGGTCACATGACCGCCGATCTCGGCGGGCGGCACGATCACCCGGTCTCCCGGCTTGCAGCACGTCATGAAGGCGTAGAGATTGGCCATCGCGCCCGAGGCGACGCGGATCTCGGCAAAGCGGGCCTTGAAGATCTCGCAGGCGAGCGCTGCAGCAATCACCTCGATCTGCTCGATCGCTTCCAGACCCATCTCGTACTTGTCACCCGGATAGCCGAGCGATGGGCGCGAGCCGATCCCCGAGGCCAAAAGCGCCTCCGCCGCAGGGTTCATGATGTTGGTGGCGGGATTCAGATTGATGCAGTCCACATCGTGGATCTGCGCGTTCTCGGCAACCAGATCTCCGATGCGTGCTGCCACAACGGTGCTGGGCGCTGCGGCCTCCGCCGCGATGCCCTGCACATAGGTCTCGCAGTCCTCGGGCACCCAATCGCGTCGTTCAGGCTTGGTTATCATCGTCTCCTGCTCCATGTGCGGAAATTTGGATCCCATGCTTGCACGCAAGCTGCAAATCAGTTTACGCACGCCAAAGAATCAGAAAATCTAGGTCAGAGAAAATGTCGCTGACACCTCCCCGACCGAGATTGCCGCCCCTGAACGCATTGCGAGCGACAGAGGCTGCTGCCCGGCACGCCAGCTTTCTGCGAGCCGCCGAGGAGCTGTCGGTCACGCCCGGCGCTGTCGCGCAGCAGGTCAGAAAGCTCGAGGACTGGGCCGGGCAGGCGCTGTTTGTGCGCCATGCGCAGGGCATCAGCGTGACCCCGCTTGCGGCCCAATTGCTGCCGGAACTGACCGCAGGGTTCGAGCGGCTCGGCAACGTCGCCCGGACGCTCCGCCAGACCGGAACCAAGGTGCCGGTTCGGATCGCGACCTTGCCTGCTGTTGCGCAACTCTGGCTCGGCCCACGCCTCACCGATCTTCAGATGCGTCTTCCCGAGATCGAGTTTTCCGTGCACGCGCTCGACACAAAGCCAGAACTGACGCATGGCGACTTCGATCTGACGCTCTATCCCGAGCGGACAGACGGCACGTCTATCCCGATTGCCGAGAACACTCTGACGCCGGTTGCGGCACCGATCTGGGCCGATCGGCTTCTTGAGCCTGACGACTTGAGCGAGGCCGCTCTGATCCATGACGTGTCCTGGGCCGAGGACTGGCAGCACTGGCTGGCAGAGCATGACCTGGGCGCCATCGATCACAGACGCGGCCCGACCTACTCACTTTACAGCCTCGCTGTCGAGCGGTGTATCGCCGGGGACGGCGTCCTGATCGGTCACACCGCTCTGCTCACGGATCCACTGAAGGACGGCCGCCTCGTGGCCCCGTTCCCCGACCGCGCGCTCACGGGCGATCCGATCACCTTGACCACACCTGCCGCCGAGCGCACGCCAGCGCCGTTGATGGATGTGATCAGGTCGCTGATCTCGGCGGAGTGACCGACCGTCGGTTCACCCCTTGCGCTTGCCTTTGCGCGACGGCGAGCCGCCACTGCCTCCGGCAGCACGCTGCGCAGCGGCGCGCAACTCGTCGGCAATTTCCTCGGCTTCCTCCGGTTCGAAATCCATCGGGATCTCGAATCCCTCACCGGTCACGTAGATCCGCACCCGACCTTCACTGGTCGGCCCGATCTGCAGGCTCGCCTCGATATCGCTTTCCCGGTCAATGCTCATCGGACGCCTCCCATCACTGCGCCCGCGTTACACAATGCGTCCCGCGCTTTCCAGTGCAGAGCGCTTGAAATCGCGTCCGCGGCCTTGTATCTCAGCGCAACGTGCCGCCTTAGCTCAGTTGGTTAGAGCGCTGGATTGTGGATCCAGAGGTCCCCCGTTCGAGCCGGGGAGGCGGTACCATCTCCAACAAGTCGTGTCGGTTGACCAGTCAAGTCAGCACGTGGACGCGGGGCTATGGATGCCTTTGTCTTCTGATCGCAGCGGCGCGCGCTTGTCCAAAGTCGCAGACCCCTATTCACAATTGAATAGTCTCTCGGCCCGCTCAATCCTGGCGCGTGTCGAGGCCACGCCGGATGGCACAGGGCCAGCGTGATTGCGGGTTGTTCACAGAACCGCCTTTATCAGTCCATGTCGCGGTCGCTTTTCCTTCGGATTGTCCCGCCCGTGGAAAGAGCGGGAGTACGGGGTTCACCATGTGGCAGTCTTTTTTTCTGGTAGGTGCATTTGCTCTGGGCATGCTGTCGGGCGTCTTCGCCTAGCCACATCTCAGAAGTTTGCGTTAGCGGCCGCGGGCATGCGGATGTCCGCCGCCGCAGCGTTTTCGGGGCAGGGCTGTGCCGGGTCCGCCCTTGACGCTGCATCCGGGATGACGATCGTGGGGGACGACTCCTCTCTGTCCCGCAAGGAATGAACATGATCCGCATCCTCTTTCTGACCAGCCTGTTGCTGTGTGGTGGGCCCGCGTTTGCCCAGGACGACGCCGCTGCACGGTTTGAAGCGGCCGAGCGCTACATCGCCAGCCCGTCGCAGCAGGACATGATCACGGCAATGTTCTCGCCCGAGGCTGTGCTTGGCCAGATGCAGGCGGGCGGTGGCGGCATGACGCCCGAGCAGTTGCAGGTCGCCAGCAAGATCGTGACCGAGGAGATCGGCAAGGTGCGCCCGTTGATCGAGAACGCACTGATCAAGGCAGTGGCCGAGACGTTTTCGCTGGACCAGATCGAAGCGGTGGATGCGTTCTATCGCACGCCGGAAGGGGCTGCGGTGTTGCGCAAGACGCAGCCCATGATGGGCAATTTCTGGAACCGGGTCGGCCCGGTGCTGCGCCAGTCGCAGCGCAACACAAACGAACGTCTGAAACGGGAATTGCAGTAGGACGCTCAACTGCGGCGCCAGAGCGCTTTGCGGCGCCGCTATTTCCCGTTTGCCGCGTCCCGCGAGACAGGCTCGTCCGCATTGTTCAGGCCCAGCCTGTGCCGCCGCTCTGCCGCTTCCAGCATCTCGCCCGACGCATGTTCGCGCAACAGCGTCATCGAGCCGTTCTCGATCCGCTCTTCGATCGCGGCCATGAACGCCTCCATCGTCAGGCCCGGCGGGATTGGCTCGAGATACTGTACCGCGCCGGTCACGCCGATGTTCTTGCGCCAGCAGCGTTGTGGCCAGATCACGCCCAGCGAGACTGCGGCGGGCACGGCCTCGACGCCCATGCCCTTGTACATGTGATAGACGCCGCGCTTGTAGCGCTCGCGCGCGCCAAGCTTCATCAATTCGCCCTCGGGATAGATCACCATCGACCGGCCCTGTTCCGCCATGCGTTTGCCGCCGGCGATGGCCTGTTCGGTCCTGCCCTGCGGCCCGCTGTCAACGGCGATCAGCACCACGTCGAGGGTCTTCAGGATCTTTCCGAAGAAGGGCAGCTTGGTCAGTTCCTCCATCGCCACTGCGCTGATGTCGAAGAAGACATGGGCCAGCATGACGATGTCGAGTTCGGACTGGTGCTTCGAGACGATAAGCTGCGGCCGGGTCGGGTCGAGATGCTCCTGCCCGCGCACCTCGATCCGCGCGAGCAAGAGGATGCGCACCATCCAGACGACGACCCAGCCCCAGAACTTCAGCCAGTACCAGACGATATGACGCCCGCCGAGCAGGCACAGCAGCCAAGCGACGAGGGCCACAAAAAACGTGAACGCGTAGAACAGGATGTTGAAGATGGTCGACAGCACCCAGGCGAGCATCTCACGCCTCTCCCGTCGCCGTGGCACCAGGCGCCGCGCCCGACCGCGCCAGTGTCGCGCGTGCCGCCTGGCTGTCACGGTTCATCTGCGCGACCAGAGCATCGACGCTGTCGAACTTCTCCTCACCGCGCAGCCAGTCGACCAGCCCGACCGAGATCTCAGCGCCGTAGAGATCGCCTGAGAAATCGAAGAGATGCACCTCGAAGTTCGGCGCATTGACGCCGAAGGTCGGACGCTCGCCGATACTGGCGACCCCGGCATGGCGACCGGCATGCGGGCCATCCAGAACGGTGACCCAGGTCGCATAGATCCCATAGCGCGGGATGATCTGCTCCCCGAACGCGAGATTGGCGGTGGGATAGCCCAACTCGCGCCCGCGTTGGTCGCCAAGGATCACCGGTCCAGAGACGGTATGCCAGAACCCCATCTGATCGGCGGCTTCGGCGCAGCGTCCCTCGCGGATCAGAACGCGCAGCGCGGTCGAGGCATAGTCGCCGCTCTCGTCGCCCACCAGGTCGTGGATCGTGACGCCGAAGCCCAGTTCCGTGCCCATGGTCCGCAGCAGCACGGCATCTCCGGCCCGGCCTTTGCCGAAGCGAAAATCCGCGCCGACAACAAGGTGGGATATGCCGAGCCCACCGACGAGCACCTCTCGCACAAACGCATCGGGCGACATCGAGGACAGCGCCGCGTCGAACCCGACTTCATAGACCCGCTCGACCCCGAGCGATTCCAACCGCCGCGCCCGTTCGGCGGCGGTTGTCAGACGAAAAGGCGGCGCGTCGGGCTGGAAGAAGCGGCGCGGATGGGGCTCGAACGTGATCACACCAAGCGGCGTCTCGGGGCCGCTCCGAGCGGCAGCGGCATCGCTGATCAGAACCTGATGGCCCTTGTGCACACCATCGAAATTGCCGATGGCAGCCGAAGCCCCGCGATCCGAAGGCCCAAGCCCCCGATAGTCCTGGAGTATCCGCATCCCGCCTCACGCACTCACGCCGGGCGCGGGCAGGCCCTCCCGGTCAGTCGAATTTCTTCGAGGGAGCCATAACCAGAGCCTCCCCTTTGAGCACCAGTGTATCGCCCACGCGGCAAGCGCAATCAAGGGTCACGCGGCGCCGGCCATATTCGATGTCCTTGACCGTAACCTCGGCACGAACGGTCTCGCCAGGGCGCACCGGTGCGAGGAACTTCAGCGACTGACCCATATAGATCGTGCCATGGCCCGGCAGTTGCTCGCCGATGACGGCCGAAATCAATGCTGCCGTCAGCATGCCATGGGCGATGCGTCCGCCGAAGATCGTCTCCTGCGCATAGCCCTCATCCATGTGGACGGGGTTATGGTCGGTGGAGATTTCGGCGAACGACTGGATGTCGAAATCCGTGATCTCTTTCTCGACAAACCGGCTCATGCCGATCTCGAGATCTTCGATACAGATCGAGCCACGCTCGATGATCAGGTTGTCCAACATGCGTCCCATGCCCCGTTCTGCTCAGAGTGCCATGATGCGGTGCACAGCAGATAGCCTAAAGGAGATGACTGCGCAATTAAATTGCGCAATTTTATTTCATTATTCCGGCTCTGAGGGACGCTTTCGGTCTTTGGCTGTGTCTTGTCTGCACTACCGGAGGCGCCCGATCGCATAGTGCGGTGCGAGAGCGTGCGCCGCGAGATAGTCGGGTAGCAGATCGGGGTCCGGGGTCTCCGGGTCCGGGCCAAGCTCGCCCGAACTGAGGCCTCCCGTCACGAACAGCGTGTCCAATCCTGCCGCGAGGCCGCCCGGGACGTCGGTCTTGATCCCGTCCCCGATGGCAAGGATTCGCGACTTGTCGGCGGGTTTGCCGGTTTGCTCGGCGATGACCTCGTAGCAGCGCTCGTAGATCGGGCTGTGCGGTTTGCCGAACCACGTCACCGGTCCGCCCGCATCGGCGTAGGCCTGTGCGATGGCACCTGCGCACCAGAGACGCTCGTTCCCGCGGTCGACCTGAATGTCCGGGTTGGCGCAGAGCACAGGCAGCGCGCGGGCGCGCCACTCGGCGATCTCACCGCGATAGTCATCGGGGGTTTCCACCGAATCGTCGCGAAGCCCGGTGATCAGGATTGCCTGTGCCTGCTCGAACGGCGCCGAGCGTATGCCGAGATCCTCGAGCATGTGCAGATCGCGCCCCGGCCCGACATAGTGGATCTTCGTGCCGAAACTGCCCGAGCGGATCGCCGCCCGGCATGCCCCCCCTGAGGAGACGATGGCATCATAGCTGTCCCGCGGCCCGCCGATCTTATCGAGAAAGCTCTGCACGCTCGCCGCCGGACGGGGGGCGTTTGTCAGCAATACCACAAGCCCGCCCTGGGCGCGGAAGGCCCGGCACGCTTCGACCGCGGCAGCGTATGGCGTCAGGCCGTCATGATAGCACCCCCAGAGATCGCAGAGGATGGCGTCATATCGGTCGGAGATTTCGGCCAGCGAGCCGATCGTTTGGCAGGTCATGGAAAGGCGTCACCGTATCCTTGAACAGATTGGCGCCGCGTACCCGGGTAGACCGGGATCGGTCAACAGACTTGTCATGTTGCATTGCCGCATGGGCAGGCTCGCAAGCCGGACCGAAGACCATCCCGGCACTTCGCTAAATGCAAATTTTCAACTCAAATGTAACGAATCTCACAGTGCCAAGGCCGCGTTAAGCGTATGTCTATCCCTGTCGGGAGGAGGCGTAAGCCGACTGACACGGCGGCGCAGCGAATTTACCGTCGGCAGATTGAGCCACATGCGGGTTGTGCTGCCAGATAGAGACAGACCTAGAGACAGGAATATTGCATGACTTTCATGACGTAACGCGGCTCCGATCCGGGGCCGCGTTTTTCATTGTCTGACCTCACAGTGTCCCCGTGGTCATTGGTGCATGTCGACCGGGCCGTCCGCGCCGATCCTGCCCTGTCTGCGCAAGGTCAGGGATCGACCCGCGTGACGGTGAAGCCACGCGCCCGCAAAAGCTCGACCAATCCCTCCCGGCCTGGCAGATGCAGCGCGCCAACCCCGACAAAGGCCCGGCCTTTGCGCATCTCCCGCACCAGATCCGGCATCCAGGCCCGGTTTCGCGCATCCAGGATCTCCGCCATGATCTCGGTGTTTAGCGCCCGACTGTCCGACACCACGCCCTGCTGCTCGGAGAGCCAGATCGAGAATTCGTTGATCGCCGCGATGTGCCCATCCTCGTAGAGATCCGAGTTGGTGCGGAAGACATCTTCCTCGTCCGCAACCATCGCGCCGGTCGCAACCATCATGCTCAGAAACCGCTCGGCCCGAATCCGCTGGAAGGCACCGAGTGCTTCCTCGTAGGTCTCCAGTCCCATCACAGGCGTGTCGCGCTCGCCCGCGCGCAGGGCCATTTCCTTGTCCAGCGGATCACCGCCTTCTGCGATGGCCTGGATGTGGCAGGCTGGAAATCCGAGCAGAGTGAACAGCAGCCAAGGCCGCATCTGCTCTGCCGCCTGCAAGGACATCCCACGGGTCTGAAGCGCTTCCGACAGGATGCCAAGTTGCTCGGATGACAGACGCGAGCTGAGCGGAGGCGCGTTGAAATCAAACGCAAAGCTGGGATCCGTGGCCAGCCTCTGCTCCATCGCGGCCTGCTCGTCGAGGCTCATCTCGAAGATCGCAATCCGGGCGCTGTCCAGTTCCGACCAGATCACCGGCGTCACGGTCGCAACGGCCTGCGGTGTATGAAAGGTCCCAAAGAGAAAGGAGGGCGGCGCACCCGGATGCTCGACCCGCCAGAACCGACCCTCGCCGTTCGGAACACCCGCCGCCATCTCGAAGATGCCGTCATAGACCTCCGGGTCGCGCTGTTCGAGATCGTCCAGAACGTTCGAGCCGACGCAGGCCGCCTGCGCCATCGATGTCCCGGTAAAAAACACGGCTGCCGCCGCAAACCCTCTTATCCACTGCATCAATCCATCCCCGGTTGTGAATGCCTTAGTCTAAGCCACAGGAAGGCGTTCTTGCACGGAGAATTGCGCGCTGCCCCGTGCGATGTGACCAGAAAATCGACGACGCCGGCCCGCCTTGCCGGACGATTTGACCTTGCATCCGGCGACCGTGCGGCACAGGCTTAACGATGGATGCCTCGCGGGTGACGAGTATCCCGCGACAGGCGCCGGCCACTCAGGTGGATCTCTGTAGACAAGGGAGTGAACATGTCTCGGACTATTCTCGGATCGGGCGCGGTCTCGCGCCGCGGTCTCATGCAAGGCGCAGCCGCAGGCGCGCTTCTTCTTGGTGCAGGCACCATGCCTGCCATGGCTGAACCCAAGCGCGGCGGCAAGATGCGCTTCGGAAAGGCGCACGGGCAGACCTCGGACAGCCACGATCCCGGTACGTGGGAGAATGGCTTCACCACAACGCTCGGCTTTGCGCTCTATAACCGCCTCACGGAAGTGGATGTCGATGGCTCGGTGATCCCGGAGCTTGCCGAGGACTGGGAAGCCTCGTCGGACGCCAGCGAGTGGACATTCAAGCTGCGCAACGCGCAGTTCCATGACGGCTCGAAGGTGACGGCAGGTGATGTGCTCGCATCGCTCAACCACCACCGTGGCGAGGAATCGCAGTCTGCGGCCAAACCCATCATGGAGGCGGTCAAGGATATGACCGCGATCGGCGATGATGCCGTCAAGTTCACCCTGGCGGGCGGCAATGCCGACTTCCCCTTTGTTCTGACCGACTATCACCTTGTGATCGGCAAGGATGACGGCTCGGGCAAGGTCGACTGGAACACCGGCCTCGGCTCGGGCTCCTACGTCCTGCAGAACTTCGAGCCTGGCGTGCGTCTCGACATGAAGCGCAACGACAACAACTGGCGCTCGGATCGCGGCTGGTTCGACGAGATCGAGGTGCTGGCCATCGTCGATCCGGTGGCGCGGACCAATGCGCTGATGACCGGGTCGGTCGACGGCATCGACCGGGTCGATGTGAAAACGGTTGATCTCCTGCGGCGCAATCCGAATGTCGTGATCGAGGCGGTTGCCGGCACCCAGCACTACACTTTCCCGATGCGGGTGACGGAAAAGCCGTTCGATAACAAGGATGTCCGGCTCGCTCTTAAGTATGCAGTCAAGCGTCAAGAGATGCTGGACAAGGTGCTGAACGGCTTTGGCGTTCTCGGCAACGACATCCCGCTCAGCCCGAACCAGAAGTACTTCAACACGTCGATCGCGCAGCGCGAGTTCGATCCGGACAAGGCCAAGTTCCACCTCAAACAGGCGGGCATGGAGAACCTCGAGGTCGAGCTCTATGCGGCCAACGCAGCGTTCTCCGGCGCGCTTGATGCGGCGCAGCTTTATGCGGCCTCGGCGGCTCAGGCCGGGATCAATATCAAGATCAACCGCGCCTCTGACGACGGCTACTGGTCGAACATCTGGAACGCCAAGCCGTGGTGCGCCTGCTACTGGGGCGGGCGTCCGGTGCCGGATCTGATGTTCTCGACCGCGTACCAGTCGGGCGTGCCATGGAACGATACGGCCTGGTCGAACGAGCGCTTCGACGAGCTGCTGCTCCAAGCCCGGTCCGAGCTGGACGAAGGTCTGCGTGCCGAGATGTATAACGAGATGCAGGTGATCCTGCACGACGATGGCGGTCTGATCGCACCGATGTTCGCCTCGTATGTCTCGGCGATCGGCAAGAACGTCACCCACGGTCCGATGGCCTCGAACTGGTCGCTGGATGGCGAGCGGTGGACCGAGCGCTGGTGGTTCGCCTGATCTCGGGCGAACGCGTCATCTGACATCGGGGCCCGCGTCGCACTGGCGCGGGCCTTTCTTTTGGAGAAGACTATGCTCGAGATCCAACGGACCCGCGGTGCCTATCAGGGCCGCAATGCCGGGACGAAGTACAACGGGTTTGCCTGGGCCGTTGCGACCGACACGTCACGGAGCGCCGATATCCACACCCAGACCGAGAAATCGCTGGTCGAGATCGACCGCGTGCTGGGCGAGCTTGGCACGGACAAGACCCGATTGATAAACGCGACAGTCTATATCACTGATATCGCTCAGAAAGCCGAAATGGACCGGGCCTGGTGCGAGTGGATCGGCGAGGACCCGGCACACTGGCCGCAGCGCGCCTGCGTCGAGGCCGGGCTGGCTGGCGATACCCTCGTCGAAATCGTCGTGATCGCTGCGTGCCCCTGAGGCCGGCCACGATCGAACGCGGGATCTAAGAACAGGAGAAACGACCATGGATGGAGCGCTGCATCACGACCTGCAGGTTACACGGGACCTCGCCGCATGGATCTCCGGCACGCCAAGCGATGCGATACCGGAGCGCGCCTGGCAGGCGGCGGCCCATGCGGTTCTGGACTGGACAGGTGTGACCATCGCCGGGGCGGATGAGCCCCTTGTCGATATACTCGTCGCCGACGCGCTGGACGAGGGCGGGGCAGGGCGTATCCCTCTGATCGGGCGCAACGAGCATCTGCCTGCGAGCGCCGCGGCGCTGATCAATGGTGCTGCCAGTCATGCGCTGGACTACGATGATATCAACAAACGTCTGACCGGGCATCCCACCGTTGCCATCCTGCCTGCGGTTCTGGCCGTTGCGGCAGAGCGCAACCTGTCCGGCGCGGCTGTGCTGGATGCCCTGACCATCGGGACGGAGATTGTCTGTTCCCTCGGAGAGATGATGGGCCGTGGCCACTACACCCGCGGCTATCACATCACGGCAACGGCGGGATGCGTGGCTGCCGCCGCCGCGTCCGCCCGCGCGATGGGGCTTGATGCCGGGCAGACGGCGGCGGCGCTGGCGATTTCGGCCAGTCTTGCCTCGGGCGTGAAGGCCAATTTCGGGACCATGGTCAAACCGCTTCATGCGGGCCGGGCAGCAGAGAGCGGTTTGCGTGCCGCGCGCTGGGCCGCCCGTGGGTTCACCGCGAACCCTGCCGCGCTCGAGGCGGATCAGGGTTTTGGCCCAGCGTTCTGCCCGGACTTCCGTCCGCAACCGGCGCGTCCGGATCCATCGGCGCCCTGGGCCATCGAGGGTAACGTCTACAAGTATCATGCGGCGTGCTACTTCACCCACTCGGCGATCGAGGCAGCAGCAGAGATCCGCATGGATCATGCGCTTGAGCCAGGCAGTATCGAGGCGATTGCCATCCGCGCCCCGGCGCAGCACCAACTGGTTTGCGATATCACCGAGCCTCAGACAGGGCTCGAGGTGAAGTTCTCCATCCGCCATCTCGTGGCCATGGCACTCACAGATATTGCGCTCGATGATCCCGAGGTCTTCTCGGGCGAGACAGCGGTGCGCGACGATCTTGCCGCTTTGCGCAGGCGGACTGTGTTCGAGCCGGTGGAACACAATTCGCTGATGGCCGCGGACGTTCGCGTTCGAACACGCGATGGCCGAGATCTGACTGCATTTGCCGATGTCTCGACGCCGGCCACGGATCTGGACGCCCAGGAACAGCGACTGAGGGCAAAGTTCCTCGGCCTCACGATCCAGCGCCTCGGACAGGAGCGCGCGGAGATGCTGGCGGATCTGATTCTATCGCTCATACAGGAGAGTGATGTGGTGCAGTTTGCAGCGCTCTCACGGCCCGGCGGCTGAAATGCTGCGCTGCGAAGTATGACACCAACTTTTTCGCTTTCAAGATCGAAAAATTAATCAAACTCCCGCAGACTTTTCTGACCGAGCCTTCCCGGGCCGGTGCCGCGACGCGCGCCGGGAGGGCGGCGCAAACGAGCAGAAGGAGACGCGAGCACACAGAATGCCCCGCATCGACGATGACTTTCGCCGTCAGCTCGACGGCTATTCCCTGGCGACGGCCGAGATTACCTATCATATGCCCGACGCCCAGAGCCTGCTGCAGACCTTCGTCTGGCAGCACTACGATCTCGCCCCGAAATTCCCGAAACTGCGCGAATTCCTGGATTTCTGGGAACGCGAACTCGACGGCCCGCTGCATTCGGTCCGGGTCGCGCATTCCGGGCTGATCAAACCGGCAGAGTTCCGAAAGGTCGACGGGGAATTCCTCGTGCACTAGCCCCGCCCGAGGTCTCCCCTGGAGCACCAAAACGCTCCATGGAAACTGCTGTATTGCGCCTGGCTATTTCGCCAGGCGCACAAGTGTAGTATGATCTGCGCATTGACTACTCGCTTTTTAGACGAACAGCATTTTGAAAGGAGCCCGATTCATGTCGGACAATTCCGTTGTTGAGAAGATTCGTGCCAACCGCCGCTACATTGCCAAGGCAAAGGCCGGTGACGAAGATCTGGGACCGCTGAAGCACCTGCCGGGAACGTGGTCGAACAAGCCCGATCTGGAAGGGCGCGGCTGGAACATCATTGCCCTGCCATTTGCAGATGGGCGCTTCAACTACCGTGTGCTGATGAACCAGTACAATGAGGAGCTGAAGTTCTCGCTGGTCGACAAGGGCGTCCCGAACCGCGGGATCAAGCTGCCGGACGGCTCGCGCCAGACAGATCAGTTCGTGGTCACGCTGGACTATCAGCAGTCGATCGAGCAGATCGCGGCGGCCGATTTCCCCGAGAGCGGCGATGCCGGCGATCCGGGCCTGCCGATCCACCACGAGCCGGGACTGTTCCTGCACATGCTGAACGAGCAGACCAATGATCTGGACATCGCCCGGCTCGCGACCATCCCGCACGGAGATTCTGCGCTGGCCCTCGGCCGGAGCGAGAAGGTGCGCGAGCTTGCGCCGATCCCCGGTCCGATCAGCGCCCTGCCGATCGGGGTCAGCGATGATCTTGACCGCAACCCCTATCTCGAGCCCTACAAGCACTTCGTCGACACCCCGTTCAAGGGCGTGCTCTCCGGCGCGCCGGACTTCCCCGGTTTCCTGCCAAATGACACGACCGCGCTGTTGCAGTTGGCGAACCAGGATCTGGGCGGGTTCGAGGTGAAGCGCACCACGATCCTCGATCTCGATACCACGCTCGAGGATGCGGGCGTTGTGAACATCCCGTTCATCGTGAAGCAGGCCAACGCCGCCTCGATGAAGTCCACGTTCTGGATTCAGGAACTGAGGAAGGGCCGGGGCAGGGACAAAGTGACCAAACTGCGCATGCAGTATGTGCAGGTCGTGATGCTCGACTTCTTCCGCCCGCGTCGCGACGGGATGCCGGGACCGATCCGCTGGCCGCATATCTCGATCAACACGATGGAGAAGGTGTCGGACAGCACGGACTGACCTTGTGTGATCCGTACCGCTCACCCTCCCTTGAGCGGCGCGTTTGGCCTGGGGCGTTATGCGCCCCAGGTCTTGCGCAGAACCCTGAGCCAGTTGCCGTGGCTGATTTTCTCGATCAGGTCCGTGCCATAGCCATGATCGGCCATCGCCTGTTGCAGGATCGGCAGGCCCGCGCAGTCGCCTATCACCTCGGGTACGACCGCTCCGTCGAAATCCGAGCCGAGGCCGACCCGGTCCTCGCCGACGACCCCCATCATGTGGTCGATATGGCGCAGCATCTGCTCGACCGGCACATTGGCGTCCATCTTGCCGTCCTCGCGCAGGAAGGCGGCGGCGAAGTTCAGCCCGACCATCCCGTCGCTTTCGGCAATCGCGGCAAGCTGCTTGTCCGTCAGATTGCGGGTATGCGGGCAAACCGCGTGGGCGTTGGAATGCGTCGCGATCAGCGGCGCATCGGTCAGCCGCGCGATATCCCAGAACCCTGCCTCGGTGATGTGGGAGAGGTCGATAGCGATCCCGAGCCGGTTGCAGGCGGCCACCAGACGCTCGCCATCCTCGGTCAGGCCGCCGCCCATATCCGGCGAGCCGGGAAAGCAGAACGGTACCCCCGCAGCATAACGCGTATCGCGCGACCAGACTGGTCCGAGTGAACGCAAACCCGCGCGATAGAAGACCTCGAGCGCATGAAAATCCGGGTCTATCGCCTCCGCACCCTCGAAATGCAGCACCGCGGCCATCGGTCCATCGGCAAGGCATGCAGCGATCTCGGCCGCTGTCGTGCAGATCTTCACGTGGCCCGCCCGCTCCATCGCGCCGAGCTGTGCAATCTGGCGCAGGGCCGAGGGCATCGCCGTCTCGAGCGGAACAGGATCGGGGTTCGGCAGCGCGTAAGGCGGGTTCTGCATCTTGTCGATCAGCCCGCCGAGATCGACGGGTGACGGGATGTAGACTGCGAACATACCGCCGCCGAACCCGCCTTTGGCCGCCCGGGGCAGATCGATGTGACCCGCAGTGCCGCTTCCGAATGTCGCGACCTGTTCGGCGACAGGAGAATCCAGCGCAAAGTTCAGGAAGTCATTGTGGCCATCGAAGACCTTCGGAAAGTCCATTGCCCCGTCTCCTTCGTCGCACCGATCTTGTGCGGTGCCGTCCATACCACACCTATGCGATGGCGCGCTCCAGACCTATCGGAGAATTTCTGCACGTGACGGCGCGCGATGGTCGCTCAAGCGCCTTGACACCGGAAATCACAGCGACTATTTCCACGTCGCCGCTGGATATTAGCACTCTCTGGCGGTGAGTGCTAACAGACCTTGCGAAGCGGGGTCGCGGCGAAACCGCCGGGCAAATTCAACTGGAAACCGCGATAAGGGAGCGCTTCCATGACTTTCACTCCACTGCATGACCGCGTGCTGGTCCGCCGGACCGAATCCGATGAGAAAACCGCTGGCGGGCTGATCATCCCCGACAGCGCCAAGGAAAAGCCGCAGGAAGGCGAAGTCGTTGCGGTTGGCGAAGGCGCACGCAAGGACTCGGGCGAACTGATCCCGATGGCTGTCAAAGCTGGCGACAAGATCCTGTTCGGCAAGTGGTCGGGCACCGAGGTCAAGGTCGACGGTGAAGACCTGATCATCATGAAGGAATCGGACATCCTCGGCATCCTGACCGGCGACGCTGCTGCAAAGGCTGCCTGAAGCGGCGCCGAGATTCTGCCATTCCCAAACACAACACCTGATTAGGAGCACACTCGATGGCTGCTAAAGACGTCAAATTCGACACGGATGCCCGCAATCGCATGCTGGCAGGCGTGAACACCCTGGCCAACGCGGTCAAGGTCACCCTCGGCCCGAAAGGCCGCAACGTGGTTCTGGACAAATCGTTCGGCGCCCCGCGCATCACCAAGGACGGCGTGACCGTCGCCAAGGAAATCGAACTGGACGACAAGTTCGAGAACATGGGCGCCCAGATGGTCCGCGAAGTTGCTTCGCGCACCAATGACGAAGCCGGTGACGGCACCACCACCGCGACCGTGCTGGCCCAGGCCATCGTCACCGAAGGCATGAAGTCGGTTGCCGCTGGCATGAACCCGATGGACCTGAAGCGCGGCATCGACAAGGCTGTTTCCAAGCTGGTCGAAGACATCAAAGCCTCGTCGCGCCCGGTTGCAGACAGCGCCGAAGTTGCCAAGGTCGGCACCATCTCGGCCAACGGCGAAGCGGAAATCGGCGAGCAGATCGCTGATGCGATGCAGAAAGTCGGCAACGAGGGTGTGATCACCGTCGAGGAGAACAAGGGCCTGGAGACCGAGACCGAGGTCGTCGAAGGCATGCAGTTCGACCGCGGCTACCTCAGCCCCTACTTCATCACCAACGCCGACAAGATGATTGCCGAGCTGGAAGACTGCCTGATCCTGCTGCACGAGAAAAAGCTCTCGTCGCTGCAGCCGATGGTTCCGCTGCTGGAAACCGTCATCCAGTCGGGCAAGCCGCTGCTGATCGTCGCTGAAGATGTCGAAGGCGAAGCGCTGGCGACCCTGGTGGTCAACAAGCTGCGCGGCGGTCTGAAGATCGCAGCCGTCAAAGCACCGGGCTTCGGCGATCGCCGCAAAGCGATGCTGCAGGACCTCGCGATCCTGACCGGTGGCCAGGTGATCTCGGAAGATCTCGGCATGAAGCTCGAGAATGTCGGCATGGACATGCTCGGCACCGCCAAGAAGATCCGCATCACCAAGGATGACACCACGGTGGTCGACGGTGCTGGCGAGAAGGGCGAAATCGACGCCCGTGTCGCTCAGATCCGTCAGCAGATCGAAGAGACCTCGTCGGACTACGACCGTGAGAAACTGCAGGAGCGTCTGGCCAAGCTGGCTGGCGGTGTTGCCGTGATCCGTGTCGGCGGCTCGACTGAGGTTGAGGTGAAAGAGCGCAAGGACCGTGTCGACGATGCCCTGAACGCAACCCGCGCTGCAGTGCAGGAAGGGGTCATCCCGGGCGGCGGTGTCACCCTGGTCCACGCTGGCAAGGCGCTGGCCGACCTGAAAGGCGACAACCCCGATCAGGACGCAGGCATCAAGATCGTGGCTCGCGCCATCCAGGCGCCGCTGCGCCAGATCGCCCAGAACGCAGGCGTCGACGGCGCCGTCGTGGCTGGCAAGATCGTCGAGAACGCGGACAAAGGCTTCGGCTTCAACGCGCAGACCGAAGAGTACGGCGACATGATTGCCTTTGGCGTCATCGATCCGGCCAAGGTTGTGCGGACCGCTCTGGAAGATGCAGCCTCGGTGGCCGGTCTCCTGATCACCACCGAAGCCATGGTTGCCGACAAGCCCGAGCCGAAAGGCGCAGGCGGCGGTATGCCGGGCGGCGGCATGCCCGACATGGGCGGCATGGGCGGCATGATGTAATCATCCGCCGGACTGTCGCTCTCTTGGCCAACGCGCCGAGGGACAGGAAGGGCCGCGCCGCCATGGTGTGGCCCTTTTTCTGTTCTCACTCTCGCGAAAGGCTGCAAGACTGCGCCAGCCGTGCGACCGAGGGGGGCCTCGATGACATCCGTTGACACCACTGGACGCGCACCGCCGCTTGGAGCATGGCGGATCATGGGCCGCACCTTTGCGATGTCGGTCCGGCATATCGGGATCTTTCTGGCCATCGCGGTGCCGCCATGGGTGGTGGTCATCCTGCTTGGCGCGATTCTGGACAATGTCGCGGTCGGCGTGCTGATGACCATCATCGGCTGCATGCTCTGGGCGCTGACCTGCTCGGTCCTGACCCATGCGGCGTTTCTGCTGAACCTCGGCGACCGGGTCGATCTGACCGAGCTCATCCGCAACGCGATTTCCCAGCTTCCGGCGATGCTGCTCTGCTTCGCCGTTGCCATGCTCGCGATCAACTTCGCCTATCAGTTCTTCATCATTCCGGGGATCTACATCTCGGGCCTGTTCGCGGTCATCCTGCCGGTCGCGGTGGTCGAGCACAGAGGCTTTGAAAGCATCTCGCGATGCGAGGAACTGACCCGGCGCTACCGCTGGTCGACCGGCGGGATGTGGTTTTTGATCTCAGGCGTCGTCCCGGTCTTGCTGTTCGGGATCGGCATGGGTCTTTTTGCCTATGCAGCGCCAACCGCCTTCGATGAGGGCGACTTTGGCCTCGAGGGCTGGGCGTTCCTGATCCCCGGTTTCACGATTTTCAACATCCTGACCTGTGTGCTGGCCGCGCTGATCTATGCCCGCCTGCTCGAGATCGAGGACGGCTATGCCCGCATCGAGGAGGTGTTCGAGTAGCCACGGCGATCCTCGATTGTTCGGGATCAATCAGCGCGTACTGTCACGACCGCCTCGCCCGCGATCAGCCCGCCAGGCCCCACCAGGGCGCGGTGGTCCTGCGAACGCAGCACGACGCGGATGCGGTGGCGCCCCGGCGGCAGATCGTCCAACCAGACCCTTGGCGCGTAGGCGGCGGCGATTTTCTCCTCGCCCAGATAGACATGGGCATGGCCGATCGCCTGTGGGCCCGAGACGGTCTGGCACAGCTCGGAGAACGCAAACCCCTCGGCCTGCAGGTCCAGATACCAACGACCATGCGAATCGCGCTGGGCGCTGACCTCGACCTCTGGCACCGCCATGGCCTTGGGCCACGAGACAAACACGCTGCTGGGCGGTGGGGCGCTGGCGTTCACATGCGGCGTCAGCAACGCAAGCGCGATCAAGACAGCGCAGAGCAGGGCGGCCATGGGTGTGGTCGAGCGGGTAAAAGCGATCGTGCGTGTCATGTCTGGCTCCCTCACTCTGCCGCTGTGGCTGCGGCACCGATGCGGCTCTGCCGTGCTGTGATGATCCGGGGCGCACGCGCGCCCGCCATCAGCAGCATCAGCGCCGTGCCATAGAGATTGGCGTGGAAAAGCGGCGTCTCGCCCAGCATCACGGCAAAGAACGTGAACGCACCGATCAGAAAGATCGCGACCGGGCGCACCAGGCGGCCAAGCGCCAGCAACAACCCGGCGACGATCTCGACCCCGGTCATGACCAGCGCGATTATGGCAATCGGCAGGCCGAAGGTCGGGAACTGACCGTGCTGCAGGATCGCGATCAGCAGAGTCGGCTGCAGCAGTTTGAACGCAATGCCGAGATAGACGAACGTGCCACCGACCAGCGCCATGGCGAGATACCAGATCCCCTGACGCTGACGCTCGGTCAGAGCCGTGGCCCGTGTCAGTTCGGACAGATTGTCGACCGCCAAGGCGCCCGGTCCGGTGGCCAGCAGCATCAGCGCCGGTGCCGCGAAATGCGGCGCGTAGGACAGGAACGGTGTGCCGAAGGCGACGATGCCGAGCCCCGACAGCACCAGCACGCCGACCGCCGCAATCCGTGTCGCCGCGCCAAGTGCCAGCAGGACCGCGGTGATCAGCGCCGCAGCTCCCAGCCAGCCCCAGCCCGGCACAAGCGCCAGCTGCATGTCCGGCACGAACAGAACCGGCGTGGACCAGAGCGCGACACCGGCCCGCGGCAATCCGCCGACAGCACCAAGCGCCAGCATAAGGGCCAGACCGATGCGGATCGCGACAGGACCGATGCGGCCCGCAAGCGCGCACAACCGATGGGTCAGCCGCTGCTCGACCGGGGCGTAGTGATCCTCGGCCGCCAGCGCGACAAGGGCGGCCACAGCACCGAGTATCGCAGCAGCGACCATCGCAAAGGTGCTGGTGAAGAGTGCAGGCATCGGCGCGCGCGACAAGGCCTCGACCTCGCTGGGTGTCAGAAGCCAGGCTTCGTGTGCGGCGGCGTCCTGGCTGAAGAGCACCAGTGCAGCGGCAATCGCCGAAGGCGCCTTTAAAAGGGAAATCAGATGCATAGGCCCAAACCTTAAAAAGCAACAACAAGAGAGCGCACGGCCAAATCCGGCCGCTTCGTCAGGTCACAGTCATCGTCATCGTCTCGGTGCCTGACCGCGCCACACGGATAATCGTCCGGGGCCGGCCGGCTGCCTGTCGGTCAGTGCAGGCTTTAATGCTGCACTGCACATAGTTTGCCGCAATCGCCCGCTGTGTCACTGTGTGGTTTCTCACAGCGCGTGTATTTTTCTGGCCTAACGTTACGTCAGGTTGCGTTTGGGCTCCGGGCTCGCGACGCTCTTGCAGCCCTGCGCGTCCCGGCGCAGAGTGCGCGCCATGCAGCAGATTCTGGATGAGATCGCCGCCGAGGCGCGCCCGCTGGCGAAAGAGGGAACCGTCGCCAACTACATCCCGGCACTGGCACGGGTCGACCCGTCGAAGTTTGCACTCGCGGTGGTGACCGCTGATGGTGAAGAGCATGTGACCGGCGATGCGGACGAGCCGTTCTCGATCCAATCGGTCTCGAAGCTCTTTTCACTGGCGCTGGCGATGGAAGTGCTGGGTGACGCTCTCTGGGACCGCGTTGATCGCGAACCGTCCGGGATGCGGTTCAACTCGCTGATCCAGCTCGAGACCGAGCGTGGCATCCCGCGCAACCCGTTCATCAACGCGGGCGCCATCGCGGTGACGGATGCCATGATGCAGCCATGCCCGTCCTGGCCCGAGGATCTGGCCAAGGAGGTACGGCTGCTATCAGGCAACCCATCGCTCGCCTTTGATGACGAGGTCCACCGCTCGGAGGGCGAGACCGGTGACCTGAACCGTGCAATGGCGTTTGTACTGAAGGCCCATGGCAATCTCAAAGGCGATCCGATGGCGGTGACGGATGCCTACTTCCGGGCCTGTGCGCTGACCATGTCGGCACGGGATCTGGCTCGGGCGGCGATGTTTCTAGTTGCACCGCAATCCGGCCCCGGGGCCTGTGTCGCCGGGCTGAACGCCCAGCGGATCCGCGCGATCATGCGCACTTGCGGGCTCTATGATCAGTCCGGCGAGTTCGCCTATCAGGTCGGCTTGCCGGGCAAATCCGGGGTCGGCGGCGGGATTGTCGTGGTCCAGCCGGGCAAATACGCCGCGTGCGCCTGGTCGCCGCCGCTGGATCGGTACGGCAACTCGGCGGCGGGGCAGGCGGCGCTCGCCGCGCTTGCCTCTCGTCTGCCCAATCCGCTTGCGATCTAGTGTCCGGCGGCGCTAGTCCGACGCTGGGCGGGTCTGTGCGCGGGCGGGATTGAGCGGCGCGCCGCTCGGTGCACCGCCCATCACCCGTCGCATCGAGGGGTCGCCCGATCTGTCCGGTGTCATCTCGCCGATCATCTCATCTACGCTCATCTTCTCGCCCTGGGCCGCTGCCCGCAGGCGCATCACGATGCCCGAGAGCGTCTCGATCCCGTCTCGCATACCGACCGCATAGTCGCTGCCGACATCGTCGCCCTGATTGGCCAGATGTCGTTCAAGCAGCCGCGCATAGCCCGAGACAATGTTCACCGGTTGGCTGAGATCGACATTGATCACCTTCAGAAGCGCCTCGCGCAGATCCATGAGACGCGCAAGATCGGCGCGATGGGCCAGCCGCTCGGTCACATCGACGATATAGCCGGTCAGCACCGTTGCGCCTTCGCGCGCCGGGTCATCGCACAGATCGCAGACCTGATGCACCCAGACCTCGCGACCCAAACTATCGGTCATGCGATAGGTGAGTTCGTGCCCTTTCCCGGCGCTCGCCTCGGTGAGTGTTTGCATCCGGAGCCGGAGCAGGTCTTCCCGCGCCATGCGCTGGGTTAGAAAATCGGGGGCGAGCCAGTCCTGGGCTGCAAACCCGAGCATTTCGACCGCACGCCCGGAAACCGTTCGAAAACAACAGGTTTCAGGATCAATCTCGACCTGAACAATCGCGGGCGCAGGCCCCACATCAGACCTGAACAGAGAAGTCACGGGCTGGACGTCGTGCGGCGCTGACATTGCAACTACCCTTAGACACTGCCAAACAAATTTCTCGTCTGAGGGGTAGAGCACCATCGCAAATGGGCGAAAACATGGTTGCCGAGAGCGTGTTTGGCCATGTTCTTGCCACACTCCTGAACGCACCGGTGTCTTCCGCGTGGCAGGAGCAGATGCAGGGATGCTGGTACATGCGCCGAATTCGCGGTACAGATGATCCAGAGTTCGCCACCTGAAAGGGACCCGCGCCATGCCTCATGACACCGTCACGCTGACCAATGCACAGACCCGCGATATCGAGGCGCTGCTGCATCCCTATACGAATGCCAAGACCCACCGCCAGGTCGGGGCGCATCTGATCGAGAGCGGCGAAGGCGTGCACGTCTTTGACGAGCACGGCAACCGCTTCATCGAAGGGATGGCCGGGCTCTGGTGTGCGGGGCTGGGTTTCGGCGATGCCGAACTGATCGACGCGGCCAAGGCGCAGTTGGATCGGCTGCCCTACTACCACCTCTTTGGCGGGCGCACGCACGAGCCTGCGATCGAGCTGGCCGAGAAGATCAAGGACATGTTCCCGGTGCCGATGAGCCGGGTGTTCTATTGCTCGAGCGGCAGTGAAGCGAACGACACGCAGGTCAAGCTGATCTGGTACATGATGAACGCGCTCGGCAAACCCGAGAAGAAGAAGATCATCGCCCGCAAGAAGGGCTATCACGGGGTCACGCTGGTCTCGGCCTCGATGACCGGGCTGCCGCTGAACCATGGCTCGTTCGACATCCCGTTCGACTTCGTCAAACATACCTCCACGCCGCATTATTGGCACGAGGGGCACGAGGGCGAGACCGAGGCCGAGTTCTCGGCCCGGCTGGCGGCGGATCTCGAAGAGCTGATCCTGGCGGAAGGCCCGGACACGGTGGCGGCGTTTATCGCCGAGCCGGTCATGGGTGCGGGCGGTGTGATCGTGCCGCCCGAGGGGTACTTCCCGGCGATCGGGGAGGTGCTTGCGAAGTACGATGTGCTCTGCATCGCCGACGAGGTGATCTGCGGGTTCGGGCGCACGGGCAGCTGGTTCGGGACAGAGACGCTGTCGGTACCCGCGACCTCCGCCTCGCTGGCGAAACAGCTGACCGGCGCCTATGCGCCGCTGTCAGCGGTGGCGATCAACGCGGAAATGGCCGATGCGATCGAGGCTGAGTCGGCACGCCACCCCGCGCTGGGCCATGGCTATACCTATGGCGGGCACCCACTGGGCTGCGCGGTCGGGTGCGCCACGCTCGACATCTACAAGAAGCGCGACATTCTGGGTCACGTGCGCAAGGTGGCGCCGTATTTCCAGGAGAAGCTGTCGCAGTATCGTGATCACCCGCTGGTGGGCGAGGTACGCGGCATCGGCCTGATGGGCGCGATCGAGGTGGCCCCGGCCCATGGCGATCCCAGCGGGTTCGCGACACCGGGCAAGGTCGGGCCGTACCTGATGAACCAGCTGCTTGGCCATGGTGTCATCCTGCGCGCCATCGGTGACACGCTGGCCATGTGCCCGCCGATGATCATCACCACGGATCAGATCGACGAGCTGTTCGCGCCGATGGAGACCTGCCTCGACGCGACCTATCAGTGGGCGAAGACCGAGGGGCATCTGGCCTGAGATCTTTCAGCGAGGGTGCGTCACGGACGCACCCTACGGGGTGTTGCGCCTGCGTCGTGTGCCGGGCTTCGTCGACACGGGCCTTCGCCCAGCTGGATGGGCGGCGGTACTGGCGATGCCACGCCTGTGCGGCGACGTTTCTCGACCCGATCCAGCGACCGGGGCCGGAGGCGGAGCTGGCCCATTATCGCCACCACGAGAACGATCCGGACGATCCCCGGTATCGCCGGTTTCTGTCGCGGCTGTCGGATCCGCTGCTTGCGCGGCTTGCGCCAGGACGGTCGGGTCTCGACTATGGCTGTGGGCCAGGGCCTGCATTGGCGGCTGTCCTGCGCGAGGCCGGGCATGATGTGGCGCTATGGGATCCGTTCTTTGCGCGTGACCCCGCCGTTTTGTCCAATACCTATGATTTCATCACCTGCACCGAGGTGGCTGAACATTTCCACACCCCGGCGGAGGAGTTTACCCGTCTCGACACACTGCTGCGCCCTGGCGGCTGGCTTGCCGTGATGACTTGTTTTCAGACGGATGATGCGCGCTTTGCCGATTGGCACTACCGCAAGGATCCGACCCATGTGGTGTTCTACCGCCGCGAGACGTTCGATGTGATCGCCAGCCAACGGGGATGGTCCTGCGAGAGCCCGGTCAAGGATGTGGTCTTGATGCGCAAGCCCGGATGACCGGTGCGCCAACGACATGCATCGGACGACGCCGAGAGGCCGCCATAGCAGCCGGCACGCAGCCGCAAGACCGGTGCGGATCCATTCAGGGCAATCTCGTTCGGGAAGGTCCGCCATGCGCCGAAGCATGTGTCTGGCGGTGGATTTGCACTGCATCGCCGTGGTGCAGTTGCAAGGGCGGCAGGCCTGCCGTTGGTCCCAAGCCCCCATGCGCCGCGTCACCAGCCAAGGGAGATGTCGTCTCGTTCCGGAACATCACCGTGTCTAGCGGTCAATTCCTAAAATTTCCCTAAAATGAGATTGATCGAGCAGGTGAAAGGTCCAGGCTGCGGTTGCGGTGACGGGAGCGATCCTCTAACGCCGGATCAGGGAACGCAACGTGCGGTGGGATGGTGACGTGATCTACAAGATCCTGACAGCAGAGCAGTGGGATGCGTTGCAGCAGGCAGGCGAGACACAAGGTGCGCCCATCGATATTGCGGACGGGTTTGTCCACTTCTCAACCGCCGAGCAGGTGCGCGAGACCGCCGCAAAGCACTTTGCGGGGCAGCCCGACCTCTGGTTGCTTACACTCGAGCCCGAGCCGCTTGGTGAGGCCCTGAAATGGGAGCCATCCCGAGGCGGAGCGCTGTTCCCGCATCTTTATGCTCCCTTGCGGCTCGCGGATGTCGCCTGGGCAACATCGCTTGCGCTCGGTCCAAACGGGCACGAATTTCCCGACGAGCTGTCATGAGAGGCGCGCGCTTGCAGGGGCCGCTCGCATGAGGGTGCTGGAACGGCTCGGCCTGAGTGCGCTCCGATGTCTCGACCCCGAGCAGGCGCATTGGTTTGCACTTCGTGCGCTCGACGCCGGTTTGGCCGGGGGCGCGGGACCGGTGACCGCGCCGCGTCTCGAGACCGAGATCGCCGGGATTGCGCTGCCAAATCCGGTCGGCATCGCGGCAGGGTTCGACAAGAACGCGGTTGCGGTTGGTGCAGCCCTGCGGACCGGCGTCGGGTTTACCGAAATCGGTGCCGTCACGCCGCGGCCACAGGCCGGGAACCCGCGACCGCGGCTTTTTCGTCTGACCGAGGACCGGGCCGCGATCAATCGGTTCGGCTTCAACAATGATGGGATGGAGCGAATTCTCGCCAACCTCACCGCGCGCCCGTTCGACGGGGTTGTCGGGGTCAATCTTGGGGCGAACAAGGAGACCGAGGACAAGGCCGAGGACTACATCGCGGTCCTGCGGCGGTTTCACGGTCATGTTCGCTTTGCGACGATCAATGTCTCCTCGCCAAACACGGAGCGTTTGCGCGACCTGCAGGGGCGGGCGGCGTTGAGTGCGCTTCTCGGTCGCGTGGTCGGTATCCGGGACGGGCTGAGCGGCAGCAAACCGCGCTTGCCGGTCTTTCTGAAGATCGCGCCGGATCTTGACGATGCCGAGATCGTGGACATCGCTGAGGTTGCCATGGCGCAGGGGATCGATGCCATCGTCGCGACCAACACCACTCTGGCGCGCGCTGGTCTGCGCTCGGCGGCCGGGACCGAGGCAGGCGGCCTCTCAGGAGCGCCGCTGTTCCAGCGATCGACCGCGGTGCTCTCCCGCCTCTATGCTCTGACCGGAGGCTCCGTGCCCTTGATCGGGGTTGGCGGGATCGCAACCGCTGAAGAGGCCTATGCGAAGATCCGGGCCGGCGCCTCGGCGGTGCAACTCTACACGGCGATGATCTATGACGGCGTCAGCCTTGGGGGGCGCATTGCCGAGGGTCTGGATGCCCTGCTGGCACGGGACGGATATGCATGCGTCGCAGATGCGGTCGGCGCAGATCATCGCGACGGCGAACCTGGTGAGCCTGATGAGACCTGATATTCATGACGGCATCTCTGTTGGATCGGCATGGCGGGATTGGCACCTCCGCCGGGTTGGGTCCCAATGCTGAGCTTCGCCGCTGCAATCTTCTTCCTGTTGATCACCCCCGGACCCGGCGTGCTCACGACAGCTGGTGTCGGCTCTGGTTTCGGCTGGCGGGCAGGGCTGCGGTTCCTGACAGGGCTGTTCCTCGGGACGAACCTGACAGCAGTGCTGGTCGTCTCGGGCCTTGCGGCGATCGTGTTGACAGCGCCGTGGCTGCGCACGGTGCTGGTCTGGACGTCGGTGGCATACTTCGTCTATCTCGCCGGCAAGATCGCCTTTGCCGGAGCGAAGGTCGGATTCATAGAGGCCGAGCGCGCGCCAGGCATCGTCAATGGCGTCCTGTTGCAGTTGATCAACCCGAAAGCCTATGCGGTGAATAACATCATTTTTTCGGGCTACGCGTTCTGGCCCGAAAGCCTGACGGTCGAGATTGCGCTCAAGTTCGCCATCGTCAACGCGATCTGGATCCCGGTGCACCTGGCATGGCTCTATGCAGGCGTGACTCTGCGGCGGCTGGATCTGGCACCCGGAACGCAGCGCGCGATCAACATCGCCATGGCGTTGGCCCTAATCGCGGTGGTCCTGCTGGCTGTCCTCTCCCAGATCTGAGACGGGTTGCACACTCCCAGGATCACGGCTGCGCCGTGCTCCTGCTCCCGCGCGGTGGCCCCACCCCCGCCCCCCACGAACTACCATACGGGTCTGCAAAGCAGACCCGTATGGTAGTTCGTGGGGGGCGGGGGTGGGGCCTGATCGATCCTGAGTGTCTGCGCGCCAGCGCGCAGACCGAACGGTCGAAACAGCCTTCACCCGGTATCAGAGAGCCCGATCGAGACGTTCCGCTGCCAGCCGTGCAAACCGCAAGGTGATGGCTTTGCGCCGGGCAGATCCAAGCTTGGCATCGGGGGCCGTGCGTACGACCTCGGCTGCGTAGGCATCGGTGCGGATCAATCCGTGCTCTGCCGGCAAGATCTCCTCTGGAAAGCCATCGGGCACCGCGAAATAGAGGCGGTCGCACCAATCGAGATATTCGTGCCACTTGCTGTCCGCCATAAAGTCGGCGCGCGAGGACTTGACCTCGATACACCAGATCTCTCCGGCTGGGCCGAGTGCGCAGATGTCCATCCGCCGCCGCGTTTTGGTCGGAAACTCGGTCAGCGGGGCGAAGCCCTCGTCCAGCAACATCCGGCATACCCCGCGTGCGAGGCGTTCTCCGGGGCGGTCGGTCATTTTTGCTGCAACGTCCATCCCGCGAGACTAGAACAAAACAGGAAAATTTACCAGAAACAGAAGCCCAAAAAATCGTCAACTTCTGGATGTACCCCGCCAGTCGGAGGAGTAATGTAGCGCAACGGGTCGGCTGGCGAGTGGTGCATGGCGTTATTCGGAAATCTGCTGCGCATTGTTGTGGTGCTCGCGCTGCCAGTTGGCTGCTTGTTCTGGATTGGATATCTCAGCCGCGACGGTGCCTATCTGCTCGAGGGCAAGGAGTTCGGAGCGCTCTGCGCCTTGCAGCTTCTGACGCGCGGGGCCGAGCGCGGGACAGAGTGCGATGCGCCCGGGCTGCTCTGGTATTTCGACAGTCTCTCGTGGATTGCGCTCATCACGGCGGCCGCGCCGATCGTGCTGTTCCTTGGCTCGGCGATGATCTGCGGGACGAACCGATGGTTGAATGTCGCCGTCTTTCGCAGGCTTGTGCCGGTGGCGACGATCCTCGTGGTCGTCAATCTGTTGGTTCAGGGTGCTCTTTTGCTGGCTGCGCTGATCACGCTCTATCTCGCCCATATCGGCAACCCGCCGCTGGCGATCGTGGGCTTCACGGTCGTTGGCATCACCGGGGCGGCGGCTGCGGTTGTTGCGGGTGCGGCGGCGATCAATGTCGATCCGTTCCAGCAGGTGCGCGCCGCCGAGGTCACCCGTGACCAGGCGCCGGCGCTATGGGAACTGGTCGATGAGATCGCCGAGGTGCTCGGAGCCGAGACGCCCGACTCGATCGTGGTGGGCCTCGAGCCGACATTCTGGGTGATCTCGGGACGGGTGATCCTGACAGGCGAGGGGCTGCACGGGCGATGTCAGGGCCGGACGCTGTTTCTGTCGATGACGCTGATGCGGGTGCTGGCGATGGAGGAGTTCATCGCCATCGTCGGGCATGAGCTGGGGCATTTCCGGGGCCGTGACACTGACTACTCCATGCGGTTCATGCCGATCTATGTGGCGCTCGACGGGGCCCGGTATCAGTTGGATCAGGAAAAGGGGCCAGCTGATTCCGGTCCTGCTCTGGCCGTGATCCTGACGGCGATCGCGCGCTACCCTGCCAAGGCGCTTCTGGGCATGCTGTCGAGTGCCTTTCACCGCAATGTCCGGCGAATCAGCCGGATCCGCGAGTTCGAGGCCGATGATGCCGCGACAGAGGTGGCCGAGCCCCGGGCCGTCGCGAGTGCGCTTTTCAAGATCCCGCTCTATGCCAAGCTTTGGGATGATCTGGTTGCCGATCACATCGCCCGGATCCGGCTGGGCCTGCTGACACCGCAGCGCCTGAGCCGCAGCTTCGATGATCTCTCCCGTCTCCTTGTCACGCCGGAGATTGCCGAGGCGCTCAGAAAGTACGCGCTGAAATCGCGGACCGAGCACCCCTATGACAGCCACCCCAGCAGCCTCAACCGTGCCAAGTCGCTAGGCGTCAAGCCGGCCTCGATCACGGCGGAGGAGCTGCGCGCGCGCGACACGGACGGCGTTGCGGAGGAACTGATCCCGCCCGACGTGCTCGAAGACGTGGAATTCGTCCTGACGGCCGCCGAGAACCATGCCTTCTTCTTGCACGGGCATATCCCGCAGTTGCCTGCGCATATGGGCAATGATGCGCCGGAGGTGCTCTACCACGCCGTCTATTCGATCATGGCGGCGGCGGTGCGGCTGGCCGATGATCCTCCGGTTCGGTTCCAGAAGGCGGTGAAGGTCTGTACCGAGGAGATGACGGATTTCGACCGGCTCATCTTTGCCGCTTATTGCCGGGGGCGGCGCAAGGCGCTCAGCTTTGACGAGACGGTCGTTCGGGTCCATCGCTCTGCGGGCCCGGAGGGCGTTGCGCTGCTGCGCGAGATGCTGGCAGAGCTTCTGGGCGAAGACGATGAGGCGCCGGAGCCGGATGCGGGCGAGATCCTCGCGGCGTTTGACGAGGTTGTGGGCGCGGTCCTGCAGGGGGCAACGCCTTAAGTCCGGGATGCCGGGCGTCCTGAGGCGTCAATCGGCAGCGCCGGACCGAGCCTCGAGGCTGAAGGCCGCGGCCATCAGCGCGCGGGCGTAATCCGTGGTCGGGCGTTCGAACAGGCGCTCCGACAGGCCGGTCTCGACCACCTCGCCCTGACGCATGATGATCAGCTTGTGCGCCAGCGCACGGACGACTTTCAGGTCATGGCTGATGAAGAGATAGCCGAGCTGGTATTTCCTCTGGAGGTCCCGCAGCAGTTCGACGATCTGGGTCTGTACGGTCATGTCGAGCGCCGAGGTCGGCTCGTCCAGCACGACAAAGCGCGGCTTCAGGATCATCGCGCGGGCAATCGCGATGCGTTGACGTTGCCCGCCGGAGAATTCGTGCGGGTAGCGGTCCATGACTTCCGGTGGCAGGCCAACCTCGGTCAGGGCCGCGGCCACGGCGTCGCGTTTCGAGAGCGCCCGGTCACCGAGCCCGTGTACGCCCAGGCCTTCGGAGACGATTTCGACCACCGACATGCGCGGCGAGAGCGAGCCATAGGGGTCCTGGAAGACGATCTGCATGTCGCGCCTCAGCGCGCGCAGATCGCGTTTCGCCATCGTCTGCACGTCGCGCCCGTCGAACTTGATCCGCCCCTCGGAGGCGAGAAGCCGCATCAGCGCAAGCGCAAGTGTCGTCTTGCCGGACCCGGATTCGCCGACAACGCCCAGCGTCTCGCCCGCCTTCAGCGTCACATCGATATCGGTGACGGCTTTCACATGCCCGACCGTACGCTTCAGAAGGCCGCGCTTGATCGGAAACCAGACGCGGATCTTCTCGCCTTCGAGGATCGTGTCTGCGCCCTGGGGGACCGGGTCCGCCGTGCCCGCCGGCTCGGCCTCGAGCAACGTGCGGGTGTAGTCGTGCTGCGGATGGTCGAAGACCTGGGCGGTCGGACCGGTCTCGACGATCTCGCCCGATTTCATGACGGCAACACGCTGGGCGATCTTGCGCACGATGCCGAGGTCATGCGTGATGAAGAGCATCGACAGCCCCTCATCGCGCTGCAGCTTGGCCAGCAGCTCGAGAATCTGCGCCTGGATCGTCACATCGAGCGCCGTGGTCGGCTCGTCCGCAACCAGCAGCTTTGGCCGGTTCGCCAGCGCCATGGCGATCATCACGCGCTGGCGTTGCCCGCCCGACAGCTGGTGCGGCCAGTCATCGAGACGGCTTTCGGGGTCGCGGATGCCGACGCGGGTCAGCAATTCGATCACCCGCGCGTCTGCCTCGGCGCCCTTGATGCCCTGATGCAGCGTCAGGCTCTCGGCAATCTGGCGCCGGATCGTGTGCAGCGGGTTCAGCGATGTCATCGGCTCCTGAAAGATGAAGCTGATGTCATTGCCACGGATCCGGCGCAGGTCGGTCTCGGGCGCGGCGATCATCTCGGTGCCGTCATAGGTGATGGACCCGGTGACCTCGGCCGATTCCGGTTGTAGCTGGACAGTTGTCAACGCGGTCATCGACTTGCCGGAGCCGGATTCGCCCACCAGCGCGAGCGTCTCGCCCGGTGCGATTTCGATCGAGACGTTCTTGACCGCCTCGACCGTTCCATCTTCCGTCCGGAAGGTCACGCAAAGATCGCGGATCTCGAGAAGGTTGGTCATGTCGCGGGCCCGCTCACCGGAAGGTCTTGCGCGGGTCGAACGCATCGCGCACGCCTTCGAACACGAAGACCAGCAGCGACAGCATGATCGCGAAGGTGAAGAAGGCCGAGATCGCCAGCCAGGTGTCCTGAAGGTACTTCTTGCCCTGGTTGGCCAGTTCTCCCAGCGAGGGATAGTCGGACCCGAGACCCAGATCGAGAAAGTCGAGCCCCGCCAGCAGACTGATCGAGCCGGTCAACATGAAGGGCAGGAATGTGATCGTTGCGACCATCGCGTTGGGCAGCAGGTGGCGGAACATGATGGTCCAGTCACCAACCCCCAACGCCCGCGCCGCGCGAACATATTCGAAGTTGCGCGCGCGCAGGAACTCGGCCCGGACCACGCCAATCAGGCTGACCCAGCTGAAGGCGACGAATATCCCGAACATGACCCATAAGGTCGGTTTGAGCACCGAGACCACGATCAGCAGCACATAAAGCAGATTCATCGAGGACCACACCTCCTCGAGCCGCTGGAAGAAGAGGTCGACCCATCCGCCGAAGAACCCTTGCGCCGCGCCTGCGATGATGCCGATCACAGCCGAGATGATGGTGACGGCAAACCCGAACAGCACCGACAGGCGGAAGCCATAGATGATCCGCGCGACCACGTCGCGGCCCTGACCATCCGTGCCCAGCCAGTGGCGGCTGTCGGGCGGCGAGGGCAGAAACTCGACCGTCTTGTCGATCGTGTCATAGCTGAACGGCACCAACGGGTTGAGGATCCAGCCCTCTTCCTGTCCCTCCAGGATCGGCGCCTCACCCAGCCCGTCGGCCTCATCGAGGCATGGCTCGAAATTGCCGCCCGTACGGATCAGGCAGGTCTGTACAGGGTCGGTGTAGTCGGCCTCGGTCTCGAACTCACCACCGAAATCCGTCTCGGCATAGGCGGTCGTGATGGGCGTATAGAACTCACCACGATAGCTGATCAGAAGCGGCTTGTCGTT
>JBCBOR010000010.1:31901-84479 GCA_039821125.1 Pseudomonadota bacterium
GCCACCAGCTCTGCACAGAGGCAGAAAAGGAAGATCCCGAGGAAGATCCAGAGTGACCAGTAAGCCCTTCGATTGGCGCAGAAATTGCGCAAACGGCGGCGGTCGAGATCGGACAGGCGGAACATCCCTCAGCCCTCGCGCCGTTCGAAGTCGATCCGGGGGTCGATCCAGACATAGACCAGATCGGAGACCAATTTGATCACCAGCCCCATCAGCCCGAAGATGTAGAGCGAACCCAGCACCACGGGATAGTCGCGCGTCAACACGGACTCGTAGGCCAGCAACCCGAGGCCATCGAGATTGAAGACGCTCTCCACAAAGATCGACCCTGCGAAAAACGCGTTCACAAAGGCGCCGGGAAAACCTGCGATCACGATCAGCATGGCGTTGCGGAAGACATGGCCGTAGAGAACGCGCCCCTCGGTCAGGCCCTTTGCCTTTGCGGTCAGCACATACTGCTTCTTGATCTCGTCCAGGAACGAGTTCTTGGTCAGCAGCGTCAGTGTGGCAAAGCTGGCGATGGTCATGGCCAGAACGGGCAGGGCGATGTGGTGGAAGTAGTCAAAGATCTTGCCGGCGAGGCTGAGATCCTCCCACCCTTCGGATTGGAGCCCGCGCAAGGGGAACCAGTCGAAATATGACCCCCCGGCGAACAACACGAGCAACACGACAGGCACCAGGAAGCCGGGCAGGGCGAAGGCAGCAATGATGATCCCGGAGGTCGTCGTATCGAAGGTCGTGCCATCCTTCACCGCTTTGCGGATACCCAGCGGGATCGACACGGCATATGCGATGAGCATGGTCCAGAGGCCAAGCGAGATCGACACCGGCATCTTCTCGAGGATCACATTGATCACGGTCTCAGACCGGCGAAAACTCTCGCCGAAATCGAACCGGACATAGTTCCACAGCATGATGCCGAAGCGTTCGTAGATCGGGATCGCCTGCTTCTCGCATGCCTCGGCCGAAGCGGTGCGCGGGCCTTCATACCCCTCGGTACAGACGATCCGGGCAAAGCCGTACTGTGCCTCGAGATCCGCGATGAGATCCGGATCAATCCCCTGGCGACCACGGTAAGATCCATCCGAGCCGACCTGAATCTGCTGCGCCCCGCCGTCTCCGCCGCCGGCGAAGTTCTCTGTCGCCGTGCCGTGGCCTTCTTCAAGTTCCAGCAGAAGCTGCTCCACCGGCCCACCGGGTGCAAACTGAATGATGATGAAGTTCAGCAACATGATCCCGAACAGTGTCGGGATGATCAGCAGCAGGCGACGGAGAATATAGGCGGCCATGGCTCAGCTGTCCCTCGCCACCGGGTCCGGCGTGCGCAGAGTGCATGATCCACGCACCCTTCTGGAAGGCTGTCGTCCGGTCATTCTAGATGCGGCCTGCCGCTTTCAGCTTGGCTTCTTTTTCGGCATCGACCCACCAGGTGTCGATCACGCCGCGCTGGTATTTCGGCTTGGTCTCGGGCCGGTCATAGAGATCCCAATAGGCAATCGTGTGGCTGCCCTTGCTCCACTGCGGGATCCAGTAATGCTGCGCCCGCAGCACCCGATCCAGTGCCTTGACCGCCGAGGTCAGCGCCTCGCGGTTCTCGGCCCGTTCGATCAGGTCGAGCAACTCATCGACCACTGGGTCCTCGATCCCGGCTGTGTTCTGGGAGCCCTGCGAGTTCGCACTCGAGGAATGGAAGTAGTTGCGCAACTCGACCCCCGGGGTCAGTGACATCGACTTGCGATCGACCACGATGTCATAGTCGAAATCGTCCGTGCGCTTCTTGTATTGCGCCGGGTCGACCTCGCGCAGAGAGGCGTTTATGCCGATCTTCTCGAGGCTCTGCACCATTGGTTGCGCGATCCGGGCAAAGCCCTGGCTGCCGATGAGGAACTCGAACTCCAGCGGCACGCCATCCTTCTGACGGACCTTGTCCACAACGGTGTAGCCCGCCTCGTCCAGAAGTTTCGCGGCCTTGCGCAGGTTGCGCCGGTTGCGTCCGGAGCCATCGGTGACAGGCGGCACGAAGGCCGGGCCGCTCAGGACCTCAGGGGGCAATTTGTCGGCGAACTTTTCCAGAATTGCGAGTTCGCCAGGGCTTGGCGGTCCTTCTGCCTGCATCGGACCACCTTCGAAGAAACTGTCCGTGCGGGTGTAGAGGTTGTAGAAAAGACGCTGGTTCGACCATTCGAAATCGAAGGCGAGCCCGATCGCTTCGCGCACGCGAATGTCCTCGAACTTCTTGCGCCGCATGTTGAACCAGAACCCCTGGCTGCCCGCCGGCCGTTCGTCCGGGATGGTGTCTGTGACAACGTCGCCGCGGGCGATGGCCGGGAAGTTCTCCGGCGTGTACGCCGTTGCCCAGAACTTGGACCAGAATTCCTCGTTGAAGAGAAACGTCCCGCCCTTCAGGCCTTCGAACGCCGCGGAGCGATCGCGGAAATACTCGAACCGGACCTGATCGAAGTTGTGCCGCCCGACATTCACCGGCAAGTCGGCAGCCCAATAGTCCTCGACCCGGTCGAAGACGACGCGGGCCCCCTGTTCGAACTTGCCGATCTTGTAAGGCCCGTTTCCAAGCGGTGGTGTCAGCGAGGACTCGGCGAAGTCGACCGTATCGTAATAGGCTTTCGAAAGGATCGAGAGCCCTGCAACCAGCATTGGCAGATCGCGTTTCGCGGCGTCCGGGTCGAAGGTGAACACCACGCGGCCCGGTCCTTCGGCCTTGACGGACTGCACCGGGCTTAGGAGCACACGATACGACGGGTGGCCCTTTTCAATGAGGATGTTGTAGGTGAACACGACGTCTTCCGAGGTGATCGGCGAGCCGTCATGGAACCGCGCCTCCGGTCGGAGGTTGAACGCGACCCAGGCACGATCCTCGGGCAGTTCCGCGCTCTCGGCGATCAGGCCGTACATCGCATCGGCCTCATCGCCTGACCCGGTCATCAGCGAGTCAAAGATTAGTCCATTCACGCCAATGGCCGAATTGCCCTTCAGAATGAACGGGTTGAAGCTGTCGAATGTGACGTTGCCATAGCCTGTCGACCACGTGCCGCCCTTGGGCGCGCTTGGGTTCACATAGTCGAAATGCGGAAAATCCGCCGGGTACTTGAGATCGCCGAATGCCGACAGTCCGTGTGAAGTTGCGGTCGCTGCCCATCCCGAGCCTGGCATCAGCGCCATCGCTGCGCCTGCGCCGGAGGCTATTCCGAAATCCCGCCGTGTCAGCTTCATTTCACTCTCCCTGCCGTGCTCTCTTATGGGTTAGGGCGACGCCCGGTGTGTTTCAAGCGGCTCGCACGGATGGGTGAGGATTTTCAGACTTTAAGCCTGTATTTTCACGCGGCTTGAAACAAAAAAGGCCGCCTGTGCGGCGGCCTTTCCAACTTTCTTGCGTCCGGATCATTCCAGCGGTTCTGGTGAGCCGTCTGCGTCGTTGAGGTAGATGATCAGGTTGATCCGGTCTTCAGCGCTGCTGAGGCCGGCAAACGCCATCTTGGTGCCAGCGGCGTAACCCTTGGGCGACTCGAGGAATGCGTCCATCGCCGCGAGGTCCCAAGTGCCACCCAGATCGGCCAACGCGCCGGAATAGGCATAGCCATCGACCGAACCGATGTCCCGGCCAATCACGCCCCAGAGGTGCGGACCAACCCCGTTCGCACCATCTTCGATCTTGTGGCAGGCCTTGCACTTGTTGAAGACCTTCTCTCCCTTGCCCGCATCGCCGGATGCGATGAGCGAGGCGAGATCAACTTCCTCGGGCTCACTTGCGGCCTCGTCGCCGGACTCGATCTCGATCGCGAACGCCAGCACCTCGTCGCCGTGGTGGCCGCCTTCCCCTGTGCCGTAGATCTGGCCCGAAAAGAAGTTGAGAAGCAGAAACACCAATCCGGCGCCGAAAACCGCCATCATGATCTTTCCGAAAACTGCATTCATGATTTTGTCGAACGTCGAGTTCATCCGGCCCACCTTACATACCTGCGCCGATCCCCAGCGCTTTTGCTGACGGAGGACTTAGCGCCTTCCCCCCTGCGCTATCAAGATGTAGAAGGCGCGACCAATCGCCGTCACCGGCCAGAAGGAGGGGCCTGCCATGAGGTTCTTGTGTTGACGACAAACTCTGGAAAAATCGCGTTCCAGGGGGAGTTGGGGGCCTACTCGCACATGGCCTGCCGCGAAGTTTATCCCGATCTGGAACCGCTGCCCTGCATGAGTTTCGAGGCCGCACTGGACGCGGTGCGAACGCGCGAGGCGGATCTGGCGATGATGCCGATCGAAAACTCGACCTATGGCCGGGTTGCCGATCTGCACCACCTGCTGCCGACATCGGGCCTCTATATCATTGGCGAGCATTTCGTGCCCGTGCGCATCAACCTGCTGGGTCCCAAGGGGGCGGCGCTGGCGGATGTGAAAACGGCGCAGAGCCACACGGTGCTGTTGGGGCAGGTGCGCCGCTTCTTGTCGCAACACGGGATCAATCCGGTTATCGGCGCTGATACGGCGGGCTCTGCGGCGCAGATCGCCGAGGCAGGGGATGCGTCCCGCGCGGCGCTGGCCTCTCCTTTGGCGGGCGAGTTGAACGATCTCGAAATCCTCGCCGAGGATATTCAGGACAATCCGGACAACACCACGCGGTTCCTTGTGATGTCGCGCCAGCGGATCGAGGAAGAGCCCGGCACCGGCAACGCCATGACGAGTTTCTTCTTCGAGGTGCGCAACGTGCCTGCCGCGCTCTACAAGGCGATGGGCGGCTTTGCGACCAACAGCATCAACATGGTCAAGCTGGAAAGCTATATGGGCGGCATGTTCAGCGCGACCCAGTTCTATGCCGAGATCGAGGGGCATCCCGAGGACAACGCGGTGCAGAACGCGTTTGAAGAGCTGAAGTTTTTCACCAAGCACTTCAAGGTGTTGGGGGTGTTTCCGAAAGCGGATTTTCGCGGGCGGTCTTGATCACCCGCGATTTCCAAAAGCCCGGAGACGCACGCGCCGGTCCGTCTCCGCCGGATCTCAGTGCGCGCGAAGCAACTTACGGAACTGGGACAGGGTGGCGCGACGAAAGATACGCAGATTGGCACTGTGACGATCGCTGTCGGGCACTGGGACGAAAATTCCGGATGGCATTAGTATGATCCTTCGATGGTATCGCTCGGTTAAAAAATTCACTGTCTTTTACGCTTTTGGTCAGGGCGCCTAACAATTGCGCCTGTGGGATCATGTATGCCGATATCCAAATTAACTGTCAATGTGAAATTTAAAAAAGATGCATAAAATTTGTTTACGGGACTGATGTGGCGGTCAGCGGGTGCCAGCGGGCTACACCGGATCGCACGTACTGAATATTCTTGCATTTGACCCTGATCTGCGTCAGAGAGCGCGCTTCGCGGAGCTTACACCCCTGGAGGATCTCCGCGGTCTGAAAACTGACAATGGAGCGTTGCAATGGCCTCGACCATCGAACTCGAAGCCTCGTCTCGCGCCGGTGTGGGCAAAGGGGCTGCCCGTCAAGCGCGTCGTGAGGGTTTCGTACCGGGTGTTATCTACGGGAACAACAAGGACCCGGAGAGCATCAACATCAAGCAGCCTGTGCTGCTGAAGCTGCTGCGGGCAGGGAAATTCCTGTCGACCCTGATCAAGCTGAACGTGGACGGCACCGAGCAGACCGTGATCTGCCGCGGTGTGCAGCGCGATGTCGTGAAGGATCTGCCGATCCATGCGGACTTCCTGCGCCTGTCCGAGCGGTCGCGCATCACCCTGATGATTCCGGTGGAGTTCATCAACGAAGAAGAAGCCCCCGGCATCAAGAAGGGCGGCGTTCTGACCGTTGTGCGGAACGAGATTGAACTGAGGGTCCGTGCCAGCGCGATCCCGGAGCAGATCACCGTTGATATGACCGGGCTGGACGTGAACGACGTGGTCCGGATCTCGGACGTGACGCTGCCCGATGGCGCAGCGCCGACCATCACCGACCGCGACTTCATGATCGCCAACATCTCGGCACCATCGGCGCTTATGTCCGAAGGCTCGGAAGACGACGAGACCGAAGGTGAAGCCGCGCCTGAAGGTGAGGCCGAGGCATCGGAGGAGTAAGGTCTCCGCCTCGAGCACGCCGGTCGGCTTTAGGAAAGGGCGCTTTCGGAGCGCCCTTTTTCGTTTCAATGAACGGGTTTGCGTAGGCCTGCTACGAGAAGACCTCGGCCAGCGAGCTCATCTCGGTCCCTTCCTTGATCTCCCGCAGTCGAGCATAGGTCAGTGCTGCGATCGATCCTCCCAGGGCGTAGAAGAAGCCGGATACCAGCGATCCTGAGATCAAGGCCAAGATGATGCCGAGCGTTCCGAGGAAGGCGAAGGCAAACTGCAGACCGGCTGAAAGCAACGAGATCCCGAACATGATCAGGCCGTAGAGCAGGAGCAGGCCGACCACCGGCCAGCGATACTCCTTGGTCAGGCGAGCGCTGCGCCCGAACGCGCCAAATCCCACCCCCTCGATCACGATGGCGGGCATAATCACGAACCAGAGCGCACCGAGATAGAGGCCGGGGACGATCAGGAAGACCAACCCGACGTAGACCGCGATACCGCCGATCAGCATGCAGAGCACGACCGGGCCGATATGTTTCAGACCGGTCGACAAGGCACGCGGTACGCTGATTTCCTCGCCCGAGCGCGTCGCGTACGCGGCATAAGTGACCGCCGCGGCGGCAAAGCCCCACAACACGAAGCCGAAGATGCTGAGAAGGTACGTCATGTACTGCGGGATCCCGGCGATCTCGTTCACGTAGGCTTCGGGGTCGGTCATGGCCAGCGTCGGGTTCAGGCTGACGGGGCCGTAGATCAGAAGGCCAAGCAGAACACCCGCGATGGCGGGCAGTGTCGCGATGATCATCATCGGCACGAGGTTGCTGAAGACGAGCGAGAACGCCTCGCCCAGAATTGAACCGACGCCCAAGGCGGCGGGTTTCGCGGTCACATCGCTCATGGCAATCCCTGTCAGTCTGAAAGGCATAAGTCTCGGCGAGCGTACCTGATATTGCTGCACCTGTCTGCGGTCTGACCTGCCGCCCAAAGCGCTACCTGCGCTATTCGAAGACCGTGATCATATCCTCGATGTCCGGGGGCTCCTTGATCTCGATCAGTCTGAGCCGCAGCACGACAATCGAGAGTGTCAGGATTGCGATCGTGATGCTCAGACCCAGCCCGAAGTCGAGAAACAGCAGCACCTCCTGCAGCTTGTTCGGGATGGAGATCCCCATGACCTCATAGACGAGGTAGCCGCCTGCGAGCGCTGTCCCGGCCACAAAGACCCCGCCGAAGATCACCGAGATGACGAAACTCAGCACCAGCGTGCCCGTCCCCTGCCAGCGGTACTCGGCGCTCAGCCAATCGCTGCGTTTCAACGCGGTAAAGCCGATGCGTTCCTGTGAGATCGTCGGCAGGGCGAGGCCCCAGCGTGCGAGCAGGTACATGCCGCCGGTCAGCGACATCAGCAGAGACAGAAAGCCGACATAGGCACCAGGCAGCAGCGCATTCATGAACATCAGGAACATTACACCCGCAGCGATCAGGATCCCGACCAGAATGACCAAGACCGTCTTGCGGAACATGGCGAGGAAGCATGCGCGCACGGGTGTTCTGGTCCCGCGAATAAAGGCCTGTGCGACCCCGGCCAAGGGACCCGAGGCCAAAGCCGCCCCTGTCCCAAGCGCTGTCGAGAACGTCAGGAATCCCAGCATCGTGTCGCCCATGCGACCGGACAAACCGAGCATGCCAACGATTTCCCGCTCGAACTCGGACAGTGCCAGATAGAGGATACCGAAGATCGATGCCGCGGCAGGCAGCGTCAGCAGGATCACCACCGGCAGGCGCTGAAAGAAGATCGCCAGGGTCTTTGCAACGATATCCCCGATCCCGAGGATCTGTTTCGGGCGCGGTGGCGTCGGGGTGTCGAGCGCCTCGGTCGTCAAAGCGCCGCCGACTTTTCGTCGTGCTTGTGGAATTTGTCCTCACGCGCATCGCCGAACAGCTTGCGGCTTTCGAGATAGCGGCGCTGGGCGAGGTAGAACGCCTCGAGGAACTCCGGGATATCCTTGTCGTCGACCTTGTCCGTGTAGTCGATCTTCGAGCGGATCTTCTCGGAGATGGCCTTCAGGTTCCGCCTGTGCCGCCGTGCGATGTCCTGGCTGTGGCCCGAGGTGTCCACATGCAGAACCTTCTCGAGTGTTTGCAGTTCGTAAGCGCCGTAGTGATCAAGCTGATGCGGCAGGAAGGCGAATTTCTCTCGTGCCTCTGCTGCTGGCCGGGTCGTGAGATCGGGCATCAGGATGGCCTGCGGCTGGTAGATCACATAGGTGTTCGCGATCATGTCACCGAGACGCTGACGTTTCTTGTTGGTCAGGGGCACAGCGAGCAGCACGCCGATCCAGATGAGCAGGATGATGTACTCGCCAGGCCCTAGTGCGGCGGCGGAGATCATCATTGTCCCGGGATAGAAAACCTCGATCTCCTTCATCAGGTTGCGCACGGTCACCGAGTAGGGCCTCAGGCTGCGCCCATCCGCGCTGACCACCCGCAGGCGGCAGATCCGTTTGCCCAGTGTCTGTCCGTTCCAGATCAGCTCGGCCAGCACGTAATAGGGCGCACGGATGAAGAAGAATGAGAGCGAGGCGATGATCCAGAGTGCCGATCCATCAGCGAGATCGGTAGCAGCCAGAAAGAGCACCAGCACCAGCACGAACATCGATGTGATCAGCAGGTCCGTGATCTGTGCGGCCAGCCGGATCCCGAGACCCGCAACCTCGAAGTTCAGCGGCACGCCCTCAGGCGGGCGAAAGTCACGGATCATCCGTCCGTCGCGGGTGCTGCGCTGCTTGCGGGCGCGCTTGACAATGGCGGGCGTGCTCATTCCTTCGCCGCCTTGCGGTCCTGGCCGCGGCCTGAGAACAGGATCCACGAGAGCCAGAGCGCCCCGACGCCCCAGCCGATCATCAGCCGGGTGTCCAGATCCTGAACCAGCTGTCGCCCGAAGCCTTCCAGCAGTCCGGCGGCAAACAGCATGATCGCGGCCATGATCGCGAGTTTGACGGCGTCACGCCCCTCGCGCCTCAGCGCATCGCGGCGGCGCAGGTTCCCGGGGAAGAGCACGGCAAGGCCAAGCCGGAACCCGCCCGCCGTGGCAATACAGATGGCGCTGAGCTCGGTCACCCCGTGGATCGACAGCCATCCGAAGATGTCCATCCCGATGCCCCGATCCACGTGGAGCGCGACGAACACGCCCAGGATCAGGCCGTTATAGGCGCAGAGCGCAAAACTCGGCAGGCAAACAAAGACCCCCAGAGCAAAGGCAAACATCGCGATCGTCGTGTTGTGGGAGAAGAGATGCGAGGCAAACGCACCGAGTTCATCCAAGGCGCTCGTATCGTCCTGATAGATCACCGAGAGCAGATCCTCGCGGCTCGAGCTCAGACCGCGGCCACCGGCCAAGCCCTCGGGCATGAAGGTGTTGTACCAGGTATTGTCATCGAGGAAGAGCATGTACCCGGTCAGTGCGCCCAACCCCATGGCCAGAAACCCGAGCAAAAGCGGGATGGCTGATCGGCGCATGGCTTGCGGGATGCCGTAGACAAAGAGGCGCCGGAACAAGCCGCCAAGGCTTTCCTGCGGAGCGTAGACCGCGAGATAGGCCCTGCTGCACAGCGCCTCGAGATAGTCGAGCAGCGATTTGTCGAGTGAGATTTCGCGCGCCACAGAGAGCGAGTTCATGGCCTGGCGATAGAGAACCGCGAGGTCGCGCGCATCATCAAACCCCAGCGATCGCACGCCGCTGCGTTCGGTCTGCGCGACAATCTTTTCCAGCCGTTGCCAGTCGGCTTCGCGCTCGGCACGGAAACGGGTCGACCGGATCGTCGCTTCGCTCATCAGATGATCTCCCGCGACTTGATGTTGAGATAGGTGCTGATCAGCCGGGCGGTCACCGCCTCGGGCAGGGCGTCGACCACGAAGACACCGAGGCGCGAGAGGCGCTCCATCACCACGCGCCGTTCGCGCAGCATCTCCGCGGCAGAGACCGAGCGGGCCACATCGCTGAGGTCATCCGGTGCCCGGTTGGCGATTGCCTCCAACGACGGATCGCGGAGGGCGACGAAAACGATCACGTGCGCCCGGTTCAGGACCGAGATGTTCTCGACCAGCAGTTCCGCGGTCGTTGTGTCGACGAAATCCGAGAACACCACGACCAGCGAGCGCCGCTTCAGGCGTTGGTGCAGATGCGCCATTGCGAGCGTGTGGTTCGTCTCGACACTGTTGTAGGTGAGCTCCGATGTGCGTGCGCGCAGTTTGGCGAATGCCGGGCGACCGGGTTCTGGCGGAAGGTACATCCGCGGCTGGCTGTCGAATGCGAAAAGCCCAACGAGATCCCCGCCCAACCCGGCAGCCCAGGCAGTCGCCAGCGCCGCATTCACCGCATGGTCGATCTTGGGCAGGCCCGCAACCTCCTCGCGCATCAGAAATCCGTTGTCGAGCGCGAGGACCACATGGTGGTTGCGCTCGGCCCGCATCTCCTTGGCGACCAGCGCGCGGTGGCGGGCCGACTGCTTCCAGTCGATGGTGCGCGGATCCATGCCGTAGGTAAACTCGCGCAACTGATGGAACTCGGACCCTTCGCCCTTGAGGATGTTCTCCTTCACGCCGAACAGGGTCGAGCGCACCGTGACATCGATCTGGCCCGACTGCACCGGGCGTACGTTGGGCACCGTGGTGACCTCGGCCTCCAGCGGCAATTTCGGACAGAAATGGATCAGCCCAAGACGCGATGCCCAACCGAGCCATAGCCGTTCGATCGGCCAGCGCCCGCGGCGCCGCGCGCGCATGCCAATGGTGCTCTGCGCCCCGTCTTGCGTGGCCTCGAAGTGCACTTCCTCCGGCCCTTCCAGTCCCGGCGGATAGGCCAGCTTGCATCTGAGATCGCGCGGAATGGCCTGATCGGCGGTCACATCCAGGGTGAACTCCCCTGTCTCATTGGTGAAAATCTCGTCCGGACCAGAGAAGTCGACACGCCACCCTCCACGCGCCCGGCTGAGATAGAGATCCGCGATCAGCAAAAGACCCAGCAGCCCGAACAGTATCAGGCCCGTCGCGTTGGGCAGATCCTCGATCGAGATGGCCAGCATCGATATCGCGAAGGCCGCGATCGAGAGCCACATGAGCCGGGTCGATGGGCGCATCAGCGCGGTGCCTCGATCTGATTGACGATGTTCTCGAGCACGGCGTCAGGGGTGCGTCCCTCGATCTCTGCCGTCGGGCCGAGCACGATCCGGTGGCGCATCGATGGCCCGAACAGATACTTCACGTCGTCAGGAATGGCATAGTCGCGCCCATCAAGCGCTGCGTAGGCGCGCACTGCACCCGCCAGTGAGTCCGCAGCACGGGTCGAGGCGCCATGCGAGACCTCGGGGTCGTCGCGGGTCGCGCGCACAAGGTTCAGGATGTAGCGGATCAGATCCTCATCCAGCCGGATGCCGTCCACGAGATCTCGGCCTGCGCGGATCTTCTCGAGATCGACAACCGGGGCGATCCCCTCGCGCCGTGCGTTGTGATCGAGCGCCTGCATGGAATGGCGGCGCAGGATTTCGAACTCGGCCTCTTCCTCGGGGAACTCCACCAGGATCTTGAACAGGAAGCGATCCAGCTGCGCCTCGGGCAGGGGGTAGGTGCCCTGATGCTCGATCGGGTTCTGCGTCGCAACCACGAAGAAGCAATCGCCGAGGGAATGATCCACACCGTCGATCGTCGCGATCCGCTCGTTCATCACCTGCAGCAGGGCCGCCTGCGTTTTGGGCGGAGCGCGGTTGATCTCGTCCCCCAGCAGGATGTCGGTAAAAACCGGCCCCTTGGTCAGCTTGAACTCGTTCGACCCAAAATCGAAGATGTTGGCCCCCAGCACGTCGCCCGGCATCAGGTCGGGCGTGAATTGGATGCGTCCGAAATCAAGGGTCATCGCGGCGGCAAGGCTTTGCGCTAGCAGCGTTTTCGCGGTCCCTGGAGGTCCCTCCAGCAGGCAGTGGCCGCGTGCAAACATGCCGATCAGCAGCATCTCGATGGCTTCGTCCTGGCCGTGAACGGCCTTGCCAATCTCGCCGCGAATGGCCTCAGCCAGCGACTGGAGTTCGTCCAAATTCATGGTGCACCTTGTTGTAACAGTCTTCAAAACGGTCGAGATGGTGGAGCAGGTCACCGCTATCGTGGCGCGGCGTTGCCGAGGCGTCGGCGAGTTCCTGCGCCAATTCGGGTGATTTGCGCGAGACAAGCCGGGTCAGCACCTCCAGCGGGTCCTGATCCGCCGGCCTGTGCGGGCCGAGCAGGTCCGAGGCAAGTTGTCCGAGACGCGCCTTGATATGCGCCTCGAGCAGAGCGCCATCATGGTTCGATAGGCGCAGCAGGCGCGCCTTGGCGGCGATCGAGATTTCCTTTGAAGCGCGTGGTTCGTCCTCGTAGACGCGCGCCAGCGGGCCGTACCGGGTGAATGCCCGCCATAGAACCAGTGCGCCAACTAAGGCGAAGGCGATCCAGATCATCGTAAAGGGCCAGACGAACATGCGCCCGAAATCGTTCCAGTCGCGTTCGTAATCGTTGCCGCCGTAGTAGCCGTCCTCGACCGTCAGGAACCTGTTCGTGTGATCGACCACGACAGGTTTCGAGAGATCGACGCCGTGGCTTGCGGAGGCCTCTTCCCCATCGCTCCCGGAGGATGCCGGTGCGATGTCCGCACTGGAGTCCTCCATCGCCTGAAGGATCGCAAGCGCCGCGTCGGCGTTTTCGGACCGGCTGAGGCCATGGTTGTTCAACACATCGGGATCGGCGAGCACCCAGTAGACATTGCCATCGAACGCTTTGCACTCGACCAGCAATTGTGCGTCCTCGAGCCCCAGCAGGGTCTTGCAGCCGCTGTTGCGCAGGGTCTGGGTGTGCAGCACACCAATACGGAACTCCTGTCCGGCGATCCCGTGCCCGACATCCGCGAACCCACCGGGATCGCGGCGCAGGCGCCCGACCGGCATGCCAATCTGCGACAGAAGGCGGTTGAGGTCCTGCTCAGGGATCAGAAGGTCCTTGTGCGCAACGCTCAGCATCCGCATGCCAGCGCGCCATTTCGGCAGAACCACCAGGGTTGGCAGCGACGAGATTTTCTCCTCGAAGATCCACAGTTCCAGATCCTTCTCGGTGGTCTGCGCGATGACTTCGGCCCGGGTGGTCGGTGTTTCCTGATCCGTCTTCAGGTCGACATCAAAGAGCGGAAGGATGCGCACGCCGATGGTCCCCTGGGTCAGGCGGGCGCCGCCGCGGAATGACCGGGCTTCGATGTCATTGCCGCGCAGCCAGCTCACGAGGCCGTTGTACCCCGAAGCCGAGCGTTGCAGGGCGCGGTTGCTGTCGAAATTGAACAGCCAGAGCAGGGCGAGAACAGCGACGATCACACCGCCGATCACAAGGATCTCGTTCCCGCTGCCGCGTTTCGCGATCGACGAGGTCGTGGGGTTGGTGCTCATCTCGTGCCCGCCCCCGCAAAGATTGGCCTGGCTGCGGCGAGGCAGTCGTCCCACCGCTCTTCGCTGACATCGCGTCCGCCGAAATGGACGATCTCGGCCTCGCGCACGAGGCGGCGGATCACAGCGAAATGGGTCCAGGATTTCGGCAAAACACGCACCACGTCGCGCGCTGTTTGCGCCCGGCCAAGGCGAATGTTGTTCTTCTCCGCTGCAAGCTCCAGAGCGCGGCTGACCAGCAGGATCAGCGCCTCGCGTCGGTCGGCCATGGATTTGAGACGCTCGAGGAAACTGTCGATCGGCTGATCGGACGAGGCGCCGATCGTCATGCCGTTTGAGGGCGCGTCGGCTTTGCGCCTGGATTGCTCATTCGTCGCCTTGAACGAGACTTTCACGGCGCCGCTGTTCTTCACGATGACAAAAATCAGGAAGGCCAGCAGCACGCCGAAAAAGATGACCCAGAACCAGCGCTCGGTCCCCCAGGAGGATGAGTCCTGCACGTCGTCCGGTTCCGGGACGTCGATCCGGATATCCCCGTCCGGCTCGAACGGCGCGCTGGGACGCAGGTAGATGATCTCGGAATCGACCCTCTCTCCGCGGATCGTGCGCTCATAGGCTTCGTTGGGACCGGTGGTAGGCTCGACATCGGCTTCTGTCAGCGCCAGAGCCGGGACACTCGCTAGGCCGATCAGCACCACTGAGATTGTTGCACCGGCTCGAAAAAGACGCATCGTCAGAAAAAATCCCAGCACTCGCATTGAAAGGTCAGGCCCCCCTCGGTTGAGGTGGAGCTAAGGCATCAACAGTGACAGTTTAAAGGAGAAATCGCGGCCATACCATCCAAGCGTTGCGGATCGGCCGCACTTTTGCTGTGCATTTTTTGTGCGGGCTTATCTCCCGGCCTACTCGAGATGTTCGGTGCCGGTTGTCGCCGGGTGCGTGCGCAGCGCCAGCACCGCGATTGCAGCCATCAGCACCGGGAAGGCCGCAAGCGCCATGAGTGTCATCCTGGGATCGCCGAGAACGTCGAAGGCGTATGACACGGGAAGCGGGCCGAGCGATGCACCGATCACGGCGACCATCTGTCCGGTCCCCTGGATCTGACCGAGGTGTTTACGACCGAAGTAGCGGGGCCAAAGATAGCCGAACAGCGTCATCGTGAAGGCGTTGTTCAGGCCGAAGATGACTGCGTACGCGATCAGGCTCGGCGTGCTCGTCACCTGGGTAACCGCGATCAGCGATCCTGCCTGAACGCAAAGACCGATGGCCAGAACGATGCGGGTGCGGATCTTGTCGCAGGCCCGTCCGACCAGCGGCATCGCACAGACCATCGCAATCGCCGAGATCGTGAACGCATTGGTTGCCCAGTCGGCATCGATGCCCTGCCCGGTGAGAATGTTGAACTGGTGATAGTGCAGGGTGGTCACCAGACTGGAGAACGCGAACCAGCACGCGCATAGAATGAAGAACGACGAATGGCGCAGCGCTTCGGCCTTTGTCGGACCGCTGAGAACGGGCGTGTCATTGGCTGTCTCGGCCACAGGTGCGGCATTGTCGGGCCGCAGGCCCAGATCCTCGGGCTTGTCATGCACGATCAGGACCAGAACCGGCAGCATCAGAAGCCATGTTGTCAGGCCGAGAACGACCCAAGCCTCGCGCCAGCCCATGATCTCGATCAGCCAGTGCCCGAGTTTCGGATGTACGGCCATCGACAGGCCAAAGCCGAGCGCCATCAGGCTCATCGCGATCCCGCGTTTTGCGGTGAACCAGTGCGCGACGAGATTGGCGGACCCGAGCATCATCGAGCCCTGGCCGAGGAACCTGAGCAACCCGAACCCGATGACGAGCCAGAGGAAATTGGCAGCCGCCCCGAAGAACAGACATGCCAGTCCAAGCCCGAAACTGATGTAGATCAGCGCGCGGCGCGGGCCGAGGCGGTCGACCTGCTTGCCCATCAGCGGCAGCAGGAATGCAGCCGCCACCGTCGCGACGGCATATGCGGAGGCAATTTCCGTGTTGGAGATGCCCAGTTCAGCGCTGATCGGGCCGACGAAAACGCTGAAGGTATGGGATTGACCGGGACCGCTGACGAAAATGCCAAGACCTGCCGCGGCGACCATGACCCAGCCAAAGAAAACACGCGTGCCAAGCCCGGTCGCTATGGTATGTCGCGCGCCGTCAAGCATGTGAACCCTCGCTCCCATCGGCGAAACCTCAGGTCTCGCGCTTCCCCTTATCTTCTATTGCCCGCGAACCCGAAGCTGTCGATGGTCTTCTGGCACGGGTGCAATGATTATCAGGGAGGTGAAGATGGGCATCGTTCTTAAGGGCAGCCGGGTCCTGGTCGCAGGCGGCGGGTCGCTCGTCGGGTCGCACTTGGCCAAGGCGCTGCTGGCGCGCGATGTGGCCGAGGTCGTCGTGTTCGATCCCATCGCCTTCGATGCCGAAGACGCGCTGGGCGGTCTGAAAAGTGATCCGCGGATCACGATGGTGCCCGGTGATCTGATGAGATTGGACGAGATTACCGCGCACATGGAGGGGATCGACGGCGCGGTCAATCTGGCGGCGTACATGACGCTCGGTTTGTCCCGCGCGCCCATCGAGGCGATCGACCTGAACGTGCGCGGTCACGGCCACTTTCTCGAGGCAGCCCGAACACGCGGCGTCGGCAAAATCGTCTTTGCCTCGTCCAACGCAGTCTACGGCTACGGGATCGGTGGCGGGATCACCGAGGAGACACCCCATCACAATGCGGGCATCCCTGCCGCTGCTGCGGCCTATGGGTCGACCAAAATCCTTGGCGAGCAGCTCTGCCGGTTGTTCTACAAAACCCATGGGTTGGACTATGTGGTCACGCGTTTCTCGACGGTCTACGGCGAGAATCAGCACTACCGGGCCGCGAACGCGCTTTACATCATCGAGACCTATGACCGGCTGATGCGGGGCAAGCGCCCACAGCTGTTTGGCGATGGCAGCGAGTCGAAGGATTTTGTATATGCCGGCGACGTGGCCCGGGCTGTCTGCATGGCGCTGGAGGCCGATGCGACGGATGTTGCGCTGAACATCTCGGGCGGGCTGGGGATTTCGACCAGAGATCTGGTTGCCTTGGTCTCGCGGATTGCCGGGGTCGATATCGAGCCGGAATACATCGTGGACGATGGTCGTGTTCGCCTGCCAACCGGTGCTGGCCTGCATTTCGTCAACACCCGCGCTTCAGAGGTCCTGGGATGGCGTCCCGAAATGGATCTGGAGACCGGGATCAGACGTCTGCTTGCAGACCACGAGGCGCGCCAGTCGTCCAAGGCGTCATGATTTATCTGCGCGCGCGCGCGGTGGGCCCCGTTCCGCACATTCCCACGGCCCTGAGATGCGCAGCTATATCACCGCATGGGACACAATTTTGTCGTCTTGGTCTGGCTTTGCGCGCCTGCGCCCGATAAACGGGCTCGAGATCTGTACCGCTTGGTGGGGAGAGTGCGATGAACAGCCGTAAGCCGTTTGTGGTGGGCGAGTATTACGAGACGCGCGATCAGAAACAACAGTTTCTGCGCGACATATTCGACCGGACAGCGCCTTACTACGAGAGCATTGCGCGGTGGGGCTGGTTCTGCTCGGGCGAGGTTTATCGCAGGGATGCCTTGAAGCGGGCCGGGCTGAAACCGGACATGAAAGCCATTGACGTCGCTTCCGGCACAGGCCCGGTGGCACGGGCTTTGCTGCACCATATCAAGGACCCTGATCAGGTTGTCTGCGTCGAGCCATCTGCGGGCATGATCGCCGAGTCCAAGAAGACCGTGCCGTGCGTCCATCACCAGTCCACCGCCGAGAGCCTGCCGGTCGAGGATCAGAGCTTCGATTTTCTGACGATGGGCTTTGCGCTGCGCCATGTCGATGATCTTGATGCAACCTTTGCCGAGTTCCGGCGCGTCTTGAAAGACGGCGGCAAGGCACTGATCCTTGATGTGACTGTGCCTGACAGCGCTGTCGGGCGGTTCTTCTTCACGGCGTACTTCAAGCACATCCTGCCGTGGTTCACTCTGATCTTCAGCTGGGACCGCGAGGCCTATCGCCTGATGAAGTACTACTGGGAGACGATGGACCAGATGACCGACCGCGAGGAGGTCGCCGAGATCCTGCGCGAAGCGGGGTTCAGTCAGGTCAGCCACAACGTGGTCCTCGGCTGCTTCTCGGAATACGAGGCGGTGCGATAACGCCTCCTGCTCGGCTCCGCCGATGCGCTACTGCGTTCTGATCCCAGCGCACAACGAAGCGGGCACCATCCGCCAGGTTGTCGAAGGCGCCCTCTGCCATGTCGATCATGTGATCGTTGTGAACGACGGCTCGACGGACGAGACCGTCGCGGCGTTGGACGGGGTGGCTATCGAGCTTCTCGATCATGCGGAGAACCGTGGAAAGGGCCAGCGATTGTCCGAGGGCATCGACCATGCGATTGCCGCCGGGTTCGATGGGGTTTTGACGCTTGATGCGGATATGCAGCACGATCCCGACGATATTCCGGCCTTTCTCGCGGCTGCGCAGGCCGACCCCGAAGCGTTCATCCTTGGCGACCGGTTTTCTGACAACGCGTCCATGCCGCGTGGGCGCGCGTTCGGGATCAGGTTTGGCGATTTCTTCGTCGGCTGGTCGATCGAGCGCCGCTTGCGTGATGCGCAGTGCGGCATGCGGCTCTACCCGGCCTCGCTCTGGAAGCGCACGGCTGTCCCAGATGACCTGCAGGCTCATTTCGTGTTCGAGACGGCTGTCCTTCTGCACGCGGCGGAGGCTGGCTGCCGCTTTGTGCGCGTCCCGATTGCAGCGCGCTACTCAGGCTTTGTCAGCAGGCCAAGCCACTATCGACCGTTCACCGATACCTGGTCGATTGTCTGCGCCATCACGAAATTCATCGTGCGCCGCAGGTTTAAGTTACGCGGTCTGTTGATTGCCGTCGGCTTGCTGCGTTAGGTCTTGGGTGTCCAGTTTTTGGACGCTTGCCACAGGGGATGACGATTATGAACATCAAGTTTGTTGGCGCGATGCTGCTGTCGGTGATGGTTCTGGCTGGATGCCGGGCGGCAACCGTCGTTCAAATCGAAAACGAGACTTACGCCGTACCCGCATCGGCCTCGGCCAGTGGGCTGACGCTGAACGACTACAAGGTGGCGATTATCCGCGCTGGCGTCCAGCGCGGCTGGCAGTTCGAGGAGCAGGGACCGGGCGAGATGATCGGAACGATCAATGTCCGTGGGAAACACACCGCGAAGGTGCGGGTGCTCTACGACACGTCGGCGTTTTCCATCATCTATCTCGACTCGACCGATCTGAACTATGACGCCGAGGTGAACGAGATCCATCCCAACTACAACAGCTGGGTGCAGAACCTGCGCCAGGACATTCAGGCGCAGGTCAGTCTCGCCAAGCTGGGCTGATCCTGCGGCGACACGGGTCCCGTGACCGCGCTCAGTTTCGCCAATGAGACCGGCTTTCCCGCGCAAAGCCGGTTTCTGGACGGGCACTTCCCGGGCAACCCGGTGGTGCCCGGCGCGGTGATCCTTGCCTATCTGACGCGATGTCTGGCCGCAAAGGAGATCCAGATCACACGGATCGAGCGAATGAAGTTCCAGCGCCCCTTGCTCCCGGATCAGCCGTTCTCGATTGATATCGCCCGCAACGGTGCAAACGCAAAAGTGCAGTTCCAGGATGGGCAGGGGGCATTTGCGGTTGCACGGGTCGTGCTGTCCGACCGCTGATGAGCCAGTCGGTTCCCGCCTGGCGCCGGACCCGTGAACGCGGGAACAGATCGCTTCTGCTCTTCATGCGGTGGATGGGGATGCACGCGCCGGACTGGATCACGGCGCCGCTGATCTGGGGGATCGCACTCTACTTCACGCTCCTGCCGGGGCAGACCGTAGCGCAGGGCGCAACGCGCTATTTCCAGACAGTCTATGGCCGCCCGGCAACCTTCGCCGACAGGTATCGCCAGGTTTGCGCGTTTGCGTTCGTCGTGCTTGAGCGTGTCAAGCTGTTGGCGGACCAGACCGATGGCTTCACAATCGACGCTTCGGGCGAGCGCATCATCGACGAGCATCACCTGTCCCGAAAAGGCGGGGTGTTGCTCGGTGCGCATTTTGGAAGCTTCGAGGCGATGCGCGCCTTTGATCGGCAACTGCCCGGTCTGAAGGTGCGATACCTGATGTTTCAGGACAATGCCGAAGCGTCGTCCGCGGTGCTGAATGCCATCAATCCCGATGTTGCCGCCGCCGTGATTGATGTCCGTGACGGGCCCTCCGCCATGCTGGCTGTGCGCAGCGCGCTCGAGGACGGTCAGTTCGTGGCATTCCTTGGCGACCGTATGCCAACGCATATGGCGCGTGGCGAGATCACGGTCGATTTCCTCGGGGCTCCGATCAAGGTCCCGCGCGCTCCATACTACTGCGCAATCCTGGCGCAACGACCACTGATCCTCTGCTTTGCACCGCGCAAGGGGCTGAGATCATATGACATCACCTTTACCGAGATCTATGATGGCGCTGCAGTACCACGTTGCGACCGGGACAGGATTTGCCGTGAACTCGCTCAAGTCTATGCGGATGCATTGTCGGATATGTGCCGCCGTCATCCTTACAACTGGTTCAATTTCTTTGATATCTGGCGCCGCGGCGAGTGACGGCCTCGGATGTGCTGCGCCCATGCCTGCAGATGTGCCAAGCCTACTTGCGACTATCCCCGATCCCGAGGGACGCGCGATACCCTATCGCGAGGAAATTGGTCATCCCGCTCTCGCCGCGCCCGAGGTCGCCGAAGGGTCGCTGTCGGTTGAAGATGGCCGACTGGTGCGTCAGCAACGGGTGCCCGAGGCGGAGACGGCCGTGATCGGCGAGACCACGCTGTCGCTGACGTCCGAGAGCTCTGGCAGCAAGAACGTCCTGCCGATCCCGGCGAAAATGCAGCCGACCCTTCGGACGCTCAGGGCGGTGATGACGGGCAATGTCGCCGCGTTTCTCGGGCCCGTTGCGCTTGCACCTGCCAAGGGCTCCGGCGGCTGGACCCTCGCCTTCCCCGATCTCGATGCAGATCTTGGCGTGATGACCGTGTCAGGTTGCGGGGCTCGGGTCCGCCAGGTCGACATTGTCGAGGCGACCGGGACGCGCCGTACCATTCATCTCGGCACCCCTGAATGATCCGTATTTGGAGCGCGGCAGCGCTGGTTCTGGTGCTCGCCGGGTCGGCCATTTGGGTGACCGAGATCGATACCGATGTGCGTGCCGTGCTGGGGGATGCTGGCGCGGCCTCCCGTTCGCTTGATACCCGTGAGGGGCGCACACAGATCATCGCCGTATCCGCGCAGGAGGCCGGGCAGCGCCATACCGCCGTCGAGCGGATTGCCACGGTCATGCGCTCGAGCCTGTTGGTTGCAAGCGTTTCGACCGGCCCGAGCCAGCCCGAGCCTGACCTGATCGAAGCGCTATGGCGCCACAGGTTCGCGCTTGCGCCGCCTCGGGCAGACGCGTTCAACACCGTAGCCATGGTGCAGGAGTTGACCGCTGCACGCAAAGCACTCAGCCGCCTCGAGGATGCTGCGCTCGCGCAGTACTATCTCCGCGACCCGACAGGCAGCTTCCGCCGCGTGATCGACCAGTTCAAAGCCATCCCACGGCCGGACACTGACGAGATGGGTTTTTGGCTCGCCAAGGACGGCAGGACCAATCTGATCGTCGCGGATCTCACGGATGGTCCCTTCGATTCGGATGCGCAGGCATCTCTCGATGCGGCCATCCAGAACGCTGCGGACAGGACGGCGGTCCGGATCCTTGGGCCGCGATCCATCACGGCACGCGTCTCCCGCGAGATTGCTTGGCGATCGCAGCTCTTCGGGGGCATCGCGACCGCGTTGCTGCTGATCTGGCTGGTCATCCTTGCGCGATCACCCGGCGCAATCTTCGCCTGCCTTCTGCCACTTGCCGCGGGTCTCGCAAGCGCAGTGCTGGTTGTGACGGGCGTTTTCGGCGGCATCCATGTGATCGCGCTTGGTTTTGGAGCGACGCTTCTCGGGCTTGCCATGGACTATCCGCTGCACCTGATGGCGCATGGACAGAGTGAAGCCGCGCGCCAGCGTGCGGTTCGCTTGATCCTGATCGGCGCAGCGACGACTGCGATTGCGTTTCTCGCGCTGACCGGGACTGGCGTTCCTGTGCTGGCACAAATGGGAGTGCTCGTCGCGGTGGGACTCCTGGTCTCGGCGATAGTTGCCACAGGGATCGCACCGGCGCTGCCACCTCTGGCACCATACACAAGGCGGTTGCCTATCAGATTTGTCTCCCTTCCAAACCGCTCGGCGCTATTGCTGATCTCTGTCGGCGCCATGGCGCTGGGTCTGTTCGCAATGGCGGAGGACCGAAAAGATCCTCTGATCGCTCTTCCGCCGCCCGTGTCGGAAACCATCTCGACGTTCCGAGACCTTATGGAGTTGCCCTCTGGCCAGATCCGGGTGACGACCAAGGGACAGACACTGAGGGAGATCGCGGAGCGCCAGCGTGCCCTCATTCCCATTCTCGACGGTCTCGAGCGCGATGGTGTTCTCTGCCGCTACGAGATGCTGGGAGCCATACTGCCGGATGCCGGTCCAGCCGAAACACTTCCAACGCGTGAAACACTTGCGGCCAGCTTGCCCCTCGCCCTTGAGCGCGCCGGGTTCAAGCCTAGCTTCGCCGCAGATGCAATCGACAGCTATGAGGTCGCCCTGAAACATGCCGCCCCTTCCCCCGCCGCGCTTGGTGATCTGATGAAGAACCGCGCAATCGCGTCGCTGCTGCATGTCGACGGGGCGGGCTTTGTGGCGCCGGTCCGTCTCTACAACATCACCGACCCTGAGTTGGTGGCCAAGTCAGTCAGTGCCGCCAACATTACCGGCGTGGCGGTACAGGATGCCAAAGCCGAGATCGGGGTCGCGTTGGATGATCTCAAGTCTCGGGCGCTCGCCGCCTTGAGCGCGGGTATTTTTGTAGGGTTCACTGTGCTGCTGATCCTGGTTCGGCGAGCGCGCCAGACCGCGAGGATTGCACTGGCCTGCGCCGCGGCCACGGTGTCCGCTGCGGCGCTTTCCGGCGCTGTGTTCGGTGGCTTCAGCATCATCCAGATTGTTGCTTTGGCTCTGATCGTCGGGATCGCCATCGACTATGCCGTCTTCACCGAGCTGGTCGGCTCACGCAATGATGCCAGGGTGGCTCTGCACTCCGTTATGCTTTGCGCGGTCACGACCCTCATTGCGTTCATCACACTGAGTTTTTCGGGTGTCAGTCTGCTCGAGGAAATCGGTCTAACTGTTTCAGCAGGCGTCGTGATCATGCTAGGGATCTGCATGACCCGACCCATCGACTCGCCCAAGGACCGGATGTGACCATTCAAACCGCCTCAAGCTCCAGAGACCGTATCGGCATCACAGCAATGACGGGTGTCAGTGCGGTTGGGCGCGGTCGCGCGGACCATGTCGAAGCCATGCGGGATGGGCGCTCCGGCCTGACGCCGTGCGACTTTCCAAACGTCGATGTCGAGTGCTTCATCGGACGCGTCGCGGGGATCGAGGATGAGGCGTTTCCGCAGGGCCTCGCGCACTATGACAACCGTGCAAACCGCCTCAGCCTGGCAGCCCTTGGCGCAGATGGTTTTGACGAGACGGTGCGGGAGGCGAACAGCAGATGGGGGGCCTCGCGGATTGGCACAGTCATCGGAACGTCGACCTCGGGCGTCGAACGTCTCGAGACGACATACCGGGCGATCAACGGCGAGGGCGTTCTGGCGCCGGACTACTCGATCCAACACAACAATGACCACCACGCGGCGGCGGCGTTTCTCGTTGACCATCTCGGATTGCGTGGACCGGCTTACACGATTTCGACGGCCTGCTCGTCTTCGGCGAAAGCGTTCATAGACGCCGAGCAGATGATCCGGGCCGGTCTGGCGGATGCTGTTCTGGTTGGCGGCGTCGACAGCCTTTGCATGACATCGATCTACGGTTTCGAGGCGCTCGAGCTTGTATCCCGCGCGCCATGCCGCCCGTTTGATGCGACGCGCGATGGGCTGTCGATCGGCGAGGCGGCAGGGTTTGCCCTGCTCGAGCGCGGCGCGGATGGGCCTGTGCTGTCCGGATACGGAGAAAGCTCGGATGCGACAAGCATGTCAACGCCGCCGCCCGATGGTGCGGGCGCGGCAGCGGCGATGCGCAGGGCGCTGGCAAGAGCGGGTCTCGAAGTCAACGAGGTCGATTTCCTGAAGCTTCACGGCACCGCCACGCCGATCAATGACAGTGCGGAGACGGCAGCGGTGGCATCCGTTTTTGGGCCGGGCAGGCCCGCAGCGTCGCTGAAGGGGATGATCGGACACACGCTTGGCGCTGCCGGGGCGATCGAAGCCGTTCTCAGCCTCTACGCCATGGAAGAGGGGCTCAGACCCGGGTCGGTCGGGCTTTGTGACAAGGCTGACGATGTCGGTTGCGATATCCAGCGCGAGGCTGCTTCAACCAAGCTCACCCATGTCTTGAACAATGCGTTCGGCTTTGGCGGAAGCAATTGCAGCCTTATCCTGAGCGCGGGATGAACGTCGACATCTATGTGAATGCGCTCGGCTTTTGCGGGCCAGGGGTTGGCTCGGTCGACGCGTTGTCTCGCGCGTTTGCAGGCGAGAACATCGACGTACCCGCGGACTGGCGCCCAGAGCCTGAAACGCTTCCCCGCCGTCAGGCACGCCGGTTGAGCGCAGCGACCCTGACCGCCATGGCGGCGGCGGAACAGGTCGCGGGCGTATTGACCTCAGAGGCGCCTTGGGTCTTCGCGAGTTCCTGTGGAGAGGGCGACACGCTCAACACGATCCTTGCCGCATTGTGCCAGCCGGAGATCATGCTGCAACCGGTTCGCTTCCAGAATGCGGTGCACAATGCGGCGCAGGGGCAGTTCTCGATCGTTGCGGGGTCGACGGGCCCGGCGACAAGCATCGCCGCGTTCGATGACTCGGTGGCCGCGGGTCTGCTGAAATGCCTGATGCAGATGCAGATTGAGCAGACCGTGTGTGGTCTCGTTGCCTTCGACGAGCCCCTCCCGCCGCCTTTGCACGAACGTCGCCCCTATGATCTGACACTTGCCGGAGCGCTCGCGCTGTCGCCGCAACGGGAGGAAGGCTCGATCGCCCGTCTGTCGGTATCTTCCGGCGGCGACAGACCTGTGACCGATCCGGCGGCGTTGCGAGGGCCGAGCCACATCCTGACCAGCAACAATCCAGTGCGCTTTTTGCTTCCCGTTTTGGCGGCGGTTCGCGGGATCTGGACAGAACCGGTCGTGCTTGCGCTGCCGGGCGGCGGAACACTGGCTTTTCGCGCCGAGGTTCTGTGACATGGCAGGTCGTGGGCGCCTTGAAGAAGCTCTGGCACGGATGCCGCACCGCGGTGCGATGCGTTTGATCGAAGCAATCGAGGCTGTCGATGAACACTCCATCCTCTGCAGGGCCCGGCCGCATGGCGGCAGCGAGTATCCCTTGCGCCTCGATGGACATCTCGAACCGGCGGCGCTGACCGAACTTGGCGCGCAAGCGGCCGCTGCCCATGCCTCGCTTTTTGGCATGGGCGCCGCGCATACCGGTCTGGTGCTGAGCATGAATGGGATCGATATTCGCCGGAACACCGTCCCAGAGGGCGGAAATCTCGCCGTCCGGGCCGAGCGGATCAGTTCCCTTGATGCTGCCGCCAGCTATCACTTCGTGGTCAAGACGCCCTCGGCAGACATGGACGAGGATACGATCCTCTCTGGCGAGGTGCTGCTGAGTATGGTGAAGGCCGCAACATGAAACATGCCTTGGTGACCGGCGGGGCAAGCCCGATTGGCGCGGCAATCTCACGGCGCTTGGCGGCGGACGGTCATCACGTGATTGTCCATGCCAATGCGAACGCCCAGGGGGCGCAAGCGCTGGTGGCGGAGATTGCCGCCTCCGGTGGCAGTGCCGAAAGCCTGACGCTCGACCTGACCGACGCTCCCAATGCGTTGGCGAGCCTGGAGGCGAAGGCGACGGATCATCCGATCCAGATCGTGGTGCACAATGCCGGTCTGCATCGGGATATGCCCTTTGCGGGTATGGATCTCGATGATTGGACTTCGGTGCTTGATGTTAATCTCTCGGGTCTCTTCGTGGCGCTCAGGCCGCTGATCATGCCAATGATGCGGGCGCGCTGGGGCCGTGTGATCGCGGTCTCGTCCCTCACGGCAGTCTCGGGGAACCGCGGGCAGACGAACTATGCCGCCGCCAAGGGCGGGTACCTCGCCTTCGCCAAGTCGCTGACCCGCGAGTATGCCAGCCGGGGCATCACGGCGAATGTCGTTGCACCGGGATTGATCGCCACCCCTGACACCGAGGCGATGGAGAATTTCGAAGCGCTGCGCAAGCTTTGCCCGGCGGGTCGGGCCGGATCACCCGACGATGTCGCAGGCATCATCGGGTTCTTGGCCTCGGATCAATCGGGCTATATCTCTGGACAGATGATTGCGGTCGACGGAGGCACAAGCTGATGGCTGACCCTGAGACGACAACAGATCCCCGCACACCGGTGCAGAAAAGCTGCGATGTGATCGTGATTGGCGGCGGCCCTGGTGGTGCCGCGGCGGCGGCGCATCTGGCGCGGGCCGGCCTGAACACGGTGCTGGTCGAGAAGGACCGCCATCCGCGGTTTCACATCGGCGAGTCCCTGCTGCCATATTCCATGCCACTTCTGCAGGAGCTTGGCGTGTTCGATCGAGTCCGCGAGATCGGCGTTCACAAATCGGGCGCCGAGTTCGTCTCGGACGACGGGGATAAGGAGGTCATCTTCGACTTCAGTCGGGCATTGTTTGATGGGCCGGATCATGCCTATCAGGTGCGCCGGTCGGAGTTCGATCATATCCTCTTTCAACGTGCTGAGCAGGAAGGCGCTCTCACGCTTGAGGAGACATCGGCCAAAGTGCTGTCGCTGGATGCCGATCGTGCGGTCGTCCGGACCGAGAGCGCGGATGGGCAGATCATCGACTGGACCACCGAGTTTCTGGCCGACGCATCGGGCCGGTCGACGGTCACGTCAAAGATGCTGGACCAGAAGCGGCCCGACCCGCGCAATACCTCTGCAGCGATTTTCGGCCACTTCCGCGGGATCCCGCGGCGGCAGGATGCGCGCGGCGGCAATATCCGTATCCACCTGACCAATCCGGGTTGGATGTGGCAGATCCCGCTCCGCGACGGCGTAACATCAGTCGGATTTGTAGCGCCTGGTCGCTACCTGCGGGAACGCTCCGGCGGGATCGAGGAGTTGTTCTCGCAGCACTGCGCGCGCCACCCCCATGTCGGGGCCATGATTGCCAGCGCCGAGCGGGATGGACCGCTGCGGTCGACCGGAAACTTCTCCTACCGGGCGACCGAGGCGGGCGGCGACCGCCATATCAAGATCGGCGATGCCTACGGCTTCATTGATCCTGTGTTTTCGACCGGCGTGCACCTTGCGCTCACCAGCGCTCGGGAGGCGGCTGACGTTATCCTAAAGGCGCAGGCCCGTCCTGCAAGGCGGCACGCCCTGATCGAGCGCTATGACCGCGCCATCCGCAAACGCATGTCCTTCGTTTCCTGGTTCATCTACCACATAAATGACCCAACTTTCCGGCACTTGATGCTGAACCCTCAGAATATTCTTGGGATTGAGCAAGCCGTGGTATCATTGTTGGCAGGGGACTTCAGGTGGGACCCAAGGTTGAGGTGGCGCATTGCGCTGTTCAAGCTTGTTCGGTATCTGCACCCGCCTGGGCCTGTGGGTGGACAAGAGGTAAAACATGCGGGATGACATTGGCATGGGGCAGTCCGACGAGACATTTCGCCATGAAGTCGGCGCGATGATCGTGGACGTGCTTGTGCTTGATGATGTGACAGCGGACGAGATTGATCCGAAGGCGCCGCTGTTCGGCGACGGGCTGGGTCTTGACTCGATCGATGCGCTTGAACTTTCTTTCGCGATTGCACAGCGTTACGGGATCAAGTTGAGATCAGATGACGAGCGCAATCGCGAGATTTTCTCGTCGCTCGATGCGCTCAGCCGCTACATCCACCAACACCGCGCCTGACCATGCGCATGGCAGGGTTGGGCGCGTTGGCGTCCCTGTCACTGGCCGCCGGACTAGGGTTGAACGCTTTTGGTGCAATCTCGGCGCAAGTGCTTGATTACATTGCGATGTATGCTGTTTGGTGGGTTGTTTGGCGGCTTTTGGCGCGTGGTGGTGCGGGCGAAGCTGTCGCGATGCTCGTTGCGATTGGAACCGTCACGGGTCTGATGTGGCTGCAGGTGCAAATGCCCGAGATCAGATACATGCCGTATCTGCTTATTGTGCCAGCGAATCTCCTTGCCAGTTGGTTCTTTGCACGGAGCCTTGTCTCAGAACGAAACGCAATCCTGGTCGATCTGATCGAGATCATGGGCCTCAGACCTATCGAGCCGCGTTTTCGCCGCTTCGTGGAAGGGCAGTGTCTGCTTTGGAGCGTCATGTGCCTTGGTACTGCAATTGCCGCGGCGCTTGCGATCGGAATGGCTGAGCACAGGCCTGCTCTTGCCGGTCTTCTCTCGGCGCTCGTGATGGTCCAGATCGTCTGGTTCGCCCTGTCGCACTACTATGCGTCCTTCCGGTACGGTCGGCCTGAGACCTGGGGGCTCACACTGCGCACAATGATCCGGCCGGACGTGTGGGCCCGTCTGGGCTTCCAGTGAGCGGGCGGCGCACAGCAACACGGACCGACCGCGTTTGCGTCACGCCCGAGCGGTCGATTTCCCGCGAAGACTTCGCTGACGACATCGCGCGTGTCAGACCGGTGCTGGAGGGGCATGACGCGATCTGCATCATGGCCGGGCGCCGGTATCCCTTCAGCGTTCTGCTGGCCGCCGCGATGCTGAACGGGCAGCGTACGGTCCTGCCGCCTGCACGGGCGACCGGCGCAGTGCGTCAGGCCCTGTCGCGGTATCAGAACCCGTTGGTGATCGACGCGATTGATCCTATCCTTGACCGGGCCAGCCCACGCGACCGGGATCAGGCGTGGGAGGCTGCGACGGCTTTGGGCAAGGCTGCAGGAGACCTGGAAATCTCCACGTCCGGATCGACCGGTCTTCCCGTGGCGCATCACAAGACATGGCATATGCTTGACCGTGGTGCATTGCTTGCAACGGAACTCATCGCACGGGCCGGGATGTTGCCAGGGGAATGCTTGGTCGCAGGGACCACACCCCACCAGCATATGTATGGGCTTGAGGCTTCCGTGTTCACGGGCCTCGCACACGGGCATGTTCTGTACGACACGCCGGTCTTCTATCCTGCGGATCTGGAGGCGCTCGATCAGCGTGCTGCGGAGGCTGGGCTCGATGCGATCGCGCTGGTGACCAGCCCGCCGCATCTGAAGTTCTTGGCAGAAAAGATCCGCGCTCTGCCGCGGATCCGGTGTGTGCTGTCAGCGACGGCACCACTGTCACGGGCGCTGGCCGAGGAGGTTGACACCGATGCCTCCACGAAGGTCTTCGAGATCTATGGCAGCACCGAAACCGGATCGCTCGCGTGGCGGCGGACTGTATCGGACGACCTTTGGACGCCGCTCGATGGCTTTCAGGTCTTGCCCGGCCCAGATGGATGGCGCGCGGCAGCGCCGCATTTGCCCGAGATCACTCCGCTCAGCGATGAGATCGAGCTTGCCGAAGGCGGTCGCTTCCGGTTGGCGGGCAGGCGTGGCGACATGGTTCGGGTTGCTGGCAAACGGCACAGCCTTGGCGCGCTGAATGCAGTTCTCGCGGCTCTGCCGATGATCGCGGATGGTGCGGTTTTGCGCGAAACCGTGGAGGGCGAGGATCGCCTGCACATGTTCGTTGTGCCGAAGGAGCCGGAGGCAGATCGCCGAGCACTGATCGACAGCGTCAAGACTGGGTTGCGCGAGACCCTGGACAGCGTGTTTGTCCCCCGCCGGATCCATGTGGTCGACAGCCTGCCGCGGAACGAGACCGGGAAGATCTCATCGCGCGATGCGGCGGTACTGATCGCAACAGGTGGGCGGGCGCAGGGCACGCAAGGCATCGCGAGGAAAATCGGCGGACCGACCTCCGGCTGAGTTCCGCCGCCTTCGTCAGCCGCGTCTGCGCCTGCGGCGCCGTCCCGTGTCCTCGCCGCCTTCCCCGCTTGCAGGGGCAACCTCGGGCAGAGACACATGCTGCGTAAGATTGGGGAACGCCGCGGTTTTGTGCGGCACAGCGATCGCGTTCACAAAGTGCTCCTGGAAACGCTCCTCGACCGCCGTTTCGATCTTCTCGATCGTGCCGACAATATGCTCGATCTCGCGCCGGGCCGCCGAGTTCAGCAAGGCCATCCGCGCGCCGGTGCCTGCGGCGTTCCCGGCCGAGACGACCTTGTCGACCTCACAATCCGGGATCATGCCCAGCACCATGGCGTGCAGCGGCGAAATATGCGCCCCGAAAGCGCCTGCCAGGATCACACGATCGACTGTCTCGATCTCCATCTTGTCCATCAGCAGGCGCGCACCGGCATAAAGCGCTGCTTTCGCCAGTTGGATCGCGCGCACATCGGCTTGCGTCACGGCAATCAGCGGCCCGCCCTCTGCCGAGCCGTCATGCAGAACGTAGGACCACGTGCGCCCGTCCTCGACAATGCGAGCATGTCCGCCCATGGCGTCCCGCGACTGGATCACACCGTCCTCCGAGATGATCCCGGCAATGCGCATCTCGGCGATCACTTCGATGATGCCCGACCCGCAGATGCCGGTGATCCCCTGACCGCCTGCCGATGCTGCAAAGCCACCATCATCCGACCAGAGATCGCTGCCGATGATCTTGAACCGAGGTTCCTTCGTCACCGGGTCGATCCGCACCCGCTCGATGGCGCCCGGGGCCGCACGTTGGCCGCCTGATATCTGAGCGCCCTCGAACGCCGGGCCGGTCGGGGAGGAGCAGGCAAGCAACCGCCGCCGATCCCCGAGGATGATCTCGGCGTTTGTGCCGACATCGACGATCAGGGTCATCTCCTCGGCCCGGTGCGGGGCTTCTGACAGCGCAACCGCTGCGGCATCCGCTCCGACATGGCCCGCGATGCAGGGCAGCACGTAGAGCCGGGCATCGGGATGCATATCCAGCGCGATCTCCTTGGCCCAAAGGGTCAGGCTGTTCGACGTGGCCAGCGCAAACGGTGCCCAGCCCAGTTCCTTAGGGTCGACCCCTAGGAACAGGTGGTGCATCACAGGGTTACCGACCAGAACCCCCTCGACAATGTCCGTGCGGTCGATCCGGGCTTCAGCGGCGACCTGGCCGATCAACGCGTTGATCGCCTCGCGCACGGCCTTGGTCATCTCCTCGGCGCCGCCTCGGTTCATCATGGAGTAGCTGACCCGGCTCATCAGATCCTCGCCAAAGCGGATCTGCGGGTTCATCAGGCCGGACGAGGCTTTGACTTCGCCCGTCACCAGATCGCAGAGGTGACACGCGATGGTGGTCGAACCGATATCGAACGCCACGCCGTAAATCGTGCCATCGTAGAAGCCAGGCCAGACCTGAATGATCCGTCCGTCCGAGCGTCCCCGCCCGGTATAGATGGCGACGGTGACCTTCCACTCGCCGTCCCTCAGCGCAGGTTGCAGTGACTGCAGGGTGCGCAGATCGCCGATGATGTTGGCGAGTTGCCACTGCTCCCACAGCGCATCAAGAAGCCGCTCCAAATCCCCCTTTGGATTGTGCATATCCGGCTCGGCAACCTCGACGTAATAGAGCTTGGTAGCCGGATCCATGACGATCTCGCGCGCTTCGGCCCGTTTGCGCACGATCTGTTTGTGGACCTGGCTCTCGGGTGGCACATCGATGACGATGTCGGATTGCACCGTCGCCTGGCAGCCCAGTCTGCGCCCGTCGATGAGGCCGCGCTTGGACTTGTAGCGCTCCTCGACCTTGTTCCACTCGGACAACGCGCCTTCTGCAACGGTCACACCGTGCTTTGGAAACTCGCCATAGCTGGGCGTGATCTGGCACTTCGAGCAGATGCCGCGACCGCCGCAAACAGAATCGAGATCGACTCCCAGCGAGCGCGCGGCCTGCAGGATGGGCGTGCCCGGCGCGAATCGCCCGCGCTTGCCCGAAGGGGTGAAGATCACCAAAGGGTTTTCGCCTGAGGCCTGCTCGTCTGACATTCGTCTATCCCGCGACTGTGATCCCGCGTGGGCGGTCGGTCTGACTATAATCTACTGCGCAGATTTCCAAGGGACGTCCTGAACACGGCGACTCCCGTGTTGTAGGCGGCAGGTCCTATAAAAACATAAAAATAGTGTGAAACTTGAAGAAACCCACTTCAGGCTGTATATCTAGGCGTGAACGCAAAGGAGGTTCTCATGCGCACAGTGCTTCTCGCCGGATTTGCCGCTCTCGCCCTCACCGGGTCAGCCATCGCGGCAGAGTGGAAGAAACTGATGGAGCCCGTCGATCTTGCAGCGGTGGCTGACGACGCTGTCATCCTCGATATCCGCTCGGGGAAGGACTTTGCGCGCGGTTCCATTGCCGGGGCGTTGAACGCGCCGTATCCGTCCTGGCGCGGGCCTAAGGAGAACCCCGGCCAGCCGATGGAGGCATCTCGCCTGACCGAGCGGATGCAGAGCCTTGGCCTCGACCGGGCGGATAAGGTTGTCGTGGTCTATCACGGCAAGAACGCGACGGATTTCGGTGCGGCAGCGCGGGTCTACTGGACGCTGAAATCGGCGGGTCTGACCGAGCTGGCGATTCTCAACGGTGGCCTCGTGAACTGGGTCAATGCGGGGAACGATCTTTCAACCGAGGCCGGTGTGGCCGAGCGGTCGACCGAGACCTTTGCACTGTCGGGTGACTGGATGATGAGCCGGGCAGAGGTGCTTGACGTCGTCGAAGGTCGGGCGGATGCCCAGATAATCGACGCGCGGCCGCTGCCGTTCCTCAAGGGCAAGAAGAAGCACCCGGCGGCCAAGGCGGCGGGAACGCTGAGGAACGCGGCGCAAGTGACCCACTCGACCTGGTTCAAAGGGGACAACAATCGTCAGATGTCTCTGTCCGAGGAGGTGGCCGCGCTGGCAACCAAAGCCGGGGTCGAGGACGGCGCGTCGCGGCCGATCGCGAGTTTCTGCAACACCGGGCACTGGGCGGCGACCAACTGGTTTGCGCTGAGCGAAATCGCCGGGATCGACAACGTCAAACTGTACCCGGAGAGCATGGTTGGCTGGACGAAAGCCGGGGGGGCTGTCGAAACCCGGAAGTGATCGTCCTAGCGTCAATCTCCGTAAATGAATTATTAGAGAGCCTGCCCTAGTCTGTATCTCCAATCGGACGAGACGCGGCGAGGGATGGCATGGCGACAGGCTCACTGTCGGAAGTTGCATCATGCGACATGGCCGGGTCCATCGGCGATGACGTGCTGGCGGTGCTGCCCGATGCGCTTCTGGTCGTTGCGCCCAACATGACGATCGTCAAGTCGAACAATCAGTTTCGCGAGCTGTTTGACCTCCCGATCTATGCAGCGCACCCCGGCGCGTCCGTTCTGGATGTGGCCGACCAGATCGAATTCGCCACAAAAGTTCTGGATATCGGGCCGGCGCGCCATCCCTTGCGGGCGCGATGGGCGCGGACGTTCTCGGACGCTGAGCCGATGGACCATATCGAGACGCTGAGCGATGGGCGGTCCATCTCGATTCGCATCCGGCCGCTGGCGAATGGGCGCGTTCTGGTGCTGTTTTCGGATCAATCGGGCGAGGCGCGGCGGGACGCGGATTTCTCGGCCGTTGCGCGTCGCTTCGAACAGGTGTCGTGCGAATTGTCTGAGGTCAGCCTCGGTCTCTCCCGCGCGCTCGACAACCCGCTGCGCAAGATGGCTGACTGCGCTGAGCGCCTCGAGGCGAAGCACCGCGAAGCGCTGACGGAAGGCGGCAAGGTCTATGTCGACCGAATCATCGCGGCCGAGGCGTATATGCGCGCGGTCCTGCGTGATTTCGGTGTCTACACGCGCCTCACCCCGTCATCGCCCGAGGTGAAGGATGTCTCGCTCGAAGATCTGGTGCGCACGGTCCTCGACCGGGTCCGCGACAAGATCAAGGCGGTCGATGCCAATGTGGATTACGGATCGCTGCCGGTTGTGCCGGGGCATCCCGAATTGCTCGGGCAGCTTATCCAACACGTGATCGAGAACGCGCTGCTCTACCGGCGCCCGGATGTTCGGCCCTATATTTCAGTGACATACGACCGGCAATTGGGCAGCGCGGGACGACCAGAGATTGCGTTCAGCATCTCGGACAACGGGATGGGCTTCGACCCGCAGCACGCCGAAGCGGTCTTTCGCATCTTCCAATCGGTCGGCCCGGATATGGATGGGATGCACACGGGCTTTGGCCTCGCGGCGTGCCGCAAGATCGCCAATCAGCATGGCGGGTCGATCTCGGCCACATCGGTGCAGGACGAAGGGACAACCGTCACGGTCATCCTCCCGGCGGAGCGCAGTGGGCTCGTGCGAGATGAGGCGCAGGATGACGAAGCGCTGCTGGGTGCCGGGCGAGACTGGTCCTGAACGGAGGAGCCCGCCGGGTCTCTACCCGCCGGATCTCTAGACGTCCACAGGCAGTTCCGTCGTCTCCTTCAGCTCCTCCATGACGAAGCTGGCGGTGATGTCCTTCACCGCGACCTTCCGAATCAGGCTCTGATACAGCCGGTCATAGGCACGCACATCCGCGACGCGGGCGTGCAGCAGATAATCCAGATCGCCAGACGTGCGGTAGGCACCCAGGATCTGCGGCATCCCGCGCAGCGCCTTGGTGAAGCTGTCCAGCCAGTCCGGATCGTGCCGGTCAGTGCGCACGGCGATGAAGACAGTCAGACCGAGATCAAGCGCATCGGGATCGCACAAGGCGACGCGCCCGCGGATGACGCCTGCTTCCTCGAGCAGCTTGACCCGCCGCCAGCATGCGTTGCGTGACAGGCCAACCTCTGCCCCAAGTGCATCAAGCGGCAGGTTCGCATCGCGCTGAACGGCGCGAAGAATCTTGCGATCAATCGAATCCAGTTCCATGATTGACATAAATATTCGAAAAAAATCCCATGAGAAAGATATTTCAGGCATCTTTTGGGATGCCGAGCGCGCCCGATGCCCCCATCTTGCCATCAAGCGAAGATGGAGAGACCGATGATTGCCAAACTCAACGCCCTGTTCCTCGACCACCCCCGCTCGGTCGGCGAGACCTATCTGCAGCACACCGGCTTTGCGCTCTGGTTCTCGGGCAAGTTGGCGCTCGCGGCTGGTGCAGCGCTCTGCCATGCGATCCTGCCGTTCACATGTGAGAAGACAGCCTCGACGATCATTGCCAATCTTTATGCCCGTACCCACAATCGCGGGAACTGACCGGCAATCCGAAAGGGCAGGTGACGCAGATGTGTCGATGGGCAGCGTATATCGGGGCTCCGATCTATCTCGAGGACGTGATCTCGGCGCCCGAGCAATCGCTGATGCGGCAGAGCCTGCGGGCCCGGGAATCCAAGACGGAGACAAATGGCGATGGCTTTGGCATCGCCTGGTATGGGGCGCGCGAGACCCCCGGGGTCTATCACGATGTGCTGCCCGCCTGGGCCGATCACAATCTGCGGTCGATCGCGCATCAGGTCCGCTCGCACCTTTTTCTCGCCCATGTACGCGCCTCGACCGGGACCGCGACCAGCCGCACGAACTGTCATCCGTTCACCGTCGGCGCGTGGTCTTTCATGCACAATGGTCAGGTCGGCGGATACGCGGGGTTCCGTCGTCAGGTCGACATGATGATCGACGAGGACTGCTATGCGCACCGCAATGGCACGACGGATAGCGAGGCCTTGTTCCTGCTGGCGCTTGGTCTTGGGTTGGCTGACAGCCCGAAAGCTGCGCTCGAGCAGGCGACGGGACGGATGGAAGCCCTGAGCCGTGCGTCCGGCGAGACACCGCACATGCGGATGACCGTGGCGTTCACGAATGGCGAGACGCTCTATGCGGCGCGGTATGCGTCCGATGAATTTGCGCCGTCGCTCTATCATCGTCGGTCGGCAGGCTCGGACGGATGGTCCGTTGTGTCCGAACCTTTCGAGCGCGGGGACGCGGACTGGGCGGAACTGCCGCCGGGCAGTTTCGCAACCGTCACGCCGGATGGTGCCAAAATCGAGCCCTTCATGCCCTCATCCTGACCGAGCCACACGCTACACCGCTCGCGACCTTGGAAGTCGCTTTCGCAGAATGGCAGACCCGGGCGCGCCGGCACGCGAACACGTGACATTCCCGCGCCTTGCGTCAAGTCTCCTGTCATCGCAGAATTACGCGTCGCAAACGCAGGGGCGGTTTAGATGATTGCAGAGCTTGGCCATTTCGCATTGATCCTAGCCTTCGCCGTGGCGATGGTGCAGATCACGGTCCCGATGATCGGCGCGCAACGCGGCTGGTCCGACTGGATGCAGGTCGCGGCCCCTGCGGCGCTGATGCAGTTCCTGCTCGTCGGGCTCAGTTTCGCCGCGCTGGTGCATGCCTTCGTGACCGCCGATTTCTCGGTCGCGCTGGTCGCAACGCACTCCAATTCGCTGATGCCGACGATCTACAAGGTCACCGCGACCTGGGGCAATCACGAAGGCTCGATGCTGCTCTGGGTGCTGATCCTTGCCCTCTTCGGTGGCATGGTTGCGGCCTTTGGTCGGGAATTGCCGCTTCCCCTCAAGGCGCGTGCGCTCAGTGTTCAGGCCCTGATCGCCGCGGCATTCTTTGCCTTCATTCTGTTCACATCCAATCCGTTCGAGCGGCTCTTGCCCGCGCCGCCGGATGGGCGTGACCTGAACCCGCTGCTGCAGGATATTGGCCTCGCGATCCATCCGCCGTTCCTCTACATCGGCTATGTCGGGCTCTCGATGGCGTTCTCGTTCGCCGTGGCCGCGCTGATCGAGGGACGGGTGGATGCCGCCTGGGCGCGCTGGGTTCGGCCCTGGACTTTGGCGGCCTGGATCTCGCTGACCATCGGTATCGCGCTCGGGTCCTACTGGGCGTATTACGAGCTTGGCTGGGGCGGCTGGTGGTTCTGGGATCCGGTCGAGAACGCGTCTTTCATGCCATGGCTGGTTGCCTCTGCGCTTCTTCACTCGGCCATCGTCGTGGAAAAGCGCTCAAGCCTGAAGGCGTGGACGATCTTGTTGGCGATCCTCGCCTTTTCGCTCAGCCTGATCGGGACGTTTATCGTCCGTTCAGGGGTCATCACCTCGGTCCATGCCTTCGCAACAGATCCGGAGCGCGGGTTGTTCATCCTCGTGATCCTTCTGGTCACCATCGTGGGCTCACTGACACTGTTTGCCTGGCGGGCACCATCGATGAAGTCCGAAGGCGTGTTCCAGCCGGTCAGCCGCGAGGGCGCCCTGGTGCTGAACAATCTTCTGCTGGCCGTCGCCTGTGCGGTTGTCTTCATCGGTACGCTGGCACCGCTGGTGCGGGAGTTCATCGATGGCGCCAAGATCTCGGTCGGCGCACCGTTCTTCGATCTGACCTTCACGCCGTTCATGGTGATGCTGTTCCTCGCCCTGCCGCTTGGGGCGCTGATGCCCTGGAAGCGAGCCGATGCGGGCAAGGTGATGCGACGCCTCTACTTCGCGGCGGCAGGGGCGCTGTTCTTTGGCTGTCTCGCGCTGGCCGCTCAGTTCTACTGGCACGACGCAGGGTCCGGCGCGCTGGCACCGATCGGGATCGGCCTTGCGGCGTGGCTGGTGCTCGGCGTGCTGGTTGAGCTCTACGAGCGTGGCCAGTTCGCCCGTGTCGGTATCGCCAAAGGCTTTGGCCGCCTCGCGGGTCTGCCCCGCGCGGACTGGGGCAAGAGCATTGCCCACGCGGGGCTCGGACTCACCTGCATGGGCATTGCGGCCGTGTCGGCGTGGGAGATCGAAGACATCCGTCTGGCAAAGCCCGGCGATACGATTCCGCTTGGCACCTATGAAGTCAGGTTCGAGAGCGTTGATCGCCTGCCGGTCGGGGCGCCGTTCAATGCTGTGCAATGCGGCACCACCGGTGAGAGCACACTCAAAGGCGGGGAGGGCCGTAACTTCACGACCGAGTACGCCCGGTTCACCCTGATGCAGGACGGCGAGGAGCTTCGCCAGCTTTGCCCGGAGAAACGCTTCTACCCGGTTCAGCAGACCCCGACGACCGAAGCTGCGATCGACCCGGGCCTGACCCGTGATGTCTACCTCGTGATCGGCGATCAGGCGGCGGACGGTTCGTGGGCCGTGCGCTCCTACTACAAGCCTCTGGCGAACTGGATCTGGATCGGCTCGCTCATCATGGCGTTCGGTGGCCTGATCAGCCTGACCGACCGGCGCTACCGTGTCGGGGCCGCCGCCCGCCGCGAGCGCGCGGTCGCGGTTCCGGCGGAGTAGGGCCGATGCGTCTTGTTGCTCCGCTGATCTATGGGCTCGTCGCGCTGATGATGCTGGTCCCGCCGCAGGGCTGGGCGGTGCAGCCGGACGAGATGCTGAAGGATCCGGCGCTCGAGGCCCGTGCGCGTGAGATCTCGAAGGAGGTGCGCTGCCTTGTCTGCCGCAACGAGAGCATCGATGACAGCCACGCCTCGCTGGCGCGTGACCTGCGTCTGTTGGTGCGCGAGCGCCTCGTCGCGGGCGACAGCGATGCCGAGGTCAAGACCTTCCTGGTCGAGCGCTATGGCGAGTTCGTCCTGCTCAAGCCGGTTTTCTCGCTGGCCAACGCGGCGCTCTGGTTCGCCGGGCCGCTGCTGTTCCTGATCGGTCTGGTCGCCTCGATCGGCTATCTGCGTGGCCGTCAGGTCGCCACGCCCGACGCGCTGGATGCCGAAGAACAGGCTGCCCTCGACGATCTGCTCAAGCGCTGAGACAACCCGCGCAGCCTGCAAACCGCGCGGTGCGGCGATTTCCGCTCGATATCCGCGCCGCGACCGCATAGACTCGCGCTTCATTTAAGGCCTCGGGCGGGATTCTCCATGAGCGACGTCGAGTCCGGCGGGCTAGCCTCCGGCACCGAACTGAACGGCATCTATCGGATCGAAAAGCGGATCGGCAAAGGCGGCATGGGCGAGGTCTATGTCGGCCACGAGATCCATGCCGACCGCAAGGTCGCGATCAAGATGGTGCTGCCCGAGCACGCCTCGGACGAGATGATCATCGAGCTCTTCCGGCGCGAGGCCTCGGTTCTGAACCAGCTGAGCCACGAGGCGATCGTGCGCTACGGCGTCTTCTCGGTCGATCCGGTGTTGCAGCGCCCGTACCTCTCGATGGAGTTCGCGCAAGGCCCGTCGCTGCAGGCGCGTCTGCGCCGGGGCAAGCCGTTGACCGGTGAGGAATTTGAACACCTCAAGACCCGGATCGCCGGTGGTCTGGCCGCAGCGCACGAGGCCGGGATCATCCACCGCGATGTCTCGCCCGACAACATCATCCTCATCGACGACAGCGTCGCCAGGGCCAAGCTGATCGACTTCGGGATCGCCCGCTCGAACAACATCGAGGGCACGATTGTCGGTGACGGGTTCGCCGGAAAGGTCGGCTATGCCTCACCCGAGCAGGTCGGCCTTGCCGGGGGTGAGGTTTCCGCGAAATCCGATATGTACGCGCTCGGCATCGTGCTGGCCGAGGCACTGACTGCGAAACCGATGAATATGGGCGGCTCGCAGCTTGAGGTCGTGGAGAAGCGGCGCGAGGTGCCAGATCTCTCCGAGGTGCCGGACACCTGGCGCCCGATGATTGCGCGGATGCTCGATCCCGATCCCGAAAAACGCTTCGACAGCATGCGGGACGTGGCGCGTTGGACGCCCGCGACCAAGGGTGGAAAGACGACCACCGACGGCGGCGGTGGCGGCGGCGGCGGTGCGATCGTCAAGGTCCTGCTTGGTGTGCTCGTCGCTGTGGGGATCGGAGCGGGTGTCTATGTCTATCTCGAACAGCAGAAGCCTGCCGGGCTGAGCGCGGCCAGTGCCAGTGCCATCGCGGCGGACGCCGGAGAGACCGGCGCAGCCTATGCCTGGCCCATGCCCGCGTTCGAGTATCCCGGCGATGTCACCGAACTGAGCCTGAAGGTTCTGTCCGGAATGCCGTCGGGGCTCAGCTTCCGGTTGGGCGCGGATGGCGGCGGGCTGATCGAAGGCTCTCCGACGGCGACCGGCGACTACAATGTCGAGATCGAAGCGACCGCACCGGACGGGGCCAAGGCTGTTCAGATCATCTCGATCTCGATCGCGCCAGGGGCAAACGAGACACCGCAGATCCTCAGAAGCGTCGATGGGGCAGTCACAGGGCGTATTGGCGAGCAGATGAACGTCGGCGTCGGGACCTTTGGCGATGATGGCGGGGTCGATGCGCTCGAGTTTTCGTTGCGCGGGGACTTGCCGAACGGTCTTACGCTCAACAAGGCGCAGAACGGCATCGCGCAGATCTTCGGCACGCCGAGCGAGGCCGGGACCTTCCCGCTCGAGGTTGTTGCGACGGACGCGGAAGGGGCAACGGCTGCGATCCCTGTGACGATCGAGATCTCAAGCGCCAGCCTGGTCCGGAAAAGCCCGGAGCTGCAATTCATCGCCGCGCAGAATCAGCAGGGCTGCGTCTTCATCCGGTCCATCGAGATGGCAGGCGGCAAGGCCGAGATGGAGATCTTCGCAACCGATGTCCCACCGATGCAATCGCTCGATGGCGGGTTCAAATCCGAGTTCGGGTATGAGGCCACGATCCAGGGCAGGCTGGTGACCGTGCAGCAGTGCCCGATGATGGACCGGTTCAGCGGGCTGGGGCAGGACCCTTATGTCGACAATCTGCATGGGACGGTCAGTAACTATACGCCCGCAATCGGTGCGCCGGTGCGCGGTACCGTGACCAATGGCGGCGGCAGTTCGGTCTTTGTGATCGATGATCGTGGCCGCGGTGGCCCGTTGCGCGGCGACACGGCCAGCGCGTTCGGAACACTCGAGTTCGACACATCATTCGATCGCAAGGGACCGCACATCATCGTCGTCGCGCGGCCCGTTTCGGGCACGCCGCCGGCCTCGCTGGATGCTGCACTGACTCAGGCAGCAGAAGGCAAGGTGAACCTCGCGCTGATCTATCTGCAGGTTCAGTAGCCGCCCTGCGTGACTTGGGATCGGTCTGGGACGGCGCTCGTCTCGTGCTATAAACCTGCCATAGCCCCGCACGGAAGGAGCCGAGACCATGAAGGATACGCCCTCGACTGCCCCGGACACCGCGATCGATCGCGCGCCTGGAACCGCAACGCCGAAAGGGTATATGCCGGGCTTTGGCAACGATTTCGAAACCGAGGCTCTGCCCGGTGCCCTGCCGGTCGGGCGCAACTCGCCACGGCGCTGTGCCTATGGGCTTTATGCCGAGCAGCTCTCGGGCTCGCCCTTCACGGCGCCGCACGCAACGCTGGAACGGTCTTGGCTCTACCGCATTCGCCCCTCGGTGCGCCATGTCGGGCGGTTGGCGAAAATCCCGATGCCGCTTTGGATGAGCGCACCCAATGCGGTGCCTGATGTCATCTCGCTCGGCCAGTATCGCTGGGATCCGGTGCCGTTCCCGGTCGAGCCCGTGACCTTCCTGACCGGCATGCGGACGATGACAACGGCGGGCGATGTGCGCACGCAGACAGGTATGGCCGCGCATGTCTATCTGGCCAATCAGAGCATGGGCGATGACTATTTCTACAACGCCGATGGCGAGCTGCTGATCGTCCCGCAGATCGGGCGGCTGGCGATCTACACCGAATTTGGCAAGATCGAGCTTGAACCACTCGAGATCTGCATCCTGCCGCGCGGCATGGTCTTCAAGGTGGATCTGATCGACGAGACGGCGCGCGGGTTCGTGTGCGAGAACTACGGGGCCAAGTTCACTCTTCCGGGGCGCGGTCCGATTGGCGCGAACTGTCTGGCCAACCCGCGGGATTTCAAGACACCGACGGCGTGGTTCGAGGACCGCGACGATCCCTGCACTGTCACCATCAAGTGGTGCGGCGAGTTCCACCGCTCGGATATCGACCACGCGCCGCTGGATGTAGTGGCGTGGCATGGCAACTACGCACCGTATAAGTACGATCTCAGAACCTATGCCGCCGTGGGGTCAATCACCTTCGACCACCCGGACCCGTCGATCTTCACCGTGCTCACGGCGCCCACGGCGGAGGAGGGCACGGCCAACATTGATTTCGTGATCTTCCCGCCGCGCTGGCTGCCACAGGAGAACACATTCCGCCCGCCCTGGTATCACAAGAACATCATGTCCGAGTTGATGGGCAACATCCATGGCCAGTACGATGCGAAACCGCAGGGCTTCGTGCCGGGCGGGATCTCGTTGCACAACTGCATGCTGCCACATGGGCCGGACAATGACGCGTTCACCAAGGCGAGCTTTTCGACGGACGACCCGGTCTACCTCGCCGACACCATGGCCTTCATGTTCGAGACGCGTCTGCCGCAGATGGTGACCGAGTTTGCCGCCAGGGAGGCCCCGATCCAGGACAACTATGTCGACTGCTGGGACGGGCTGAAAAAGCGTTTCAACGGCACACCCGAGGGTGATTGGTCCTGACGCTTGCGGGCCTGGCGCCGCCTAGCGCGCCCGAAGCAGGTGGCGCACCGACGGGCTGTGCTTGATCTCGCCCAGCGTGGCATAGGCCTCGTGGTTCTTCTCGATGTCGGCGAGGTGGTAGAGGTAGTTGACCATCACGCCCCATGCGGTCTCGAGCCCGCGGGCGCTGTGATCGGCGCCGGGATTGATCCGCTCCAGCCGGGCCCCGTTGCCGAGGTGAAAGCGCGCAACCGGATCTGCCGCGCCGCCCTGTGACCCATGCGCCTCGACCAGATAGCGCGCGGCAATACCCGGCAGCTTCTCGACCGCATCCGCCATGGCCGCCCCTTCGATGGACCCATCGACCGGATCGAGCAAGGCGACCGCTGCCTGTTGCGCCTCGGTGAGTGCGCTCTCCTCGACCGAGCACTGAGCACGCGCCCATCGGCGCAGGCCCGGTACGGGAGACAGCGTGACGAACGTGTCGAGGTTTTCGAACTGGCGGCGCAGTTCCTCGACCACCTGCTTGATCAGGAAGTTCCCGAACGAGACGCCGCGCAACCCGGGTTGGCAGTTGGATATCGAATAGAACACCGCGGTCGTGGCATCGCGCGGGTCCATCTCGTCGCGCCCTTCGGCCAGCACGGGGCCAATCGCGTCCGGAATATCCCGGGCCAGCGCAACCTCGACGAAGATCAGCGGCTCGTTCGTCAAGGCGGGATGGAAGAACGCATAGAGCCGCCGGTCTCGCGCGGCCACGCGGCGGCGCAGATCGTCCCAACCGTTGATCTGGTGCACGGCCTCGTAGGCGATGATCTTCTCGAGAATTGCCGCAGGCGTCGACCAGTCGATCGCGCGCAACTCGAGAAAGCCGCGGTTGAACCAAGAACTGAAGAGGTGATGGAAATCGCGATCCAGTTGCTTCAGGACCGGCTCATCGCGCAGGGATCGCAAGAGATCGGCGCGCATCGCGACCAGCGCGGCGGTGCCGCCCGGCACACGGTTCAGGCGGCGGATCAGTTCCTGGCTGCGTGGCTCGCAGGCAAAATGCAGATCGCGCGCTGTTGTGTCATCAGGTGCGCTCTGCCAGGCGTCGATTGACGCGGCCAGCAAAGCAAAGTCGACGCCGAAACGCGCATGTAGATCGACGAAGAAGGCATGTTTCTCGTCGCGGTCGAGGCGCTGATAGCGCTCGAGGATCTCGCTGGCGAGCGCGAGGCCCGTCGCTTCCCCGGCACCTGTCAGCAGATCCTCGCATCGATTGGTCAGGGAGACCGGGCGCGCCTTGGCCCGGGTCATCAGCGATTCGCCCACTTCGGTGACGCGGGCCAGCAAGTCGTTAAGGATTTGCGGTGCCTTCATGGACCATGCTCCCGTAAGCGGCGCGCCGTGACCCTCTGACCACCGCTGCACTGCAGTATCGGGGTCAACCGCCCCGCCTGCAAGCGCCTGTCAAACACTGCGCAAAAAAGCAGCATAGGCGTGATTCCGACCAAAATTAGAGCGCCGGGGAACCTTCTGAGCTGATCGCGGGTGAAAGACAGCCCCTCCCATTGACCGCAGCGTGGAAATAGCGCCTGCTGCTCGGCGCAGGCCGACTAGGGTTCCGCCTTCCCCCGAAGGGCTGGTCCGAGAGTTGGCGCCGCAGCGGCAAACTCCGGCTGCGGTACACGGCGGGACAAAATCCCGGGAGGAACCCTGCGCCGCGATTGCCGCGTCTTCCTCTGTTCCGCGCGCGGCATCCCGCCCGGCGTCATGCGGAACATGAACGGGAGAGAGAGCGTGAAACTGAGATCTCTGATTGCCGCCGTGTTCGCCGCGTCTGTCGCCATGGGTGCGACCGCCGCGACCGCCGAAGAGAAAACCGAGTTCAAGGTCGCCTGGTCGATCTATGTGGGCTGGATGCCGTGGGGCTATCTCGCTGACAGCGGGATCATGGACAAGTGGGCCGACAAGTACGGCATCGATGTCGAGATCGTGCAGATCAACGACTATGTGGAATCGATCAACCTCTACACCGCGGGTCAATTCGACGGGGTCAGCGCCACGAACATGGATACGCTGTCGATCCCGGCAGGCGGCGGCGTTGATACGACCGCGCTGATCGTAGGTGATTTCTCGAATGGTAATGACGCGATCATCCTGAAAGGCGAGGGTGCGCTGGCGGATCTGAAGGGCAAGCCGGTCAATCTGGTCGAACTGTCAGTTTCGCACTACCTGCTTGCGCGCGGATTGGACAGTGTCGGGCTGACCGAGGCCGATCTCGACAAGGTGATCAACACCTCGGATGCGGACATGATCGCCGCCTATGGCACGAGTGATGTCCAAGCCGTCGTGACCTGGAACCCACTGGTCTCGACGATCATGGAGCAGCCCGGCGCGAACAAGCTGTTCGATTCGTCCGACATCCCGGGCGAGATCATCGACATGATGGTGGTCAACACCGAGACGCTGGCGGACAATCCCAACTTCGGCAAGGCGCTGGTCGGCGCGTGGTACGAGGTGATGGCGCTGATGGAAGCGGGTGACGAAGCCGCGCTGACGGCGATGGCCGAGGCATCCGGTACGGATCTGGCCGGGTACAAGGCACAGCTCGCTTCGACCGAGATGTTCTGGAAACCTGCCGATGCGGTGGCCTTTGTCGAAAGTGCGGAATTGCCGACAACCATGGTCAACGTCGCGGAGTTCCTGTTCGACAAGGGCATCCTTGGCGAAGGCGCGCCGAGCGCGGATTTTGTCGGGGTCGCCTATCCCGATGGGTCCACCACGGGCGATCCGGCCAATGTGAAGTTGCACTATGACACCAGCTTCATGAAGATGGCTGCGGACGGCGCGCTCTGAGCTTCAGCGAGGGTGCGTCACGGACGCACCCTACGAGGCCCCTCCGATGCGGTGGATCAATCGAAAGCCGGGACGGCCGCTGGGCTGGATCCTTCTGCTGCTGCCCTTCCTGGCGGTGCTGGCAGCCTATACCATCGCGTCGGACATCCGCCGGGCCGAGAACCCGCGGGACAAGCTGTTGCCGGCCCCCGCCGCAATTGTCGAGACAGCGCAGCGGGTGCTGACCCAGCCAGACAAGCGCTCGGGCAAGATCCTGTTCTGGTCAGACACTGCGATCAGCCTGCAGCGGCTGGCGATCGGGGTCGGGATCGCCGCGCTGATCGGGCTTCTCATCGGCATGGCGATCGGGTTGTTGCCCTATGTGCGATCTACTCTGGCCGGTTTCGTGGGCGTCTTGTCCATGGTCCCGCCGCTGGCGATCCTGCCGATCCTGTTCATCATCTTCGGTCTGGGCGAGGTCTCGAAGATCGCGCTGATCGCCGTCGGCATCACGCCGTTCCTGATCCGGGACATGAGCCTCAGGGTACTGGAGATCCCGTCCGAGATGATGGTCAAGGCCCAGACGCTTGGTGCGACCTCGTTCGTCATCGCTCTGCGGGTCGCGCTGCCACAGATCCTGCCGCGGTTGATCCAGTCGGTACGTTTGTCGCTGGGTCCCGCATGGCTGTTCCTGATCGCGGCGGAGGCGATCGCGTCGGACGCAGGGCTCGGCTACCGGATCTTCCTGGTGCGCCGCTATCTCGCGATGGACATCATCCTGACCTATGTCGTCTGGATCACGCTGCTGGCCTTCCTGATCGACTACGGGCTGAAGACGCTGGGCGAGCGGGCCTTCCCATGGTTCGGGAAGGGCGGGCTATGAGCTTCGTCGAGGTTCGCGATGTCGAGAAGCGCTATGGGGCGCGGCCGATCATCACCAATGTCAATCTGGATGTGCCCCAGGGCGCGTTCATCTCGGTCGTCGGCGCGTCGGGCTGTGGCAAGTCCACCTTCCTGCGGCTGTTGCTGGCCAAGGAGATGCCGACCAAGGGCACGATCCGGCTGGCAGGCGCGGAACCGGCGCGCGAGCCGGGCCTCGACCGCGGCATCGTCTTCCAGCGTTACTCGGTCTTCCCGCACATGACGGTCGAGGACAACATCGTGGCGGGCGAGAGTTTCTCGGCCAACACGCTCGGCCGGTTTTTCGGGACACAACTCAAAGAGGCCCGCGAACGGGCACAGGAGGTGCTGGACCGGATCGGGCTCGGGCATATGGCCAAGGCATATCCGGCAGCGCTCTCGGGCGGGATGCAGCAGCGGCTTGCCATCGCGCAGGCGCTGATGGACAAGCCCAAGCTGCTGCTGCTGGACGAGCCGTTCGGTGCGCTCGATCCCGGCACCAAGCTGTCGATGCATGCCTTCCTTGAAGACCTGCGCAACGAGACGGGGATGACCGTCTTCATGGTCACCCATGACCTGGAAGAAGCGTTCAAGCTTGGCGACCGCGTGATCGTTTTCGACAAACCGACATGGGATGTGCCGGACCCGGACATGATCGGGGCGACCATCACCTATGATTTTGACGCCAGAGACGGGGGCATCCCGTTCCAGACGATGCTGGAGGAAACCAATGTTTTTCGGGCAACCTAGACGCACCGCCTCGCACCACCCTGCGGATGCGCGCCGCGATGAGAAGCGCCATCACCACCCCGACCTCAGCAAGCTGCAGGGCTGGAAGGCTGCGCGGGCCGAGGCGGATATCCCCGAGAGCGAGTGGAAGAAGGAACGGGCCTGGGCGCTGCGCATGGGCCTGACCGCCGCCGACAGCATCGAGGATCGTACCATCCCGACCTTCGCGCGGGGCGAGCTGCCGCACTATGCCGGGATCAACACCTTCCTGAAGGCGCCCTATGTCGAGGATGTGCAGGATGTCGGCCTTTACGACGCGACGGTGCTGGGCGCGCCGTTCGACGGCGGAACGACCTATCGGCCCGGCACCCGGTTCGGGCCGCAGGGCGTGCGCAAGATCTCGGCGCTCTACAACCCGTACAACTACGAGATCGCGGTCGATCTGCGTGAGCAGATGAGCCTTTGCGACGCGGGCGATATCTTCACCATTCCGGGGAACATCGAGAAGACCTTCGATCAGATCAGCCGCGCGGTCAGCCACGTGTTCTCGTCGGGCTCACTGCCGATCATCATCGGCGGGGATCACTCCATCGGGTTTCCATGCGTGCGCGGCATCGCCGAGTGTACGTCCAAGACCATCGGCATCGTTCACTTCGACCGGCACGCGGACATTCAGGAAAAGGATCTGGACGAGCGGATGCACACGACGCCGTGGTTCCACTCGACCAATCTGCCGAACGTGCCCGCAAAGAACCTCGTGCAGGTCGGCATCGGCGGCTGGCAGGTCCCGCGCGAAGGCGTGAAGATCGCGCGCGAGCGCAACACCAACATCATCACCATGTCGGACATGGAGGAGTTGGGCATCGACAAGACCGCCGAGATGGCGCTCGAGATGGCCTGGGACGGCGCGGACATGGTCTACATGTCCTTCGACATCGACAGCATCGACTGCGGGTTCGTGCCGGGGACAGGCTGGCCCGAGCCGGGCGGGTTCCTGCCGCGCGAGGCGCTGGCACTGGCGTCCAAGGTCGCTGCGGAGGGGATCTGCGGCATGGAACTGGTCGAGGTCTCGCCGCCCTATGACACATCCGACATCACCGCGCTGATGGGCACACGGGTGATCGTCGATGTGCTGGGGTCGATGGTCTCGGCAGGAACACTCGGCAAGCATCGCGGCCATATCGACAAGCCGGTGACGCATGAGATGGGCGACTATGACGAGGCCCGCGACGGCAAGCGCTGGACGACCCGGGCGACGCAGAAATGATTGGGTTCCTGGCGATGGGCGCCCCCGACATTTTGTCCATACACCTGCCATACGCTTGCGGGACAGGTGCGGTACGGATGCCATACCCGAGCCATACGCTTGCCATACAGGGTGGATTCCAGCTTGAAGGGGGTCTCTGATGCCGCACGACCATCCGCACGATCATGGGCACAGCCATCCGCACGACCACGGGCACGGCCACAACCATGCCCATGGCGACCACCTGCACAGCCATATGCACGCGCCCGATGAAGCCGCCGAACTGCAGGTGCTGGCGACGCAGTTTATTGATGGATTTCGCGAGGCGAAGGACAAGATGTCGTATCTTCGGCTCGCCGGAGTACCACTGGAGCGCCCCGATGGCGATGGCCCGTCCCTGAAGCTGGTGGATGTCGAGCTTGTCACGGACTGGCAGGTCGGCACGGCCTCGCCGTCATTTGGCTCGCGGGAGCTGAGCTATCTGCCGTTCCCGGGCGAGATGGTGACCGAGCGCACGAACATGCACTTCATCTATGTCTCGCTCGAGCGTAAGTCCTTGTGGGATTTGAGAGATTTCCTGCGAGAGCGCGCCGAGAGCGGCGCGATCGCCTGACAATCCGGGCCGTTTTCAGGACGCTCTGAGAACCGTCCGGGCCAGCCCGACCGCCGCCGCGACCCCGTCGATGGTCGGCAGGCCCGAGGTCTCGGTCATGGCCGGGCCGAACGGTGCCATCCCGGCGCATCCGAGGACAAGCGCCTGGCACTGGTCTTCTCGTGCCGCCGCCGCTGCGCACGCCGACAGCGTTTCTTGTGCCTTTTCAGGGTCTTGCTCCAGTGACAGGACCGGAAGACCGCTGGCCCGGACCTTCGCGCAGGCGCCTGACATACCATAGGCGTCAATGTTGCCCTCGATCACCGGGACGGATACCGGCAACGTCGTGATGACCGAGAACCGCCCGAACAGCATCGCGGCGAGAAAGGCGGCCTGTCCGATCCCGATCACCGGGATGGTCGCCGCGGTACGCGCTTCGGCCAGCGCGGTATCATCGAAACAGGCAATGATTGCAGCACCATAGCCTTTGCCGGCAGCGTCCTGGCAGGCCGCAATGACACCCGGTGCCGCGGCCCGTCCGTCCTCCTCGCCCTGGATGGCGGGCGGCGCATCCGCGTTGGTCAGACCGTCGATCTCGATATCCGGCACGGCTGCGGTGCGGGCGGCCGCGACAATCCCCTCGGTCATGCTGCCGGTCGAGTTCGGATTGATCACAAGCACCCGCATCAGACCATCCCGTCGCCAGCATTGCTCTCATGCCGCGCCCGGCGCCGGTTCGCCAGGATCGCAAAGGCCAGGAAGGCCCCGACGATCACGAAGGAGAACGCCGTGGTCAGTGTCCCAAGCGCATAGATCACGGGCGTTGTGACATTGGTGGTCATCCCGAAGATCTCGAGCGGCAACGTGTTGTAGCTGCCCGCAGTCAGCAGCGTCCGGGCGAACTCGTCATAGGAAAGCGTGAACCCGAACAGGGCGACACCGATCAGGCTGGGCGCAATGATCGGCAGGACGACATAGCGCACGGTTTGCCACGCTGACGCGCCCTGGTCGCGCGCTGCCTCCTCGTAAGATTTGTCGAACCGGTTGAAGACGGCGAACATGATCAGCAGGCCAAAGGGCAGGGTCCACGTCAACTGCGAGCCAAAGCCCGAGGTCGACCAGTGCACGTCCCATCCCAACCGGTTGAAGATCAGCCCGACCCCCAGCGACACCAGGATCGAGGGGATCACGAGCGATGCAATCACCAGATAGAACAGCAGCGTCGAGCCGGGAAAGCGCTTGCGGAACGCCAGCCCTCCCATGACCGACACGACGACCGTCGTGACCATGACCATGAGACCGAGCGTGAAGGATCGGCCGAACGAGCCCCAGATGTCGCCCACGGCCTGTTGTTCGAAAAGATCCGTGAACCAGTGGGTCGAGACGCCGTTCATCGGGAAGGTCAGCCCGCCCTGCGGTCCCTGAAACGACAGGATCGCGATGGTGATCGTCGGCCCATAGAGGAACAGCAGAAACAGCCCGAAGAAACCGGCGAGCACATAGAACGTGGTCGAGCGCGGTTCCATCTACAGCTCCCTCCGGATATCGACGAAACGCAGCATGATCCCGATCGTGATCAACACCGTCGCCAACAAGACCACGGCTGTCGCGGCAGCCGAGGGATACTGAAGCAGCCCGACATCGTTCGAGATCAGCCGCCCGACATTGGCCGATTGCGAGCCCGACATGAAGCGCACCGTGATGAAATCACCCATCACCAGCGTCACAACGAAGATCGAGCCGATCATGATCCCAGGCTTGGTCAGCGGGATGATCACGTTGATCAGGATCTGGAACCCGGAAGCGCCGGCATCGCGCGCCGCCTCGATCAGGCTTTTGTCGATCCGCATCATCGTGTTGAAAATCGGCACAACCATGAAGAGCGTATAGAGGTGCACAAAGGCCAGGACGACCGCGAAGTCGCTGAACAACAGCCATTCCAGCGGCTCGTCGATCACGCCCCACGAGATCAGCGTCGAATTGGCAATCCCGTTGCGCCCCAGAAACGGGATCCAACTGATCATGCGGATAATGTTCGAGGTCCAGAACGGGATCGTGCACAGCAGAAACAGCGCGATCTGCCAAGTCTGCGACTGTACGTGGAAGGCCAGGAAATACGCCACGGTGAACCCGATCAGCAGCGTGAAGATCCACGTCAGCACCGCGTATTTGAACGTGTTCAGAAAGACCGTGTAGGTGACGGACGAGCCGAACAGGAACTCGTAGTTCTCGAAGCTGAAATCGGGATGAAAGGAAAACTCCGTCGCCGTCCAGAAACTGACGGCCACGATCATGATGATCGGCAGCACCAGAAAGAACAGCAGCACCGCCCAGATCGGTGTTGACAGCAAGATGCCGCCGAGCCCGGCGCCGAAACGCGCGCGCCGTTCAGCCGCTGACAGGTCGGTGTGGCCTCTGCTCAAACCGCTCTCTTCATCTTGGGTGAATTACCTCGGGCTGAGCCATCGGGTTTGCCACCGGTCCGAAGACCGATGGCGAACGAGGGCAGCGCCCTCGCACAGCCCCGCCGGGGCCACTTGCTGACTTGATCAGGCCGCGATGAACTCGTTCCACTTGCGGACCATGTACTGGTTCTCGTCCATGACTGCGTTCCAGCAGGCCACGGCGCCCATGCGGTCGTAGAAACTGCCGCCATCGCGCACGGCGCCGGCTTTCTCCATGACGTCGCCGAACGGGTTCGTGATGTCGCCCTGGGCCGGTTTGCCCTCGAACCAGAAGCCCCATTCGTCTTCGGACATGAAGTTCTTCGAGGTCTCCGGCACCGCCGAGTAGTAGCCCTGGCGCATCAGGAAGCCGCCGACCCAGCCCGACAGGTACCAGTTGATGTACTCGTACGCGGCCTCCAGCTCGAGACCCGACAGGTTGGCCGACAGGCCGAGACCGCCGCCCCACGAGCGGTAGCCTTCTTCCAGCGGCTGGTAGACGCACGGGATGCCCTTCGAGCGCACGGCGGTGATGGCGGGCGACCACATGGACTGGATCACGACCTCGCCCGAGGCCATCAGGTTGACCGACTCGTCGAAGGTCTTCCAGAACGCGCGGAACTGACCGTTCTTCTTGGCCTCGGTAAAGATGCCGAGGGTCATGTCGATCTCTTCCTTGGTCATGTTCCCCTTGTCGGGGTAGGTGTACTCACCCATGGACTCGACAACCATCGCCATGTCCATGATGCCGATCGACGAGATGTCGAGGATCGAGGCCTTGCCCTTGAATTCGGGGTTCAGCAGCTCGGACCAGTTGTTGATCGGACGGTTGATCAGGTCCGGGCGGATGCCCAGTGTGTCGGCGTTATAGATCGTCGGGATCAAGGTCATCCAGCCGGATTCCTCGTCCACGAACTCCTTGCCGTCAACGCCCGTGGTGAAACCGACCGTGTGCGGTGCGGTGCCTTGTGCGATGGTCGACTCCGGCGTCAGCTTGCCGTTCCGGAAGATGCCAACGATCTTGTCGTAATTCTCGATCTTGGAGGTGTCCATCGCCTGGAGGTTCCCGGCGGCCCAGACCTTCTTGCAGATCCAGTACTCGAGATCGGCGATGTCAAACGACTTCGGCTGGGTAGCAGCGCGCTGGGTCACACTGTCGGAATCCAGCGCGGTCATTTCCAGCGTAAAGCCGAGGTCTTCCTTCACCTTGGCTGCAACCTCGTTGAGGTTCGAGACCCCGGTGCCGAACTGGCGCAGGGTCACATCCTTGATGTTCTGCGCCCAGATGGTTGGCGCGCCAAGCGTCGAGGCGGCGACGCCTGCGGCGGTGCCCTTCAGCAACGAGCGGCGCGAGAGGCCTTTTTTTGCTGTTTCAGTCATGTTGTCTCTCCTGTCGAGTTGAGTTTCGGCCCGTTGCCCGGGCTCATCGTTCAATCCCCTAGTTTATGAAGGTCGGCCTGATCCCAGGTCAGGCCAACGGCGTCTCCGGTGTTCAATGGCGATGAGAAGAACGTCGCATCGTCCAGTAGCACCGTGATGTCCTGCGCATCCGCTTTGCTTGCGGTCACAGACACCGCGGTGCCTTGGTATTCCACTGCACTCACGGTGGCGGTCATTGCCGCAGCGGTGCTCTCGGCGATGCGGATCCGATCCGAGCGGATCGAAAACTGGCCTTCAGGCAGCGCGATCACGTTGTGATTGCCGATGAAGCG
>JBCBOR010000011.1:0-83781 GCA_039821125.1 Pseudomonadota bacterium
ATCGTCGGTCTTGCCGGTGACAAGCAGAATGTTGCCAAGGTTCACGCCTGCCCGCAGCACACCGTGCGGGGCCAGTTGATCCAACACCTCTCTATCCATCGCGACTACCCCGCGCGTCAGACGGCTGGCGGTGCGCAGCACACCTGTTCATAGGCGTAGCGTTCCTTCAATGTGCCGAAGTGCTGGAATACATCCAGCGTGACCTCGTAGGCCGGGCGCGTGATCTCGAGGTGCGGTGTCCAACACCCAAGCGTCTGATAGGTCGCGATGCAGTCGGCCAGCACGTCCTCGTCGATGTTCGGAAAGAACGGTTTTTCAGCGGCCGCAATCTCGGCTGCGGGCGCCTCATTCATGTAGGCGCGCGTTTTGGCATAGGCCCGCGTGAACGCCTTGGCCATGGCCGTCTCCAGCCACTCCGGTGTTGCGGCAAGCGAAGAAAACCCGTTCGGCCCGATCTGTGGGCCAACCTGGGCCACGACATGTCCGACGCCGTCCTTTTCCAATTGCTGGGGGAAAGGGCCTTGCTGCTGGACATAGGCACCCCGTCCGTTCCGGAAGGCGCGGTCCATATCGGCGGCACCGCCCGGATTGATCGCCTTGATTTTCGAGAAGTCGATCCCGGCCTTGTGGCAGGCATACATGAACATTGCCAGGGGCTGGCCGCCTCCGAACAGGACAACCTCGGCGCCTTCCAGCTTCTTCCAGTTGAAGTCTGGATCGGGTTCGCGTCCGGTCAGAAAGAAGCCGTCCATCTCGTTGATCTGGGCGAAATGCATCACCTTGGGCGTCTCTCCCCGGCCCAGCACCCCGAAAGACTGCGACAGCGCCGTCTGGCAGACATGCACCTCGCCAGAGATAACCGCGTCGATGGCCGATTTGCCGGGCGGCGAGACGGACCAGTCGTACTCCAGGCCCTCCTCTTTCAAAAAATTGCCAGACATCGTGGAAATCAGGGGCGAGTAAAACGCCGAGAACAGGGTGAATTGAATGTTGATCTTTGTCATGTGGGGATCCGTTTGCTTCAGGATTTCAGGAAACCTCCGGATTTGGCTTCATGCCGTCCAACCCGACTGGTGATTTTGGGTTTTTCAGCGTCCGCCCGTGGTCACGTACGGAGCCATCGGCTTCACTTGGACGCCCCGGCGCAGCGGCACACAATCTGCCGGAAAATCCTGCCTGAAATGTCCGCCGGCAGCGCGGACCATATCGATGAAGCGTCCGAGATGCGCCATCGCGCCGGTGGGAAGATCGTGCAGAACAACCAGTGGCCACGTTTGATCGGCGATCATCTGCATCGCGGTTTCCGGCCAGGCGTCAGGGTCCTCCCAATCGCGTGGTACGACGTTCCACAGAACACATGTGAACTTCGCGCCTTCAAGCCGCGCAAGGGCCTCAGCGCTCAGCAAGTGGTTGCCCAAAGCGCCGCCGCCGCCAAAGGGCCGGAACAGCTTTTCGTCGCCAACAAGCCCATCCAAAAGGGTCTGGGTTTGGTCAATTTCGGCAACCGAGGCCGCTTGATCCGCCATCGTCCCAAGCGGGACAGCATGGGTATACGTGTGGTTGCCAACCCAATGCCCTTCCGCGCGAGCGCGGTGCGCCAGCGCGAGGCATGCCGGATCGTCTGCCAGTTTGTGCCCGAGAACAAAGAAGGTTGCTTTGATCTCTTCGCGTTTCAGAATGTCGAAGACCATCGGGGTGACATTCGGATCCGGACCGTTGTCAAAGGTCAGGGTGATGTCAAACACGCCTGACTCTCTGCCGATTGATCGAACGATACTGTTTCAAAGACAGTCCAATCAATGTGACGAGCTTGCGATCAGGCCCAGCCCAAGGCTTTGAGCGATTCAGTGTCGTTCCAGATCTTCGTCATGTGGGTGATCTTCCCGCCCGCAAACTCCATCGAGTAGACGTAATCAGCGGCGATGCTTTTGCCGGTCGGGGCCATTGGCCCGCCGTCTGCGGTGTGTGTGCCCTTGAAGACGGCGAAGGCCAGCACAACGTCCCGGTCGGCATCCTCGGCGAAGCCTTTCATTTCGTAGTGCCCGTCCGGCAGTGGAACCAACAGGCCCTTCATCCACTCGGTATAGGCCTCCAAGGTGTGGGTCTCGGCCAAGGCCACCGACTGGCAGGAGAAGCTGGCCTCGGCAGCACAATATTGAGCACACTCGGCCCAGCCTTTCCCGGTCTCGCATGCATCAAAGAAGTGTTTTGCGGTCTCAATGTTGCTCATCTCTCGTCTCCCAAGTCTCTTTGTCGCCAACCATCAAGGCCCGAAGACTATCCTCCGCGCCTTTGGTTGGCATGTGAAAATCGCACGCGCTCTGGGCGTGTCACCCACCACAGCGCATCCCCATCTCAGACCTGCCTATACCATGCTGGGCGTCACCTCGAAGATGCTGTCGCTATCGTGGCGGCAGTAGAAATCTGAACCACTCGGGCCGCTCATCCTCGGCGCGCCTACACCTGCTGGTCGTGTGAATCCACGCTGCTACGATCGCATTCTTCTTGTGTCACATTCCGCGAAGCTATGCGTACTTTGATAAATCTGTTTCCGGCATCGATGGGTTTTACCATCTAGGTCACGGTGGCATCACGGTTTCCTCCCCGCTGGAAGACTATCGCAGGCATTGCCTCTGTCTTGTTTTGTGCGCATCAATCACCGTCGGTGACCTGCCAGCAAAGACGGGATATCGAGTGACTCGACCCTGGCCAGTTTCATAGTGAGAAATCGGAGTCTCTAGTGTCCGAACCTGATCCGAGAATTCCCATTTTTTTCCCATGGTCGTCCGTCGGTACGCGGAACACGTGGAATGGTGTCATCAGCTCATCCTCTCGCATCCCAGGCCGGGATCCGGATGTTGCAACAGGGTGGGAATGCATTTGATGCAATCGCAGCCACGGCTGCAGCGCTGAACGTGGTCGAGCCATTCATGTCGGGCCTCGCCGGACTTGGGATGGCCACCGTCTATACCGCCGCGGACCGACGTGTCCGTAGCCTGGATTTTCACCCACCCGTGCCGCGTGCATTTGACTCGGCAAAGATCACCAAGGCCGAAACAGTTGATGGCGCGAATGCCAGCGGCGTGCCGGGCAATCTGGCGGGCTGGTGCTTTCTGGTTGAAGAACTCGGAAACCTGGAACTGAAGCAAATTTTCGCACCGGCGATTGAGTATTCGCTGGAGGGCGTCGTCACGTCACCATTCTTCAAAGCGATGACTCAAGCTAGCCTTGGTCGAAATATGCAGCCGGAATGGCACGATCTCTACTTTGAAGGAAGCAATGGCGGGGCCATCGACGTCGTTCTCAGGCAACCAGACCTTGCGCGTACGCTCACAGCCATTTCTGAGGAGGGGCCATCGTACCTCTATGACGGCCCACTTGGCGCAAAGATGGTCGCCCATATAGGTGAGCTTGGTGGATGCATCAGCCTAGAGGATCTCGAGGCGGTAGAGCCTTTCTGGGAAGAACCTGTGGCGGTGTCTTTCGTGGGCCTCGATGTTCATGTTCCCCCGCCGCCAGCGGAGTCGTTCCAGTTTTTGCTGGCGCTTGGGATCCTCGAGACAGCCGGGCTGGATGGGGCCGAGCATCTATCGGCACCGCACCTCGATCGCGTCTTTCGCGCGATCCGTCTTGCTGCCGAATGCAGGATTCAAAACAACAAGTGCACGTCCGACCGCGCCCGGGAGCTCCTCGGTCGCCTTGGAATCGATCAGCTCTGCAGTCGGTTGGATACGCCGGAGGCTGTTTGCGGTCGCACCGAGGGTTTTGGCGCTGGCGCTCTTTCGGTCGAGAGCACAGACCGTGAGCACACGACTTCGCTGTCTGCCGTCGATATCGATGGCAACGCAGTGTGTCTGACACAAAGCCTCGGTTCGATGTTCGGGTCCGGCGTTGTCATCCCAGGCACCGGCGTTTGTATGAACAATTTCATGAACTGGGGCGATCTCGCTCCAGCCTCTCGGAACTTTCTGAAAGGAGGCGAACGTTTCGGGATGTGCCTTGCTCCTTCTATCTCGCTGAAAGATGGTGCCTTTGCGCTGGCGCTGGGGACGCCAGGCAGCTACGGCATCCTTCAGACGCAGGTTCAGGCAATGGTGCATCATCGTCTGTACGGTCTCGACCTGCAGGCCGCCATTGACGCGCCTCGGGCCAGACTATGGGACGGTTGTAGGATTGAGCTAGAGAACCGCATCGAAGCGCCCGTCATTGAGCAATTGAGACAGCGCGGCCACGACGTAAGCTCGATCGCACCGTTTTCGATGGTTTGCGGTGGTATGCATGCCATTAGCCGAGACCCGAAGACCGGCGTCCTTGTCGGCGCTGCAGACAGCCGCCGTGATGGCGCGGCTCTTTCGTTTTGAAGAATTGCGCCCTGTCGGCCCGGTTCATGCCCTTCACAACCGCCGTGAATGCTTCAGCAATCGCCGCAAACTGGGTGGGCATCCACACGATCACCGCCGTTTCGGATGGTAGAGATGCGTAACCGGGGCACGCTCTGCATGCACCGGTCATACGCCGATCTCCCTAGCCGACCATAGGCTCCCGGCCGTCACTGGCACTTCGATCCTCAAGAAGCGTCAGCCGCGAACCTCTGCGCGCAGCGCTTCGGTTGCTGGCAGGTCGAGTGCCCAGCCGTAACCGTCATCGACCGGGGTCAGCAGGACACCGTAATCGTCGCGCGCATGCTCGGCGCTGATAAAGCCATCGAGAACATCGTCCAGGACCTTTTGGGGGTCTCGTTCCAGCGGGTCGCCATAACCGCCGCCTGACGGGGAGTAGTAGCTGACGACATCGCCGATCTCCGTTCGCATTCCAGAGAACTTTGCGTACTCCTGGCGCGTCTCGCCGGAATGGATGTTGTGGATCTCCATCTTGCCAACGGCACCCTCTCCTCCGCCGAACACGCCCCAGGGCGGATCAAGGTGCCGGTCGCTCTCGTGGGTCATGAAGCCGGGCGTAAGATAGCGCTGGGACTTCACCACGCCCAAGCCGCCTCGGAATTTGCCCGCGCCTGGGGGAACGTCGTCGCGCACCTCGTAGCGGTCACAGATCAGCGGCAGGTGCATGCCCAGATCCTCCAGCGGGTTATTGCGCGTGTTTCGCATCAGCTCCTCGACCGTGTCGGGGCCGTCCGAGGCTGGGCGTCCTCCCATCGCGGCCTCGTTGACTTCGAGGAACACCCAATACTCGCCGTTTGGCCGCACGCCGGAATAGGCCGCGAAGCTGAGCGTTGCGCCGTTACCAGCCGTGCAGCGGTCCGGCAGGACCGGGGCAAGCGCCTTGATGACCAAGTCGGCCATGCGTTGGATCTGGCAGAACCGGGCCTCCGCCGCGGCGGGGGCAATGGGGTTGAAGATGCAACCCTCGGGCGCGGTCACCTTGATCGGCCGGAACGAGCCTTCATTGGCCGGGATGTCGTCGGCGGACGTATAGGTGTCCAGCAGCAACGCTCGGAAGACGAAGAAGGCAGCGACCTTGGTAGAGCCGTCGAAGGGCACGTTGAACGCCGTTGGCACCTGGGGCGAGGACCCGGTGAGGTCAACCTCGACGCTGTCGCCCTCGACCCGCACGCAGACCTTGATCGGCAGCGTCTTGTCCCGGTTGCGCCCGTCATCGTCCAGGAAGCCTTCGGCGAAGTATTCACCGTCCGGTATCTTGGCGATCTCGGCCCGCATCCGCCGTTCGGTGTAATCCATCAGCTGCTTGGTGGCCTGGATCACTGTGTCCTTACCATAGGTCGTGATCAGGTCCTCGAACCGGCGTACGCCCAGTTCGGCCGAGGCGATCTGCGCTTCGAGATCCCCCATGACCAGCCCAGGCACCCGCGTGTTGTCGCGAATATACTTCCAGAGGTCTTCGTTGCGTACGCCTTCGTTGTAGAGCTTCACGCCGTCCAGCAGCATTCCCTCGGCCCAGACATCCGGCACATCGATGATCAGTCCGGGCGTCGCCGCGCCGATATCGACGTGGTGCGCGGTGTTGGCCGAGAAGCCGACCAGCTCACCTGAAGCGAAGACCGGCATGACGATGGCGATATCCGGGCTATGAGAGGCGCCCTTGTAGGGGTGATTGTGGATGACGCAATCGCCAGGTTTCCAGTCGGACAACGGCACCGATTGCTCGATCCCACGCAGATACCCGGGCAGCGAGCCGATGTGCATGGGCGTCGAATCCGACTCGCACAGCGTGTTGTATTCTGTGTCGAAGAGACCTGCCCCCAGGTCCTGGCTTTCCCGGATGATCGAGGAATAGCTCATGCGGTAGAGCACGTTGCCCATCTGCTCGGCGATCGAATGCAGTGCACCGCCGACGACTTGCAGGGTGATCGGGTCGAGTTCTTTGGTCATGGTCCTGTCCCTCCCTCTCAATTGCGTGCGACGCGCATGTCGCCGTGCCCGAGCACGGTCGCGGTGAAGCCCGGCGGCACGATGGTGGTAGAGTTATGTTGCGTGACGATGGCCGGGCCGGTGATCGTGTCGGCGGCCAGCAGCCGTTCGCGGTCATAGCGGGGTGTGGCCAGTGCCTGACCATCGTCGAAGACGGTGTCGTTTGTGTACATCAGCGCCTCGTCCGGGTTCTGTCGCCCGCCATGGACGAGATCGGGCAGCCGCAACTGATCCACATCTGCGGACGCGACGACGCGCAGTGTGACCCCTTCGGTAATCTGATCGCGGAAGGCGTGGCCATAGGTCTCTTTGTGAACATCATAAAAGGCGTCGATGACCCGTTGCTTGTTTTCTTGCGTCAGCGGCCCCTCGGGCATATCGGCGCGGAGCTCGAAGCCCTGGCCGAGATAGCGGCACTCCATGATCTTCTTGAAGTGACGAGCCGCATCCGGGATCCCGTCGTCGGACAGCTGGGCGTTGGCCTCGGCGGTCAATGCGTCGGCGATGGCGTTGACCTTGGCCAGTGCTGCGTCATCGGCGTCGTTGATCGTAACCAGCACGGACTGTGTGTATTCGTACTGCAAATCCGTCACCAACAGCCCCATCGCCGCCGTAATTCCGGGTTGCAGCGGTGAGATCACGTCCTTGGCCTGGATCAACTCGGCCAGTGCCACGGCATGCAGTGGTCCGGCGCCACCAAACCCCATCAGCGTGAAGCCGCGTGGGTCAATCCCCTTGGCGACCGAGTTTGCGTTGATCGCGAGCGCCATGTTGTTGTTGACGATCTTCAGGATCCCCAGCGCGGCGTCCTGGACGCTGAGACCAAGGGGACCGGCGATATGCTCCTGAATGGCTTTCTCGGCCAATGCCTTGTCGATGGACAGATCGCCACCCAGAAACCGCTCCGCGTCCAGACGGCCGAGCGTGACCTGCGCGTCGGTCACGGTTGGCTCGGTCCCGCCTTGCCCGTAGCATGCAGGGCCCGGTGATGCGCCGGCCGACCGCGGACCGACGCGGAAGGCTCCCCCTTCGTCGATATAGGCAATGGACCCGCCCCCAGCTCCGATGGCGTCGATGTCGATCATGGGGGCCAGAACGGGCAGGCCGTCGACCTCGGTATCGCGCGGGTTCTTCATGCGGAGCTGGCCGTCCTGAATGACCGAGATATCCGCAGACGTGCCCCCAATATCGATGGTGATCACATTGCCGGTGTCGCAGTGTCCACCTGTCCAGCGGCCGCCGATCACGCCGCCCGCAGGCCCCGACAGCGACAGCCCGATCGGGCGCGTGGCCGAGTTCTCGATGGTCGAGATCCCGCCGTTCGACTGCATGATCCGCACGATCGCCTCGACGCCGTTCTCCTTCAGGCGGCTTTCCAGCCGCCGCAGGTACAACGCCGTCTTCGGGCCGATATAGGCGTTCATCGCGGTGGAGGAGAACCGCTCGTATTCCCGGATCACGTTCACGATCTCGGACGAGCAGCAGATGAACGCGTCAGGCATCACCTCGGCCACGATCTCCTTGGCGCGCTTCTCGTGTGCGTCGTTCAGGAACGAGAACATGAAGCCGATGATCACCGCGCCAATCCCGCGCTTCTTCAGCAGTTCTGCCGCTGCGCGCACCTCGTCCTCGGCCAGCGGCGTCTCGATCTCTCCGGTCGGTGGCGAGAGCCTTTCCGTGATCGGCAGGCGGTTGCGGCGTTTCACCAGCGGCTTCGACTGCCAGGGCACGTCGAACTGCAACGAAAAGTTATGCGGCCGCTTGTGGCGCGCCATGTGCAGGATGTCGCGGAACCCGCGGGTGGTCAGCATGCCGACCTCGGCCCCGTTACGCTCGATCACCATGTTGGTGGCGACCGTCGTGCCGTGGAACAGCATGTCGATATCGCCGGGCTCAACGCCTGCCTGCTCACAGACTTGCAGAACACCCGCGACCACGCCCTCGGACTGGTCGTGCGGGGTGGAGGGGACTTTGGTCACCGTGACGTTCTGGCCATCATGGCCAGGGCGCTCCAGCACGATGTCGGTGAAAGTCCCGCCCACATCCACACCAACTCGTATCATCGCAAGGTCCTTTCCTGAGAAGTCTTGGGGTTGGCCACCGGGGCCCGCTCAGGAAACCGCCAGCACGAGGCTCGGCAACGGATTGCTTGGGCCGACAAGACTAAGATCGCAAAGCCTTGCAAATTTTCTGCACGCATCAAAACACAAAACGCCGTCGTTTGTTCATCATGCGAAAAATGGAAACTGTGGAGTGGTCTTGCTCGGGCTCCTCGACAGCCCAGAGATCCGGGGCGACTGACCCACTCGCTGATGCCCCGCGGTCCGGCCGCCAGTGGCGGCGGACGGTCCCCCAGGTGTTATGGTCGGCGGCCAAGGCCCGCGTTTTGAGATCACGTCCTTTGGTGCACAACGGTCGTCAGCCAAGAAATCTGTGCAATCCCTTTGGAGCCGCGCGTCAGGTCAGTTCGGGGAAGCCGAATAAATGTTCTCAAGCTGGATACATCTTGCTTGTCTCGTCATCACGAATCAAACCCAGTAACGGCATATTGCCTCGGTTAAACCAACTTGTCTGCCGCGCAATACCCAAGTCGAGCGCCTCGCAATTTGGGTAAAGCTTGGCTTTATACGGATCAAAATCGCAGCCTAAGATACGGCAACACTCGAGACGCTCCATGGCTGTGTAACGTCCCAAGCCGATGGTAAGAGGTAGGCCTACAAGAAGGTCTAAATCGTTTTCGCACGTCAGAGCCTCTTTCTCAGCACGTGTAAACGCATCAGCACCATCTAAGGTTGTGTAGGGCGGAGATAACGGAACGAGGTCTACGCCACTCTGGTGCCACATTCCATCCCAGCCACGAATTTGACCTTCTTCATATGGAACGTTTCGTGGCCGCAATCCAAATTTCGGCGGTTCAATGAGATCTTCATCCACCCAATCTGGCAAATCCACTTTAAAAACCCGGTTCTTTCGTAAAAAGTCCGGAGAAATGCTAGATGAAAACAGAACATCCTTCCAACTCTCATCAGGAATATTTGAATTCTCATCAATAAAGAAAGAATTGAAAAATGTATGTTCATACGTCTCCCAAATCATACCAAGTGACCAGGTGTCTGGCTTCAACTCGACCAGAAAGGCAAATTTTGATTTTTTGGGAACCCGTTTTAATTCTTTTCGCTTCACTAACATGGAACGTCGCTTCCCCTTCCTCTGTCTCTGCCATAGCAACACGGGATGTCGATACCCGACAGCACAGCATCAGCGGCACCTAAATAGACATCGCGCATTTCATTGTTGGGGCCGACAGGGTTTTGTGCATTTGCGGTTGCATCCAGACCGCCCGCCTGTTCGAAGTAACGCTGCTCCAATCCGCGGGCAGCATTTCTATTGTCACCCAAGTAAAGCCTCTCAAAGGTGTCGCTATCAAATCCCTCCGCGCTCGCGTCACTATAACGTTCGCGCATTATGTCATTGAAGGTTGCGTTGGGATCGGCCGAACTCGCACAACCGATGTATGGCTGCCCGCCTTTTATGCCACGATAGACGACGTATGATCGCAATCCGTTTGGATCGATCTGCACCGTCGGTGTTAGGACATAAGCACTCTGAAGCGTGCCACCTTGAAAACCGATCGGATCTTTGGCGTTAAAGTGCCCGGACGACGGGTCGTAGTACCTAAACCGACTATAATTCAACCCCGTCTCGGCGTCTTCCCACTGACCCTGGAAACGGATCGGGCATAGGAGGGTGTACTCCTCGGGCGCATAGTCCTGTTCCGGCTCTTCGACAGCCCAGAGATCCGGCGCGGCGGAACCACTCGCTGATGCCCCGACGTCCGGGCGCCAGTGGCGGCGGACGGTCCCCCAGGTGTCGTGGTCGGCGGCCCAGATCAGCGCGCCGCGTTCCGAGACCATCTCCTTGGGCGTGCCGAGGTGGTCGGTGACGATATGGGCGAGCCGCGTTCCCTCGGCCCGGGCCATCGGGCGGAAGGAGCCGGGCTCGAAGAACCAGTCGATGGTCTTGCCATCCCGCGTCTCGCGCGCGACGACATCGCCGTCCCAGAGAAAGTCGTGCCGCTCGTCCCGGCATTCCTTTGCAATGCGCCGCCCGAACGGGTCATACGCGTACTCCCAGACCCGGCCATCGGGGCAGTGCGCGGCGATCATCTGGTCCTGGGCGTTCCATTCGAACTCCCAGGTCTGGGGGCGGAAGCCCTTGCGCTCGACCCGGCGCCGGATCACGCGGCCACAGGCGTCGTGCTCCAGCCTGACGATCTCGCCGCGGGGCCCGTGCGCGACACGAACCACCCCGGCGGCGGAGGTCTGCCAGTTCTGGAACCGCTCGACATCGCCCGAGGCCGCGAGGTTGAGGTCGGCGTTATAGCCGAACCGCTCGACGCGCCCGTCACCATGGGTGGTCTGGGTGATCTGGCCGTTCTGATCGTACCTGTAGTGCTTCTCGCCCCAGATCGTGTCGTTGATCGCCACCGGGTCGAAGCCGCGCGACCAGGCATAGGACCGGCCAAAGCCGTTACCGGCCTGCCATTCCAGCTGACCGACCGCGTCCCAGCCTTGGGTCATCTCGAACCCGAGGGGGGAGGCGCGCCGGGTCTCCTGCCCCATGTCGTTGCGCTCGAAGGCGACCGGATCGTGGCCCGCCAACTGCCAGCGCGTCAGCCCGCCCATCCCGTCATAGGCCATGTCGAGGACCTGATCGCCGATGCTGCGCCGTGTGCGCCGACCGCAGCAGTCGATCTCACTCTCGATCCGGGTGCCGTTCGTTGTCTCGGCGATCACCCGGCCCAGCTTGTCGCTCTCCAGCGCGATGGTGGCCGAGGGATTGACCGCCTTGATCAGCGCGCCGGTATCGTCATAGGCGTAGGTCGTGACGATGGGATCAGGGGTATCCGGCGCAAAGGCCCGCAACTCGGTCAGCAAACCGGACTTGTCGTAGTCGTATTCCAGACGCCCGCCATCGGGGTTGTCGCGCCGGATCACACGCCCGCCGGGATCGTATGTGTAGCCGAGCGTGCGCCCGTCGAAATCCGTCTCGCGGATCACGCGCCCGGCTTCATCACGCTCGAACGACCACACCAGACCCAGCTGGTTCGTCACCTTGGTCAGCCGCTCCTGGCTGTCATAGGCGAATTTCAGCGTGTTGCCCTTAGGGTCAACAATCTCCTCGAGAATGTCGTAGGGACCGTAGGCGTATTGCGTGGTCCGCCCCTGCCCGTCCGTGACCGACTTGGCGGTCCCCGTCGGGTGATAGGCCCGCTCGACCTCGACACCGTCCGGGCGGACGATCCGCGTCGGCGTGGTGAAGGGGCGGCCATCGGCGTCGTCATAAATCAGCCGGGTGACATGCCCCGCCGGGTCCTTGATCGCGATCAGCCGGTTGAACCCGTCATAGGCAAAGCGCGTCTCGGCCGAGTTGAAATCGACAATCCCGACCAGCCGATGCTGCGCGTCGTACTCGCGAAACTCGATCAGCCCGTCATGGCGCATGATCTGCACGGGCTGGCCGACCTCGTTGTTGAGGATGTTGGTCAGATGGCCCAGCGGGTCCTTGACCTCGATCAGCCGGTTATCGTCGTCATAGCCATAGCGCCACGCGTTGCCGGCGGCGTCCTTGTCGACCAGAATGTTCCCGGCATCGTCAAAGGCGCGGAAGCGCTCGCGCCCCTCGCCATCGATGACCGAGGATGGGTTGCCATATGTGTCATACCGGTACTTGGTCGCATTGCCGTTCGGGTCGATCTCGGCGGTCAGTTGATGGTCGTCGTCATATGTCTTGTAGCTGAGCTGCCCCAACGGATTGGCCGACATGACGTGCCGGCCTTCGTCGTCAAACCAGAGCTTCTCGAAGGCGTCGTCGCCGGTCCCATAGGTGACCGTGATCTGGTCGCGCTGATCGTGATAGTCGATCCGTCCGTGCTTGTAGGTCCCGCCGGTGTCGACCGACACCACACGGCCCTGATCGTCGAAATGGTGGGTGGTGCGGGTCTTCAGCCCGTCCGACGCGGTGACCGAGCGCTCGCCATAGCTCCAGGTCCAGCTCTTGCCCATCGGCGTGTCGGCCGCAACCAACCGCCCCGCCGCATCATAGGCGTAGCGCATGACCGTCAGGCGCGTGCCATCCGTGCCAATCGCGTCGAAGCCAAGCCTGCGCCCGAAGCGGTCGTTCTGGAACTCGAGCGCCACGCCACTGGGATGGACGATCCGCTCGAGGTACCCCTCGCGCGTCCGTTCAAGCCATGTCGTCAGACCCGAGGCATCCTCGAACGAAACCGGGTACCAGATCCGCCCGGGAAAGAGCTGGAAGGTCGTCGCTGTCTTGGCCTGGCTGTCATGCAAACGCAGGCCCGAACGCGGGAGCGGCTCCAGCCCCAGATGCTTGTGGCTGGCATTGATCTCGCGCACACCGGGATGGGGATCGGGTTTGTTGAACCCGATGGGATAGCCGCTGAGATCGACATAGGCGTACCCGCCATCCTCGGCGTCCTGAATATAGCTGTCCAGATTGGTACGATGCCACGGGCCGAGCGGAGACTCGTTACTCTGGCCGGTATCCAGCATTCGCATGATCGCAAAGTCCGGGAAGGAAGAGAACGAAAACTCTTCCTGCGGTTCGCGATGCCAGCCATCCGGCAGCAAGACCGGATTGAGACGCGCCGTCTGTCGAGCATCGGGTCTCATACGCACCTGCCGTTCACGCACCGCCTTGCGGTTTGTTGAGCGCCTTGTCCGCGCGCAGATACTCCCGTTCTGCTCTCTCTGGCGCCTTGCTTAAATCGAACTTTGCCCCATGCTTTGTCGAACGCTGCGACCGCTTTCTGCCGAACCGGAAGGGTCAAATCCCTGAACCACTTTGCAATGTTCCGCGCACCGTTCGTGAATTGCCGAACCGTCCTGCCGACGACGCTGGCCCGGTTGATCGTGCGGGCGCTGACCATGAGCACTGCGCCAATACCGCCGGTCGCTGCACCGACCGCGATCGTTGCGGCTGTCCAGAGCAGTTCCTCGCCGATGATCCACGCCGCCGAGCGAAAGATATGCCACCAATCGACGCTCTCTCGCTCCAACGAGAACCCCCCGAGCAAGCGCTGATATCTCATGTATTCAGTCGGATAAGATTGCCCGAGGCGCCGGACTTCGTTTTTCATGTCACCAAGAGCACTGATGACGGCCTGCCGGGGGTGGTAGGAGTAGTGGTTTGGATCCCGAAACGTGTCTTGCCAGTTTTCGAAACGACCCTGGCCACGCGGTGGCGGCGGCACATTGTAGCTTTCAAGATAAGCGGCCAGATCATCCCGCCGGGACGCATCCAGGTTGAAGTTCCAATTGGGCTGAGGTCCCAGATCTCCAGGGTTCTCAAGCAAGTCCTCAACCACAGGTATCGTTTGCTCGAGTTGCGCAACCTGCGCATCTATTTCTGTGATCTCCGCACGGATCCGTTCTCCGTCGGGGTTCCGCCCGTTCAGGATCTGCGCCAAGTCGAAAAACTCATCCGAGACTTTCTGCAGTTCCGCACTGATTGCGTCTTCCATCAGAGGCTCGAGCGCGTCGATCTCTGATCTTGCGTTGTTCAGCGCGCGAACATTCTGCACATCCTCGCGTTCATCCTGAGCACGATTTGCGCCCATGACCGCACGAACAGTGTCAGGATCGGTGCTTTCGACAAAATCTTGATCTCGCGCGATGTCACGACGAGCCTCTTCCGTGATCTCGTTGATGATCCGGTACCAGGGTTCAGCCGCGTCGTTGTAATTCAGAACCGCACGCTGAATGACGTGATTGTTCATCAGCTGAAGCATGATCTGCTCGTCATTCAGCTTTGATGGGAACTCCCCCTCGGCGACGACAGTTGCAACCGTGTCGACCGGCGGCGTAACCGCTGGGCCAGTTGAGTTGCCGTCAGCCATTTCGCCTACATCCCACTCATATTGAGATCGGTCGTGTGATCTTTGCGGGTCGACTCGTGCCCTTCAATGTTTACCGAAGGTGATCCTTTCGGGATTTTCGCCGGGCCGAGGTGACCGCTATCCGTGACACCCTTGTCGACCCCGGGCTCGGTGCCGATGGTCGATTTGATCCGAGAGTGGGTTGTGAACGCCTCCTTCCCGTTGAAGCGCACCGTCTTGGCCGTGCGGGTCGCATTGCCGTAGAACCCGGTCGAGACGTAGGGAACCGGCACCTTGGCCGAGCCCATCGGTGTCAGGCAGACATCCGGAACGGTCGAGACGGCGTAGTGCGCGCTGTCCTTGCGCAGGGCCATCTTGTCAGACATAGGCACTCTCCTTGTCGAGCCGCAGGGCCATGGCAACCTGCTCCGGCGTCATGGCCCGGCGGGCGGCCTGATAGCGCGATGACGCCAGGTCCAACTCGTCCAGCGTGATGTCGTAGTCCATGACTGGCGGGGTCACGAGACGCCATGTTGTCGTGATCAGCCAGTCTTCGGGATAGGGCGAGCGGATGTCGAGTAGCACCGTGTCCATGTTCATCCGCACGGCCATGGTACCGAGATGCGCGATCATGCCCGTCGCGGGCAGGGTGATACCGCATTCCGGCATTCCCTCGACGAGGTTGAAGACCTGGATGGTCTCGCCGCCCTCGAGATAGCCGTCGACCTGCAGGCCATCGGGCGCCGCGTTGTGATAGCGGAACTGGTAATCCGCCGGCCACCAGGGCCGCTGCGCATCCATCCACGCCTGATCGAAGGTGCCCCCCCGGGTCCGGCGTGGCAGCCAGGCGGGCATCACGGGCGCGAAACAGGCTGGCTCGTGGATCTGGTATGGATCGTTCAGCGGTGCATCCGGTCCCTCCAGTTGCGGCGCCGGGACCGGCTGGGTGTGATCAGTCATCTCCGGGTCGATCCAGCCGCAGCCGATCGGATTGCCCTCTTGCACAACGATGCGCTCGGGATCGGCGGGGTCGGTGTTCTGTCCGCCCCAGGCCCGTTCCCATCGCACCGGCACTTGCGTCACCGGCTCGGCCTCGCTCAGTTGCCAGCCCGTGAACCCGGTGCCGCGTGGCGAAAACCCCTCCGGCGTTCCCATGCGCCAGCGCGGAAGCCACTGCCGCGGCCCATGCACGACCAGTACGCTGTGGAGCGGGCGCGGCCCGTGCACCGTCACCGCGCAGGACCAGCGGCGTTGCGGCGCGCCGCCGGGTGCATGGCTGTTCGCGGCCAGCACGATGTCCGTGCGCGGTTTGTAGGGGACCACATCGCTCGGGTAGAGCAGCGACGTCTCGTTGATCTCGCCATAGGCCTGATCGCCGAAGACCAGAAGTTCCTGCTCGGGCCGGGGCTCGGGGATGCCGTCGCGCCCGATCTGATAGGCCCGCTTGGCCACCAGAACGCCATAGCTGCTCTGGTCAGGCAGCGTCGCCTGAAAGCTCAGCGAGGCACAGTCGACATACTTGGTGATCATGCCCGGATCAGTTCAGGTCGATCGTTTCGGCAATGGCCTTGACCGAGTTCTCGGCCCGCATCTCGATATGCGTGCCGCTCATCACGATGGTGCCGTCTTCCTGCAGGGTCAGCGAGGATTTGCCGACCGTCAGCGTAAACGTGCGCCCGACCGAGACGCTCATGCTCTCGCCGATGGATTTGTCCTCGGACAGACCGACCTCGACGCTGCGGTGCTTGCCCACGGAGGTGCGCTGCTTCTCGCCGATATCGACGCTTTGGGTGTGCCCGACCTGCGTGTTCTTGAACAGCCCGACCTGCTCGGTCCGCGCCAGCCCCACCGTGTCCAGCACCGCCTTCTCGACAAAGGTGTTCTTGATGCCCGAGATCGGCATGACCGTGGACAGCAGCTTGCCAAGCTGGGTGCCCTTGGCGATCTGATCGGCGCCCGCAACCTCGCGGTTCTTGCCCGCGGTCAGGAAGGCCTTGATGCCCATCAGGCTCATGGCTTCGGCCGCCGCGCCGCCTTCCTGGGTGGCCTGGACAAAGCTGGTCACGAAGCTGTTGCCGACATCCGAGGCATCGCGCAGCGCCTTCTTCTCGGTCATGCCGGTCAGGGCTGCGAGCCCCGCGGCAAGCGGGATCGAGTGCCCGCCGCCCCCGACGAACAGGTTCATCGAGCCGCCGATCTTCTCCTGATGGTTCTTCTCGACATCGATGGATTTGTTCGAGCCGACGCTTTCGATCTGGTCGTTGTCGACGCGTTTCATCCGGTTGTGCAGGACCTTCAGCGTCTGGTCCTTCTGGGCGTGCAGCGCGATGTTCTCGGCGCCTGTTGCATCTTCGAAGCTGAGTTCGTTGAACCCGGTCGACTTGTGGCTGTCGGTGCGGAAAACTGACTTGGTCTTATGCTCGGGCAGCGGATAGGGAACCGCGTTCCGCCCGTTATAGACACATCCCGTGACCAGCGGTTTGTCGGGATCGCCATCGAGGAACTCGACCAGCACTTCCATGCCGATGCGCGGGATAACCATGCCGCCCCAGGTGCCGCTCGCCCAGTTCTGGCTGACCCGGCACCGCATCGAGTACTGGTCGTGCAGGTCCCAGTGGAACCTGACCAGGATGCGCCCGTACTCGTCGCAATCGATCTCGCCCTCGCCAACGACCCGGGCGGTTTGCGGCCCATGCACCCGCGACAGCGGCGTCTTCCTGCGCGGTGCCAGGGGAGCGCCCTTGGGGCTGAGCGTGTAGCGCCCGGAATACCCGTGCCCGCCCGCATCGGCGATGTTGCCCGTGGCTGCACCCGGCCCGGTCGCATGGCTCGGGGCCGAGGGACCGGCCTGCCCGGCGGATACCGTGCCGTACTTGTTCGAGACATAGGAATGGGTTGCCGCGAGGCAGACGAAGGCCTCGCCCGTTGCGCCATGGATCGGATCGCCCGACAATTCGACCTCGCGCCCGGCCCGCAGGGTCAGGCAATCGCCGATCGCTGCGTGACGCACATCCTGACCGCGCTCCTGCTCGACACGCAGGCCGATCTCGGCCTCCTCGCCGCGCCCGAGATCGAGGTAGTGCCCCGGCCAGTCAAAGCTTTCGATCTGGCCTTGCGCGTATTTCGCATCGCCGACCCGGAACGTCTCCATCTTCGCGCCGGGCTTCTTGAAGTTGTAGTCGACCAGCCGCATCGCGCCCGTGGTCAGGTTGCGCTCGGGCCGCCAGGACCAGAAATGCTCGATCTCGACATTGCGGTGATCGCCCGCGCTGTAGAACGGCCGCCGCGTTCCCGGAACCGGATCAAAGCCCGCGACCGAATCCGTGATCACCATGGTGTGGCTGCCGGTCTCGTGCCGGAAGTAGTAGCTGATCCCGAACTTCTCCATCATACGGCAGGCGAAATCGAGATCGCTTTCCGAGAACTGGACGGTGTATTCCAGCGTGGGATAGCTCTTCGACAGCCGCATCTCGACCGCCGGGCTGCCAAGATCGGCATAGGCCTCGAGCAGTTCGGTCAGGATGTCGACCACGCTCATCTCGTGGAAGATCCGCTGGTTGCGCCGCCGCCCGGCAATCCACGCCCAGGGGCGCAGCACCAGATCATAGCGATAGCCGGTGTCGTCGATCCCGGCCCAGCGGGCCTGTGTGACGATGCCGTCGAAGGGCTGGACACCGTGATCGGGGTGATCCACCTCGATCGTTACATGGGTGCCGACCAGAGCGTCAAAATCGATGTCGTCGCGAGTCGAAAGCGCCTCGACCCGGTATTCGAACAAAGTATTCACGCTCTCGTCGCCCGAGAACGCCTTGAGCGCCAATTCATCCGGACCAAGCGCGGTGACTAAACGACCCATACGGGTCGATTGCTGAAAATGAACGTTCATCAGAAGCGTCTCGCTTTGAACGATAATTTCTCTACGAAGATGTCTGCATAGTACGCGGAAACCAGTTCTAATCAACTGAGATGTATGGAGATCTTGCGGCAGGTCAATGCCGTTCGCGTCAGGGTAAAGCTTTGCCGTCCCCGCGCTGCCGGGGGCGTTCGTGCCGGTTTCAGCCCGGCGGCACCGACGTCACCTGCGCCTTGCGCCGTGTCACTGCGGGTCCGGTTGCTGCCCCTCGCTTGCCGTCAGAATGACCCCATGGGCGGCACTTTGCAGATCTGTCGTCGCCTGCCGGACCGCGTCCATCGCTTCGGCCAGCGCTTGCGAATCAACATCGTCCCTTGCGGCGATTGCCAGCATCTCCTGCCGGCGGACCTGCAGCGCCTCGATCAGCGGGCGCAGCTGCGGCCGCTCGGCCCTCAGAGCATCTGCATAATGCTCGCGTTTCTCGCGCGGCAGATCGGTCAGCATCATCCCGAAACCACCGCCGAGCAATCCGTTGTTCGCAAGGCGCAGGCCGATGCCGATCACAGCGGCATTCACCAGGAATGACAAGCACGCGGCGGCAACGAAGCCGATGCGAAAGGCGCGCCCCCAGGTCATTGTCCGCTCCCGGGTGCGCTGCCGAACAAGGGATCCGTCAGAACCGATGGCTCACCGAAGGCGATCAGCAGAAGGTCCGCCTCCGCCGCGCCGGTCAGTTCGTACCCTGCAAGACCCGAGACCACCAGCATCGCTGCAAACGCGCTCGCTGCTGCGCCGATGGAGATGTCGGGCAGGCGCCAGAGCGACTGCTGCGGGCGATCCTCTGCGTCGATCTTCTCGATTACCCGTGCGAAGATCATCGCCTCGTCGGTCTCTCGCGCGGATGCGGCGCGCACCAGATCGTCGATCCGATCCTCCGCGTCCGGGGTGGTTTCATCTGGTCTGGTCATCTCACTCCATCCCTCGTGCTGTCGGCCGCCTCGCGCAGCTTTCGCCGGGCCCGCACCAGCAATTGTTCTGCGGCCCCGGTGCTGAGGCCCATCGCCGTGGCCACCTCTGCGGTCTCCAATCCTCCGACGGCACGCAACAGCAACGCCATCCGCTGGCGGTTCGGCAGGGTATCGATCGCCCCGCGCACGGCGGCCAGTTCGCTTGCGCCATCGATCCGGTCTGCGGGCGTGGGCTGTGGGTCGGGGATCTCCGTCTCCTCCAACCCGATAACCCGCAGAAGCGCCCGCTTGCGCCGCCGGTCGATACAAAGATTGACCGCGATCCGGTAGAGCCAGGTGCTGACCTTTGCCCGCGCGGGATCATAGCGCCCGGCATGGCGCCAGACGCGCACAAAGACATCCTGCACGACCTCCTCCGCATCATCCTCGCGCCCGAGATACCGGGCGGCCACGGCGGTCAGACCACGGCTGTACAATCCGATAAGCTGGCCAAGCGCCCGGCGCTGACCGGACGCTATGGCCTCGACGAGGGCCGCCGCCACCTGTTGCTTCTGATCGGACACCGGGTCCCCAAACGTGATGACAGGTCGGCACCGGCGCACCGGCGTCAGCGCAGTCGGCGCCGGGTCACGCGCGCGGGCCGAGCATACCGCACCCCGGGCCGCACACCAGAGACAGTCTGCCCGTCCCGGTTCGTTGCGGTGACGTTGCGCCGGCAGCTGAACGGGCCGCTCTGGCAGGTCACGGTGCTGCTGGTGCTGCCGCCGTTCACACCGTCCCGGGTCACGGTCACGCCCGAGCCTTCCGAGTGCGTGCGGGTCACCGTGCCGTTCGGGCCGGTGCGGGTCCACTCGCTCGCCGCCACGTCGGTGATGATCATCGAGCTCAGCAGTGTCGCCGCCAGCCCCATTGGAACGAAGGATCTCATGTCTTTCTCCTGAGTGCCGGGCATCGGTTACTGGCGCTGTGCGGCGATGGTCTCGCGCATCTGGGCGATCTCTGCGGGGCTGGCGATCCCGTCGCCATTGCGGTCGACCAGATCGAACATCGGGTTGCGCGCGGTGAACTCGGCCTCGGACAGAGCACCGTCGCCGTCCGAGTCAAGTCTCTGGGACCGCAACTCGACCATGCTGTCCATCATGCGCGCCATGGCGGCGATGCGGTCGCGGGCGAGGTCGAGTTCGCGGCCCGAGATCTGACCATCGTTGTCCCCGTCGAGCCGGCTGAACATGGCGCGGCGGGCCTCGGTCGCTTCGGACTGGCTGACCGCGCCGTCCCCATCGATGTCGGCGCGGAGCATCCCGGCAGCGAGCGGCTGGGCCGTCAGATGGGTGGCAAAGGCAGCAACCAGCAGGACCGTGGCGACCGCAAGGCTTTGGTTTGTCGTGGGCATAATCCGTTCTCCAGTGTGACCGAGCATTGGGTGCTCATGAACTGGTACGGAGGATTTTTGCGGCCCCTACGCGGTGGGGCGGTTTTTTTGTTGGTACAGCGCGACCGACTGCGGTGGCCCTGGACGCTACGCGCTTTTACTCCGGGCCGGGTGCGTGGCGGTGACGGGATCGCTTACACCAGATGGCAGGCGACCGTGTGGCCGTCGCCCTTCAGCACCGGCATCGTCTCGCGGCACTGGGGCTGGGCGATGGGACAGCGCGAGGCAAAGCGGCACCCTTTGGGCAGGTTGATCGGGCTGGGTGGATCACCCTCCAGCCGGACCCGCTCGCGCCGGTTCTGCTTGGCGCCATGCACCGTGGGCACCGCGCCCAGCAACGCCTTGGTGTAGGGGTGCTGCGGCGATTTGAACAGCGTCACTCGGTCCGCCTGCTCGACGATCTGGCCGAGATACATCACCGCGATCTCGTCGCAGATGTGCTGCACCACGCCCAGATCGTGGGAGATGAACAGGTATGTCAGCCCGAGATCCCGTTGCAGCCGCGCCATCAGGTTCAGGATCTGCGCCTGGATCGCGACGTCCAGGGCCGAGACCGGCTCGTCACACACGATCAGGTCGGGCTTGGTCGAGAGCGCGCGGGCCAGCCCCAGCCGCTGGCGTTGCCCGCCCGAGAACTGGTGCGGGAACAGAGCCTGCTGCTCGGGGCGCAGACCGACCTGCTCGAACAGCTCAGCCACCGCCGTGTCGCGCTCGGCCCGGGTGCCGATCTGCATCAGCTCCAGCGGCTCGCGGACAATCTCGCCCGCCCGTTTGCGCGGGTCGAGCGAGGAATAGGGATCCTGAAACACGATCTGGAAGCGGCGGCGCGCGGCCCGCAGATCCTCGCCTTCAAGGTCGCTGATCGCGGTATCGCCGAGGCTCACGCGCCCTGCCGTGATCGGTACCAGCCTCATGATCGCCAGCGCCGTGGTGGACTTGCCCGAGCCGCTCTCGCCGACAATGCCGAAGGTCTTGCCCGCGGGGACGGAGAAGCTGACGCCATCGACAGCATGAACCGTTGGCTTGCGCCCGGTCAGGCCACGGCCGCCGCCGAAGTGGACCTTCAGGTCCTCGACGACCAGCGCACTGTCGCGGGCGCTCATGGGGTGGCCTCCGGCCGGGCGACCCAGCACGCGGTCAGATGGGCGTCATCGGACGCGACCAGATCAGGCTTCGCGCCGAGGCATTTCTCGACCCGTTCATTGCAGCGGGGCGCAAAGGCACAGCCGACCCCCAGGTCGGTCAGGGCAGGCACGACACCGGGGATTTCCACCAGTTCCTGCCGCTCGGGCGAGGGATCGGGTTCCAGATGTGGCACGCAGGCTATCAGCCCCTTGGTGTAAGGATGCTCGGGCGCCGACAGCACGGTCTCGACCGCGCCCTTCTCGACCACCCGGCCCGCGTACATCACGGCGACCCGGTCGGCGAGCTCGGCAATCGCGCCCATGTCGTGGGTGATCATCAGGATGGCGGTGCCCATCTCGCGCTGGAGATCCTGCAGCAGGTCGAAGATCTGCGCCTGCACGGTGGCATCGAGCGCCGTCGTCGGCTCGTCGGCGATCAGCACACGCGGGCGGCAGGCCAGCGCAATCGCGATCATCACCCGCTGGCGCATGCCCCCCGAAAGCTGATGGGGATAAGCCTTCGCACGCAGCTCGGCCTCCGGAATGTCCACCGCGCGCAGCATCTCGACGGCGCGGGCCATGGCGGCACGGGGGGAGGCATTTTCATGCAGCCGCACGCTCTCGGCGATCTGCTCGCCCACTGTAAAGACAGGGTTGAGCGAGGTCATCGGCTCCTGAAAGATCATGCCGATATCGCGGCCCCGGATCTCGCGCAGGTCGTTCTCGGCCATGCCGACCATCTCGACCCCGTCGAGGCGGATGGACCCGGAAGTGACCTTGCCCGGCGGGCTTGGCACCAGCCCCATGATCGAGAGCGCCGTCATGGATTTGCCGCAGCCCGACTCGCCGACGATGCCGAGGATCTCGCCCTCGCCAACTTCCAGAGACACGTGATCCAGCACGCGCGCAGGCCCGGCGCGGGTCTTGAAGTCGACCACAACGTCCTCGACCGTCAGCAGCGCGCTCATCGCTGCCTCAGCTTGGGGTTCAGCGCATCGTTCAGCCCGTCACCGATCAGCGAGATCGCCAGCACGGTCAGGAAGATCGCGATGCCGGGAATGGCGACGGCGAAGCCTGCGTCGAGGATGTACGGCCGGTTCGAGCCGATGACCTGCCCCCAGCTCATCACGTTGGGGTCGCTGAGCCCGAGGAAGCTCAGCGCCGCCTCGAACAATATCGCCGAGCCGACCATCAGGTTCGCCTGCACGATGATCGGCGGCATGGCGTTGGGCAGGATCACGCGGAAGATCAGATAGCCGTCGCGCGCGCTGCCGGACCGGGCGGCGGCGACGTACTCCATCTCGCGGATGCGCAGGAATTCGGACCGGGTCACGCGGGCCACCGCCGTCCAACTGACGACCCCGATGGCCATGGTGACGGTGAACAGCGACGCGCCGAAGAGCGCGACGATCACCATGGAGAAGAGGAGGGTCGGTAGGACCTGGAAGAACTCGGTGAAGCGCATCAGCGCCTCCTCGACCCATCCGCCATAGTACCCCGCGAAGGCCCCGACCGTGACGCCGATGACCAGCGAGATGATCGCCGCCGACAGGCCGATGGCCATCGAAACCTGCCCGCCCGCCATCATCGCCGACAGGATGTCCCGGCCGAGGTAGTCGGTGCCGAACAGGAACCCTTCCTCGCCCGGCGCGGCGAAGGGGGCCCAGACCATCTCGAACGGGTCGGTGGTGTGAAGGTATGGCCCGATGAAGGTGAACGCCAGGATCGCGAGCAGCAGGATCAGGCCCACGACCGCGTTGATGTTGGAGAAAAACATCCCCAGCATTTCGCGCGCCGGGTGGGTGACCTTTGCGCTGGGCAGATCGGCAGAGGCATCACGGGCCTTTTCGGGGGTGACGTCCGTCATCGCCTCAGCCCGCTTTGATCCGCGGATCGACAAGGCGCAGCGCGATGTCGGTCAGGATGTTGAAGATGATCACCACCAGCGCCGAGAAGAACAGGATGCCCATGATCGTCGGCGTGTCCCGCGCCAGGATCGATTGCAGCGCCAGGGTGCCGAGGCCGGGCCAACTGAAAACCGTTTCGACCACCACGGCGCCCGAGATGACCGAGGCGAACTGAAGCCCCGCCACGGTGATCACCGGGCCGACCGCATTCTTCAGCGCGTGCTTGTACAGCACCAGCCGCTCAGGCACGCCCTTGGCCCGTGCGGTGCGCACGTAATCCGCGCCCAGCACCTCCTGCATCGAGGCGCGCGCCAGTCGCGAGTACAGCGCCAGATAGATTGACGCCAAAGTCACCATCGGCAGCACCAGATGGTAGGCAATATCCAGCGCCTTGACGAAAAACCCGCCCTCGACTGTCACGTTCTGCATGCCGCCCACCGGGAAGACCGGAAAGATCGAGACGAAGAGGATGATCAGCAGGATCCCGGTCCAGAACACCGGCGCGGCAAAGCCAAAGAGGGCCAGGAACGTGACCACCGCATTCAGCACCCCGCGCGGGTTCTTGGCGGCCAGCACCCCCAGAACCGTGCCGATCACGATGGCCAGAAACTGCGCCGAGAACACCAGCAGCAGGGTCGCCGGCAACCGCTCCAGCACCAGCTCCGTCACCGGCGTGTTGTAGAAGTAGGAATACCCCAGATCGAACTGCACGACCCCCGCCATGTACCGCCAGAGCTGGACGTAGAACGGCTGATCCAGGCCGTACCGGACCCGGATTTCCTCGATGATCTCGGCATCGGCGCCGCCCATGTCACCGGCAATCGTGTCGGCGATATCGCCCGGCGCGACCGAGATCAGGCAGAAGTTCAGGATCAGCACGGCCAGCAGCAACAGCAGGCCATAGCCGATGCGGATGCCAAGGATACGCAGCAGATCCATCAGGCCCCCGGGACCCCCTCTTCATCTTGCCGGAAATACCTCGGGGTGCGGGGCAGCGCCCCGCAAGTCCCAGGCCGCCGCCCGTGCGCAATCACACGGGCGGCGGCGGTCCGTGGTTACTTCAGATACACCTTGTCGTAGGGATGCGAGGTGCCCCAGATCGACTCCGGTGCGTTCCCGACCTTGGCGTTCGACACCGTGTGATAAGGCGAGGGGAACAGCGGATACAAAGGCAGCTCGTCGGCCAGGATCTGCTGGAACTCGGCATAGTACTTCTTGCGCAGCTCCTGATCGTTGGTCGATCCGGCCAGCTCCATCAGCTCGTCCACCCGCGCGTTCGCGTATTGCTGGGTGTTCGACCAGATGACGCCCTTCTTGATGTTGTCGGACGAGTAGGTGCGGTGCACGCCGATCACCGGGTCGCCCCAGTTGAAGACGTTGTCGATGGTCATCTCGAACTCGTGGTTCGAGATCCGCTTGGCCCAGCTCGGGAAATCGGGCGAGGCCCGGACCGTCACATCGATGCCGATCTTCTTCAGTGCCGGTTTCATATACTCGGCGGGCGGCTTCACCGTCGGCCAGCCATAGTCAACCGTCAGCTTGAAGCGCATGCCGTCATCGCCCTTGGCATAGCCCGCGTCATCCAACAGCTTGTTCGCCTTGTCGATGTCCAGCTCGTAGGCATAGACGCTGTCATCGTAGAACGGGCTGCCGGGGTGGATGCCGGTTTTGGACTCCTGCGCGGTACCGAGCATCAGCGCCTTCAGCATGAACTTGGTATCGACCGCATAGGCGATGGCTTTCCTCACCACCGGGTCGGCGGTCGGGCCGTCCTTGGTGTTGAACGCCAGCCAGTTGATCGGCCCGATAGCAGCATAGCCCTTGCCCGAGACCAGGAGATCCGCGTTCTTCTTCAGCCGGGTCAGGTTGCGCGGATCCGCCTCGAAGCCCGACATCATGATCTCGCCGCTCTCGAGCGCGATGGTCCGGGCCGAGCCGTCCTTGACGATCCGCATCACGATCTTGTCGAGATAGGGCAGCCCGTCGAGGAAGTAGTTCTCGTTCTTCTCGAGGATGATGTGCTGGTCGCGCACGAACTCGACCAGTTTGAACGGGCCTGAGCCGACCACGTTCTCGGAATTCTGCGGGTGTGCTTTGGGGTCCTGCCCGTCGCCATAGACATGCTGTGGGATGATCGACAGAAGTTGCGAGGACATCGCCAGCATCAGCGCCGGGTGCGGCTTGGACAGGCGCAGGATCGCGGTGTGCTCATCCGGCGTCTCGACGCTCTCGACCGGCGCGAACATCGACTTGAACGGGTGGTTGGCCTTCACCGTTTCGATGGAAAACGCCACGTCCTTCGAGGTGATCGGCTGGCCGTCGTGGAAGACAGCATCCTTCACAAGGTTCAGCGTGACCGACAACTCGTCCGCCGAGATCTCCCAGCTTTCCGCGAGGTACGGCTGGGGGTTCCACCCCTCGTCATAGCGCAAAGGCGCCGCGAACAACTGCGTGCCCGGTTGGCCCGTGGCGGTGCCCGACTGCACCGCCGGGTTCAGGTGGCGCGGTGTCTGCTGGATCGCCATGACCAGCGTGCCGCCGGATTTGGGCTCGTCCGCCTGTGCGAACGGCACAACCGCGCCAGCGGTCAGGACCGCAGCGGTTGCGAGTGTGAACAGTCTCTTCATGATATCTCCCTGTCTGTCCTGTCCCGGCCAGGCTGTGCCCACCCGGCGCCTTGCATCAGATGCAGGGCACAGGGTGCGACCGTCCCGGCTCGGCGTTCAGCCACGTCGGCACTACGACACGTTTTGCAGTGCAGCGCAATGATGAAGCTGTGCCGAGAAATCCCGGCCGCGCACCAGACAGATCCATTCGCGGTTCTTTGATCACCAGAGATCATCCCGATGAACCGCATCGACACGGGGCTGTCACATGAGGCCCGGCAAGGTTGTGGTTCGTGCTATCGCGTCTGCCCCGAGACCGGCGGTCTTGTCTGCGAAATGGCGCCGCGGCGCCGGTCAGGCAGGCTCCCGGGCCGAGACGCCGATCGCCTGCCCCGCGGTCGAGGGTGCCATGGACGATGCCGGTGTGAGGGTACCGGCACGTCCGCCGCCATGATGTCCCTGATTCTGATGCCGAATGTGCCTTGGATCTCGACCCCTCCGCCGAATGCGGTTAATGGGATATTACGGCAAAACCGAAACAACCTTGGGCCGTTCGGGTCAGATGAGGGCGATATGCGCATGAGACAGATCACTGGACTGATCGGGGTGGGCCTGTTGACCGGTGCGCTGGGGACAGACACCGCGCTGGCCGCCGACACCTCGGGCTGTCAGGATGGCGAGCGGGTGATCCGCTTCAGCCACGTCACCGCCGAGACCGGACATCCCAAAGGCCGGGCCGCGAAGGCGCTGGCCGAGCGCGTGAACGCCGAGTTCGACGGCACGCTTTGCATGATCATCTATCCCAATGCCGAACTGTATTCGGACAACGAGGAACTTTTCGCCGCGATGCAGGCCGGCGAAGTGCAGATGGCTGCCCCCTCGCTGGCAAAAATGAGCGGTTTCTCCAAGGGATTCCAGGTCTTCGATCTGCCCTTCATGTTCCGCGACATGATCCACGTGATCGACTTCACCTACACGGACGAGGCGCAGGGCCTGCTGCGGTCGATGGACGGGACCGGTCTGACGGGGCTTGCCTACTGGATGAACGGCATGCGCCAGATCTCGGCCAATCGTGCCCTGGAGGCGCCGGGCGATGTGGCCGGGCTGCGGTTCCGCATTCAGGGCTCGCCGGTCGAGCGCGCATATTACGGCCTGCTGGGTGCTGACGTGCAGAAGATGTCCTTCTCCAAGGTCTTCGGTGCCCTCGAGAGCGGTGAGGTCGATGGGCAGGAGAACTCATGGTCCAACATCTACACCAAGGCGTTTCATACCGTTCAGCACTCGATCAACGAGACCAACCACAGCCTTATTGCCTATGCGCTCATCGTCTCGACCGATTTCTGGCAGGGACTGCCGCGAAGACAGCGCGATCAGCTCAACCTTGTGATCCAGGAGGTCACGCACGAGTACAACGGCTTTGCCTTCCAGTTGGACGAGGTGAACCGGAGCAAGGTCTTCGAAAGCGACACCCCTGTGCGGGTCCTTGATGCGGACGCTCGGCAGCTTTGGGTCAACACATTGCGCCCGGTCTGGCAGCAGTTCGAGGGCGAGATTGGCGCTGGCCTGATCGCTGCGGCATCGGGCGGTGCGGTGGTGAACCAGTAGCGGGCGCCTTGGCGCGCGAACTGCACTAGGTCTTCGGACGGCCCACTGGCGTCAGGCTGTCGAAGTCGATCCCCGTCTCGGCCTTGTACTCGGCCTCGTCCCAGAAGCCGATCAGGACACCCTGTTCTGCCGCCTTGCTCTGTCCTGTGAGAATCTCGGGCGTGGCCGTGATCCGGGTGTGGTGCCGGGTCGCCCAGGCCAGCAACGCCGCCTCCATCCGGGTGCGAACGTCGATGTGCTCAGGCGTGGTGGAAGCGCCGAGATCCGTCACCTCCGCCCGATCGGTTTCCAGATCGAACAGCACCGGGCGGAACCCCTCGCACCGGACATATTTCCAGCGCCCGTCGAAGATCATCACCGTGCGGGCATCCTCCTGCGGGACGTCCAGCGCGCGGGCCATCTCGGACCAGTGGTAGTCATGCTCGGAAATCACATAGCGCCTGTTGGTCCCTCCGGTCCCATGCAGCACCGGGGTCAGGTCGCGGCCTTCGATGACATGCGGTTTCGGCCCGGCCCCCATCGCGGCCATGAAGGTCGGCGCAAGGTCGATCATCTCGACCAGATCGTCCGACACGTGGCCGCGCGTTGCATCGGCCTCCGTCCGCGGGTCGGCGATGATCAGCGGCACCTTCACGGCGACCTCGTGATAGAAATCCTTATCGCCCATCCAGTGGTCGCCCATGTAATCGCCATGGTCCGAGGTGAAGGCGATGATCGTGTTCTCGGTCAGCCCGCGCGCGTCCATCCACGCGAACAGCCGCCCGAGATTGTCATCGAGTTGCTTGATCAGGCCCATATAGGCCGGGATCACATGCTCGCGGACCTCGTCACGGGCAAAACACCGGCAGACCCGGGCATCGAGATAGGCCCGCATCAGCGGGTGATCGGTGGCGCGTTCAGCCGCGTCCCGGATCGGCGGCTGGACATGCGCCTCACCGTACATGTCGTGATAGGGCGCGGGCACGATGTAGGGCCAGTGCGGCTTGATGTAGCTGAGATGGCAACGCCACGGGCGGCCATCGGCCTCCGCCTCCTCCATGAACGCCATGGCACGGTCGGTCATGTAGGCGGTCTCGGAATGCTCCTCCGGCACGTTGGCGGGCAGGCGCGAGTTCTTCAGCAGCCACGCCGACAGCCGCTCGCCATCCGCGCCCAGACCCGCATTCGCGAGATCGCCCCACGGGTTGTCCGACACGAAGCCCTGAGAGACCAGATAATCGTCATAGGCCGACCAGCGTTGCCGCGCCGTGTCTGGATGCAGGCCGTCATCCCGCTCGAACGGCTCGAACCCGCATTCGGCCCGGCGCACGCCGATCTCGGAGGCCGGGTCAATGCCCAGCCACGCCATCCCCTCGGCATCCGCGGCCATATGGGTCTTGCCGACCAGCACAGCGCGCGCGCCGGCCTCGCGCAGGTGATCGCCCAGGGTCGGCTCGCCCACGCGAAGCGGCATGCTGTTCCACGTGCACCCGTGACTGCGCACGTACCGCCCTGTGTACGCGGACATCCGCGACGGCCCACAGACCGGCGATTGGACGTAAGCGTTCGAGAACCGCACCCCCCGCGCCGCCAGCGCATCGATATGCGGCGTCTCCAGATGCGCGTGACCATAGCAACCGAGGTAATCGAACCTCAGCTGGTCCGCCATGATCCACAGCACGTTGGGCCGGTCGGTCATCTCGCCTTTCTCGCCATCCTGCCGGGACAAGACCCGGAAAGCGCGCGGCTGGCAAGGGCGCCCGAAATCTGACGCGCCTTCACATCGCACCCGGCCCGGTTGATGCGGGCGGCGGATGCGCTAGACTCAGGTCAGCCAAACAGCCAATTCCGCACGATTTTTCGATGGAGGCTTTATGCGCCCTGTCCGCGCTTTGCTGACCGCCCTTTTCACTGCCTTGCCCACCCTCGCCATCGCTGCCGAGAGCCCGATCTCTGGCGCGCGCCAGCTGACCTTCGAGGGCAAGCGCGCGGGCGAGGGGTACTTCGCTGCCGATGGCTCGGCGATGATCTTCCAGAGCGAGCGGGACGAGAAAAACCCGTTCTACCAGATGTACCTGATGGATCTTGAGTCCGGCGATGTGGACCTGATGTCGCCCGGCATCGGCAAGACCACGTGCGGCTGGATCGCGCCTGATGGCTCCAAGGTGATGTTCTCGTCGACCCACCATGAGCCTGAGGCCGAGGCCAAGATGCAGGCCGAGCTGGACTTTCGCGCCTCGGGCCAGACGCGGCGATACTCGTGGGATTATGACCCGGAATACGAGATCTTCGCCCGCGACCTCGCGACGGGGGAATTTACCCGGCTCACCGATGCCCCGGGTTATGACGCCGAGGGGTCCTATTCCCCCGATGGCTCGAAGATCCTGTTCGCGTCAAACCGCCATGCTTACAGCGAAGAACTGACCGAGGCTGAGGCCAAGCGGCTCGAGATCGACCCGTCCTATTTCATGGACCTCTACGTGATGGACGGCGATGGCTCGAACGTGCGCCGCCTGACCGACGTTCCGGGCTATGACGGTGGCCCGTTCTGGAGCGCCGATGGCAGCCAGTTCACATGGCGCCGCTTTTCGGAAAGCGGGAAGACGGCAGAGGTGTTCGTCGCCAACGCCGATGGCTCGAACCAGCGCCCCGTGACAGACATGGGCGTGATGTCCTGGGCGCCGTTCTTCCACCCCTCGGGCGCGTACCTGATCTTCAACACCAACCTGCTGGGGTTCGCGAATTTCGAGCTCTACATCGTGGATGTGGCGGGCACGCGCGAGCCGGTGCGGGTCTCCGACCGCGACGGGTTCGATGGCCTTGCGACGTTCACGCCGGACGGCAAGAAGATCAGCTGGACGTCGAACGCGACCTCGACCGGGACCAGCCACATCTTCCTTGCCGACTGGGATCACGAGGCAGCTCTGGCGCTGCTCGATGCCGCGCCCGTGCGCGCCGCGGCCGCGACTTCGACCGTGCCCGCGACCCAGCCGGGGATCGAGGTGGCCGACATCAAGGCCCATGTCGACGCCCTGACCTCGGAAGAGATGGCGGGCCGTCTGACGGGCACCGAGGGCGAGCGTCTGGCCACCGCCTATGTGGCGGACGTGTTCGCCGCGCTGGGCCTGGTGCCCGCGGGCGATGACGGCACCTACTTCCAGCCGTTCGATTTCACCGCCGGGGTCGATCTCGGCCCGGCCAACGCGCTGTCGGTGTCGATCGATGGCGAGGCGACGGACAAGGCGGTGGGCGAGGCGTGGACGCCTCTGGCCTTCTCCGCCACCGGCGCGGTCGAGCAGGCGCCCGTCGCGTTCGCGGGCTATGGCCTGTTCGCGGCGCGCGAGGGCGACCAGCTCGGCATCAACAGCTATGGCGATCTCGACGTCACCGACAAGTGGGTGCTGATCTGGCGCGGGATGCCCGGCGATGCAGATGCCGCGCGGCGCACCTGGCTCTCGCGGTTCGCGGACATGCGCTACAAGGCGGCGGTTGCGAAGTCGCGCGGGGCCAAGGGTGTGATCTTCATGCCGCCCCTGCGTAACGGGTTCGACGATGGCCTGCCGCGCCTGTCGTATGAGGCGATCTCGGGCGCTGCCAGCCTGCCGTCCATCGGGATTACCCGGGCCGAGGGGGCAGCGATGCTGTCGATCCTGGGCGATGATCTCGAGACGATGAAGGCGGATGCCGAGGCGGGCAAACCGGCCAGCCGCGATCTGATCGGAGTCTCCATTACCACCGAGATCGATCTGACGTTCGAGACCCGCACCGGGCGCAACGTGCTGGGGCGGCTGGCGCTGGGCGACAGCGATGCGCCGCCGCTGATGATCGGCGCCCATGTCGATCACCTCGGCCGGGGCGAGACGTCGGGCTCCTTGGCGACGTCGGAGGAGGCCGGGCAGCTTCACCTTGGTGCCGATGACAATGCCTCGGGCGTTGCCGCGGTGATCGAGGTGGCCGAAAGGCTGGCCGACCTGCACGCGAGTGGCAAACTGAAGGCCAACCGCGATGTGGTGTTTGCCGCATGGTCGGGGGAGGAACTGGGTCTTCTGGGCGCCACGCACTTCACCGAGGCGGCGGCCGAGACAGCCGGGACCGAGGATCTGGCAGATCAGGTCAGCGCCTATATAAACCTCGACATGGTCGGGCGGCTTGACGACAAGGTCGTGGTTGGCGGCATTGGCTCTTCGCCGATCTGGGAGCGTGAGATCGAGCGGCGCAACGCCATCATCGGCCTGCCCATCGTGACCAATGCCGACCCCTATCTGCCGACGGACGCAACCGCATTTTACCTGGCCAAGGTGCCGGTGATGTCGCTGTTCACTGGGGCTCATACGGACTATCACACGCCGCGCGATACGGCGGACAAGCTGAACTATGACGGCATCCGCGACATTGCCCGGTTCGTGGCGCTGGTCGCGCGGTCCCGCGTGAAAGAGGCCGAGGAGCCGCCCTATGTCGAACGCGAACGCCCGCGCAGCGAGGGCGGCGGGCGGATGTCCGGCGTCTTCCTCGGCACCATTCCCGACTATGCGCAGGAGGGGGTGACGGGCGTGGCGTTGTCGGGGGTCGTCAAGGGTGGCCCTGCCGAGGAAGCAGGACTGACCGGCGGCGACGTGATGGTCGGTCTGGCCGGGCAGGAGCTGGAGAACATCTATGATTTCGTGCGCACACTGAACGGTCTGAAGCCGGGCGAGACTGTACCCGTCGCCGTCATGCGCGATGGCGCACGGGTCGAGATGGAGGTGACGCCGCGCACCCGCGACAAGTAACGCGGGCGCTAGCTCTTCTCCGCCAGCATCCGCATCATCGTGCGTAGGGCCATCTCGTAGCCGAGCGCGCCGAACCCCGCGACAATCCCAGTTGCAACGGGTGAGACATACGAATGATGCCTGAACGCCTCGCGCGCATGGGGATTGGACAGGTGCAACTCGATGATCGGGATATCCAGCATCTTCAGCGCATCGCAGACCGCGACCGAGGTGTGCGTATAGGCCGCCGGGTTGATGATCACCCCCGCCGCATCGGTGCGCGCGTCGTGGATGTGCTCGACCAACCCGCCCTCGTGATTGGTCTGACGCAGGCGGATCGTGATCCCCTCGGGCGCGGCAATCCCGGTCAGCGTCGCCTCGATATCGGCCAGCGTGGTGGCGCCATAGATCTCGGGCTCGCGCTGACCCAGCAGGTTCAGGTTCGGTCCGTTCAGAACGTGGATCTCGGTCATCGTCTTCTCGTGCGGGCTGTTCGCGCGCACCATCTGGCGAGACCGTCGCAAACGCAAGCGATTGATGGCCGGCCCGGCGGGTGGGCTGCTGTGTCGGCGTGTCTCTTGAAGGCCCGGAGATGCCTGTCCGGGGTAGGGATCGCTGTGCGGCGTGTCGCGGCGATCAGTGAAGCGGGCGATCCAGACAAGGTGTGGCCGGCCACGGGGTCGTCATATGCATTGGCCCTGGCCCCCGTTTTCCAGGCGGGTGCCAAAGCCGGGTATCCCGGGAGTGTGGCCAAGCGTTACCACGGCCGTGCTAGCGAAGGCAGGTCTGCGCCGGAATGCTTAAAATTTGCCTAAAATTGCAGCGCGCGGTGGTTTGTTCAGACAATCTTCGGTTGGCAGGCACGACGTGGGCACGGGGCTCCCCGACCGCGGGTGGGCGCCGAGACGTCTCAGGTCCACACTTTATGGGAAGGCCCCCTCCACGCTCCAGCCCCGCACCCGCGTCGACAAAGCGTCCGCCCAGGGGGGTCGCCAGTTTCTCGCCAATGGTCCGAAAGACATTGGCGACGGGCGCTGGCCCGGGGCGCTGCGCGCCGTTATTCCGGGCCGGAGGCAGACCGGTCGTCGTGGCGTAGAGATCGGCGGGTCGAAGCCTAAAGCCGCACGGTCTGTCCCGTCGCGGCCGCCTCGAAGACTGCGAGCGTTGCGGCGAGGGACCGCTGCCCCTCACGGCCCGAGACGAGCGGCTCTTCCTGCCCCCGGATCACGCGGGCGAAGTGGGCCATCTGCAGCGTGTAGACATCGGCCCGCGCAGGGCGGGCTGCCGACACCGTGATCTCATTCGTCCAGTCCGGCCCGCCGATCTGGCGCCAGATGCGCAGCCGGGGAAACTCCATCGACGCCTCGGTTCCGAAGATGCGGTACGCATTTTCGTCATTCTCCGGGAACGTCGGATGGTTCTCCCCTGTCGATTGCTCCCAAGACCATGGGCTTGGCGCGGTGTCCGAGCAGAACACCGTCCCGAGCGCGCCGTTCTCGAAGCGCAGGGTCAGGACGGCGGTATCCTCGGTCTCGAACCCGCGCACGCCGGACGACGTCATGGCAGAGACCTCGGCGATCTCGCCCAGCAGCGCGCGCATCAGATCGATATCGTGGATCAGGTTGGTCAGCACCGGCCCACCGCCCGGAGAACGCCGCCAGTCCGGCTTGAAGTAATCGGCCGGTTTGGCCACCGAGAACAGAGCGGACAGCCCGACGATGCGCCCGATCTCGCCGTCGTCTATGATCCGCCGAGCCTCGGCCAGCCAGGGATTGTAGCGCCGGTGATGCCCGGTCAGCAGTCTGACCCCTCGCGCCTCTGCCGCCCGGTTGAGACGCTCTGCCGCGTCCAGTTCGTGGCAGATCGGCTTTTCGACAAGCGCGTGCACGCCCGCCTCGACACAAGAGAGACCTGCCGCCTCGTGGAGCGCCGTCGGGGTCGCGACAATCGCGCCATCGATGTCACCCGCGGCCAGCATGGCGCGCGGATCGGTCCAGTATGTGGCCCCGTGCGCCTCGGCCAATCCCTGCGCCGCCGGATCCGGGTCAGCGATGGCGACCAGCACTGCCTCGGGGCACGCAGTGACATAGGCGATGTGTTTGGCACCGATCAGCCCCGCGCCGATAACGGCGATGCGTACAGGCTCCATGACTGTCCCCGGATGCAGAACTCCCCGCCCGGACACTGCCCCAGTTTTGATCGCCCGCCAAGACCGCCGGATGTTCCGGCCGCTCGGCGATACGGACAATCAGAGATTGCCTCGCGGATCGATCCGGGTATGGTGCCCCGCGCGATGGGGATGGCGGAGTGCGAACGCAGCATGACAGGCGATCCCCACACGGCTGCCCCGCGCATCTATCTGTTTTTACAGTCGCATCCTTCGTTCTTTGGCCGGGCGGTGATCCGCCATATGCGCTGTCAGGGGCATCGGTGCGAGGTGGTGAACGTCTCCCTCGGCGACTGGTTCTTCCGCTTCGGCACCGGGGCGGTGAACTACACCGGCCGGCTCGAGGACTGGCCGGACTGGCTCGACCGGTTCGTCACCGAGCGCGGGGTCACGGACATCATCTACTATGCCGATCAAAGGCCCTATCACCGGGCGGCCCGGCAGTTGGCACGGCGGCGTGGGATCGACTGCTATGCCTACGAGTTCGGTTATTACCGCCCGGATTTCATCACGCTTGAACGCGGCGGCATGGGCGTCTTCTCGCACTTTCCGAACGATCCCGATCTGATCGAGCAGCTGGCGGCGGATCTGCCGGATGGCGAGCCCAAGGGCTTTTTCCCCTACACCTTCCGGGACGAGGCGGTGAACGAGGTGTTCTATCATCTGACGCCGTGGTTCCTGCCGCTGCTGTTCCCGCGCTATCGCCGGGACCGGATGTTCAACCCGCTGCTCGAATATCTCAGCTATCTGCCGAAACTGTTTCTGAAGGCACGCCGGACGCGCCGGGCAGACAGCCTGATCGCGGCATTGCGCAAGAACGAGACGCCCTATCACGTGGTGATCCTGCAGATGCAGGGCGACTATCAGGTGCGCCGTGCCGGGCACTACCCGAATCTCGAGGCAATGGCGGAGGAGGTGCTGAGCAGCTTTGCCGCGAACGCCGCACCGGACCGGGTGCTGGTCTTCAAGATGCACCCTTTGGAGAATGCGCTGCGCGACTGGCCGGGGATTGTGCTGCGGGTCGCGGCTCGGCACGGGCTCTCGGAGCGGGTCTTCGTGATTGATGGCGGCGATCTCGGCGATCTCTACAAGGGCGCATCGGGCGTCGTCCTGATCAACAGCACCGCGGCACTGGCTGCGCTGCAACAGGGTCTGCCGGTCAAGGTGCTGGGGATCGCGGTTTATGATATCGCCCGGATCACCCATCAAAGCACGCTCGACACGTTCTGGGAGACGCCCGAGCGCCCGGTGCCCGAAACACTGGCCGCCTTTCGCAAGCTGCTGATCGCCGCCGTGCAGGTGAAGGGCAATTTCTTCACACCGAAGGGGCGTGCCCGGGCCGTGCCAGAATTTGCCCGGCGGCTGGTCGAGCGCGATGTGAACGGTTATGGCGCCTTTGTCGACCCGCCACCGCGGCTGGCGCGGGCCCGGGCGATGGGCGTGCCGATGATCTACGAGGACGACACGTGACCGGTCCTGCGAGCGTGCTGATCCTTCAGGGACCGCTCGGACCGTTCTATGGCCGGATCGCCGGTCATCTGGCCGAAGCGGGTGCACAGATCGTGCGGGTCAATCTCTCGGGCAACGATATCGCGGACTGGCCCCGAACGGCGCCGGGCGATGTGATCGATTACGATGGCTCGTTGGATGACTGGCCGGTGTTTCTCGATCAGGTGCTTGCACCGCGCGCCCCGGATGTCGTGCTGATGCACGGCGATCGGCGCCCCTACCACAAGGCGGCGGTGCAGTGGGCCGAGGCGCAGGGCGCGGACGTTCTGGTGACCGAGCTGGGCTATCTGCGGCCGGACTGGATGGTGGCGGAATGGGGCGGAACCTCTGCCCTGTCCCGGTTTCCGGTGGACCCGGACGAGATCCGCCGGATCGCGGCGACCAGCCCCGAGATCGATTTCACGCCTCGCTGGCCTGGCAGCACATGGCCGATTGTTCTGGGAGAGCTCCGCTTCACGCTGTTCAATGCCCTGGGGCGTCGACGTTTCCCGTTCTATGCCAGCCATCGGTCGATGCCGCCGTCGCGGGTTTACACAGGCTGGCTCGCGGGCCGGGCGCGGTCGATGCTGCGCGGCGCACCTCGGCCTTTGCCCGATGCGCCGCGGTTCGTCTTTGCGTTGCAGTTGGAGGGGGATTTCCAACTTCGCGACCACTCGCCCTTCGCCGGTGTCGCAGCGACGGTTGACCATGTGGTGCAGTCCTTTGCTGACAAGGCGCCCGGCGGGTCGGTTCTGGTGCTGAAACCCCATCCGCATGAGTTCGCGCGGTCGCAGTTGCTGGCGTCGATCGAGATCGCGCGGACGCGGCATGGCCTCGGCGACCGCATGGTCGTGGTCGAGGATCAGTCCATCACCGCACTGTGCGCCGGAGCGCTGGGCTTTGTGACGGTCAACAGCTCCGCCGGGATCGAGGCCCTGGCGACAGGCTGCCCGGTCCATTGCATCATGCCGACAATATACGACGTGCCGGGGCTGACCCATCAGGGCGGGCTGGACGCGTTCTGGTCCGACGCGGCGGCGCCCGACGCTGACCTGTTCCACGGATATCGCCGGGCCGTTGCCGTCGCTTTGCAGGTGCGCGGCACGATCTATGATCGGGAGGGATGCCGTACCGCGGCCCATGCCGTGGCGGAGCGGATCATGACCCGGTGCGCAAGCAAGGCCGGTGCCCTCGGCCCGTCACGGCACCGCCTTGCCAAGGCCGCCGCCATGGGCGTGACCTATGACTGAGCCGGGCGGCAAACGGGTGGCGATCGTTGGTGCCGGACTTGCCGGGCTGGCGGCGGGCACGTTGCTTTCGGCGCGCGGATACGAGGTTCAGATCTTCGAGGCGATGGATCGCCCCGGCGGCCGGGCCCTGACCCTGGACCGACCGGACGGAAGTGGCGACCGGGTCGATATCGGGACCCAGTATTTCCACACCAGCTATCGCCGGGCGCGGGCGCTGATCGCCGAGGCCGGGTTGTCGGACGATCTGCGCCGCATCAAGGGTCGCACCAGGTTCTTCGATGATCGTGCACCTGGGGGGACGTTCACCACGGGACACCGGGTTCCCTACATTCGCGCAGGCGGCCCGTGGGCCAATCTGAAGCTGACGCTGCGCGGGCTGGCCCGGCTGGCGCTCAACCCGATCGAGACCTTCGCGGTGCGGTCCTATCCCCGGCTCGATCGGCAAAGCGTCGGCGATGCCGTGTCCGACCCGTTCGAGTGGGATTTCACCGCCCGCACGCTGATCGCCGCTGGCGCCCTGATCGAGCCGGAGGGCCACGAGGTCTCGTATCTTCACCTGATCCGGTTGATGCGGATTGTGCTGATGACCGACTACCTGTCGCTGGCCGGTGGGACCGCCGCGCTGCATCAGGCGTTGGCGAAACGGCTGAGCATCACCTATGGCGCGCCGGTGACGGGGTTGCTCGGGGATGGCGCGGTGCGCGGCATAGCCCTTGCCGACGGGACCGAGCAGTGGGCTGATCAGACCATCCTCGCGGTGCCGCCGGGCGCGCTGGCCGGCCTGCTGCCACCCGACTGGCAGCAGGATCGCGCGTTCCTCGAGGCAATCCACCACCCGCCCGCGGTGATCGTGACGCTCTGGCTGGACCGGCCGCTCGAACCCGGGATCTGGTCGTATGTGTTCCCGCAGGGCTCCGGCATGGTCAGCTTTTGCACCGATGCCACCGAGAAGAACCCGGATATGGTGCCAAGCCGCCGGGCCGCCCTTCAGGCGTGGATCTGCTGGCCATCCTCCGGTCCGGCGATGGCGATGGATGACGCGGCTCTGACCGCCGCGGTGACCGAGGAGCTTTCGCGTCATCTTCCTGTGATCAAAGAGCGAATCGATTCGGTGCATATTCAGCGCCATCGCCATGCGGTGCCGCAGACCGCCCCCCGGCATTCTGAACAAGCAGCGGCCTTTCTCGCCCGGATCGACGCGCGAGACGGAGTGCAAATCTGCGGGGATTTCCTGTCCGGAGGCTACATGGAATGCACCCTATGGAGCGCGGAGCGGGCGTTTCGGCAGATTCTGGCGGCCACTCGCGACGGAGGTTGAGTTCCGACGCGTACCACTCGTGTTGCGTCGCACCATCGCAGGTGCGAGTTTCGGTTGATAATGCAAGCGTTTGAACTAATGTCGGGAGCAAGGGGGCGTGTGACCGAAGTACGTAGTGCACGCTAGTGGTCGAAACTTAGGTTTGGGAGCCGCCCCGATGTTCATGAAAAACCTGAGTATTTCACTCGTTCGGGGGTTCTGACCCGTGGACGGGGGAACGCGCGAAACGCTGGTCGGTGTCACATCCGGCTGTGTCGTCACCGGGTATGCCTGCCGGCTTCCCGGAGCAAACTCGGCCACCGCCTTCTGGGACCTGCTGAGCGACGGGCGCGCCGCCATCGGCGAGGTTGGACCGGATCGATTTTCCACCCAACGTTATCACAGCCGTGACCTTCAGGAGACCGGCTCGGGGTATACGTTCAGCGCGGGTCTCCTCGACGATGTCTGGGGGTTTGATCCCGGCTTCTTCGGCTTTTCGCCGCGCGAGGCCAAGCAGATGGATCCCCAGCAGCGGCTTTTGCTGCAGGTTGCCTGGGAAGCGCTGGAGCATGCGGGCCTGCGCCCGTCGACGCTGCAGAAAGACCGGACCGGGGTCTATATCGGCGCGTCCGCATCGGACTACTCGACGCAGTTCTATGGCGATCCTGCTCGGATTGATGCGCCCTTCATGCTGGGCAACACGCTGTCGATCCTGTCGAACCGGATCAGCTATGCGTTCGATCTGACCGGGCCGAGCTACACCGTCGACACGGCGTGCTCATCGTCGTTCTACGCGCTCGATCAGGCCCGCCGTGCGCTGGATGCGGGTGAGATCGACACCGCGATCGTCGGTGCTGTCAACGTGCTGCTGTCGCCGATGTCCTTCATCGGGTTTGCGCGCGCCGGGATGCTGTCGCCGAACGGGCGCTGTGCGTTTCTGGACGCGAGCGCCGATGGCTATGTCCGGGGCGAAGGCGCCGTTGTCTTCGTGCTGCGCCGGGCGGAAGTGGCCGAGGACGGTGGCGACCGGATCCGCGGTCGCCTGATCGCGACCGGGATCAACAGCGATGGGCGCACCAACGGGTTGGCGCTGCCGTCGGCCGAGCGGCAGGCGGCCCTGCTGAAGCGTCTGCGCCGCCGGGCCGGGATCACGCCCGACGATATCTCGTTCGTCGAAGCGCACGGCACGGGCACCCGGGCGGGCGATCTGGCCGAGGCCACGTCGCTTGGGACGGTCTATGGTCAGGGGCGGGAGACGCCGTTGGTCATCGGATCAGCCAAGACGAATGTCGGCCATCTCGAACCGGCGTCCGGCCTTGTCGGCTTGCTGAAGGCGCAAATGGCGCTCGAGCACGGAATGGTTCCGGCCACGCTCAACATCAGCGATCTCAGCCCCGATATCGACCTCGAGGCATTGAACCTGACCCCTGCGACCGCGCCCGTTGCGCTGGCCGATCAGGATCGTCCGTGGATTGCGGCGGTGAATTCGTTCGGCTTTGGCGGGGCGAACGCCCACGCGCTGATCGAGGCTTATGACGGTCATGCCGCCGATCTGGCCGCCGCGCCAGAGGCCGAGAGCGGTGCGCCGTTGATCCTGTCCTCGGCAAGCGCGGATGCCCTGACAGCGTTGGCGTCGGACTGGTCATCGCGTCTGAGCGGTTTGGACCCGGAGCAGGGGATCGCCCTGATCAACCAGGCCGCGTGGCGGCGGGAGCGCATGGCGCATACGCTTGTCGCGACGGGCAGCACCCCGTCCGCGATTGGCGAGGCGCTTGCGCGTCATGCCGCAGGCAATGCGGCCCCGACGGTCATCACCGGAACCCGCGCCACAACGGGCCGTACGGCGTTCGTGTTCTCCGGCAATGGCTCGCAATGGGCCGGGATGGGTCAGCATCTCTTCGAGACGGACCCCGTGTTCCGCCGTGCGTTCTCGGAGACATCCGAACTTTTCGTCACCGAAGGCGGTCATGATCTCGTGGCTCTGCTCGCGGACCCGGGCCTTGGCGACAAGCTGGACCGGGCGACGGTTGGCCAACCGCTGCTCCTCGCGCTTCAGGTCGGCGTGGTGCAGTCGTTCATCGTGCGCGGGCTCGAGCCCGACGCCGTCGCCGGTCATTCGGTTGGCGAGGTTGCGGCGGCCTACACTGCGGGTGCGCTCAGCCTTGGCGACGCGGTGCGTCTGATCCAGGCGCGGGCCAGCGTGCTCGAGACACTGCACGGGACAGGCGGCATGGCGGCGGTGCTCAGCGGTGTCGATGCCCTCGAGCCTGTGCTTGAGGAGTTTGCCAGCGCGCACGCCGATCTCGGCGCGATCACACTGGCTGCAGACAACAATCCGCGCTCGACCACCATCAGCGGGGGCGCCGACGCCTTGGATGCCTTCGCCAAGTTCGCCCGGAAGAGGCGTTTGGCGGTCAAGCGGCTGGACGTACCCTACCCCTATCACAGCGCTGCGGTCGAACCGCTGCGCGAGGATCTTCTGACGCGTATTCTCGACATCGCACCACGGGACACGCGGATCGACTTCGTGTCCTCCGCGACGGGCTCCGAGATGCCGGGCAAGGTCCTTGGCCCTGAGTTCTGGTGGAAGAACACGCGCGATCCGGTGCTGTTCCGCGCAGCGGTCGAGACGCTCGCCGGATCGGGATGCCGTGTCTTCGTGGAGATCGGCCCGCGCCCCGTTCTGCAGAACTACGTCACGGAGTCCGCGACAGCGGCGGGGGCCTCGGTGCACTTCGTGCCGACGCTGGACAAGGGTCGTCACCAGAACACGGATACCGAGGTCATCGTCGCCCGCGCCATCGCGGCAGGGGCCCGGCATAATGAAGTCCGGGTGTTCGGCGATCCCGTGCGATATGGCGGCGATCTGCCGGCCTATCCCTGGCAGCAGAGCCATTTCCGGGCCGAGATGACCGGCGCTGCGGTCGACTCCTACGGGGTCGAGGCGGACGATCACCCCATCCTCGGCTGGCGGGAGCGGCCAGGCACCGCCGTCTGGCACAACCATCTCAGCACTGCGCGTCAACCGTGGCTTGCCGATCATGTGGTCGGTGGCGCCACGGTCTTCCCCGCTGCGGGCTATGTCGAAGCCATCCTGGCGGCTGGCGCTGCCGAGTTTGCGCAAGCGGACGGGACCAGCCCAGCGTTGGACCTGTCGGGTCTCGATATTCTTCAGCCGCTGGTGATCGACGGGGTGCACACCTTGCGCACAACGGTGATGCGCGAGACCGGCACCGTCACGATCGAGAGCAGCCCCTATCCGTCTTCGAAAACCTGGGTTCTCCATGCGCGTGCACGCATCCGTGTCCTGCCGCGCGAGATCCCGTCAGAGGCTGCTGAGCCTCGGTTGAGCGACGGAAAGACGATTGAGGCCGAGGACCTCTATGCTGGCGCCGAGAAACTCGGCCTGACCTATGGCCCGGCCTTCCGGTGCTTTGCGGGCGGGCGGATCGACGGTGCGACGATGATGCTTGAGCTTGGCGCCCCCGAGGCAGGTCCGACGGGGTGCCTTCTCGATCCCGGATGTCTCGATGGCGCGATGCATGGTCTCGCGGCTCTGATCGCCTCGGCGGCTGGGGATGGTGAGGATCTGTGGTGCCATAGCGATGGTACGCTGAAGCAGACCTTCCTGCCGGTGCGTGTCGGACGGTTGCAGCTTCATCGCCCGGGTGGCGTGCCCAAGCGCGGCGCTTTGGTGCTTCATCGGTTTGGGACGCGCTCGGTCAAGGCCAGCCTGACGCTGTTCGGCGCCGATGACCGTCCCGTTGCGACCATCGACGATCTGCGGTTGCGGGCGATGCCCATCGCCGGCCGCGCGCCGATCACGCCGCGGTTCTGGCGCCAGGTGCTGGAACCTCGGGTCGGCCCGACCGATCAGACGGGCATGCCAGCGACCTGGGATGATCCGGCCGCGCGGCTCGCGTCCCTGGGCGTCATCGTATCCGCCCCGCCCGAGGGCGATGCCGGGGCGCTGATCCTGGATGCGGCGTGCCGCCGTCTGGCGTGGGATGTGGTGCGCGACCTGACGGGTCCGGGCGGCCTGCTGGACGCAGCGGCCCTGGGAAAGGTCGATCCCGGTGCCTATCCGCTGCTTGGCCGGATGCTCGTGGCACTGGAGGAAGATTCGCTCTTCCTGCGTGACACTGACACTGACGCTGATGCGCCTGGTCTGATCGGGACACTTGCAGAGCAGGTGGATTATCCCGCGTTTGACGAGCTTCTTTCAGGTCTGCGGTACGAATCGCCAGCGCTGTCTGGCGACTTGCTGGCGCTCGCTGGCCTAGCGGATCAGATCCCAGAGCGTTTGACATCCGGGCTGATCGAACGCCATGTCGGCCACCAGCGCGGTGCGCCGAGCGATGCGCACTGGACCACGCTGGAAACCGTGGTTGACGACATCGCGGCTGCATGGGTCGAGGGCCAACGTCTCACGACCCTGCTGGTCGGAGCACCGCCGCGCGATGTCCTTGCCCGGCTTCTAGATCTGCCCGCGCTAACACGGCTCACGCTCACGGATACCGATCCCGGGGCAGTCGAGGTTCTGGCGCGTGATCTGCCCCGTCATCCGGCACTCGAGGTTGCCAGTTTCGAAGAGGTTGACGCCGAGGGCCGCGCCCGCGATCTGGTGATCCTCGCCGACCAGTTCTGCCGGTTGGACCGCGCAGCGGCCTCGACCCTGTCGCGCAGTCTGGCCCCGGGTGGCCTGCTGATCGGCACGCACCGTCTTCCGGATCTGATCGGCGATCTGACCGACGGGCAGGATGCACGCTGGTGGACAGGGCCGGACGATGCGCCGGTTGGACGCCGCGCCCATGGGCAGGGGGTGATGTCGCTTCTGGCCAAGGCCGGGATAACAACACCTACGGCCCATTACTGTGCCGGCGGTGGTCAGGACAGCCTGCTGGTGGTTGGCGGCGGTCGCCCCTCACGCGTTGCAGACGCCACGGAGGCTGCAGATCCCGACGCCCCGCCGCAGATCATCTTCCATGTCCGCCATACCGGGGCCGAGCGACCGGCCCAGGCCCTGCGCCGTGCGATCCAGCTGCATGGCTCGGCCGATGTGCAGGTCTCGGCGCTGTCGCCGCTGATCGGCGTGCCGGATGGCCGATGGGAAGGGGTCGTCTTCCTCCAGCCGCAGGAGCAGGCGGATCCCTCGACAGAAACGGCCGAGCGGATCGGAGAGATCCAGGCCCTGCTGTCGCGATTGTCCTCGCCCGAACGCCTCTGGCTGATCCTGCCCGGCGGCTGCCCCGGAGCGCGTCAGAATGCTCAAAGCAGCCCGGCCATGGCTGCCCTTTGGGGGTATGGCCGGACGCTGATGAACGAACATCCGGACCTCGACATTCGCCTCGTTGATCCGGGGGAGGCACCGCCCGACGGTCCAGCGTGTGATGCCTGGGCCGAGCGCCTCGCACGGGTGATTGCCGAGCCCGGAGCAGAGCGCGAAATCCTGACCGGGCCGGATGGCATCGCCGTGCCGCGCATTGAACCTGTGCGCGCGATGGATCGCTCCACCTCCCGGGCAACCGGTTTCGGCGAACGCACGCGGCGCTTGACCGTTTCGCAGTCCGGCGGTCTTGATCAGCTCGACTGGCAGGATGCACCGCGCCGCGCGCCCGCGAAAACCGAGGTCGAGATTGCCGTGCGTGCGGCGGGACTGAATTTCCGCGACGTGATGTGGGCTCAGGGTCTGCTGCCGGAAGAAGCACTGGAGCATGGCTTTGCCGGGCCTGCACTTGGCATGGAATGCGCCGGTGTCGTTGTGCGCGCAGGCGAAGAGAGTGGCTTCGCCGAGGGCGAGCGGGTCGTCGCCTTCGCCTCGCAAGCGCTGGCCGGGCACGTCACGACGCCGGCGACGACGGTGGCACGTATCCCTGCCGGGCTCGACTTCGAAGCCGCGGCCAGCGTGCCGGTGGTCTTCGCAACAGCCCACTATGCGCTTTGCGAACTGGCGCGGATCCGACCTGGCGAGCGGGTCCTGATCCATGGCGGTGCCGGCGGCGTCGGCCTCGCGGCGCTGCAGATTGCGGTCGCCAATGGCGCGAAGGTCTTTGCAACCGCGGGAACCTCGGCCAAGCGCCGTTTGCTCAAGGCGTTGGGCGCCGAAGCCGTGTTCGACAGCCGCAGCCTGGCCTTCGCGGACGATGTCAAAGCGGCGAGCGAGGGCGGGGTCGACGTTGTTCTGAACGCACTGGCTGGTGAGGCGATGGAACTGTCCATCGGGTGCCTGCGCCCGTTCGGGCGGTTCGTGGAGCTTGGCAAGCGTGATTTCTTTGCAGACACCAAGATCGGGCTCTACCCGTTCCACCGCAATCTCTCGTATTTCGGGGTCGATCTCGACGAGTTGCTGGCCGCCCGCCCGGGCGAGGCACGTGCCTTGCTCGATGCGTTCTCGGATCATCTGGCATCCGGTACGGTTCAACCGCCGCCCTATCAGGTCTTCCAGGCTGGCGATGTCGGCCAAGCCTTCCGTCTGATGCAGCAGGCCGGGCATGTCGGCAAGATCGTCGTCTGTCCGCCCCGGCGGCGGGCTGATGCGGCCGCGCCGTCCGTGGTCACGACCGCGATCCGGGGTGGATGGCTGGTGGTCGGCGGGACCGGCGGCTTTGGCCTTGCGACGGCGGCGTCCCTGGCCACTCGCGGGGCGGAGAAACTGTGGCTGGCCAGTCGCAGTGGCCGACCGCAGGAGCAGGATGCGGGACGGATCGCTGATCTCGTGGCATCGGGCGTCGCGGTCGAGACCATCGCCATGGATGTTGCGGATGCTGCCTCGGTCGGCGAGGCACTGGCCCGGATCAACTCGGACAGCGTTACGCTGAAAGGCGTCGTGCATTCGGCCATGGTGCTGCGCGACCGTCCCGCGCGTGACCTGACATCCGAGGATATCGACGCGGTCCTCGCGCCCAAGATCGCGGGCGCGGTCAATCTCGATCAAGCGACCCGAGGGCTCGGCCTGGATCATTTCGTGCTGTATTCCTCGGCTGTGACCCTGATCGGAAACCCCGGTCAGGCGCCCTATGTCGCCGCCAACCTCGCACTCGAGCGGATTGCACAGGCGCGCCGCGCCGCGGGCGAACCGGCCCTTGCGATCGGCTGGGGCGCTGTTGGCGATACCGGTTACCTGTCGCGTGAGGAGAACGCGCGAACCATGCTGGACCGGATGCTGGACGGTGCGTTCCTGACATCCGAAGAAGCCCTGAGCGGACTTGCCCGGTGGCAGGATCACAACAGCGGATCGGACCCTCAGCAGGCTGCCGTCAGCTTCGCACGCATGCCATGGACGCGGCTGGCGGGCGACCTGCCGATCATGGCGACCCCGCTCTACGACCGGCTGGACGAGCCGCATCACGCCATCGAGGCAACCGGTGATGCCGAGGAACTGCGCGCCGAACTGGCAGCGCTTGACTCGCGCGAGGCGCTCAAGCGGGTCACGGCGCTCCTGATCACCGAAATCGCGGCCGTCCTGCACCAGCCGGAATCCGAGATCGACGCCCGCAGGCCCCTTGGCGAGATCGGCTTTGACTCGTTGATGGCGGTCGAGCTGCGGCTTGGCCTCGAGGAGAAGATCGGTCTCTCGCTGCCGCTTCTGTCACTGGCTGACGCCACCACGCTGACCGATGTGGCGGTGCGGATCCTGCAGACCGTGCGCAATGGCGGCGATGACGAGGATCCGGAGGCAGAGGATGGCACGACCGTGATCGACGATTTGATCGCGCAGCACGTCTCGCCTACAGATGCGGATATCGAGCCGGAGGACAAGGAAGCCCTGCGCACCCGCGCGCGGGATATCACCTCGCTCGGCTAGACACGGGGACCAGATGAGCAATTCGTCCCAAGGCGATCTCGTTGCGCGCCTGCGCCAGATACAGGATCGCCGGAGCCCGCAATCCGCGGATCGTCCTGCCGTCCCCCTCGAGACCCCGCAACCGGCGCCGAGGGCGTTCGATTTCTCGTCACTCGATGACTATGAACAGCTCCGCCTGCACCGTGCAGCGGCGGATATGATGGGTCTCGGCTCGCCGTTCTTTCGCGAACATCAGCAGGTCGACGGCCCCGTCAGCCACATCGATGGCCGCGCCTGTGTCAACTTCGCCAGCTATGACTATGTCGGATTGAACGGCCACCCGGAGGTTCGCGCAGCGGCGGCAGAGGCCGTGTCGGACTGGGGCGTCTCGGCAACCGCGAGCAGGCTGGTGGGCGGCGAGCGGCCCTATCACCGCGCCCTTGAGCACGCCTTGGCCGACTGGCTCGGCACCGAGGCGGCGATCGCCATGACCTCGGGCCACGCGACCAATGTGACGACGATCGGCACGTTGATGGGTCCGGGCGATCTGGTCCTGGCCGATGCGTTCATCCACAACTCGATCACCGAGGGGTGCCGCCTGGCAGGGGCGCAGCGCGTTGTCTTCCCGCACAACGATCTCGATTGGCTCGACGACTATCTGACCCGTCATCGCGGACGGTACCGTCATGTGCTGATCGCGGCCGAGGGGCTTTATTCGATGGATGGCGATGCGCCGGATCTCGCCGGTCTCGTGCGGCTCAAGGCGCAGCACGATGCCTGGTTGATGATCGATGAGGCGCACGCGCTGGGCGTTCTGGGCGAGACCGGCCGCGGTCTGGCCGAGCAGACGGGCATCGACCCCAATGCGGTCGAGATCTGGATGGGCACGCTGTCAAAATCGCTTGCGGCTTGTGGCGGGTTCATCGCCGGATCGCGCGCGCTGATCGACTATCTGCGATACAAGGCGCCGGGTTTTGTCTTTTCGGTCGGCGTCGCGGCGCCGGTAGCGGCCGCTGCGACCAAGGCGCTGGAGGTGCTGGGGCGGGAGCCCGAGCGGGTCGCCAAGCTGCGCGCGAACGGGGCCTATTTCCTGAAACGCGCGCGCGAGGCCGGGCTCGACTGCGGGCATTCGCAGGGCTTTGCGGTGGCTCCGATCATCACAGGGTCCTCGCTGACTGCGGCGACCGCGTCGGATCAATTGTTCCGTAAGGGCATCAATGTCCTGCCGATCATCTTCCCCGCGGTCCCGGAGAAGGCGGCCCGGCTGCGCTTTTTCCTGACCTCAGATCATGACACGGCGTCAATTGACACGGCGATCGATGCCCTTGGCGCGCTGGAGTAGTCGGGCCTAGTCGGCTTGGTCACTGGCCACTGGAAATCCCATGAAGTGGCGTGGTTCGGGCAGGTCCGTGCGATGTCGTCTGCGCGGGCGCGACCGGAACCGGGACCACCAGGGGCTGTAGGCCGGGTCCTCGAATGTGTCCGTCCCGTGAAGCTCGCGCAGGGCTGCCTGTTCACCCGCGAAACGCTCTCGGTTCCGCCTGACATCATCCCGGCCGCGCGAGGCGCTTTCGTGGTGGACCAGTTGGGCATGCGGCGTCCAGACGACGCCGAAGCCAAGCCCGCGGGCCCGCGCGCAATAGTCGACATCGTTGTAGGCGACGCGGAACCGGTCTTCATTGAACCGACCTGTCGCCTGCCAGCAGGGGCCTGAGATCAGCATCGCGGCACCGGTCACAACGGTCAGCGAGTTGCGCAGGGCAAGGCGGCTCATCGGGCCTGTGGTGTGCTCGGGTTGCTTGTAGAACCAGTGGCCTGCCAGATTTCCAAGACCCAGGATCACCCCGGCATGCTGGATGCGACGGTCGGGATAGATCAGTTTCGCGCCGACGATCCCGGTCCCCGGATAGTCGAGACAGCTGACCATCTCCTTCAGCCAGCCGGGGTCCTCGACCTCGATATCGTTGTTCAGCAGCAGGTAGTGCGCGCCGGTCGCCAGCGCGACCCCGCGATTGACCATGGCGGAGAAATTGAACGGGGCGGGGCGGATCTCGATCCGAACGCGCGGGTCTTCACTCACGTGCTCATAGATCGCCGTGGTCCTTGGATCGGTGGTGCCGTTGTCGACGACGATCAGCTCGATCTCGGGGTAGTCGGTCTTCGCGAGCACACCGTCGAGCACCACGCGAACAAGATCCGGACTGTCGCGGTTCGGGATAACCACTGAAATCTTTGGCCATTCTGCCTCCATCCGCGGGAACGCGACCCGATGCAGCTCCGGTTTCAGCGGGGCAGCCTCTGCGACGGCGCTGCGCCCCGGCGGTGCATAGTGCTGTGCAAGGGCCGATCGCGCGTGCGTTGTCGCGTCATCCAACCTGGCGTGGGAGTAGCTTTGAGCGTGCTGGCGCCAGATATACGCGGGATAGGGCAGATGGACGATCTCGTCGCTGCCGAGGCCGCGGCAGTAGCGCAGAACAAGCTCATAGTCCTGACTGCCTTCGAACGCCGGGTCCAGAACGCCGACCGTGCGCAACCGGTCCCGTCGATAGAGCGACAGGTGATTGACATAGTTCTCGCCCGACAGCAGCACCGGATCAAAACCGGGCTTCAGGAACAGGCTCCGGGCTTCCAGATTGGGCCCGGCGATCGCTTCATCCGTGTAAAGAAACTGAGCCCCAGGCATCAGGTCGAGCGCGCGGACGACCATCTTGATCCCGTGCGGTGCAATCAGATCGTCATGGTCGACAAGGCCGACCCATGGCGCGATGGCGGCCTCGATCCCGGCATTGGTCGCGCCTGCGATCCCCTGATTCCGGTCGAGGCGAAGGGTTCTGACCTGTGCGGTATCCGGGTGCGCGTCGAGCCATGCCATTGTCTCCACCCGGGTCGAGCCGTCATCAACCAGGATCATCTCCGCCAAGCCGGGTACCTGTGACAGAAACGATCCGAGCAGAGCGTCGAGATAGGATGGCTCGGTATCAAAAACCGGGACGATCAGGCTGATCCGTGGCGTGGTCTCTGCTTTGGGCGCGTCAAGCGATGCTGCCATTGCCCAGATCTTTTCGGCCCACGGTCCGTATTTCACCGCCGCGATCCACGCGGACAGCGCGTTTGGCCCGAAAAGCGGCGGACGGGAGAAGACACGCGGCACCCCGCTTTGGCGCAGAGGATGGATGATGTGCATATCTCTCCCCCGCGCAGGCCCGTGCGAGCGCTATCCGGCCATCGACGCTTCGTGGACCTCGATCGCTTCTTCGAGATCCTCGTAGTAGGTCAGGCCCTGCTGGGACAACAGGATGCCCGATTGGCAGAAGCGGCGCAGCATCGGGGCGCTGTGCGAGACCATGATCAGATCGGCCTTGGCAAGCCGGGTATCGAAGGCCTCCTGCGCCTTGCGCTTGAAGTCGGCATCGCCGACCGAGGTGATCTCGTCGACCAGATAGCACCCGAACGAGATGCCCATCGACACGCCAAAGGCCAGACGCGCGCGCATGCCGGAGGAATAGCTGCGCACGGGCATGTGGAAGTAGTCGCCAAGCTCGGCGAACTCTTCGACGAACTCGCTCAGCTCGCGCGTATCCCGGCCATAGACCCGCGCGACGAAACGGACGTTCTGAGCACCGGTCAACGCCTGATGGAACGATCCGCGAAAGCCAAGCGGCCACGAAACCTCGCGCGTGCGGTGGATGCGCCCCTGGTCCGGGCTGACGATCCCGGCCATCAGACGCAGCAGCGTCGACTTGCCAGCCCCGTTGCGGCCAAGCAGGCCCACGCGGGCACCATCCGGAATTGTGACCGAGGCATCCTCGACGATCACCTTGGTCTTGCCATAGGCGCGGAACCGCTTTGAGACGTTTTCGAAAACGATCATTGTTCCAGCAGATAGCCCTGATACCGGCGCAAGAGAAGGATCCCGACCGTGATCAACAGCAGGGGCGCGCCGATCAGGTAGGGGAAGCTGATATAGTCGGCATGGTAGGTCGGATAGAATCCCGTTCGCATCAAGCCGATCACATGCACGAGGGGATTGAACAACAGCACATCCCGCACATCGGGTGGAATCATCTCGGGCGTATAGAAGACGCCGGAGATCAGGAAGAGAGGGCGCGAGATCACCTCGAAAATCCGCTGCCATGTCGGAAACATCGGAAACAGCACGCAGTTGATCATGCCCACGCCTAGACCGATGAGCGCCGCGATGGACACGGCTGCGAGAACGGGGGCGGGATTGATATGCGGGCGGATGTCCTCGATCGCGTAGATTCCGATGAAAACCATCGTTGCAACCGCGATAAACGTCAGCGCCTGCAAGAGAAATCCGGCAAGGACGGCGTCGAGCAGCGTGATCTTCGGATAGGTAAAGAGCGGCTTGTTCCTGAGGAAGGACCCGCCAACCAGCCCACCGATATCGCGATACATCATGAAAGTGATCACGCCGGTCGCGAAGAACAGTGGGAAGCTGCGCCCCAACGCCGGGTCGCGGGTAATCACCGAGAAGACGATCGAGAACAGAAGAATGAACGAGATCGGCTCGACGACCGCCCAGAGGTATCCGCCAACCGACCGGCCGTAGCGCGAATTCATTTCGCGCAGGATCATCGCGAACAGCACCCGGCCGCGTTCAATCAGCATTGTCTCGACCACATGGCGTTCACCCGGGCAAGGTTCTGTCTCGGCGCGTCACGTACGCACGGCGGGGCTGTGTCTTCAGGCCCGAAACGGGTTCAAACCTGTCAGTGCGCTGAAGACGGTCCTTTTCGGCCTCGTCGTTGGACCGAGCCGGTTCAGAGCCGCCAGACGCCGTCGCACCGCGCGCCTGAGTTTCGGATTTGGCTCGAGGTCTGTCAAATGGATCGCCCGTTCCAGCGCGATCTTCGCCGGGCCGACCAGCCCCATCTTCGCAAGATCGCTGGCCGTCGTAACCAGCAGGCCTGGCTGTCTGCAATGCGACAGCTGCGTCTCCAGAGGTTTCGTGTCGGTCGTCTTCTTCATCGAGAGCCGCGAAAGCTCGCGATAGATCTTCATGTGAGAATCGGAACGTTCCTTGCCGACCAGCGCCTCGTTGAAGGCGTGCATCACGGCTGAATGATCGTCGAGTTCCGACTCGGGATCGGTCTCGGCCTCGTGCCGCTCCTTGTTCAGGTCGAACGAGATGGCACCGTCTGTCAGGTCACTGAGCCAGGCCACATCTTCGGCGACGACCTCGGCGAAGCGTGCGATATCCAATTCGGAGAAGACAAAGCGCTGGCGTGCCGGCAGATCCTTAAGCAGCCGCAGGATCCGCGTGCTGCGCTGCATGTTCAGCTTGCCGTCCTTGATCAGCGGCGCGGTCCGGTTGAGCCGTTCGAGCTGGCGAACGACCGCATGCGAGAGCGACTCGTTCGAGTGCTCAGGCGCGAAGCCCAGACCTGCCTCGTCAAGGCCGAGCATGTTGCACAGGAAGTCCATGACGACGTCCTGGTTCTTCAGCTTGTTGCGGTCGAACTCGCGGATTTTGACATTTTCCCGACCGAACGCGGTGATGTATTTCTCGATGCGGTCGCGATATTTCGGCAGGACCGAGGGTCCCGCAGCGCCGTCCAGGGTCGCCGCGATCAATTGCTCGAAGGTTTCGCCACGCTTGACGCATTCCTGCGCTGCGCTGTCGGCATAGCCGTAGGGATGGCGCACATAGACGCAGATCCTGACCCGGTCGAAAAACCGCGCAAAGAACTCCTGCATGGCAGGCACGGTGGTGGCCGGCAGAAAGCTCAGCCCCTCGCCCGAGATCACATAGTCCTTACCCGCCGCACGATCGATGGATCTGGAAAGCTGGTCACGCATGTTCTCGGCGTGTTTCGCCGCGCCTTCCAATGTGGTGACGCCCGCGATCTGCAAAGACCGGAAATGCAGCGCGGTCGGGTTGAAGGCCGTGTAGAGAACCGAGTGATTCTCGTAGCCCTCGAAATACTGAAGGTTGTGTCTCCGGGCGACCAGGTTCCTGTTCTCGAACAGGGTCCGCTGGATCGACGAGGACCCGGTCTTGTGCGTGCCGACGTGAATTGTGCAGGTTCTTGGCATCTCGCTCGCGATGTTATTTGCCCTCACAGGACGCCGGCAAGGGTGTCGGCCTGCCGGGCGCAGTCGGTTGGCCGATCCGGTCCCTGATATCCCATGGATCGGCCACGCCGTGCCGGGTTGTCAGGCGTTTGCCCCGACCGTGCCACCGCGGTGCCGGGAACTCACCTCTGGCCGAGATACCCGACCCGGGCGACGCGGCTCAGCGTGATGAAGTGGCGCTTGTTCTCCTGCCAGTAGGCGCGGAACGCCGCCTTGTCAGTCGAATCGCCTCCGTCATCCCGCATGACCCGTTTGGCCATCCGCTTTGCGACCATGACCAGCTCCTGCTGCTGGTCGGGGGTGAGTTGCTGTGCCATTCTGTCTCTCCGTCAAAGCTGTCCTGCATTCTTAAGGTGCATGGATGTTTGCGTCATATGAGGGTTTTTGGCATATGTCGCAACGGATCGCACCGGGCAATCGCGTACTAGAGCTGTGCGTTTGCATCAATGTATGACGATTGTCGATTAACTGTCACATTGCGTATCAAGTCTGACTATATCCCGCACTTTGCTGGTGGATATCCCTGACATCTTGGGGTACTGATCCGCTCGGGGTCGCTGGTAAGACGGCGTGTGAGGATATGCGGCAAGACTACTCGGGTGCCACCCACCACGGGTGCTATAATCAGTGGCGTCGGTGCTTTGCCCGGCGCGAAATGGCACGATGGCCGGTGTGAACGCAAAAATCCGCCAGATCCGATACCTTATCGAAGAGCGCTTCGGCCTCGGCGGGAAGCTTGGCGATCAGGTTGCGGCGGTCCGTTCGGCGTTCGATTCGGCGTTTTATCTCAGGAACTACCCGGATGTTGCCGCCTCGGGCATGGACCCGGCCCGGCACTACTGCCAGTTCGGGTGGAAAGAAGGTCGGGATCCGAACCCCGACTTTTCAACCAACTACTATCTCCGGATGAACCCGGATATCGCCGATGCCGGGATCAATCCGTTCGTGCACTATGTGAAACACGGGCGGAAGGAGCGGCGCGAGCCCCTGCCCTATACCGCGTCGCGGGCACCGGACTGGCACCCGCTCGTGTCGGTGATTGTCCCGAACTACAATCATGCGGCCTATCTGCCCGAGCGCCTCGCTTCGATCCTGTCTCAGACCTACACCAATATCGAACTGATTGTTCTGGACGACTGCTCGACCGACAACAGCCGCGATGTGATCGACCAGATCCTTGCAGAGGCGGGCACGACAGCGCGCAAGATCTACAACGAGACAAACTCGGGCAGCGTCTTTGCCCAGTGGGAGCGCGGGATTGCCGCCGCAACCGGAGAGCTGGTCTGGATCTGCGAAAGTGATGATACCTGCGAGCCGGACTTTCTGGCCAATCTGGTCGCACATTTCGTCGAACGCTCGGTCATGATGGCCTTTGGGCGGATCGAATTCTGCGATCAGGACGGCCAGAAAATGCCCGGCATGGACGGGTTCCGGGAGCGGTCCGAGCCCGGGATCTGGGACGATATCGAGGTGCGGACCGCGCAGCAGTGGTTCGAGAGCGCCTTCAGCGTGCACAACATCGTTGCGAATGTCGGCGGCGCTGTGTTTCGCAAGCAGGCACTCGCGCCGGAAGTCTGGGAACGCGCCCGGAAGTTCAAGATCGCTGGGGATTGGTTTCTCTACAGCTATCTCCTGCGCGGTGGAAAGATGGTGTTCGACCCGCGCTCGGTCGCCTACTTTCGCCAGCACGCGCGGAATACGTCGGCGACGAACTTCGACAAGCTTTACTACTATCAGGAATGCATCGACGTTCACCGCCGGATTTGCGAAACGTGGGACATCCCGGCCGAGACGCGCGAACGCTTTTACGACAGCCTTCGTGGTCAGTACGCGCACTTCAAGATGGCCGCCAAGCACGGCGATTTCGACACATGCTTTGCCGTAGATGAGCTGCGGCAGATCACCCGAAGTGCGCCGCACTTCCTGATCGGACTTCTTGGCTTTGTGCCCGGTGGCGGCGAGGTCTTCCCGATCAATCTGGCGAATGCGCTGGCAGGACGCGGCTACATGGTCTCGTTGATCAGCGCGAACATGTCCGAGATTCACGACGAGATGCTGCAGCGCCTGCGCCCTGAGATCCCGGTCTACTATGCGCGCGATGTCGCGGCGATGGGCGGACAGGGGCTGATGTCAATGATGGGGGCTACCGCGGTCCATACCCACATGATCAACTGCGATCAGATGCTGCTGTGTGGGCGCGATCCGGTGCAGTCGCCGCGCTATGTCGTCTCGCTCCATGGTTCCTATGACGGTGCGCATAACGGCTTGGCCCCGGTCCTGCAAAGGATCTGGGACGGGGTCGATCACTGGGTCTACACCGCTGACAAGAACCTGAATGTCTTTCACGAGCACGGCTTCGACACGTCCGGGTTCGAATTCATCCCGAACGCAATGCCGCGGGACACGCGTCCATTCCCGCAAACCCGGGCCGAGCTTGGTATCGCCGAAGACGCCGTTGTCTTCACCTTGGTGGCACGGGGCATTCGGCAAAAAGGGTGGCGTGCCGCGGTGACCGCCTTCCGGCGTCTGCAGCAAATGCGGCCCGAGCGTGCGATGCACCTGATCCTCGTTGGCGAGGGCGAGGCGACCGATCAGGCCCGCAAACGGGCGGAGGAAGTCGTTCCGTCCGGCGCCGCGGAGCAGAACGGGATCTCGTTCCTCGGCTACCAGTCTTGCATCAACGGTCTCTACCGGTTGTCGGATTGCGTGATTCTGCCAACCCGTTTCGATGGCGAGAGCTTCCCGCTGTGCATCATTCAGGCGTTGCAGGAAGGCAAGCCGGTTATCGCCACCGATATCGGTGAGATCCGCAACATGTTGACATCCGACGCGGGAACGGCAGGAATCGTCCTGGACAACATCCGCAACTCGGAACAGTTCTTCGGGCATCTCTGCGATGCCATGGACAAGATGCTCGACGCCGACGCTCGCGAGGCCTGGTCCGCTGTTTCAAGCACCTTGGCCGAGCGTTTCGATATGGACACGATGACGGACCGCTACCTCGACCTCTATCTGAAAGACGGACCCGACCGTGAGCCTTGAGGGGCGCAGTATCGGCCAGCGCAGCGTGCTGGTGATCGGCGCGGCGGGATTTCTGGGACAGCACGTTGTGACGGCAGTGAAAGCTGCTGGTGGAACCGTGTTGGCCTATGATCGCAATCCTGCGCCTGCGGGCTGGTCCGGTGCCTGGACCGTTGCCGAGGCCGGTGACACCGCCGCGCTGAAAAGCGCTGCTCAGGATGCGACGGACGTCATCTATCTCGCCGGGCGCAGCCGCCCCGCCGGTGGCTATGACAGCCTGGCACGCGAGATCGATGGCGAAGTCGCAACGGTCGTGGAAACCGCCGAGCTGTGCCGCGATGCCGGGGTGGGCAAGTTTGTCTTCGCGTCCTCGGGCGGCACGGTCTACGGGCGGGATGTCCAGATCCCGACTGCAGAGACCGAGCAGGCGCGGCCTCAAAGCAGCTATGGGATGACGAAGCTGTTCGTCGAGCATGGCTTGCGGCTGCTGTCCGCAGAAGGGCCGATGCAGGCGGCTGTGCTGCGGATCTCGAACCCCTACGGACCCGGTCAGCGCGTCAAACGACAGCAGGGGATCATCGCAGCGGCCATGAACGCCGCGATGACCGGCCAGCCGCTCGAAATCTGGGGCGATGGATCGGTTGTGCGCGACTTCGTCTATGTTGCAGATGTCGCCGAGGCATTTGTGGCTGCATTGGCCTGCAAAGATGTTTATGTCCTTGCGAACATTGGGTCGGGGCAGGGTGTCTCGATCCGTGACCTTTGTAGTGAAATTGATAAAGTGTCTGACCGGCCATTAAAGATAGACTATTTGCCAGACCGGAAAGTAGACCTGCCGAAAGCAGTATTGGATCCGTCGCGTGCTGCGCGTGTTCTTGAGTGGCGTCCCGAAGTTGCGTTGGCCGACGGCCTGAAAAAGACATACGACTGGTGGGCGAAACAGGGAGATCGCCATGACGGATGATACGAACGATCAAGAGGTTGCTTCGACGCCGCAGGACGCGCCGGATCTCCCATCCGGCGAGACGCAACTGGTTCTGCACATCGGCGCTGCGAAAACCGGCTCGTCCGCCATCCAGCGCTTTATCCAACTGAACGCGGATTGGCTGGCTGCCCGCGACATTCTCGTGCCGGACAGCCGCCTTGGCATGTCATCCAAGCGCACGGGTGAGCATGTCTTCACGCTCGAGGAACTGTTTCGCCGTCAGGAGAAGGAGCGCCTGACGACGACGCTGACGGCGCTCTGCGACAAGCTGAACCCGGGACAGCGGTTGCTGCTCTCGGGTGAGAACATGTCGAACCATGGGCGCCATGCATTCTTCGAGGATGTTGCCAAGAAACATCCGACCGAGGTGATTTTCTACATCCGCCGTCAGGACGAGCTTCTGACCTCGGCCTGGCAGCAATGGCATTCCAAGGTCGAGGAAGACTTCAACGCCTGGCTGATCATGGCGCTGCGCCAATACGGCCAGTGGGAGAAGCTGATCAAGGATTGGGAGGGCGTCGTCGGCGCGGGCCGGGTCAAGATCCGCGTGTTCGACCGAGGAGACTTTCCCGGCGGCGATCTGCTGAAGGACTTTCTGCAAGTGCTTGGCTTCGATCCCGAGACCAGCGGTGCAGATTTCGACATCGGCGTCGTGAACCCAAGCTACAGCGATATCATCACACCGCTGGTTGCCGGCAATCGGAACATTTTCAAGGACGCGAACGACAGCGACTTCTACGAGGTCGTGCACGAGTTGACCGGCGAATCCTACACCAAGGGGCCGAAGTATTCACTGATCTCGCCGCGCCAGCGCGAGAAGATCATCGAGTTCTACAAACCGGTCAATCAGCGCGTCTGCCGGGACTATTTTCCGGGCCGGGCGCGGCTGTTTCCGGAAGTGGACCATGCGAAATACACATATCTCGACGATGGAAAACTGCGCGATCTGCAAATGCGGTTTCTGACCGAGATGGCCTATGCGGCCCAGAGAAGGGAACGAAAGAATGGAAAGTTTCGAATTGGATGGAGTTAACTTCGTCCAAGATGTCAGGGTAGGCGCCGATCGCGGCAAGTCATCCAACAACAGCTTTATCCTGGTCAAGACCGCCAAGTTTCTCGAGTTCTATGATCGCCTGAAAGCGTTTTCGCCGAAGATGATCATGGAGATCGGGATGTTCGAAGGCGGCTCGCTCGTCTACTTCGACAAGCTGTTCGAGCCCGATCTTCTGGTTGGTGTCGATGCACGGCGCGAGCCGATCGAAGCGCTTGAACAGTACGCGGCGACCCGGCCCTACATTCACACCTACTATGGTCGCTATCAGGAAAAAGAAGGCACCCTGCAGGCCGCGCGGCAGAATTTCCCGACAGGCATCGATCTGATCATCGACGATGCGTCTCATCGCTATGCACAGACCAAGGCGACGTTCCAGATGCTGTTCCCGATGGTGCGCGCCGGTGGCCACTATGTGATCGAGGACTGGGCATGGTCGCATATGCCCGCCAATCAGAAATCGCGCGGAGGCGAGGCGGAACTTCCGGCGCTGACCAATCTGATCTTCGAGCTGACGGTCATGGCCTCGCAGACGAGCGTGATCGACAGTATCCACATCGACCGAAATCTGATCTCGGTGCGCAAGGGGCGCGGCGTTCTGGCGCCAGATGCGTTCGACTTCTCGAAATGCCTGCGCGGCAAACCACTGACACAAATCTGAAGCGTCTATGCGGATGAGGCCGAGGTGACCGAATTCCGCAATGACGGCCTCTGGCTGCGCAATGATCGCCCGCCCGACGGACGCGACACCTATGTGATCGTCGGTGTACCGCGTAGCGGCACGTCGATGATCGCGGGGTGTCTGGAACGGCTGGGGGTTTTCACTGGCGAGCGCTCGAACCAAGTGGTGTTCGAGGACCTCGCGCTGTCGCGGGCCGTTGAAGCCGGAGATGCGGCAGAGACACGGGCGATCATACGTCGCTACAATGCCGCGCACGACCGGTGGCTCTGGAAACGGCCCGAGGCATGGAAGAAACTGCGCGACCTGCTGCCATTGTTCCGCAATCCGCGCCTGATCGTGCCGCTTCGCGATGCTCTGGCGATTGCGATGCGCAACCACGTCGCGGTCCAGGCCGATGTCGGGCAGATGCTCGCACGCCACGCGAAGGAGTATGTCGACTTGATTGCGTCGCTCGACAGCTTGCGTCAGCCGGTTCTGATGGTCAGCTACGAGAAGGCGCTTTCCGATCCCGAACGATTTCTCGAGGTTCTGATCGGCTTTTGCGGGCTTGATCCGTCGCCCGAGGCTTATGGTGCAGCGCTCTCGTTCATCGAACCGGAACCTGCGCTTTACCGACAGCGCGCCCGGCTCCGCTATGTCGGCGAGGTTGCGCCGCTGGATGGCAAAACCCTGACCGGTTGGGCCGGGATCGCCGGGCGGGTTGGCCAGCATGTCTCGGTTGAACTCCGGATCGACGGCAAGCCGCGGAAGACCAGCACGGCGAACCGGACCGTCGAGTGGAAGAAGGGCATGCCGGGTCGCAAGAACGACTATGGCTTCAAGTTCTCGCTGCCGCCCTTTGTCCGCCAAGGCGCGGTGATCGATGTGGGGATCCCGAACTCGGACATTGTGCTCGAAGGGAGCGGCCAGACCTATCGCAAGTAGCTGTGTGCAGCGGAGTGCGCTCAGTCCGGTCGGATGGTCGCGCGAAAGCCCTTGGCCGCAAGATCACTCAGCCGCGGCGGCAACCGCTGCCCAATCCAGATCAGCACGGCCAAGGGCCATGGGAAGGTGATCAATGGGCGCCCGCGTGCTAGGCCGCGCACGATGCGCCTTGCGGCATCCCTGGCATCGATCTCGAATGGCTTGAAGCCCTGATGCCGGGCCGACATCGGCGAGGTGACAAAGCCCGGGCAAATCACCGTCACGGCGATGCCGCGCGGTCTCAGCCATTGTCGGATCGACGCGCCCCAGGCTCTCAATCCCGCTTTCGACGCACTATAGCTTGGCATGTCGCCATGGGGGTGCAGTGCTGCCATCGAACTGACCAGGGCAATGTGCCCGGTGCCGCGCGCAAGCATCGCAGGGAGCAGCGGTTCGACCGTGTCGATCGCCCCCAGCAGATTGGTCTGTATCAAGCGGCGTGAGGTGCCCTGTGGTTCGGGAGAGCGGCCCGGCCCCAGCCCCGCCATCACCCCTGCGTTTGCGATCACAAGATCCACCGGATGCGCTGCGTCAAAGGCTTGCAGGCGCGATGCCAGCGCATCTGTATCCGTAACGTCGAGCACTGCAGTCTCGACCATCGCACCGTTGGCGTGGGCCGTTTCTGCGGCTGAGTCGAGCCGACTGGCATCCCGGCCCGTCAGCAGCATGTGCACGCCGGGCCCGGCCATCTCGGTGACCAGAGCCGCACCGATCCCGCTTGAGGCTCCGGTCAGTACAATGGCTTTAAACGGATGGGTCATGCGATCCCTGCCTCCGCGGCGCGTCGCCTCTGTCGGAACACCGCGTGTTCAGACGGGTCATACACCACCGGCAGGATCGAGGTCGAGATCCATGAGCCGCGCCCACAGAACCCGCTGCGCTGGCCGGTCGTTGAGGCGCTGTGCAAGATCCCGCCCCGCGCGTGCCAGCGCCATTGTTCGCGATCCACCGCCGATCAAGTCTTCGATCTGGTCGCAGAGTGCCGCGCGCCAATCATCAGGTTCATCCCCCAGAACCAGTCCAGCCTTCGCTGCGGCGATCTGCCCGGCTTCGGGCCATGTGTGAGAGTAGAGACCAGCGCCGCCCAGCACTGCGTGCTCGATGATCTTGTTTACCGATCGCGCTCGATTGAAGGCCATGTCCCGCAATGGATACGCAAGGAGGTGAAACCGGCGCTGCCCGATGCTTGCGCGGTACGCCTGCCAGCCTGTCTCGATGATGGTGTGGCACCGGGGACATCGCGCCAAAGCGGGCGGCAGTTTGTGGTTTGCGGAAACCCACAGGTGAACGTGTGGATACTGGTGCAATACATCGCCGAGAGCAGTCCAGTACGGCGCAAGGTCAGCCTTGTGTGTCCGTGCGCCGAGGCATCCGATGTCTATGGTCTGTGCGTCCGTTGCGACCCGGTCGAAATGCGTATGATCGGCGAAGGGTTCCGACCAGTAGGGTCCAAGGGTGGCAATCTCTGCATGCGGCGCCAGCTCGAGCACGGTTGAAGCGAGTGCGTTGGAACTTACCACCACGTGCTGGATCCGGTCGCGATAGCGCCGCGCAAACGCTCGTTCGCACGAGGCAAGCTTGAGTCGGTGCAGCAGGCTGAGATCGGGATCGGCAACACCGGCCATGATGTCGTCGTCGATCAGCCAGATCAGCCGGCGACCAGACAAGACCGGTTCAAGATCGACGCCCGCCCCATGACGCAGGACCAGAAGAGCGCTGTCTGACATCAGCACAGTCGGCGACAGAGGCACCACCTGCCCGGACGCCAGGGCATCGCCGCAGGCATTCGCGAAATAGAGATCGCTCGTCGGACCACCATGCCCGCCCAGAACCCGTTCGAAAGCGCGCCTGAGAACGTCCATCACCCGAGCGCCTCGGCTCAGCGGCTGTCCCGCACGTTGAGGATGATCAGCATCGTGATCAGCCATGTCGTGAGCAGAAACAGCACATAGGCCGGTCCGATCAGCCAGCGACGCGGGAACAGGGCCTCGTCCGCCTGAGTCGGTCCGACATGGGTCGCAAGATAGCGGTGCTGGCGGCGAGCTTCGGCCCGCGCATCCTCGAAGGATGCCAGCACTGCGGCATAGGCCTGCTCGGCAAACTCGCGATCCATGACCAGTTCCTCGAAGGTCCCGACGACTTCCGCCATACGCTCGGCACCTACGCTTCCATCGGTCGATCCGGCGCCAAGTTTCGCACGCTCGACGGTGATCAGGCGCTCGATCTCGGTGATCTCATCATCCAGTTTGCGCACCCGGCTGTCGCCTTCGCTGGTATAGCCAAGCAGGACATTACGGTTCACCAAGGCTTCGGCCAGTTGGGTCTGGAGCGCTGTCAAAAGCCCCATCTGCTGTTCGACACTCGCCGTCGGGTCGATGATCTGCTCCTTGTTGCGAAAGGCCCGAAGCTCGCGCCGGATCTCGCGCAATCGGTCTTCGGCCCGGCGAAGGTCTTCCTCGGCAAATCGGATCGCATCATCGCGCGCTTCCTGCGAGAGCGCGTTGATCAGGGCGGTGGAGCGACTTACGATCACCTGAGCGATTGCGTGGGCATCCTCGGGCGTGAAGGCGCGGGCCTCGACCTCGATGATCCCGGTGCCGCCGTCATAGGCAACCGAGACCATCCACTCCCAGTACCAGTGCAGATCCTCGATGGTGGGATTGTCGCCGAGGATGAAGACCGGATCGTTGTCTGGCCGGTTGAACATGGTCACAAGATCGAGCTCACGCGCGACCTCCTCGACCATCTGTTGCGAACGGATGTATTCGTAGAGCACATCGGCGTCCGAGGCCGAGGACTTGCCGCTCTGCGTGATCGACCCGAGGATGTCGAGCGGGCTGCCGGCCTCCTCGGAGTGGACGGAGAAGCCGACCGTCGAGTGGAACTGATCCGCCGCCCGCGTGTAGAGATACCCAACACCGAGCGCGCCGGGGATGACAACAAACAGGATGAACGTGATCAACAGGATCCAGTGACGGGCCCGAAAGCGGGCGCGCCCCGGTTCTGCCGGCTGTTTGGCGGGTTGCGGCTCTGGCTCCGGTGCGTCGAGGATCTGGGCAGGAACAGCCTTCAACGCAGCTTTGTTCTGCGGCGGCTGGTTGGGCGGGCGCTTTGCGGGAACTTGCGCCGCGCCTTGACCGGCGGGTTTGCCCTTGCCCTGACGGTTCGGATTGCCGGGTCGGTTGGGATTGCCTTGACGATTGGGACTGCCAGCGCGCTTGGGTTTGGCTGGTGCATTGGGATTGCCCTGGCGCGCCGCGGCGCCTGCAGCCTTCGCCGGTCCGGCACGCGGTTTCGGCGCCGGTTTGACCTCCGGGTCATCGGGGTCGGCAGGTGTTGCAGGGTCGCTCGTCATTTCGTCTCGTCTGCTCTGTGATCAGGTCCAGGCTCTGCGTTGCCCGGTTCTCTGATGATCCCGCCCTCTCACTGTAACGTAGTGGATCGATCGCGAGAAAGCCATGCCAGCGACCAGAGCAGCAGCGATCGCTTTGCATAGCCACTGGTGGTTCAGGACGGTGTCTCCCCGGCGATCGCCGCGAGATACTGGCCGTACCCGGTTTTCATCATCGGTTCCGCAAGGGTCAGCAACTGATCGCGTGTGATAAAGCCCATGCGCCACGCGACCTCCTCCGGGCAGCCTGCCTTGAGGCCCTGGCGTTTCTCGAGCACACGGATGAAGTCGCCCGCTTCCATCAGACTGTCGTGGGTGCCGGTGTCGAGCCACGCGAAACCGCGTCCCATCAATTCGACCGTCAAGGACCCTTCCTCGAGATACTGGCTGATCAGTGAGGTGATCTCGAGTTCGCCGCGCGGTGACGGCGTTATCGCGCGCGCCAGTTCGGGCGCTCGTCCATCGAAAAAATAAAGCCCCGTCACGGCGTAATTCGACCGCGGTTTGGCCGGTTTCTCTTCCACACTGATGGCGCGGCCCGCCTTGTCAAACTCGACCACGCCATAGCGTTCCGGGTCCGCGACCTGATAACCGAAGACCGTGCCGCCCGTGTCCTTGCTGTCTGCCGAAGCGAGCAGTTCCGGCAGACCGTGCCCGTAGTAAACATTGTCGCCCAGCACCATGGCCGAGGGATGGCCGTCCAAGAAATGCTCCGCCAGCAGATACGCCTGTGCCAGCCCATCTGGCGAGGGCTGCACGATCCACTCGATCCGCAGACCGAAGTCCGAGCCATCGCCGAGCAAACGCTGAAACTGAGCCTGATCCGCGGGTGTGGTGATGATCGCGATCTCACGGATCCCGGCCAGCATCAGCACGGTCAGCGGATAGTAGATCATTGGCTTGTCATAGAGCGGCAGCAACTGCTTCGACACGGCGCGGGTGATCGGGTAGAGCCGCGTGCCAGACCCACCAGCCAAAATGATGCCTCTGCGTGTGGTCATGGCATGGTCCCTTTCGTCATCTGGCAGAAGATCGTCTCCAAGCGGCGCCTAGCCGGTGCCCAACCGTTTGCCGACGCCGTCGCGCGCCAGCAGGGGGCGCCACCAGTCCTCGTTCGCGAGATACCAGTCGACCGTTTGTGCCAGTCCTTCGTCCAGCGTGACCGATGGCTCCCAACCCAATGCGTCGCGTATTTTGGTTGCATCGATCGCATAACGGAAATCATGGCCAGGCCGGTCTGTGACAAATGTGATCAGCCGGTCATGCGGGCCGCCATCTGGACGGCGATCATCCAGCAGGGCACAGACCTTGCGCACGATGTCTATGTTCCGGGCCTCGGCATTGCCGCCGATATTGTACGTCTCGCCGGGGACACCCCTGGTCACCGCTGTCAGCAGGGCACGGGCATGATCGTCTACGAACAGCCAGTCGCGGACATTCTCGCCTTTGCCATAGACCGGGATCGGGTCACCCGCCAGCGCGCGCAGGATGATCACGGGGATTAGCTTTTCGGGGAAGTGGAACGGGCCGTAATTGTTCGAACAGTTGGTGACGACGACGGGAAGGCCATAGGTCTCCCCCCAGGCACGGGCCAGATGATCGGACGCGGCCTTGGATGCCGAATAGGGCGAGCGCGGGTCGTACGCGGTCGTCTCGGTGAAGAGCCCGGTCTCGCCGAGCGAGCCGTAGACCTCGTCTGTCGAGATATGGTGAAACCGGAACGCGTCCGGTTTGCCGCGGCTCTCCCAGTACGCCCGCGCTGCTGCCAGCATGTGGAACGTCCCGGTGATGTTCGTCTCGATGAACGCGCCTGGTCCGTCGATGGACCGGTCCACGTGGCTCTCTGCGGCAAGGTGCATGACCGCATCTGGCGCATGGGCTTCAAAGATCCGATCCAGCGCCGCCCGGTCACAGATGTCGGCCTGTTCGAACGCGTAGGCCGGATTGGCCGCGACCGAGGCGACGTTGGCGGGGTTTGCTGCATAGGTCAGCTTGTCGAGATTCACGGCCTCATGACCATCGGCCACAGCGCGCCGCACGACCGCTGATCCAATGAACCCACACCCGCCGGTGACCAGAAGCTTCATCGCTCAGCCTTCGTATTCGAATGGTGATTGGAACGCGCGGAACAGCGGCGCCGCGGCATCCTTGTCGGACAGGTGCGCAGCGCCCGCGTCGAGACCCCAGTCAATGCCGAGGTCCGGGTCATCGAACCGAACTGCGCCGTCGCAGCCCGGATCGTAGAACGCATCGACCTTGTAGATCACGTCAGTATCGGCCTCGAGTGTCACGAACCCATGCAGGAACCCGCGCGGAACAAGCAACTGCGCGCCGTTCTCGGCGCTCAACGTCTCGCTGATCCATCGCCCATAGGTGGGCGACCCACGGCGCACATCGACGGCCACGTCCAGAACAGCGCCGCGCGCGACCCGCACCAGCTTGGTCTGCGCCATTGGCGGCGCCTGATAGTGGAGCCCGCGCACCGTCCCGGCCTCGGCCGAATACGAGTGGTTGTCCTGAACCCAATCGAAGGTCAGTTCCGCCTCGGCCATCCGCGCTGCGTTCCATGTCTCTGAAAAGAACCCGCGGCTGTCGCCGAACCGGCGCGGTACAAGGCGCTTCACCCCCGGCAAGGCTGTGTCTGCGATTTCCATGAGGCCTCGTGGTCAGACCGTGGGATCCAAAGATCCCAGACGCGGTGATGAAAGACGATACGGGCGCACGGGGTGAAAGACTCTCGGGCCTGCTTTGGCACACTTCAGCATGGGGTATTGTCCTGCATTTGACCCTTGCGCCGCGAGATATCAAAAAAGCATGGCAAAGACCACATGCACACGCTCAGAATGCCGCAGGCGGTTTGCCGCGGAAGAACGACCGGAGCGCGACAATGATACATTGGCAGAAATCGACCGACGGGTTCACGGTCCTTGGAACCTCTCTCGAGGCGCCGTTCGAGCGGTTGGACAGCTATCTCACCCCGCCCGAGCAGTTCTACGTCTGCAATGCGGGTGACAGTGTCATCGTTGATCCTGCGCTCTACCGGCTGAAGATCAAGGGCGATGCGGTGGACCGTGTGGTGACGCTGAGCCTCGAGGACCTGCGCGCGTTGCCCCAGCACACCGTTGCGGCTTATGTCGAATGTGCCGGGAACCAGCGCACGCTGTTTGCCAAGATCGACGGTCACGGGATCGAGCGAGACAGCACGGGTGATGACGTCAAGTGGACCCTTGGCGGGATTGGCATGGCCGAGTGGACCGGCCCGCGCCTGTCGGATGTGCTGGCGCTGGCAGGCGTGCAGGACGATGCGGCATGGGTTGCGCCCATGGGTCTCGACGTCCTGAACCCCGAATGCGACATCGAGATCCCGATGCCGATCGAATAGGCTATGGATCCGGACACGCTGATCGGACCGCAGATGAATGGCGCGCTGCTGCCAGTGGATCATGGCGCGCCGGCGCGGATGATCGTGCCGGGCTGGATCGGCACATACTGGGTCAAATGGGTGGGCTGGCTGACCGTCTCAAGCGCTGAGATCCGCAACTATCGCACGGACGAGTACTATGTGATCGACCGCGCGACGGTCACCCGGCAGAACATCAAGTCCTCGCTCTGTCTTCCTTTCCCAGCCTGGTTGCAGACTGGGCGTCAGACCCTCACCGGTTTTGCTCGTGGAGGCGGGGTCGAGATTGCGCGGGTCGAGTGGTCCGCCAATAGTGAACCTTGGCAGGAGGCTGAGCTGACCTCGCCGGTAACGCGCTGGGGATGGGTGCCGTTTCGCTTCGACTGGGAAGCCGTCCCGGGCGACCGCCGCATCCGGACCCGCGCGACAGGTGTCGATGGTCAGACCCAACCGGAGCAGGCCTATATGAACCCGGGCACGATGCTCTACAATGCCATCATACCCCATCCGGTGACGGTATCCGCATGACCGATCAAGAGCATATCTCGACCCACGATGCCGAAGAGGATGCCCGCAATGCGGACATCCGCATCTATGTCGACGGCGAGATCGTGCACCGGGATGACGCCAAGGTCTCGGTCTACGATTCGGGTTTCATGCTGGGCGACGGCGTCTGGGAGGGGCTGCGCCTCTACGATGGATGTCTGGCCTTCCTGGATGAGCATCTCGACCGGCTCTACGAGGCGGCTGTATATATCGAGCTTGATATCGGAATGACCCGCGACGCGCTGACGGACGCCGTTTGGGCAACCCTGCGGGCGAACGACATGCACACCGACGCCCATGTCCGGTTGATGGTGACACGTGGACGCAAGAAGAAACCGTTCCAGCATCCGCATCTCAGCGTATTCGGCTCGACCGTTGTGATCATCGCTGAGCATTCGCGCCCAACCGATGCCGCGATCAAACGCGGCATCCGCCTGCATACAGTGCCGCATCACCGGGGGCTGCCTCTGACGCAGGACGCCAAGCTGAACTCGCATTCCAAGCTCAACTGTATCATCGCGCTGAACCACGCAGTGCAGGCCGGGGCAGACGAGGCATTGATGCTTGATCCCTTTGGCTTTGTGAACACGACGAATGCGTGCAACTTTTTCATTGTAAGGAAGGGCGAGGTTTGGACCTCGACCGGGGACTACTGCATGAACGGGATCACGCGGCAGAAGGTCATCGATGTCTGCCGGGCCGATGGCATTCCGGTGTTCGAGCGGAACTTCTCGCTGGTCGATACCTATGGCGCCGACGAGGCCTTTCTGACCGGAACCTTCGGTGCTCAGACACCGGTGTTCGAGATTGACGGCAGGAGACTCGGCACCGGTGCCGCAGGACCGGTGTTTCACCGGATCCGGGGCCTCTACAAAGACCTTGTCCGCGATCAGGTTGCGGAGGCGGCAATGCCCACCTAGATCCTGCGGCGAAACTGCCTGACCGGGCCATGCGCGAACTTTGTGCAAGCCAAGTGCTGCCCTGCTTCGTATACTTTTTGAAACTGGCCGGGTTGATCCCCCCGTTGGACGGAGATCAGGCTCGGCATGGCCGATGCGGTCCCGGGCACCGAAAGCCGGATAGTGCGTGAAGGACAGGCTGCCCGATGAGTGACACACCAGCCCAGAGCAAAGACCTGCCACAAGGGATTGGCACCCTTCCCGGCACGCGCCCCGAGGATGAGGCGGATGCCGCGGCTGTGCTCGCAGAGTTGGCTCCCGCGGTTGCGCCGCCAGATGCTCTGTTCGATGCGATCACCGCCGAGATCGATGCAGCGGAGGCTGGCGGCTCGGTCACGCGACGTGCACTCGAAGGTACTTGGGTGCAGCTCTCGCCGCACCTTTGGAAGAAGATCCTGCATGAGGATTCAAAGACAGGGCAAAGCATCTACTACCTGCGCTGTGCCCCCGGTGCCGTGATCCCGTCGCATCACCACGAGCGGGATGAGCATGCCCTGGTTCTGGAAGGCTGGTTTGAGGTCGATGGCCAGACAGTCCGGGCGGGCGATACACATTTCTCACCGGCAGGCACGACCCACGCGCCGCTTAGCGCGCCCGAGGGTTGCTTGCTGTTGCTTCACGCCTGAGACCCGCACCCAAACAGGACGACTATGCCAGCGCGGTTTTCAGATCCTCCAAACCGCGACGTACCCATGTCTTGGCGGTGCCAACAGGGATCTCCAGCAATGCGGCCAGTTCCGTGTTGGAATAGCCTTTGAAGTAGCTGAGCAGCAGTACCTTGCGGTACTCTGGCCGGAGCGTCTCCAGCGCCCGGCGCACAGCCACCGCATCCACCGATGCCTCGGCCCCGGGCGAAAGATCGGCAATATCCGGAACCTCGTCGGTAAAGAGCACGAAGCTGCGGGCACGTTCTGCGCGGATCCGGTCGATGGCCCGGTTTCGGGCAATGGTGCGCATCCATGAAATTGGATTGCCGCGCTCTGCATCAAAGGTCTTGGCCCTGCGCCAGATCGTGACATAGACCTCCTGCGCCACTTCGCGGGAGATTTCGCGGTCGCGCAGGATGGTGACGAGCAGACCGAAGAGCATACTCGAGGTCTGCTCGTAGAGCGCTTTGAAGGCGGATCGATCACCGCGTCCGCAAGCGCGCAACAAAATGGCCAGTTCGCGGGTGTCCGCGTCCTTGCGCGGCGCGTGCGGCGGGGCGGCGTCAGGTGCCCCGACCAAGCCCTTCTCGGTGATGAGCAATCCGGCTGCGCTCATAGTGGTGTTCCCCCCAACCGGTCATATTGCCTTTACCTAGTTGAACGGATGATGAGCGCGTTTGGATCACTCCAAACGCTTTTTTTATCCAAACCCTTGGCGCATCACCGAAGCAGGTGTCAGCCCGAGCGGAACTCCCCATCAAAGCGGCGGCCCTGAGAATCGGTCCCCTCGGCGGAGAAGCTTTGCTGGCTGTTGCGGGTAAAGGTTCCGCTGAACTTGACCCCATCGGTGCAGGTGCCGTTGAAGGCACCGCCCTGGGCCGAGGCATCGATGGTATAGACCCCGGCGCAGCGCACGGTGCCCCCGCGCATTTCAAGCTTCAACTCGCCGAAGCCATCGGCCGCGTAGTCGATCGAGCCAGTGACGCCGCCGACGCCCTGCCAGTCCAGTGCAATCTCGACCACGTCTCCCGAGTTGCGCGAACCGCGGGCCCGGCTGACCTCGCCCTGCCAGACCTGCGCGAGCTTTCCGCTGCGGATGACGGCATACATGGCGCAGGGCTGACCGCTGCGCTGCTCGCACCGCGCAATGGTCTGCGCCGAGATTCCGCCGTGATCGCAGCGGCTTTCGACACCCTGACAGACCAGCACGTTCGCGCGGTTGCCCTGACCTGCAACGGCGACATAGCGGATATCGTCCACGTTCTTGAAGGCGGCTTCCTTGGCCGAGTCCCGCACGTTGCCGTCGATCATGTTGGCAATGTCGGGCTGCAGGACAATATCGCCGGACCCGGCATACCGCGCTGCAAACTGAGCGGCCTGCGGCACAGGCGCCTCGACAGGTTTGGCCAACTGGACTGGGTTCGAAAAGTTGCTCGACACCCAGGGCACCTGATCGCCATCCGTCTCGCTCGTCACTTCGCGGATGGTGGCTTGCACGACTTCATTGAATGAAAGGCGTTGATCCGGCAGCCATTTCGCCAGTGCTGACGTGAAGGGGCTGTTGCCGCCCTCGCCGTCATAGGCGACCTGCCCCGGTGCCGTAGCGTAAAGAAACAGGATCTCGGCATCGTTGGATTTGACCGCAGGCGGGATCGCAAGCCCCGGCGTGCCAATCCCTGCTGCCTGTGCGGCCGGATCTCCCTCGAACGGGTCATTCCGGCAGGCGTCCAACACGATGATGGTCTTGCGCGCGCCGGCGCGCTCCATGATGCGGAGGATATCGCTGACCGAGACCATGTCGCCCACGGTATCGTCCGGGCTCTTGCCGCTGATGTCGAAATCAACCGGGATCAGATAATTCTCTCCCTGGATCTGAACCGCGTGCCCGGCAAAGTAAATGACGCTGACATCGTTCGAGGCGGACCGGTTGATATAGTTCCGGAACACGGCCTGATTGTTGCTGCGTGACAGGTCCTGGTGCACTTCGGTTTTGAAGCCGATCCGCGAAAGCACCTGGTCCATCAGGCGCACATCATTGCCGGGGTTCACAAGCTCGGTGATGTGCTTGTATCGGCTGTTACCGATCAGCAACGCCGTGCGTTCGCCCTTTCGGGCCGTCGAGGCCTGGGGCGTGTAGACCGCCTGCGTGGTCGTCGGTGTGGACCGCTGGGTAGGCGCGGTGTTTACGATCTGGTTGAGACTGCGCGTCGCGTCGCCCGTCCGGGCCGAGGTCGACTTCGCTTGTGTGCCACCACCACCGCAGGCCGCCAGCATGGGCACTGTGAAAAGACACACTCCAATCAGGCATAGACGCAGAAATTTTGACATGAAGACCCCCAAGCCAATCGTTACAAAAATGGATCCATCCTCCGCCGTGCGGCGGGTTCGGATCACCAAAGCAAACTCTCCCCGGTTACGCATGGTAAAGGCGAAGCGTCTCGAATCCAATGAATTCCGAGACCTGTGGTTGCAGGTGGTCTATCGCGGGTTGCTGACGGTCAGCGCAGGCGGGGTCATGCTCGACTGGAGCTCGGCACGGTACTGCGTCGGCGTCTGACCTGTGCGCTGGCGATAGAACCGGCTGAAATAGCCGATATCGCTGAAGCCGAGCGCATCGCAGATCTGCCCGACCGGCCAGAGCGTATAGGCGAGTTTCCGGTTCGCTTCCTTGATGATCCGGTCATGGATGACCTGAAGAGGGCTCCGGCCAAGCAAAACGCGGCAGTCCCGGGTCAGCTGGCCCTTCGAGATGCCAATCTCGGCGGCGTATTCGCGCGGACCCCAGGGATCCGTAAAATGCGCTTCGATCAGATCGAGGAAGGTCTGGATGCGTCGCTCCGCCAGACCACCGGCATCTCGGGCCTGTGTGAGATCGCCATCGGCCGAGTGGACATGCCGGTCAAGGAACACCGAAAGACAGGAGATCAGCGACCGAATTGCCTTGTCGCGCGCGGGCTGCCGACCCTGGAACTCGTGCTGCAAATAGGTGACCAGCTGGTTGCATTGTTCAAAAACAGCGTCCTGTTCGGTCAGCAGATACGGCTGACGAAGGGCGTTCGAAAGACTGCCATCGGCTTCGTGCAACAGGTCGATCGGAATCGTGGTGACAGTGCCATCGACATCGGGTGAGAACGTGAAACCGTGCACGACCGTGGGCGGTACGACCAGTACAGCCGGTGCCGTGGTGACGGATGTCTGCCCATCTACCGTAATCCCCACCCCCGATGTCAGAAACCGCATGATTTGCAGCAGGCCGAAATGGCGATGCGGTTTGATCTGCCATCCGTTTGGCTCGCTCCGATCCTGAAACGCCTCGATGTGGATCATGTCGGGCAAACCCTGGCTTGGCGGTTTGCCATAGAGCTGAAAGCTCGGCACGAAGTCCCGATGGACGCGGGTCGCAGTCACCATGTGATCTCCCTCGCAATGCGTCAAAAGTGCAAAACTTCGTCTGAAATGTCCATGGTGGGTGCATTTCAGCATCAATACGGTTTTCGAGTGAAAGAGTGTCCCGAGCCCTCGCAGCCCTTCTGACCCTGTTCGTGCCGACCATGAGCGACAGCCCCGCCCGGAGTTCAACCATATCCCACGACAACACGATCAAAACGCAGGTTGCGATAGTCGGCGGCGGCCCGTCCGGGTTGCTGTTGTCCCGGTTGCTGGGCCTCGCTGGCGTGCGCACGGTGGTGATCGAGCGACAGTCAGCCGCTCATGTTCAGTCCCGCATCCGGGCCGGCGTGCTGGAGCAAGGGACTGTCGAGGTTCTGGCACGGGCGGATCTTGGTGACGGTCTGGCGCAGCACGGGCTCCTGCATGACGGGTTTGACCTCGCCGTAAACGGTCTGCATTGCCGGATCGAACTGAACCGACTGACCGGTCGGCAGGTGATGGTCTATGGCCAGACCGAGGTGACGCGCGACCTGATGGCCGCCCATGATGCCGCCGGGACCGAGATGTATCACGAGGTGTCTGACGTTGCCTTGCACGATCTCGAAACCGAAACGCCCAGTGCCACGTTTTCAGCCGAGGGGCAGTCCTGGCGCATCGAAGCCGATTTCATTGCCGGGTGCGATGGGTTCCGGGGCCTCTGCCGACAGGCGATCCCGATGCACGAACGGCGCGAGTTCGAACGGGTTTATCCTTTTGGCTGGCTGGGCATCCTGGCCGATGTGCCGCCCTGTCAGGACGAGCTGATCTATGCGAATTCGGATCGCGGATTTGCGCTCGCCAGCATGCGCTCACCGACCCGCTCGCGGTACTATATCCAGTGCCCGGCTGACGAAAACCTCGCCGACTGGTCCGATGACCGGCTGTGGGACGAACTCAAGCTGCGCCTCGGGCCCGATATTGCGCCCAATATCACGACCGGCCCTGCGCTTGAGAAGAGCATCGCGCCGCTCCGCAGCTTTGTGTGCGAGACGATGCGGTATGGCCGTCTGTTTCTCGTCGGCGATGCCGCGCACATCGTGCCCCCGACGGGGGCAAAGGGCCTGAACCTTGCGATTGGCGATGTCCAGTACCTCTCGACCGCGTTGCTGGCGCACTACCGCGATGGCAATGATCGCGGTCTCGAGCGCTATGCTGAGGTTGCCTTGCGCCGGGTCTGGAAGTCCGAGCGCTTTTCGTGGATGCTCACGACGTTGCTGCACGATTTCGACGGGGACGATGCCTTCGGGCGCCGGATGAAGGTGGCGGAGCTGGAGTACATCTTCTCGTCCGAGGCGGCGCAAACATCGATCGCCGAGAACTATGTCGGCCTGCCGTACGAGGATGTGCTTGCCTGACCATCGCGCGCGCGGACAATGAAAATGACGGGGGATGCCATGAAGTTTGTCGAGTTGGATGGGGCGGTGCTGCGGTATCGCGTGGCGGGTGATCCGCGCGGCCCCGCCGTGGTGTTTGCGAACTCGTTGGGGACCGATCTGACGATCTGGGACGAGGTCGTCGCACGCCTGCCGCAGGGCTATCGGATGGTCGGTATGGACAAGCGCGGACATGGGCTGACCTCACTGCCCGGCGGGTCCGTGACGATTGCCGATCATGCGGGCGATGTTCTGCGGCTGATGGATCATCTCGGCATCGACGAGGCCGTCATTGCCGGTGTCTCGGTGGGTGGTCTGATTGCGCAGAAAGTCGCGGCTCTGTCGCCCGCGCGGGTGCGCGGCGTGGTGCTGTGCAACACCGGGGCCAAGATCGGCTCGGACCAGATCTGGAACCCCCGGATCGAGATGGCGACCACGCAGGGCCTCGAGCCCATGGCGGACGCTGTGATGGAGCGTTGGTTCACCCCGCCTTTCCATGCTGACCGGGCGACCGAGTTGGCCGGCTACCGTGCCATGCTGACCAACACACCTGCGCTGGGTTATGCCGCGACGTGCCGGGCGATCCGGGATGAGGATCTGACAGAAAGCACTCGGGCGTTGTCGGTCCCTGCGCTTTGCATCGCCGGCTCGGGGGATCTGGCGACCCCTCCCGAACTGGTCCAGACACTGGCCGGTCTGATCGACGGGGCCGAATATCTCGAGATCGCGGAGTGCGGCCACATCCCCATGGTCGAGCAACCGGATCAATGTGCCGACGCAATTGCGGGCTTCCTTGCGGGCTTCGAGGATGGTGCGGCGCTCTCGCGTGGCACGGCCACACGGCGCAAGGTTCTGGGCGGTGCGCATGTCGACCGCTCCGTCGCCAATGCGACTGCGATGGACACAGCCTATGTGCAGTTCATCACCGAGGGTCCATGGGGCAGCGTCTGGTCGCGCAAGTACCTGCCACTGCGCCTGCGTTCGATGCTGACGGTCTCGTTGCTGGCAGCCATCGGTCAGGAGGAGGAGCTGAAGCTACACCTCCGCGCAACCGCAAATACAGGCGCGACCGAAGACGATATCGCCGAGGCGATGCTGCATGTCGCTGTCTATGCGGGCGTTCCGCGGGCAAACCATGCGCTGAAGATCGCCAAGGAGGTGTTTGCGGAGCTGCGGGAGGAGAGCTGACATGGCCGATCCGTCGGGCCGGCGCTGGCAGGACATGCCGGAGATGATATCTCCGGACTACAGGTCGTCGACCACGCGGAGCCCACGCGAAGCGCCGGTGAAGGTCACAGGCCTTGACGACGGGCTGACGCTTCGCCCGGTCTGGCCCGCGCTGCCTGAGAGCGATGCGGATCTCACAACCAACGCCCGGGTGAACGGCGATCCGATCGGCGAGCGCCTGCTTGTCGAGGGCCGCGTGACGGATGGGGACGGTCGACCTGTCTCTGGTGCCCTGATCGAAATCTGGCAGGCCAATGCCGCCGGGCGCTATGTTCACCGGGAGGAGCACCACCCTGCCCCGCTCGACCCGAATTTCCAGGGCGCAGGGCGGGCGATCACGGGCGAGGATGGGTCCTATCGTTTCATCACGATCAAGCCGGGGTCCTACCCTTGGGGCAATCACCGCAACGCCTGGCGGCCCGCGCATGTTCATTTCTCGGTGTTCGGCGCGGGGATCGGTCAGCGACTGATCACACAGATGTATTTCCCGGGCGATCCGACCCTTCCCTATGACCCGATCTTCAATGCGACCGCGGACGCCGAGGCGCGTAACCGGCTGATCAGCCGCTTCTCGATCGAGGACACGGTGCCGAACTGGGCCCATTGCTACAAGTTCGACATCTGCCTGGGCGGTGCGGCGGCAACGCCGTTCGAGGAGGGACATGCCCATGGCTGACATGCCCGGCTTTGGTGCGATGGATCCTGATGACCGCGGCGGGCAGCATGAATTCCGCTTTCCCGATGATCGTGCCAAAGCAGCGACGCCGGGACCGACCCCCAGCCAGACCGTCGGGCCGTTTTTCGCTTATGCCATGACGCCGGGTGCTTATGGCTATCCGCTGCGTGAGATCCACAGGAGCGATATGGCCGGGCCAGACGTGGCGGGCATGCGCATCACGGTGGAAGGGCAGGTATTCGATGCGAACGGACAGCCGGTCCACGATGCAATGATTGAGTTGATCCAGGCCGACAGCACCGGACGCTACGTAGCCGAGCCGCGCAACGACGGTTTCACGGGGTTCGGGCGAGTCGGGACCGGAGCGCAAGGTCCCGCGGAAGCGGGCGGCGACACGCGGTATCTCTTTCGTACGGTCAAGCCCGGAGCGACTGCGCCGGGACACGCGCCTCACCTGACGCTGATCGTGACCATGCGGGGCCTGCTGAACCACTGCATCACCAGGGTCTACTTTCCGGAGGATGCCTGGGCTGACGACCCGATCGTCAGGCAGGTGCCCGAGGCGCGGCGTCACACGCTCGTGGCCGCGGCGCTGGGCGCATCCCACTATCGCTTCGATATTCACATGCAAGGCTCCCGCGAGACGGTTTTCTTCGACATCTGATTTTCTCGCTATCGGGAATCGCCTATGACCGTCGGAAGAACACGGGGTCGATTTGGGAGGATCCATGAGCAAACCCTGCATCATTTGTGTGGCGATCACCGGGTCTGTCCCGACCAAGGCGGCCAATCCCGCGGTTCCGATCTCGGTCGACGAGCAGGTCGAATCGACCCACGAAGCGTTTGAAGCGGGCGCCACGATCTGCCATGCCCATGTCCGGAACGCCGATGAAACCCCGACCTCGGATCCCGAGAAGTTTGCCCGCCTGAAAGAGGGGTTGGAGAAACACTGTCCGGGTATGATCATCCAGTTCTCAACCGGCGGACGATCGGGCGCGGGGCAAGAACGCGGCGGGATGCTGCCGCTTGCGCCGGACATGGCCTCGCTGTCCGTTGGCTCGAACAACTTTCCGACCCGCGTCTACGAGAACCCGCCCGATCTGGTGGCCTGGCTGGCATCCGAGATGCGCACCCATAAGGTCAAGCCCGAGATTGAAGCCTTCGACTTGTCCCACATCCACCGTGCGGTGGCGATGTGGCAGGCGGGCGAGATCCCCGAAATCCCGTATATCCAGTTCGTCATGGGCGTGAAAAACGCCATGCCGGTCGACCGCCCGACATTCGATTTCTACATCGAAACCGTGAAACGGCTGTCGCCCGACAGCGAGTGGTGTGCCGCGGGCATTGGTGCCGGGCAAATCGTGGTCAACGAATGGTCCGTTTCTGCCGGCGGCCATGCCCGCACCGGGCTGGAGGATAATGTCCGCCTGGACCGGGAGACGCTGGCGCCTTCAAACGCCGCATTGGTGCGCCGGGTGACGGAGCTGTGCGAGAAATATGAACGCCCTGTCGCAACCTGGACCGAGGCGCGCGACATGCTTGGTCTTCGTCAGCCGGTGGCTGCCTGATGGTCTCGTGGGCCGGACCTGTCCTTGGGATGGCAGGGCCGCTGTTGGTCGATGCCGAGATGACGGCGATCTTCTCGCCCGGCACCGAGCTTGACGCCATGCTGGCAGTCGAGCGCGCGCTTGCCGGGGCACGGGCGGAACTGGGCGAGATGGATACGGCCTGTCTTGCTGCGATCGACGAGGCAGCCGTCATGTCCAATATCGATGGTGATGGGCTCGCGCGCGGGCTCGCTCGGGACGGTGTGGTGGTCCCGGCCCTTGTTCGCCAGATGCGCGCGTCTATCGGCGCGCCGCACGCGGCCGAGTTTCATCTCGGTGCCACCAGCCAGGACATTACCGATACGGCCCTCATGATGCGCTTGAAGCGGGCGGTGGCTCTGCTGAGCGACCGGCTCGGCGATCTGGTGGATCGGTTGCGCCACATCTCCGAGCGCCAGGGCAGTCGCCCCGTCATGGCCCGGACACGGTTTCAGGACGCCCTGGCCATGACCTTCGGAGACCGCATCGAAACCTGGTCCGGACCGCTACAGGGGTTGCTCGAGACCGCGCCGGATCGGTTTCCCCTGCAACTCGGCGGGCCGATAGGCCGACGTGCCCAGGCCTTTGGCGAGCAGAGTGATGCAATCGCAGCAGCAGTGGCACGCAAGCTTGGCCTCACCCCTTGTTCAGGCTCGTGGCACACGGATCGGCGGGCGATCATGGATATCGTGCATTGGGTCACGAGTATCTCCGCCGCGTTGGGCAAGATTGGCCACGACGTCGCGCTGATGACCCAGACTGCGGTCGCCGAGGTCTCGGTCTCTGACGGTGGTGCGTCTTCGGCCATGCCGCACAAGAACAATCCGGTCCAGGCCGAGCTCCTGATCACGCTTGCACGCTACGTGGCGGGTCAGCGGGCCATGCTGGATACGGCCTCGCTGCATGAGAACGAGCGTTCAGGCGTCGCTTGGACACTGGAATGGCTGGTGCTGCCGCCCGCCGTAATCGGATGCGGCGCGGCGACTTTGGTGGCCGACGATTTGCTTGCCAAGATCGAGTAGCGGTGCAAGGCCGGGCCGATCAGCCCCGGCCTTTCCATGGGATCAGCCAACGCTCGGCCATACGCATCAGGATATCGATGCCATAGCCGATGATGCCGATCAGGATGATCCCCATGATCACGATGTCGGTCAGCTGGAACTTCGATGCGACCATGATCATCATCCCGGCGCCCTGATTGGCGGCGACCAGTTCAGCGGCGACCACTGTACCCCAGCAGACGCCCATGGCGACGCGCGCAGCGGTGAAGATCTCGGGCAGCGAGTTCGGCACGATGACATGGCGCAGGATTTGCCATTTCGAGGCACCGAGCGAGTAGGCTGCATGCACCTTCGAAATCCGCACGCCCGAGACGCCTGATCGTGCGCCGATCGTCATGATCCAAAGCGCCGCGAGGAAGAGAAGGATGACCTTTCCCTCCTCGCCGATCCCGGCCCAGATGATCACCAGCGGGATCAGAGCCAGCGGCGGTACGGGACGCATAAACTCGACAATCGGGTCGAACCAGCCGCGGAACCAGCCGGACAGTCCCATGGCGTACCCCAGCGGGATGCCCACCAGCGCGCCCGCGATGAAACCGGCGATGACGCGGAACAGCGAGTAGCCCAGATGCTCGAGCAGGGTCGAGTTCTGGTAGCCCTCGCTCGCGATCTCTGCGAGGCGCGAGAGGACAGCCTCGGGTGCGGGCAGCCAAATCGGCTCCATCTGCCAGCCTTGCGCGGGCTTGAAGTTTGGCGTGCCCTTGGCGGACAGCGTCACTTCGCCTGATGCAATCTCGACAGTCTCGCCCGGTGCGATGGGCTGTCCATCGATGGCAACGACCTTGGCGCCGTCGGACTTGGTGATTTCATCGTTGGAATCGACGCGGATCAGACCCGAACGCCACGCGATCTCGGTCGCGGCGTCGTTCTTGGCAAAGCCGTCACCGGGATCGACTTCTGGCGTTTCGATCTGATCTTCCTTTTTGTGCACGATGATCGTGACCGTGGCATCGTCGCGCGCGCCATCTTCGGTTTCGGCGGTGTAGGTGAAGGTCGCCTCGCCGATGAACGGACCGGGTGCGTGGATCGGAGCGTATTGTGACCCCGTGAACGCGCCCCAGATCAGGAAAATCGCGAGGATCGAGATGACCGAGGCCGCGCGGTCGGGCGTCACTGCGCTCTCGTCGCCGAATGTCACGGTCTTCAGCGAGGTAAAGTCATGCGCGCGGGTCAGGCGGCTGGCGATCATACGAACGGTGAAGAAGGCGGCGGCGAAGATCGCGATATAGATGAGAAGGATGATCATGCTGCGCTCTCCGTGCGGCCCATGATCTCTTCTTCCATGTCCCAGATCATCGAGAGGATCTCATCGCGCTTTGGCCCGAAATCGGCGTGCTTCTTGACCTCGCGCAGATCTGCACCGACGCCAAGCTCGGCAAAGGGCAATCGGTACTCCGTGTGGATCCGTCCGGGGCGCGGGGCCATGACCAGCAGCCGTTCTCCCAGCAGCAGAGCTTCCTCGACCGAGTGGGTAATCAGGATGATGGTCTTGCCCGTCTCCTTCCAGAGCTTCAGCACAAGACCTTGCATTTTCTCCCGCGTCAGGGCGTCGAGCGCGCCGAGCGGTTCGTCCATCAGGATGACCTCGGGGTCGTTGGCGAGGCACCGGGCCAACGCCACACGCTGCTGCATGCCGCCCGACAGCTCATAGATCATCTTCGAGCCGAAATCCTGCAGGCCCACGATGCCGAGCAATTCATCCACCCGCGCTTTGATCTCGCTACCAGGGGTGCCTTTCATGCGGGGGCCAAAGCCGATGTTCTCGCGCACGCTCATCCATTCAAAGAGCGCGCCCTGCTGGAACACCATGCCGCGTTCGGCGCCGGGTCCTGCGACTGGTGCGCCGCCAAGGGTCACCTGTCCCTCTGTTGGGGCGAGGAAACCGGCGACGATGTTCAGGAGCGTGGTCTTGCCGCACCCGGACGGGCCGAGTACCGCCATCAACTCGCCCTCCTTGATGTCGAGCGAGACGTTCTTCAGTGCCTGCACCGCATCGCCATTCGGCAGATCGAAGCGCATGGAGATATCGTCGATCAGCAGTCCGGACATGGCGCGGCCCCCAGAAAATGGAAAAGCCCTCCCCCGGAGGTGGGAGAGGGCGGTATCGTCGTCAGCCGATCACTTGACCTCGGCCAGCGGGCCCGTGTTGACCGCGTTCTTGTAGCTGTCGAGCGCAGCATCGATCGAGCCAGCTTCCACGAAGACGTCGGCAACGCCCTTCATGAAGGTCTGCGCGTTGCCACCCAGCCACTTCTCGGACAGTTGATCGTCCACCGACGGGAAGACGAAGGTCGCGATCGTCTCGGCGGTCGCTTTCTCGTCCATACCGGCATCCTTGGCGATCACCGGCAGCATCGATGTGTCGCCGCCATTCCACTGGGCGTTGGCGTCCGCCGTCACCTTCAAGAACTTGGACAGCAGTTCGGGCTGTTCGGCGACGAACGAGGCCGGAGCCGAGGTCACGTCGAAGACCAGGATGCCCAGCTCGGTTTTCTCGGCGCCGGTCAGCAGCGTGTTGCCATGCTCCTTCATGCGGCGCAGCGAGCCGCCCCAGCCACAAACCATGTCGAGGTTGCCCTGCGCAAACGCAGCAGCCCCATCGGGCGGGGCCATGTCGACGATTTCCATGGTCGAGATGTCGACACCGAAGTGGTTCATCTGCTTCAGGAAGCCATAGTGCGCGGCGGTCCCGATCGGCACACCGACCTTCTTGCCGGCCAGCTCGCCTGCCGAATCCTTGTCGATCTCCAGCTCGGCTTTGACCACACAGTTGTCGTTGTCGGCATAGGACACCGCGACGTCGACGATCTGCAGATCCTGCCCGGCCGAGGTTGCGACCACGAAGGGCGGCACACCCTGACTGACGGCGATCTGCACATCGCCCGAGGCCATCGCTGCCGACATGGCCGTCCCGGTGTCAAAGCTGACCCAGTTGACCTTGACGCCCATCTCCTTGTCGTAGGTCCCATTGACCTTCGCGTACTGGAACGGCATCGGCCATTCGAGGAAGTAGGCGACCGTGATCTCATCCAGTGCCTTGGCCTGCACCGTGGAGAGTGCGAGGACCGCAGTTGCCGCCACCGCGGCAAGTCCCTTTTTGAACATGAAGTTCTCCCTGTTGTTCCTGCGCTGTTCGGTGTTTCCGAGGCTCTGTACCCACAACATCCTGCGCTGCACAAAACCCTTTCTGCTCGTCATTGAAATGTCAAACCTGACCATGCGGGTTTGAGCAATAAAGTGCATCTGGACCGGTCAGATCCAGCTCTGATGGGACCAATCCGAGGCTCTGCTAAAGCCCATCACGGAAATTGACACGCACGCTGATTGCCGCCAATCAGTGCAGCGCAGTTCATTGGAGCAGAGAGACATGGCATTTCCAACCGCGCTGGCGATCAACGCCTCGGACAGTTCCGGTCTGGATGGCGTTCAGGCGGATCTTCGAGCATTTTCGTCCCTGAAGGTGTGCGGCACCTCTGCAATAACGGCGATCACGGCGCAGAACTCCCAGACGGTGACGGCGGCCGAGATGGTCGCGCCCGCTCTGGTCGAGGCGCAGATCCGGGCGGTTCTGGACGATATGCCGGTCACGGCGGTGAAGGTCGGTGCGCTTGGCTCGTCCGAAATGGTCGAGACGGTTGCAGCAACGCTGGCCGATGTCTGCAACGTCCCGGTCGTCGTTGACCCGTTCATGGTCGCCCGATCGGGCGCGCACCTTGCCGATGACGCCACGGTGGCCGCCTTCAAGGAGCACATGCTCCCGCTCGCCGCCGTGGTGACCGCGAACATGGCGGAAGCGGCCCTTCTGGCGGGCACCGAGCGTGCCGGCAATCTCGGCGACATGATGGAGCAGGGGCAGGCAATCCATGAGATGGGCGCCAAGATGGTGATTGTCACCGGTGGCCATGGCCAGAGCGACAGCAGCTATGACATCATGATCTCGGCCGAGCGCCCGCCTGTCCAACTCAGGGCCGATCGGCTCGAGCGCAAAAACACCCGTGGACTCTCGAGCACCCTCAGCGCCGGGATCGCCGCGCATATCGCGCACGAGTTCGAGGCCTACGAATCCGTGCAATTCGCCAAGGTCTTCGTGACCAGCGCGCTCGATGCCTCGGACAAGCTTACAAGCGGCGCCGGACCGGGTCCTGTCCACCAGATGCACAGGCTCTGGTAGCGTGCACCTCTGCTTGGTCAGTCCGACCGGTGCGTCAGGGGTCGGGTCTCAATTCGGTTGAGGCAACCCGTCCAGCACGGTACATCGCGAGCAACGCGCTTTGCACGGGGAGCCCGCGATGTTTGACGTCTTCACCCTCGAGAACCTCTTCAACCTGCTCGTACTCTTGTTCCTGCAGGCAGTGCTTGGGTTCGACAACCTGCTCTATATCTCGATCGAAAGCCAGCGCGCTCCGGTCGAGGTTCAGAAACAGGTCCGCCGCAACGGCATCCTCATGGCGCTGGGCCTGAGGATCGTTCTGCTGATCGTCATGCTGTTCCTGATCGATCTCCTCGCCGAGCCGTTCCTTGTCTTCGGATGGGAGGGTGTGATCACAGGCGGCGTCAACTTCTCGACCATCGTGTTCCTCTTCGGCGGCGCCTTCATCATGTACACCGCCGTGAAGGAGATCAAACACCTGCTCGAGTTGGAAGATCCGACCAAGGCCCATGAAAAGACACCGAAACCGGCGAAGGACGTGATCTTCATGATCGTGCTGATGAACGCGATCTTTTCCTTCGATTCCATCCTGAGCGCGTTGGCGATTACAAAGGTGATCCCGGTTCTGGTGCTGGCGATCCTGATCTCGGGGATTGGGATGCTGCTGCTGGCCGACACGGTCTCGGATTTCATCAAGCGCAACCGGAAATACGAGGTCCTCGGCCTCTTCATCCTGCTGATCGTCGGGGTCGTTCTGCTGGGCGAGGCCGGGGTTTCTGCAGCTCATGCCATGCATGAGGAAACGCTGGGGATTCACCTGTTCGGCTATGCCGTCGAGCCCATGTCGAAGACGACCTTCTACTTCTCGATCGCGGTTCTGGTGGCAGTGGATATCATTCAGTCCGGGTATCAGAAGAAGCTCGATGCGTTGCGTCGTGGCGAGCAGGAAGCCGGTCACTGAGCATCGACGCGGGTGCGTCACGGACGGCACCCTACGCCATGTTGCGCTACATCCCGTAGGGTGCGTCCGTGACGCACCCGCGTCGAAGGGTCATTCCGGCAGAGCAACAATCTGGTAGATCGCATTGGCGCCGTCCGGCAGCGGGAAGTCGCCCAGGCTTGCGTCGATCAAGTCATAGATGCGCCCGCTCTCGTAGATCTGGCTGAGCGCGCGATCGACCGCGAGCCGCAGGCCCGCCTCGCCCCGGCGCAGCACGAGTGCATAGGGCTCAAAGCTCAGCAGATCCTCGCGCACGACGATCTCGTCCTGCAGTCCCATGGCATCGACCTGGAAGACCAGGATCGCCTGATCGCCGACATACATGTCGACCTCGCCATCGGCGAGCGCGCGCAATCCCGCGATGTGCGAGGTGTAAGTTTGCCATGTCGCGTCGATCTTGTTCCGCGCCACCAGATCCTCGGCCACCGGTTTCGCGGTCGTGGCCCGGAGATAGCCGATCGTGCCTTGCCGCTCCTCGAACAGAACCTCATAGCCGCCGGGCCGCGTCGCCAGTGCTGCGCCATCGACAAAGTAGAGGATCGAAAAATCGAGGCTCTCGCGCCGGGTCAGAGTGGCCGAGGCCGGGCCGCAATGGAGATCGGTCCGTCCCTCGGCAAGGGCCGGGAACCGCTCGGCGGCGGTCACGGTCACGTATTCGATGCCGACGCCCTTGCCGATTTTGCGCGCAACCTCATTACAGAGTGCGACAGCCAGCCCCTGCGGCGCGCCGGCCTGGTCCTTATACGAAAACGGCGGCGCGTCAGCGCGGACGCCCAGCCGGATGATCCCGCGCTCCAGCACGGCGTCCAGAACGTCTGCGCGGGCGTCCCCCCATGCGGTGCTTGCCGCCAGCACCAATGCCAAGAACCTGATCACGTCATTCTCTCCCGTCCCTTGGACCTGACTATTGCCGCCAACAGCGCCGTTGCCAAGCCATCAGCGCATGCTAAAACGCCGCCACCACGCAGAGCTTAGAGGCCCCCATGACCGAATTGACCTTCACCGAGCCCGTGGCCAAGACCATTGCCGGCGTCAAGGACGA
>JBCBOR010000012.1:0-83112 GCA_039821125.1 Pseudomonadota bacterium
CGGCGGCGCGGATCTTGTCGTTGATCTCCTCGGGCGAGGTCTCGCGGGAGGCGACGAATTTGAGATCCACGACCGAGACGTTCGGGGTCGAGACGCGGATCGCGAACCCGTCCAGCTTGCCGTTCAACTCGGGCAGAACGAGGCCGACGGCTTTCGCCGCACCCGTCGAGGTCGGGATCATGTTCATGGCCGCGGCACGGGCGCGGTAGAGATCCTTGTGCATCGTGTCCAGCGTCGGCTGATCGCCGGTATAGCTGTGGATCGTCGTCATCATGCCGCGCTCGATCCCGATCTCGTTGTGCAGCACATGGGCGACCGGCGAGAGACAGTTGGTCGTGCAGGACGCGTTCGAGACCACGAGGTCATCAGCCGTCAGCGTGCCGTCGTTCACGCCGAAGACAATCGTCTTGTCCGCGCCTGAGGCAGGGGCCGAGACGAGCACGCGCTTCGAGCCGTTCTCGAGGTGCATCGCCGCCTTGTCGCGGGCGGTGAAGATGCCGGTGCACTCCAGCGCGATATCGACATCGCCCCAGGGCAGGGCTTTCGGGTCGCGCTCGGCGGTCACCTTGATCGGGCCGCGGCCCACATCGATGGTATCGCCCGAGACCGTCACCTCGCCCGGGAACCGGCCATGCACCGAGTCATAGCGCATCAGGTGCGCGTTGGTCTCGACCGGACCGAGATCGTTGATCGCGACCACCTCGATATCGGTGCGCCCGCTCTCGATGATGGCGCGCAGCACGTTGCGTCCGATCCGCCCGAAGCCGTTGATGCCGACTTTGACCGCCATGGTGTACTCCTCATGTGTCCTAAGGGGCGCACCCCGCACCCCGTTTGAAATCGGCCCGCCGGACCCGGCGGGCATGGTATTCGGCCGCGATGGACCGCCTTACGAGGCGAGCTTTTCCATCACCTCGTCCGACATTTCGAAATTCGCCGTGACGTTCTGAATGTCGTCGTCGTCTTCCAGCGCCGCGATCAGCTTCATCAGCGTGCCGCCCGTCGTCTCGTCGACTTCGGTCAGCGTCTGCGGCTTCCAGATCAGCTTGGTGGATTCGGCCTCGCCGAGGGTGCCTTCCAGAGCCGTCGAGACCTCGTTGAGATCCGTCGCCTCGGTGTAGATCGTGTGCCCGTCCTCCGAGCTTTCGACATCCTCGGCGCCGGCCTCGATCGCAGCTTCCATGATGTCGTCCTCGGACCCGGCGTCGGCGGGGTAGAGGATCTGGCCCTTGCGGTCGAACATGAACGAGACAGCGCCGGTCTCGGCCAGATTTCCACCGTTCTTGCCAAAGGTCGAGCGAACGGTCGAAGCCGTGCGGTTCAGGTTATCCGTCATCGCCTCGACGATCACAGCGACACCGCCGGGTCCATAGCCCTCGTAGCGGATCTCCTTGTAGTCCTCACCGCCTGCGGCCTGAGATTTGTCGATGGCGCGTTGGATCACGTCCTTGGGGACCGAGTTAGACTTGGCCTCCTTGACCGCCAGACGCAGGCGCGGGTTCTTGTCGGGATCCGGGTCGCCCATCTTCGCGGCGACGGTGATCTCCTTCGCCAGCTTGGAGAACAGCTTCGAGCGGGCCGCGTCCTGACGCCCCTTGCGATGCTGGATATTGGCCCATTTGGAGTGGCCTGCCATGGCGCACCTCGTCCCTTGATCTCGGAATTGCGCGCGTTATAGGCAGGGCAGCGCGCGGCGGCAAGCCCGTCAGGTCACGCCGTGAAGGCCGCGCCCTGGCGGATCTGGTCGAGCCGGGCCAGAACCTCGTCCGGCAGGGCGCCTTTCGCTTCTGCCGCAAGGGCGAGGCTGAGGTGGTCAAGCGTGCCAAGCCCCACAACGATGGTCGACAGATCGCGACAGGCGAGACCAAACCGGAGCGCCGCCTGAGCCGGGGCATCGGGCGCAGGGTCGTATTCAGACCAGAGCGCGGCGGTGCGGGCTTCCTCCGCCGTGTCGTCGGCGTTCACGGTGATCGGGATCTCGCGGCCATGGCGCTGGTCCGAGGCGAGATGCCCTCCGGCGAAGATCCGGATGCCCATCACGCCCATGTCCTGCGTCTTGCAGCGGCCCAGCAGACCGGCAAAGTCGGTCGTGTTCCATGCGCCGGTGGCCGGAACGGCAGCGGTCGGGTTGAGCATGTTGTAGTAGACCTGCGCCACGTCGAACCGCCCGGCATCCACGACGCTGGCGACCGCGGCGGGATCACCGAGCGCGGTCATGCCGAGCCAGTCGCAGAGACCCTGTTCGCGCAGGGCTTCCATTGTTTCGGCCATCTCCAGTGCCAGCTTGGCGTCGACCGACCGGCTGCCACGATGGCCCTCGGCGTCGATCTGGTTGTGCAGGATGATCACCTCGACCTTACCGAGGCCGAGACGGTCAAGGCTTGCCTCGACAGATTTCATCATCTGGCCCTTCAGATCCCCTGCCTCGGGATCAAGCCGGAACTTGGTCGAAACCCTGGGGCGGTCTGCTGCTGCGCGGCCCACCAGCCAGCGTCCGATCATCGTCTCGGAGACGCCCTTGCCATAGTCTGCCGCCGTGTCGATCCAGTCGATCCCGCCGCCCCACGCCATATCGAGGGCGGCCATGGCCGGCGCTTCGCCATCGTGGATCAGGACGCCGCCGACCCAGCCACCACCGAACGTGATCGCAGGCACCTGCAGGTTCGTACGGCCAAATCTACGATGGTTCATCTGCAATCTCCTGCGCGGCGTTTCATCTCGGCGGGGACGTGGCTGCCTCAGCTCTAGCGTGTCTCCCAAGGCGTGTGGGCGTTCTCCTGCCAGCCTGCCCGATGGAGCAGAGGCGTGTCATCCTCGAACGCCGGATGGCCGAGGCAGAGATAGGCGGCAAACCGCCAGCCCGTCGGCACACCGAAGATCCTTTCGATCTCCTGCGGATCGAGGATCGAGACCATGCCGAGGCCAATATTCTCGACCCGCGCCGCCAGCCACAGCGTGTGGATCGCCATCGCGGTCGACTGCATCAGCGTCTCGGCCATGGTGGCGCGGCCCAGACCGTGCCCTTCGGCAGGATTGGCCACGCAAAAGACCGCAAGCTGCACCGGCGCGATATCGAGACCGGCCAGCTTCAAGCGCCGATAGTCGGCTTGTCGCACGCCGTCATATTCCGTGGCCGCCGCCTCGTTGCACTTTGAAAAGCTGTCCCGGACAGCGGCGCGCAGGGCAGGGTCCTCGACCCTGATCACCCGGGTGGGACGCGCGTTGCCGACGGACGGAGCCAGCCGCATCGCGGCCTCCAGCCTGTCCAGAACATCCTGCGCAACCGGGTCGGCACGAAAGTGGCGCACATCCCGGCGCCAGGTCAGGATCCGGGTCAGCGTGTCCGCCGCGGATGCATCGAAGCGTCCCGCCGGCGACCGGTCTCGCCCAGCTTCGGCAGGCGCGCGGCGCACACGATCCGATTGGCTCAAGCGCACTCCGCCACGATGCGCCACTCGCCGATGTCTTCCATGTAGTGGCTGAGCCCGAGGCTGGTGTTGTCATCCAGCCGGGCGCCTGCATTCCAGACCTGGCCCGGCTCGAACGCCAGCACCTCGCCCTCGCCGCAGACCTGCGGGCCGACCGAATTCGCGACGATGTCGATGGCGAGCGCACGGTCAGCGTAGCTGAGGTATCCGTCCGGTTCGTAGACCCGGGTGAAATACGCGAACTCGAGCGGGTCGTAGTGCACGCGCACCGCAAACATCCGCTCGTCGCGCGTCACCTCATAGGTTTCCGGATCGATCAGCCCCTCCAAGGGACCGACGCAGGCGCCGAGCGCCATGACCGGAAGGGACAGCATCAGAAGGTGGCGCATGGGCTTCATCCCGGGTTCTCCTCGCCTGATCCGCTTGCCTAGCGCGGGCGGTCCGCCGTGACAAGCACCGCGCCGCGCCATGGCTGATGGGATCATGGTAAAGGCAGTCTTAAATTTCTGACTGGCCGCCCGATCGTTGACAACACACCGCCCCGAATTGTTTGTGGACCGCGTTGGGGAGCGTTGTGTGATGTGCGTGGTAGTTCGGTTGCGTGCGTGCGTTCTGTCGTAAGCCCGGAGAATTGGAGCGGATTTCCCATGCGAGATGTCCACGTCTCGGCCCGAGAGGTCGCAGAAGCCCTGTTGGACGAGACCGGCCGCACCATGATCGATGGGGATTTTGACGGCTTTGCACGGCATTTCTCACTGCCGCTCATGATGGAAACCTTCGAGGGAAAACAGACACTGGACACCATCGAGCGTTTGAAAGTCACCTTCGATGGTGCCTACGAGTTCTATACACGCCACAATGTGAAGGAACTCTATCGTCACTGCGTCGATGCGCAGTTCAGAGATCCCGAAACGATCGAAAGCACCCACGAATCCCGTGTCATCAGCCACGGTGTTCTCATCATTCCGCCGTTTCCGGTCTTTTCCGTCATTCGCCGGTTCGAAGACTGTTGGAAGATCATCAAGTGCAGCTATGCGGTCAGTGAGGCGGACGATCTCAACAGGGCACTGCTGGCGCAAACGGCGCAGGCTTCGGTCTGAGCACGGTCCTGTGCCGGCGGCGCGCGGTCAGAGCGGCCAGACCAGCGGCACCAGCAGCGCAGCGATGATCCCGACGCCGATGTTCATCGGCACGCCCAGCCGCATGTAATCCGTGAAGCGATAGCCGCCCGGCGCGTAGACCAGTGTGTTGGTCTGGTAGCCGATTGGCGTGGCAAAGCTGGCCGAGGCCGCGATCATCACGATCACCACGAACGGACGCGGATCGGCGTCCAGCGACAGAGCCAGCGAGATCGCCACCGGTGTGACCACGACGGCGACCGCGTTGTTCGACACAAGCTCGGTCAGCAGCGATGACATCAGGAAGACCGCCAGCAGAATCGCGACCGGCGGCAGATCCATCAGCAGCGGCGTCAGCGGATCCACGATCAGCGAGACTGCTCCGGTCGATTGCAGCGCCCCGCCGATACACAGCATCGCGAAGATCAGTGCCAGCAAACGCCCGTCAATCGCATCGAAGGCTTCTTCTGCGTCGATGCACCGGGTGATCAGCACCCCGGCCACGGCCACAAGGGCGAGGCCCGCAATCGGCATTAACCCCATGGCACTGCCGATCACCACCAGCGCCAGCAGCGCCAGCACGATGGGGGCCCGGTTGCGCCGGAACGGCCGCTCGGTCGGCCGGGTCAGTTCGTCCAGTCGCTGGTCCTCGGCCAGCCGCCGGATATCGTCGGGGTCGCCTTCCAGCAGAATCGTATCGCCGATCCGGACCCGAATGTCGTCGAGGCTTTGGGCCATGCGCCCCTCGCGTCGGTGCAGGCCAATGGGATAGACGCCGTACCGGCGGCGCAGGCGCAGATCACCGAGTACCTTGCCCACCATGCGGCAACCCGGCGAGATCAGCGCCTCGACCGTGATGGTCTGTTTCTGATCGACCGCGCCGACCTGGCTGGGGGTGAGCAGGCCATCATCGTCACGCAGGCTCATTACTTCGGCGATGGACGAGCGGATGACAACGCGATCCCCGGCCTCGAGCGTGACCGCACGCAGATTCCGCCGAAGCGAGGCATCGCCGCGCAGCACATCGATCACCCGGATCTCGGAATGCGAGACGGCGCGCACCTCCTCGATCCGTTTGCCGATCAGTTCCGAGCCGTCCGGGATCGCAATCTCGGTGAAGAACTTCAGATCCTTGCGGGCTGCCAGAAAGTCGACCATCGATTCGCGATGGGGCAGCACGCGCGGCGCTGCCACGGCGATGAACGCGAGCCCTGCCACGACGATGACCAGAGCGACCGGCGTAACCTCGAACAGCCCGAACGGCTCGAGCCCGCTTGCCCTGGCGACCCCGTCGACCAGCAGGTTGGTCGAGGTGCCGATCAGCGTCAGCATTCCCCCGAGGATTGCGCAGTAACTGAGCGGGATCAGCAGCTTCGAGGCCGGAACATTGAGGATCTTGCCGATCCTGACGGCCACGGGGATCAGCATGACCACGACGGGCGTGTTGTTCATGAAGGCCGAGGCCGTCGCCGTGAACCCGGCAAAGCCGGCGAACACCCGGCCGGGTGCATGCTGCACCCCGGACGAGATGGCCCGGGTGAAGATCTCGAGCGAGCCCGTTCGCACCAGTGCCCGCGACAGCACGAACATTGCCCCGATGGTCACCGGCGCCGGGTTCGAAAAGACACTCAGCGCATCGGTGACGGGGATGATCCCAAGCGCGATCAGCGTGCAGGCCCCGCCGATGGCTGTCACTTCGGGGGGATAGATCTCGCGTAGGAACAGCACGAACATCGCACCCAGAACCAGGAGCGTCAGGATGGCCGGATAGGGCTCGGGCAGATATGTGGCGATCACGCTGTGTCTCGGCTCAAGGGCAAGTCAGTATGCGCTTGTCAGAGGCTCGGGAGCAACGGGCTGCGTACCGCCGCAAAGCCCTCGCCACACTAGCCCGGCGCGGCGGCCGCAATCTTTCCACCAACGCGCACGGGCTGAACAGTGCGCGCAAGCCCGGTTGTGTCGTCGGTCTCGATCAGAGTGCCGCAGAGCGTCGCCTCGCCCAGCGCTGGCTCGAACCGGCCGCTCGGCATGCCGGTGATGAACCGGCGCAGCGGCTCGCCCTTGTCCATCCCGATCACCGAATTGTAGTCGCCGCACATGCCAGCGTCCGACTGATAGGCCGTCCCGCGTGGCAGGATCATCGCATCGGCGGTCGGAACATGGGTGTGGGTGCCCACCACCAGCGAGGCTTTCCCGTCGCAGAAATGCCCGACCGCCATTTTCTCCGACGTGGCCTCGGCATGGATCTCGACCACGCTCGCCTGAACCGTACCGCCAAGGGTCGCGGGCTTCAGCGCGGTCTCGAGCGCCGAGAACGGATCATCGAACGGCTTGTTCATGAACACCCGGCCAAGCGCCACCGCGACGAACACCTTGCGCCCGCGGGTTGCCGGGAAAACGCCCGCCCCGCGACCCGGCGCACCCTTGGCATAGTTCAGGGGGCGCAGGATCCGCGGCTCGTTCCCGATGTGGCTGAGCAAGTCCTTCTGGTCGAATGCATGGTCGCCAAGGGTCAGCACATCGGCGCCTGCGGCCAGCAACTCGTCGGCGATCGGCTTGGTCATGCCATAACCCGCGGCCGAGTTCTCGGCATTCACCACGATGAAGTCGAGCGCCCAGTCCTCGCGCAGGCGGGGCAGGGCGTCGAGCACCGCAACCCGTCCGGACCGCCCAACGATATCGCCGAGGAACAGAAGTTTCATAATGGCGGTTTATCGCCCCGGCCGCCTCACGACAACATCAGAGCGGGCGATAGAGGATGAACATGTCCACAAGACCCGCGCTCGGGTGGCGAAAGGCTGCGCGGTTGACCCCGGTCTGCTCGAAGCCTGCGCGATACCAGATGTCCAGCGCCCGTGCGTTGGTCGCGACCACCGCATTGAACTGCATCGCCAGAAAACCGCTCTCGCGCGCACGGTCGAGCGAGTGGTCCAGCATCGCGCGTGCAACCCCGCGACCCTGTGCGTCGGGGTGCGAGATATACCCGCAATTCGCAACATGATCGCCCGGGCCGCGTTTGTTGGCACATAGATAGTATGTGCCAAGCCGCTCCGGGCCGATCTCGGCGATCCAGACCTCGTGACCTTCGCCGCACCAGAACGCCAGCGCATCAGCGCGGTCGAGATCGGTCTCGAGCGCATAGGTCTCCCCGGCCCGAATGACCGGCTCCAGCATGTCCCAGAGTGCGGCATTGTCCGCCTCGTTCGCTTGCCTGAGTGTGATCATGGTGCGGGGCCCGGCCGGATCATGCCGTGCTCGGTGACAATGGCGTCCAGCGGTTGATCGGTGGGCTCGCGCGGGACCCGATCGATCTGCTGGGCCCTATAGGCCAGGCCGATGGCCAGCGTTCGCCACGTCGCGCGCAGCCCCTCCAGCGTCCGGTCATAGAAGCCGCCGCCATAGCCGAGCCGCCAGCATCCCGGGTCAAAGGCGACGAGCGGGGCGATCAGCAACTCCGGCTCCAGCCAGTCGCCGGTTGCCGGCACACGGGCGCCGAACGGCCCATCGATCATCTCGGCCTCCGGCGTCCAGGCGCGGAACTTCAGGGGCAGGCCGTTCTCCTCGATCACCGGAACACACAGCCGGTGCCCCGCGTCAGCGAGAGCCGTCATCAGGGGCAGGGGGTCGATCTCGGTGCGGATCGGGCAGTACCCCGAAATCACGGCAGCACCGACATGCAGGCGCGCCGCCAGAAAGTGATCACGCGCCGCGAGCGCTGCCGCGGGCCCGTTTGCATGGGCGGCCTTTCGCGCGGCATAGGCAGCTTTGCGCAGGGCAGCTTTCTGATCGGGAAGGGACGGATGAACGCTCATGCGCGCGTCCTAGCGCCGGTGTGCGCATCCGTCTAGCGTGATCGTCCGGACAAGCGCAGGTGGCGGGCCCATCGCAACCGTGGAGCTTCAGATCCTCGCGAGCCTGGAAAACCAGGTGGGCGCCAGGTGCGTAAGCCCACGAGCGAACGCAGAGCCAGCTCCCGCGAGAAAAATTAGGCCACCAGGAAACTGTTCTCTCACGAGAAGGACAGCACCCGCCGGAGGGTTAGATAACATCTGCCGGGCGATTTGTAAGGGTTGCAATGTGGGGCATGGCGCCGGTTGGCATCAGTGCCCGCTATGAACCCAAAGTGCATGATACTGAAACTGTTACAAATGTCCGCTAACGGTCACCGATAGCGTTGTTCAAGAGACACCATGCCAACTCCACCGTTTAAGTCTTACGTCATTTGCACATCTCCCCGGAGCGGCAGCACCATGCTCTGTAAACTGCTAGCCGAGACCAAAGTTGCCGGGAATCCGGGCTCTCTTTTTCACAAACCATCGATTGACGCCTGGCTGGATTATTATGACCTCAACGCCAACGAATTTGCTACCAGAGGCGAGTTGTTGGACGCCATTTTTGAAGCGGCAAAAGCTCGCGGTAAAGGCAAAACCAAAGTCTTTGGCTTGAGACTTCAGCGCGGCAGTTTCGCGTTTTTCATGGATCAGCTTCGCTTTATGTACCCCGACCACACGTCAGACGCAGATCGCATCCAAGTGGCTTTTGGTCCGACGCTGTTCATCTTTCTGTCGCGAGGGGACAAGCTAGACCAAGCGATCTCCTACATACGCGCGGAGCAAACCGGGCTTTGGCACCGCAGAGCCGATGGAACTGATCTCGAAAGACAAGAAACTCGGCGGGAAGACGGTTACGATCCGGACGCGATACGATCAAAGATGGCTGAGTTCTTCGAGTTTGATGTCGCTTGGTGCGCTTGGTTTGAAGAGCAATCTGTGGTGCCTGTTGAAGTCTCCTATGAGGCTCTCTCAAGAGAACCGCAAAAGCAGTTGAAGCGGATACTCGATGCTCTCGGGGCAGACGGCACGATCGCGAGCCGGATATCCACGCCGACCGCCAAACTTGCGAACCAAATCAATCGACAGTGGCGCGAGCGTTTTAGGTTAGAGCCAATATAGCCTGATCCCGAAGTGGACCTTTGCGTACGCGCAGCAAAAGAGCGCAATGTCCCGGCAGCGCCTCTTCAGCCCCGCCCTTCGATCCGTCCGACGAGCGACTCGATCCGGGTCGAGAGCTGGTCGAGCGAGGCAGCGATCTGTTGCTCGCGGTCGGAGGACAGGCTGTCCGAAACCTCTGGATGGGTCGCGGTTGCAGAAGCCGCCTGATCGGCGCGCGCCTCGGCATCACTGGCACGGGCCTCGGCATCGGCGATGCCGGTGCGCATGTCCGACAGAAGATCGGCCATCACCAGCGCAGTCATCAGCATCAGCCGTCCCTCGGACATCTGTCCGAGTTGCTTGGTCAGTTTGCTGGCCTCCCGATCCACATAGGAGGCGAGCTTGATCAGGTGGTCTTCCTCGCCTTCGCCGCAGCCGACACGGTAGCTGCGGCCTCCCACTTCGACGGTTACCTCAGGCATTGGCCGCGACCTCCCCGCCAACAGCACCGCGCAGATCGGTCAGAGCCTGTCGGACAGCCTCGGCCGCCTCGGCGCGCAGGATTGCATCCTGCTCGGCCCGCTCGCGCAGGACCCGCACCTCATCGGCCAGTTCATCGCGCTCTGCCAGAATGGCCGGCACTTCTGCCACGCCGTCGCTGCGCTGATCCTCGTTCTGTTCAATCCCGGCGACCGCGCGCTCAAGATGATCCACTGACTTCGCCAACCTTGCGATGGCTTCGTTAAGTTGACTCATGCCTGCCCTGCTCTTTCCTGCCTTGCGCGACTGTTGCCGGATCTGTGTTCTCTTCACCGGGCGCCGCGTCTATTTGATGCGAATCGCATGCAACAAATTCTCATCTTGGGGATTATGCAGAAGTGGGACGTGCAAGCAATTATCGTCCGTATCGACTTGGGATTTCTGCGCGCTCTGCGTGTGGTCTTGACCGCCCCGCTGCATATCCGCATGGTCCGCGCGCCCGGGCACCGATTCCGGGCTCGATCCCAGCCCCTCCGGCGGCTGTCTTTTCGTGAACCCAGGGGAACGTTACGTGGACCTAGATGAGATGAAAGCGGCGGACCCTCGCCGGTTCGAGATGGCCAATGCGCTGCGCGTGCTGGCGCTGGACGCGGTCAAGGCGGCGAATTCCGGGCACTCCGGCATGCCGATGGGCATGGCCGATGTGGCGACTGTCCTGTTCGACAGCCATCTGCGGTTTGACCCCGCCGATCCCGATTGGCCCGATCGCGACCGGTTCGTGTTGTCGGCGGGCCATGGCTCGATGCTGCTCTATGGGCTCTTGCACCTGACCGGTTATCCCGACATGCCGATCAAGGAGATCGAGAACTTCCGTCAGCTTGGTTTCCGCACGGCGGGCCACCCCGAGTTCGGCCATGCACCGGGGATCGAGACGACGACGGGGCCGCTGGGGCAGGGGATTGCCACCGCCGTTGGCATGGCGCTCGCCGAAGAGCATCTGCGCGCGCGCTTCGGCAAGAAGGTCGTGAATCACCGGACCTGGGTGATCGCGGGCGATGGCTGCTTGATGGAGGGCGTGAGCCAGGAGGCGATCGGTCTGGCCGGGCGGCAGGAGCTTTCGAACCTGATCGTGCTCTGGGACGATAACGGCATCACCATCGACGGTGCGGTCGATATCTCGGACCGGACGGACCAGAAGGCGCGGTTCGCGGCCTCGGGCTGGGACGTGTTCGAATGCAATGGCCACGACACGGCCGATATCGACAAGGCTCTGACAGCTGCGACAGGCTCGAAGCACCCGGCCATGGTGGCGTGTAAGACCCGGATCGGCATCGGCTCGTCGGCGGAGGGCACCTCCAAGGCGCACGGCGCGCTGACCGACGATGCGCTGATCGAGGACGCGCGCAAGGTCTATGGCTGGAAGAGCAAGCCCTTCAAGATCCCGGCCAAGATCAAGAAGAACTGGGAGGCAACGGGTGAACGCGGTGCCGCGGCGCGGGCCGAGTGGTCTGACACGTTGGCCGCGATGTCGGAGGCCAAGCAAAAGGAATTCGCCCGCGTGACGGCTGGCGAGTTGCCGACGCGCCTGACCTCCCGCATCCGGGCGTTGAAAAAGGCAATCGTTGAAGATCAGCGCAAGGTCGCGACCCGGAAAGCCAGCCAGGACGCGCTGGACGAGATCAACGGTGTGCTGAAGGAAACACTGGGCGGGTCCGCTGATCTGACCGGCTCGAACAATACCAAGACATCCGAGATGGGCGTCTTCGGGCCCGAGGACCGCAAGGGCCGGCACATCTACTACGGCATTCGCGAGCACGGCATGGCCGCGGCGATGAACGGCATGGCGCTGCACGGCGGTGTCATCCCCTATGGCGGGACGTTCATGTGCTTCACCGATTATGCGCGCCCGGCGATGCGTCTGAGCGCGCTGATGGGCCAGCGGGTCGTCTACGTGATGACGCACGATTCCATCGGCCTTGGCGAGGATGGCCCGACCCACCAGCCGATCGAACATCTCGCGATGTTGCGCGCGACCCCGAACATGAACGTGATCCGCCCGGCGGATGCGGTCGAGACGGCTGAGGCTTGGGAGATCGCCCTGCAGACCGAGGGTACGCCCACGGTGCTGTCGCTGACCCGTCAGGGCCTGCCGACGGTGCGCGCCAAGCATACCTCGAAGAACCAGGTCGCCATGGGCGCCTATGTCGTGGCGGATGCCGAGGCGAAACGCCGTGCGATCCTGCTCGCCACAGGATCCGAGGTCTCGGTCGCGATGGCGGCCAAGGCGTTGTTGGAAGCCGAGGGGATCGGCACGCGCGTTGTCTCGATGCCGTGCTGGGAGCTGTTCGAGGAACAGGACGAAGCCTACCGCAAGCGGGTGCTGCCGGGCGGGCCGGTACGGGTCGCCGTCGAGGCTGCGATCCGTTTCGGTTGGGACCGCTGGCTCTTTGGCGAGCGCGGGCGGCGCGAGAAGAGCGGCTTTGTCGGGATGCACGGCTTTGGCGCCTCGGCCCCGGCGAACGAGCTCTTCGAGCATTTCGGCATCACAGCGGAAGCAACAGCCGAGAAGGTCAAGTCGCTGCTCTAGGGCAGCGCTGCGCATGGCCGATATCGTCCAGAAATCCACGCGCGAGATCTATCGCAACCCGTGGATGCGTCTGCGCGAGGACGAGATCGAACGCCGCGACGGCTCGATGGGGATCTACGGCGTGGTCGAGAAGGTCGACTTCGCCGTGATCGCGGCCATTCAGGATGGCCTGATCCACATGGTCGAGCAGTACCGCTATCCGGTCGGGGCGCGGTACTGGGAACTGCCGCAAGGCGCGCTTCGCGATGGCAGTGGGGCCACGCCCGAGCAGGTGGCGGCGACCGAACTGGAAGAAGAGGCCGGTGTCATTGCTGCACGGATGGAACGGATCGGATTTCTCCACGCCTGCTACGGGTTTTCCGACCACGGCTACCATGTCTTCCTCGCGACAGACCTGACGGTCGGCCCGCCCAAGCGCGAGGCGGAGGAGGTCGACATGGTCTCCCGCGCCATGCCTCTGACCGAAGTGCTCGACATGATCCGCAAAGGCACGATCACCGATGCGCACACGGTCGCGGCGCTCTCGCTCCTGAAGCTCCACGGCAAGATCTGAGAGTAAGGCCCCGCTACCGTGCCAGGGCCGCCGCCATGGCCGCTTTGGTTGCGTCGGTGAACCAGCCCGCGCGGACGGGGTCCGATCCGTCCCGATGCACCGCTTCGATCCGGTCGATCACGTCGCCGCGGATTTGGCGCTTGATGGTCGCATAGGTCTCGGCCGGGGTAGACGCCAGATCCCGCGCCATAGACAGCGCGGTTTCCTGCAAGGCGCCGGGATCGACAACCTGATCGGCAATACCGAGGCCCACCGCCGTCTCGGCATCGACGGGTCGCCCGGTCAGCATCAGGCGACGGAGGCCCGCGGGCGTCAACTCGGCCCGGGCGATTTCCATCGCGCCAACAGGGAACGAGGCCCCGACACGCAACTCGGCGAGAGCGAATTTTGCACCGGGTATCGTGACCGTGTGATCTGCGGAGAGCGGGAAGAACAGCCCGCCGGCAATGGCCGCCCCGTTGACCGCGCAGACCAGTGGTTTGGGCATGCGATAGAGCGAGAGAAAGCCGCCGTTCAGCCCGTCAATGATCTGCGCTTCGCCAGCCAGGTCATAGCCCTGCATCTCGCGCAGATCGACGCCGGCAGAGAAAACCTTGAACGGGCTGGTCAGCAGGACCGCGTGCACCTCCGGGTCGGCGGACGCCCAGTCCGCCGCAGCCGCAATCGCATTCAGGAAATCGGGGGTCAGCGCGTTCACAGGCGCGCGGTTGAGCATGATCTCGCGTACGCCGCCGGAATGGTCGGTGATCAGCACATCATCGGTCATTGTCGATCCTTAAAGCGCGGTCACAGACCCCGCCTCCATCTTCTTGACATTGCGCGAGATCAGGTTGAGCGCACCGAGCGCTGCCCGAAACACCTGCATATGCGCCGAAGCGGCGTGCGCGGCGAGGTGGGCGTCGCTCTCCCACTCCTCGTAGACGTGGAAGCGGTCGGCATGTTCGATGTCCTGATAGAACCGGTAGTGGATGCAACCATCCTCCTTTGCGGTTTCGGCGGCCATGTCGATCATCGCTGCGCGCGCAGCGTCGATATCCTTCGGGTCGATCTGGAACTCTCCGCTGACCACGATCATCTCGTCTCTCCTGTCGTTATCCGATAGCATCTTGACGAGAGGGGCGCGCGCGCGTCAATCGGGTCTGCGATATCGGGATGGCGATGATGACTGACGATGAGACGATTGCCCGGCACTTGTTGGAGGCATGGCGGGCCAAGACCCCGCATGCGAACCTGAGCGGGGATCTGGCGCCTGACGATCTCGACCACGCCTATCGGGTGCAGGGGCAGTTGCAGGACCTGTTTGTTGTCGAGCGCGGCCCGCTGGTCGGGCGCAAGATCGCGCTCTCGTCCAAGCCGATGCAGCAGATGATCGGCATCGACCATCCCATCGCCGGGGCGTTTTTCGTGCGCGATGTGCATCAGAGCCCGGCGCGGGTGAGCGGAGCATCCTTTGGCCACATGGGCCTGGAGTGCGAACTGGCGCTGGAACTTGGAGCGGATGCCGATGCGCCGGAGGCCTACACGCCCGAGAGCGCGGGGGAGCTGGTCTCAGCGGCCCGCCCGGCCTTCGAGTTGATCGAGGATCGCGGCGCGGATTACGCGGCATTGGATGTCCTGTCGCTTGCGGCGGACAACGCGTGGTGCGGCGGCGTGGTTCTTGGGCCTGTCCTGCCGGGGTTCGACATCGCCGCGATCAACGATATGCCTGCGCAGTTGTCGCAACCGGGTCAGCCCGACGAGGACGCCGTGACCGGCGCCGCGGATCCGCTGGGGTCGCTCGCCTGGGTGCTGAACCACTTCCGCAATCGGGGCAACCCTGTGAAAAAGGGCGAAAGCGTCATCACGGGGTCGGTTGTGCGCACGCGCTTCCCCGTGGCCGGTGACAGGTTCCGCTACGAGATCGCCGGGACCGCTGTTGAGTTGGAGATCACATGACCGAGCCTGAAGATGCAGCCGCCCTCTATGATCCGCGGGGTCTGATCCTTGATGCTTACCGGATCGAGGGGATCACCATTCAGGACTGCCGCACGATCTTTCTCGATTGGGCGCTTGGACTGAAGGACGGGCAGGACGCCAAGGAGGCAACGCGGGCTCTCTTGACCCATCATGCGGATCAGCCCGCTGGTCACCCGATGACCGAGGTGCTCACGGCCTCATTGCAGTCCGCGGCGGCACCGAAACGGCGCGGCGGAGCGATGGCCCGGCGGCGCTGAGATCCGGCCCAGCCGACTGGCGCGGGGGAACAGACGCGGGTCTCCGGCGGCGGAGCTAGTTGCGCTTGAAGAGCCAGTTGAAGATCTGAAGCTCGGCCGTCGCCCTGATTGGCCCGCACGTTGTGCCGACCAAGGTCTTCGAGCCGGCGGTTCATCGCCTGGGGCGAGCGGAACGGGTCATCAACCTTTTGATCACCTTTCAGGAACTCGTGCGGGATCGGCCGCGGCGGTTTGTCTCCGAACGGACGGTAGCAGTAATAGATCATCGCTCCGACGAGAGCTGCGAGACCAAACAGGATCTGCATTTTGTCAGATAATAGAAAACTGATGACTTCCATAAAACGTCCCGTCCACTAGCCATCTATATTGGGCGGGAACTGAATTTTTACAAGATGGAACGCGCTCTACGGAAGGTGATCGCAACGCGGACGGCAGCGAACTTCCGTCGGACGGATCACCCAGCTATGGTTGCCAGAACCCGTGCCCAGGACCGAGCGCCCTTCGAGAAACTGCTGAGATTGTACTTCTCGTTCGGCGAGTGAAGGTTGTCATCTTCGAGCCCGAACCCGATGAGCAGCGAGTCCATGCCAAGGCGTGTTTTCAGTTCGCCCACAACGGGGATCGAGCCGCCGCAGCCGATGAACGCGGCCTCGCGCCCCCACTCCTCGGTCAGGGCCTGACGCGCCTGTTCGAACTTGGGGTCGGTGGTTGGCATGACCGTCGCGTGTCCGCCGCCCCGTGACTGGTACGAGACCCGGCAGTCTTTGGGTAGGCGGCTTTCGATAAAGGCGCGGAACTTGGCGCGGATGTCTTCGGGGTCCTGATCGCCAACCAGCCGGAAGCTGACCTTGGCATGGGCGTCGGCGGGTATCACGGTCTTGAACCCCTCGCCGATATACCCGCCCCAGATGCCGTTCACTTCGGCTGTCGGGCGCGACCAGACATGCTCCAAGGCCGAGTAGCCATGGGTACCCCACGGGACCGAAAGGCCGATATCGCCAAGGAAGCGCTCGTGCGAGAAATTCAGCCCATCCCATTGCGTTTTGATGGCCTCGGGCAGATCGGGCACGCCGTCATAGAAGCCGGGGATCGTGATCCGCCCGTCATCATCGTGCATGCCCGCCAGGATCCGCGTCAGCACGTGGATCGGGTTCGCTGCTGCACCGCCATACATGCCCGAGTGCAGATCGCGCGAGGCAGCATGGACAGTGATCTGGTCGGCCACATTGCCGCGCAACATGGTGGTGATCGCAGGCGTCTCGGGATCCCACATGCCGGTATCACAGATCAGCGCGATATCGGCCTTCAACTCGTCCCGGTTCGCCTCCATGAACGGGGGCAGGCTTTCGCCGCCGGATTCCTCCTCGCCCTCCAGCAGGATGGTGACCTTGCAGGGCAGGGCGCCCGTCGCGCTCTTCCAGGCCCGGCACGCCTCGACAAAGGTCATCAGCTGTCCCTTGTCATCCGCCGTGCCGCGACCGTGCAGCATCTTCGCGCCGCCCGCGCCCTCCAGGATCTTCGGCTCGAACGGGGCGCCATTGGTCCAAAGGTCGAGCGGGTCGACGGGTTGCACATCGTAGTGGCCGTAGAACAGCACATGCGGGCCGGGACCGTCATGATGTGCGACCACGATCGGATGACGCGGCGTGTCGGCAACGCGGGACGAGAAGCCGATGTCGCCAAGATCCTTGGAGAGCCATTCCGCCGCCTGTCTGCACGCACCCGCATAGGCCGGGTCAGTCGAGATCGACTCGATGCGGATCAGATCGAAGAGCCGCGCTACGGCCCCATCAAGGTCGGAATCCAGATGGTCGAGAACGGTATCGAGGCTCATATGCGCGCTCCTGCTGAGGTGAGGGCCCGATCAGGCCTTGGTCAGCATATCGACGGTTGGCGCAAAGGTGAATGTCACAGATGCACTGGCCCCGGGATCGAGCGGCCAGAGCCCGGGATGCCCTGTCATGTTGTGTGCATTGATCGGGTGCGAGACCGGCTCGAAGCAGAAGAAGCCGGAGTCTTCGTCGGGCGAATAGAGTTGATAGCACTCGAGCGGCGGGTTGGTGCGGATCTCGATCCCCCAGCCATCGTCGCGGCCGATCACGGCCATGCCGTCCCACCCGCTGAAGCCCGTGTCGATCAGATCATCCGGCAGCAGGGCAACATCCGAAAAATCCCAGTCGGGCCGGGCCGAGATTGCCTCCTCCCCAACCGGCAGACGGTCTTGATCGACGGTCTGGAAATGCGTTGCAGGTGCGCGCAGGCCAACCTTGTTCGTGCGCGGGAACCAGGGGTGCAGCCCCATCCCATAGGGCAGGGGGCGATCCGCCCGGTTGGTCACGGTCAGCTTGATCGAAAGATCAGTGCCGCTCAGGTGATAGTGAATCTCGGCATCGTATTTGAAAGGTGCGGGCTGGTCATGGCTGAGGGCGAGGTGTAATTCGTCTCCGCGCCCCGTCTTGACCTTCCAGGGACGCAGGGCCGCGCTGCCATGGATCGGCAACGGATGCTCGGGATGGGCCGGTGCGATCTTGTGGAACTGGCCGTTCAGATCCGTCACGCCGCCTGCGATCCGGTTGCACCAGGGCACCATCGGGAAGCACGCGGCCCGAAACGCGTTCCACTCCGATTTCGCCGCCGGTCGGAAGATGTCGGTGCCGTCGGAGAGCCTGTAGCTGATCACGCTTGCGCCGAGATGCGGATCGATCTCGACCTGGGCGTGGGCAGTCGTCAGGCGGATGTGCATGGGTCTACTCGGTCGGTGTGGCGGTCGACGGATCAGTGCCGGGTGGAGACTCGCTCAGCACGGCGATCGTGGTCTCGAGGACATCTTCGAGGATGGTGCGAAACAGATCCTGGCTCAGGATCTGCATGGATTGACCGGCATCGCCCCGCAGCTCGAGATACTTGTCGACATGCGGCGACTGGGCCCCGGCATTGGCAAGCGAGGTCAGTTCGTCGTCGCTCATCAGCGGTGTCCAGGCCAGCGCCATGTTGCGCTGCCATGCGGCGCTGTTGTCTCTGACCGCATCGGCGATTGCCGCATCGAGCGTCAGAGCAACAGCCTGCCCGTTGACCTGCGCGAGCAGGGCCAGCCGCGGGTCGCGCCCGCCAAAGCGCGAGAGCATGCCCGCAAGATGATCATCCGAGAACCCCGCGACGAAGTTCATCGCGGCTGGTGACGGTTCGGTGGATGAAGCTTCATTGGCAGGCACCGCCCATGTCGACAGCGCCAGCGCCAGAAGCGCATAGAGGGCAGTCTTGGTCATCGTCTCCTCGGATCCCCGGGCCCCAAGCGCGCCGCAGACGCGCTGAACGCACAAACACGCGTTTAACGGGTAGAAGTACCGATCCCATCGCGATGCGACAAGGGATTTTGCACGTGCGAGGTGTGATTAATCAGTGGGCGCGCCGGGTGATCCAGCCGCCGCCCAGAACCCGAGGGCTGTCAGGCGCGTAGAAGACGCAGGCTTGTCCGGGGGCGACGCCCTCTTCAGGCAGGGCAAGGTCGACTTCGGCACGGTCTCCCACAGGGCGGACCCGTGCCGCGACCGGCGGCCGGGTCGAGCGGACCTTCACCAGGACGTCGTGTCCGTCGCCATCACATGCACCGAACGCCCCATCGCCGATCCAGTTGATGCCCGAAATCGGCACGGTGCGCGTTGCCAGGGCTTCCCGCGGGCCAACGATCACACGGCGCGCTTCGGGATCGAGACGCACGACGTAAAGCGGCTCGCCGCCGCCGATCCCAAGACCGCGTCGTTGACCGATCGTGTAGTGGATGATGCCCTTGTGCTCGCCCAGCACGCGGCCGTCGAGGTGGACAATGTCTCCCGGCTCCGCTGCACCAGGGCGGATCTTCTCGATCACGGCGGCATAGCCTCCGGTCGGCACGAAGCAGATATCCTGGCTGTCGGGTTTGTCCGCGACCGGAAGACCGAACTCCGCCGCCAGGGCCCGGGTTTCGTCCTTCGAGACGAGATGGCCGAGCGGGAAGCGCAGATAATCGAGCTGCTCCCGCGTGGTCGAGAACAGGAAGTAGCTTTGGTCCCGGTTCGGATCGGCCGCGCGGTGCAGTTCTGGCCCCGACGGTCCCTCGGCTCGCTGGATGTAATGCCCGGTCGCCAGGCAATCTGCATCCAGCTCGCGCGCGGTCTGCAGCAGATCGCGAAACTTGACCTTCTCGTTGCAGCGAATGCAGGGAATCGGTGTCGCGCCCGCCAGGTACTGATCGGCGAATTCTTCGATTACCGCATCGCGGAACTGGTTTTCGTAGTCCAAAACGTAGTGCGGGAATCCCATGCGTTCGGCAACACGGCGCGCGTCGTGGATATCCCGTCCGGCGCAGCAGGCACCCTTTTTGGCCAGCGCCGCCCCGTGATCGTAGAGCTGCAGTGTGATTCCCACCACGTCATAGCCTTCGCGCGCCAGCATGGCCGCAACCACCGAACTGTCGACGCCACCGGACATAGCGACAACAACCCGTGTCATTTCGGGAGTTTTCGTAAAACCGAGCGAATTCTTCTGCGTCATCGTGGGACAGACCTGCACCAATTGCCCGGATTCGGGACCCAATCAGGGACTTCATTTCCCTTTAATACGAGGAACATAGCCTCGCAGTTGGGTGTGAGAATTCGGGATTTCAACATGCAGGTACAGCAAAGCGACGCCTATGTCATCGGGCCGGATGGAGAAAAGATGACTCTTGCCGACTTGCCCTCGCCCTCGACGCGGCGATGGGTTCCGCGACGCAAGGCACGCGTGGTCGCCGCCGTCGAGGGCGGTCTTCTGACCGAGGACGAGGCCCTTGAGCGGTATTCGATCAGCGACGAGGAATATGCAACATGGAAGGCTGCCATGTCGCGGTTCGGGCTGAAAGGGCTCAGGGTCACGCAGATCAACAGGGTGCGCGCCACAATAGAATGAGGCGTGCATCCAATGCAGAATTCGCGTATGACGGCAGCAGTAGATGCAAAGCACAACCGAAGAAAGAGTGATTGCGATATTTTCCGCTGCTGGTAATACTCCGTTTACTCCTTTGCGTTAACCATTCAACGGTATGCGAAAGGCCGATGGAGTGGCGATATGCGTATTCTGCTGATTGAGGACGATCCTTCGACCGCTGAGAGCATTGAGCTCATGCTCAAGAAGGCGGACCTCAACACTTACGTCACCGAGTCGGGTGAGGAAGGCGTCGAGCTTGCGAAGCTCTACGATTACGATCTGATCATTCTCGACCTGACCCTGCCGGACATGGACGGGTACGAAGTGCTGCGCAAGCTGCGCGTCAGCCGGGTCGATACACCAACGCTGATCCTGTCCGGTGCCGATGGCGCGGACAGCAAGATCAAAGGGTTTGGATGCGGGGCGGATGATTATCTCACCAAGCCCTTCAACCGCGAGGAACTCGTGGCACGCATCCACGCGATTGTGCGGCGCTCGAAAGGTCACGCACAGTCGATCATTCACACCGGCAAGATCGCGGTCAATCTCGACGCGAAAACGGTGGAAGCCAACGGGTACCCGGTTCATCTGACGGGCAAAGAATACCAGATGCTCGAGCTTCTCAGCTTGCGCAAGGGTTCGACGCTGACCAAAGAGATGTTCCTCAACCACCTCTATGGCGGGATGGACGAACCGGAAGTGAAGATCATCGACGTCTTCATCTGCAAACTGCGCAAGAAGCTCGCGCTTGCAACAGATGGTGCGAACTACATCGAAACAGTTTGGGGCCGCGGCTATGTGCTGCGCGACCCGGTTGAGGAAGTCGCCTGAAAGGGCGGGGGCAATCGCGCGACACCTGATGATCGCGCCAACTGATCCGAGCACAAAAAAAACGCGGCCCTGGGCCGCGTTTTGTATCTCGACGATCTACCAGCCCGGTGTCCCGGCAGGTTTGCCGGGGTGGGCGGCTGTCCTGAGCCTACTCGGCAGCGGTTTCCTCGGCCACCACGGCTTTGGCTCTCGAATTCTTGCGGTCGCCTGACGCGCCGAGCGGATCTTCCTGCCGCTGGACGGAGCCTTCGAAATGCGCGCCGCTTTCGATCGCGATGGTCTTGTGCACGATGTCACCTTCGACCTTCGCCGAGGAGGTCAGGCGAACCTTTAGACCGCGCACCCGGCCGATCACCCGGCCGTTGACCACGACATCGTCTGCAATCACCTCGCCGCGGATCGTCGCGCTCTCACCGACCGTCAGCAGGTGCGCACGCACATCGCCCTCGATCGTGCCTTCGATCTGGATATCTCCGGACGAGCTCACATTGCCCTTGATCGTCAGATCGTTGGACAGAAGCGACGGGGACGGCTTCGGCTTGTTCTGGAACGCCGGTTTGCTGGCTCCGGCATCGCTGCTATCCGGCTTGCTAGCGGGGGGTGTTGGTGCGCTCGCCACTGGCGGTTTCTCCTTCGCCTGAGGGGGTGTTGTCGCGGGTGTGTCGCTGATTTTGCTCTTAGAGAACATTCCGTGCAGCCCTTATGAACTTGCTTGGGTTGATTGGTTTGCCATCGATCCGGATCTCGTAATGCAGATGGCTGCCGGTGCTGCGTCCGGTGCTGCCCATGTCCGCGATACGGTCTCCACGCTCAACACGCTGACCGACCTTCACTCGACTCTTGCTGAGGTGAGCATAGACCGTTTCAAATCCAAAGGCATGCCTAATCTTCACAACGATCCCATATCCGCGCTGACGCCCTGAAAAGGTGACCACACCCTCGGCGGTTGAAAAGATCGGTGTGCCGCGTGGGGCGGCGAAATCAATGCCGTTATGCTGGGAGTACCGGCGGCGGAACGGATCGCGGCGCGGACCGAAGCCCGATGTGAGCCGCGCGCCCCGGGTCGGCTGGCCAAAGGGCAGGCGATCCATTGCGGCGCGCATCAGGCTGACGCGCTCGAGATCACTCATCAGCGCCGCGACGCGCTCGCCATCTTCCACATCGCCGGCCGAGGACTGATCGTCGAGCGGCTCGAACGGCCCGCCGCCCTGGCCGGAATAGTCGCGCTTTGTCTGCTTCAGGATCCGCTCGATGTCGAGATCCGAGCCGACGAAAATTTCGTCCAGCGAGGAGATGCTCGTCCGCGCCGCGTCCTCGATTTGCGCGAGCAGCTGTTCCTGGCGGCCTTCCCACTGCGCAATCTCGGTCTCGAGCACGCCGACGCGCTGGTCCAAGACCGCGGCGCGGTGGCTCGACCGGTCGCGTTGAACAATCACATTCGACATGGTCTGCGAGAAGGTGTGGATCGTCTCGGCCATGGCATCGCGATGCTCCTCGGCATCGGCGAGGGAGAGACGCAGGCTGACGATTTCCTCGTTCAGCGCGTTCAACTCATCAAGCTCGGCACGTCGCGCCGTGATCAGCGCTTCGAACTCGGCCCGCAGCCCGCGCAGCTCGACCTCAGAGGTCTGCAGCGCATCGGCTGTCGCGATCAGGATCCGCTGTTTCTCGCTCAGCTCGTGCGTGACGGCATCGCCGCGCGCGTTCGAGCGGTTGAGTTCGTCCTCCAGCAAACGCTGTTGTTCGCGCAGCGCGGACACCTGGGTCTCGTGCGCATCCTGCGTTGCCGCGAGCCTGTTCTCCAGCGTCCGGCCATCGACCGCGCTGTTGATATAGGCGAAGGAGGTGAACGCGCTCCAGCCGATCAGGCTGGTGAAAACCAATGCAAACCCCGTCTGCGAGATGGGGCTCAGCGTCAGGTAACGCGTGCGTGCGTCGGATCGTATATAGATCCGGCGCTCGGGAAAAACCCGGCTGACCGCTCTGTTCAGCGAAGAGACGACACTGCCCGTCATCAATTGTCCCTCGTTTCCCCGGTCCGCAGCGTGCAAGCAACGCCGACGTCCGGCGGCGCTTTTTTGCCAATTGCGCCTTTTATGCAACTGTTAAGGATAACGCTTGGTTTACGCAACAGTTTTCCGAAATCACTGTGGCGCTTTCTGGGCCGCTCTCTCTGACCCGTTTACCACTCGTTAAGATCTCGGATCAGCGGTGCATAAAGAGAATGGAATCGATGCGCAACCTGCGCGGGCAGGGGTGCGACGGTTATGCCTCTGCCAGCGGCCAGTAGAAATCGAGGGGAATACCGGCTTCGGCGCGCTTCTCATCGTTGAACGGCGGCTTCAGCGCGCCCTTGAAATAGGTCTCGACAAGGCTGTGGAAGATGGGCTTGGGGTCCAGCCCGTCGCGCCCGCAGAGGAAGTGGAACCACTTGGAGCCAAAGGCGACGTGGCCGACCTCCTCGCGATAGATGGTCGAGAGTGCCGCCACGCTGTCGGGATCGTCCGCCTTTTCGAACATCGTGATCATGCCGGGCGTCACGTCCAGCCCGCGCGCCTCCAGCACCATGGGAACGATGGCGAGCCGCCCCAGAAGATCTTGGGCCGTCGCGTCAGCGGCTGACCACATGCCTGCATGGGCGGGCAGGGTACCGTAGTGACTGCCCATGGCTGCAAGCCGCTGGGACAGAAGCTGGAAGTGTTTGGATTCGTCATCCGCCGCGCTGACCCAGTCATCGTAGAACCCGGCGGGCATGGCGATGTCGGTGAACCGGGCGATGATATCCCAGTGCAGATCCACGGCGTTCAGCTCGATATGTGCGATGGCGTGCAACAAGGCGGTGCGCCCTGCCGGGCTGCCGGGACGGCGACGCGGCACGTCCTTCGGCGGCAGCAGTTCGGGCCGGTCGGGCCGCGCCGGGAAATCCGGCGGCGTGCCATGTCCAAGCGTGTCTGCGTCAACCGGAGCCCCGTCGCCTTCGCGCCGCGCCTGCCACGCGGCCGCGGTGGCACGGCTCAGCTGGCACTTCGCTGCAGCATCCGGGGTGCGCAGGATCCGGCTGGCCGCAGCGGCAAGCCCGCCCGCAAGCACGTCGCCATGGTCTGGCGTGGGCGGAGGGGCTGTGCCAGAGGGGCTCACATCAGAGCGCCTTGACGGCGGCGAGCACCTCCTCGACATGGCCCGGCACCTTTACCTTGCGCCAGATGCCGCGCAGCACGCCCTCGCCATCGATCAGGAAGGTCGACCGTTCGATACCCATGAAGGTCTTGCCGTACATCTTCTTTTCCTTCCACGCGCCATAGGCCTCGACGGTGTCATCGTTTTCGTCCGACAGAAGGGGCATGGTCAACTCATGCTTGGCCGCGAATTTGTCGTGACTGGCCATGCTGTCCTTCGACAGCCCCAGAACCTCGGCGCCTGCGGTGCGGAACGCGTCGAGCGCCGCGGAAAAGCCGACGGCTTCCTTTGTGCAGCCCGAGGTATCGTCGCGCGGGTACATGAACAGCACCACTGCCTGGCCCTTGTAGTCCGTCAGCGAGATCGTCTCGCCGCCCGTCGCAGGAAGGGAAAACGCAGGCGCCGGGGCACCGAGGTCGGGGTCGGTCTTGGACATGATCACTTCTCCGCTGGTGGCGTGCCGGATGAGCAGGCTTGCATCGTTGGTTCCGGTGCATGAAATAGAAGCAGGGGACAGGGTGACAAGGGGCATGGCCGTCATGCGCCGCTCACTCCGGCAGAGGCCGTGATGGCATTCTCACGCAGCTCGACCACAGCATCTCAGGCCGCGACCCGCCGTACCGTTGCGGGCGGCTGCACCTGGGTGATGGGCGTTTGTCTGCGGGTTGTGATCTCCACGGCGACAATCGTCTTGATCGCGGTCGGTGTGCTGGTCCTGAGGCTCAACCAGGGCCCGATTGAAGTGCCGATGCTGGGTCATCTGACGGCAGAACAGGTCAACGCAGCCAGCGACACGTCGCGGATCAGCGTCGGCAACACGGTGCTGATGCTGGGCGATGGCGATGCACCGACCGGGGTCCAGTTCCAGGATGTCCGGGTCGAGACAATCGACGGCGAGCCGCTGTTCGCAATCCCGCGCATGAACACGCGGCTGAACACAGGCGATCTTCTGCGTGGGCTGGTGCGGCCTGAAAAGGTGCGCCTGGTCGCGCCCGAGGCACAGTTCTTCCGAACGGCAGATGGCCGGTTCCGCTTTGGCATCGGCATGGGCGACGGGATCGCGCTTGGCGATGAGACACCTCAGCCTGAGACAGACAACTCCGGGGCCGACGTCAACGGGGCCGATGTCAATGGCGCCGGTGCGACGCAGGCCGGGCTGAACGCGATGGCGGTCATCATCGACGGCTTTTTCGGGCGCTCGGCCGCTGTGCCAGAGCTCCAGCGGTTGGAGCATATCGAGATCCACGGAGCCAATCTCAGCTACGAAGACCGCATGACCGGGATCGCGTGGCGCACCAATGACGCGGATTTCGAGATCTTCCGGACCAATGAGGGCCTGCACGCCGATCTGAAAGTCGCGGTGATCGAGCAGGGCGTGCCCGGCGCGGCGATCCGCTTGCGCGCGCAGCACACGTTCGACGATGGAGCGACGCAGTTCGATGCCGCGTTCGGTGGGCTCAGCGCGCGCCAGATTTCTCGCCAAGTGCCGCAACTGGACTGGCTCGCTGCGATCTCGGGCGATGTCGAGGGCCGGGCGGCAGTCATGATCGCGGCCGATGGCACGGTTGAGACGCTGGCAGGCGAGATCATCGCCGAGAACGGCAGGGTCGCGAACCTTGGCGATGGCTCTCAGTTCGATGTTGCACGGCTGGTGTTCCGGGCGGATCCCAAGGCCGGACGGCTCCATATCGACGAGTTCCAGGTCCTCGCCAGCGGGCTGGATGCCGACCTGACCGGGTTCGCCGACTATCGCACGGGCGCGGACAATGCGCCGGTGATGCTGTCCTCGCAGCTCGACATTCAGCGCCTGCACATGCGCCTGCCGGAGGTTTTCAGCGAGCCGCAGTTCTTCGATGGCGGCCAGATCACCTCGCGCTGGCATATCGCCGAGCAGAAGGTCGAGGTTGCCGGTGCCCGGCTCAGCCGCGGGGATCTGTCGCTTCAGGTCGATGGGCGGCTAGTCTTCGACGAGGACCATCTTGTCACAGATCTGCGGGCCTCGGCGGCCAATGCGCGGATCGGTGATCTGGTGGCGCTCTGGCCCATCGCGGCGGCGGTGAATGCGCGCAGCTGGATCGCCGAGAACATCGTCGATGCCCGGATCGACAACATGGCGGCACAGATGCGGATCGGCGCGGGCGAGCCGCAGCTGGCACTGGATTTCCAGTACTCCGATCTGACCGCGCGGTATCTCGGCAACATGTCGCCGATCGAAGGCGCGGTCGGGCGTGGTCATCTCAGCTATCACGACCTCTATCTCGAGATGGATGAGGGTCATGTGTCTCCAGGTGGAGGCAGCCGGATCGAGCTTGGCGGCTCGCGTGTCGCGATCACCGAACTTTGGGGCGAGGTGACGCCCGCCGACATCGAGGTGGTGGCTCGCGGCGCGACCGCGTCGGTGTTGCGGCTGATCGACGAGCCTCCTCTGGGCCTGGTGAAAAAGCTGGGCTTGGATGCACGCTCGGTCGGTGGGTCGGCGGAGGTGCGCACACGGCTGCAATTCCCGCTGATCGCCGATCTGAAGATCGAGGAAATCGGCGTCGATGCCCGCGCCGCGCTGGCCGCGGTGGCACTGCCGCTGAAGCTCGGCGATGGCGAGGTGGCGCAGGTCCGTGCCGATGCCCTTGATCTGAGGGCCGATGTGACGGGCATGATCCTGAGCGGGGCAACGCGGGTCGATGGCGTTCCGCTCGAGGTCACATGGACCGAGGATTACGGCCTGACGCCCAGCCGCCGGGACATCGAACTGTCGGGGCGCCTGACGCCCGAGCTTCTGGCCCGATTCGGAGCGACCGACCTGCCGTTCCAGGGCACGGCGCCCTTCGATCTCGACGTGCGCCAGATCGGCGGTGGCGCCATGGCTTTCGTTCTGGAGGCTGATCTTGACCCCGCAGAGGTGGCGCTGGAGCCGCTCGGCTGGACAAAAGCGCCCGGTGAGCGGGCAGATCTGAAGATCGAGGGCACGTTTGGCGATCGCATAAGGCTGTCCGATCTCGCGTTCGGATCGCGTGATCTGACAGTCGAGGGGGCGCTGGATCTCACCGAAGCAGGCGATCTGATTTCAGCCAGTCTCAGCCGGGTCGAAATTGGTTCCTGGGCCGATGTCTCGGCCGAGATCGAGCCCGGGGATGGCGGTGCCCTGGATGTGAAACTGTCAGGAGCATTGCTCGATGTCTCCGACCGGCTGGACAGCGACGATGATGCGGCGGCATCGGAAGACGAGACCCCATCACGTGCGGTCAACGTCGCCATGAATCTTGACCAGGTGCGCGTCAGCGAGGCGATCGTGCTGGCCAACGCAACGGGGCGTCTGGTGCAGACCGCAACGGGAGCGATAACCGGCACGCTGACGGCAAATCTCGGGGGACGCGCGCCGGTCTGGATCGCCTTTGAAGACATCCCGGGCGAGAACGGGACGCTGTCGATCACCGGCGAGGACGCGGGGGCCGTGCTGCAGGCTGCCGATCTCTATCACGGCGCTCAGGGCGGGCGGCTCGTGCTGGATGCAACCCTGCATGAGGGCAAGGCGCCCTCTGTCACCGGGCGTGTCCGGCTCGAGGATGTCATCGTGCGGTCCTCTGCCACGTTCCGCGATGTTCTGCGCGAGGGCGGCCTCGACGATGCCGAGGACGAGGTCACGAGCGACGGTCTGGCCTTCCGCAAGGTGTGGATCCCGTTCTCCTACGACAACGATGTGATCACGCTGACCGACGCGATTGCGACCAGTTCAGCGCTGGGGCTGAAGGTGAACGGCACGGTGGACGAGGGCGACGGGGCGCTCGACCTCTACGGGGTGATCTCGCCTGCCTATGGCCTGACCGGGGTGCTGGACGAGATACCGGTGCTGGGCACCATCCTGTCGGGCGGCGAAGGCGAGGGCATCCTGGCCATGACCTTCTCGGTCTCGGGCCCCATGCGCGATCCGAGTTTCGCCGTGAACCCGCTGTCGATCCTGACGCCGGGGATCCTGCGCAACGTGTTCGAGGGCAGGGGGCGCCCGGTCTCGGACGGGTTCGAGGAGCGTATCAACCGCGAGGGTCGGTGATCCCTGCCAGGGCGAGCACGTCATCAGGTGACAGGCCTGCCGCGCGATAGGCCGCTATGGTGCGCGCATCGTCGCGTTTGGCAAGCCGTCGCCCGGTGTTATCCGTGATCAGGCGATGGTGATTGTAGACTGGGACCGGCAGGTCGAGCAGCGCCTGCAGAAGGCGGTGAATCGGCGTCATCGGGAAGAGATCGTGGCCGCGGGTGATCCGCGTCACGCCCTGATAGGCATCGTCCACCACAACCGCCAGATGATAGGCCGCAGCGCCGTCGCGGCGGGAGAGGACGATGTCGCCCGCGCGGGAGGCGAGCCACGCGGCAGACAGCGCTTGCCGCCCCGTCTGGCCCTCGGGACCCGAGCCGATGTCATCAAATGCCAGCTGGTCGACGGTTGCCGCGCCGCCGATGTGATCGAAGGCCTTTGCCAGGTCGAGACGGATCGCGGTCCCGGGCACCGCTGCAAGGCCGCGGGCGCGGCAGGTGCCGGGATAGACCGGGCCATCGATGCCATGCGGGGCGCGTGCGGCATCGGCAATGTCCCGGCGGGTACAGGTGCAGCCATAGGTCAGGCCGAGCGAGGACAGCCGATCCAGCGCTTCGGTGTAGGCAGACGTCCGGGTGCTCTGATGCAGGATCTCACCGTCCCAGTCGATCCCGAGCCAGTGCAGATCCGTCTCTATCGCATCACGGAATTCCGGTCGGACGCGACTTTGATCGAGATCTTCGAGCCGGAGCAGAAACCGCCCGCCATCACGGCGTGCAGCCTGCCATCCGCACCAGGCGGAATAGGCGTGGCCAAGATGCAAGAGCCCGGTCGGGCTTGGAGCGAACCGGTCGGTGATCATGGGCTGTTGATCCCCGGCATGACCGCGAGATGTCAATCATGTGTCCGGCTTGCGCCGCATTTTTGTTGCACTGCACAATGAAATCGGTGTAGTTAGATGCGAGCGCAGAAAAGAGGCTGTACACATGGCATCCCAAAACGACTTCTCCTTCGAGACGTGGAACGCTCCGGCGACGGAGGCCTTCCGCTTCTGGATCAGCTTTTTCCCGACCGCTCCGCTGTTTGGCGTCGAGTGGCGCTATGCGGACATGATGGGCGGATTCGAGGCCCCGGTGGCCCCGAAACCGGCGCCGGCCAAGGCGCCTGCGAAACCGAAAGCCGCCGCGAAGACCGCCAAGCCAGACGTTGCCGCACAGAAGCCTGCCACCAATGGTGAAGCGCCGAAGGCGAAAACGGCCCCCAAGACAGCGGTCAAGGCCGAGGCTGTGACGCCTGAGGCTCCAGCGGCCAAGGCTTCGAAAGCCGAGACAGCGCCAGCCAAGCCTGCTGTTATCGAGAAGGCCCCTGCAAAAGCGCCGGAGGCGGCTCCGGTGAGCAAAACGGCCGAACCGGTCGCTGAGGTGAAGGCCACGCCCGCGAAAGCCGCGCCTGCAAAAGCCGCGCCTGCAAAGGTCGAAGAGAAACCTGTCGCTGCGAAGGTTGCCGAGAAACAGGCACCTGCGAAAGCCGCAGAGAAGCCAGAGCCTGCCAAAGCTGTCGATCCCAGCACGGCGCCGGATGACCTGAAGATGATCAAAGGCGTTGGCCCGGGTCTCGAGAAACAACTCAACGGGCTCGGGATCTACCAGTTCGCGCAAATTGCGAAGATGTCTGAGAAAGACCTGCAATCGGTCGACGACCGCCTGACTTCGTTCAAGGGCCGGTGCTTCCGGGACGACTGGGTCGGGCAGGCGAAAACGCTGCTTGGCTGAACCCGCTGCGTGTGGCGGGCGTCTAGCCCGCCGCCGCGATGATGCCGAGGAAATCCTCGGCCTTCAGACTGGCGCCGCCGACCAGTCCGCCATCCACATCGGCGATGGCGAAGATCTCGGCGGCATTACCCGGCTTCACCGACCCCCCGTAGAGCAGGCGTATACCTGCGCCCGCATCCGCGCCTAAGCGTTCGATGAGATCGGCACGCATGGCCGCGTGAACCTCGGCAATCTGATCGAGCGTCGGGGTGCGCCCGGTGCCGATGGCCCAGACCGGTTCGTAGGCGACAACGGTGGTTTCGGGGGCCGCGCCATCAGGCACCGAGGCCGCGAGTTGCTCGGAAATCACCGAGAGGGTCTTGCCGCTGTCGCGCTCGGCTTCGGTCTCGCCAACGCAGATGATCGCGGTGGCGCCCGCGGCATGGGCCGCCTCGGACTTGGCGCGGACAAGATCGGAGGTCTCGCCATGATCGGCGCGGCGCTCGGAGTGCCCGGTGATGATATGCGTGGCGCCGGCATCGGCGAGCATTGAGGCCGAAAGATCGCCGGTATGGGCGCCGCTCGCGGCCGTGTGGCAATCCTGCGCGCCAATGGCGACCGGCGTGCCCGCGGCACGGACAGCGAATGCGGAGATCAGGGTCGCGGGCGGACAGATCAGCACGTCGCATCCCGGTGCCGCCGCGCCCGCGATCAAGGCGTCGAGTTCCGAGATCGAGGCCGCGAGGCCGTTCATCTTCCAGTTTCCTGCAGCGAGTTTGCGGTTCGGCATGGGATCCCCCCTAGAGGCCGGCGGGGTTGCCCGGCGGCATGGTCGTCCAGACCGTGATGGCCGCCACGAGACCAATGATCAAGATCAGAGCGAGGATGACAGCGAAGATTTCCGCCCGGACGTGCCGGGTCCTGAAGACGATGTCGCAATCGGTATCGGGCGTCACATGGACGATGTAGTCGGCATCGCCAAATGCCTTGCGGAAGCGGTTGTCAGGCGCCAGCGGATGTGTCTCGCGCTTCCAGGCGAACCAATGCCAGCGGTCGATTTCGACGGTGCCGGAGATCTTGCCTTGTGCTTCCGTTGAAAACTCCACGGGGCCGGGGATCGAGCTTGAGAAGATCCGCAGGACCCGGGTGCGCGCACCTGCCTTGAGAGCGATCCGGCGGGTCATTCAGGTCTTCGTCTTCGGTTTGGACTTGGCGCGGGCGGCCTTGCGGGCCTTGGCCGCGCGCTTCTCGGCGGCGGCATTTTCTGCCGGGACGAGGGAGCGGCGGGCCCATAGAGCGGCTTCCTCCCAGTCGTCCATGGCATCATCGGGCAAGCGCCAATAGGGCATTGCGATGGGTTTGGCCTTGCCGTCATAGACCCATTGCTCGCCGCCAGCCGCTTCGTAGTCCGGCCCGAGCGCGTCGTCACCGCGCATGAAGATGACCTCGTCAACCAGCAAGGCAAAGCACGCATCACCGACATAGACCCCTGCGCCGCCGAACATGCGTTTGATCTCGACCGGGCCGACGCCGGAGAAGAGGTCGCGCACGTGATCGCGGAACTCGGGGGACAGGGCCATGTCAGAGGCCGAGAAAGTCGTAAGCCGTCCAAAGGATGGCCCCTGCGACCAGCACCATCCCGCCGATCACGGCGGGGGACATCACAGGGCGTTCAAGCGGCAGCAGCGTGATCGCCGTGTCCTGTTCTGGCACCACGGAGATCGCCGCAAGATCCGCGCCATCAATCAGGTTCTCGGGGGCCAAGGCCGCAGTCTCGGGCAGGGCGCCGCCACCCCGGCGTTCGATCTCGACACGACCCTCAGGCGCACCGTCCAGAACCGTGGCGCGAAAGCGGATCGCCGGGACGGGTTTGTCTGCGACGATCAAGCGCGTGCGTTCACCGGCACGCATCAGCTGGGTTCCCGGCGGACGCAGACGCCGGCGCATCACATGCCGTCGAACTTGATCGACTCGCCGCAGCCACACGCCTCGCTGACATTGGGGTTGTTGAAGACGAACCCGGATTCCAGCAGCGAGGTCTGATAGTCGATCTCGGTCCCGATCAGGAACATCTGCGCCATGGGTGCAATCATCACCCGCGCGCCTTCGCGCTCGACGACAGCATCGTGCTCGCCGATCTCGCTGGCGTGTTCCATGGTATACTCCATGCCAGCGCACCCGCCCTTCTTCACCCCGATCCGCAGGCCTTTGACCTCGCCTGATGACATCAGATGGTTGATCCGCTTGACCGCGGCATCGGTCATGGTGACCGGGTCTTTTCCAGGAATGCCGAACATCAGCGCCTCCGTTTCACATGAAACACTAACACATTGTTAATATTGCAATTTCCTAAATGAAGCCAAGCTCCAGCCGGGCTTCATCGGACAGCATGTCGAGACCCCAGGGCGGCTCCCAGACCAGCTGCACATCCACCGTCTTTACGCCCGGCAAAGGCTCGACCGCGTCGGCAACCCAGCCCGGCATCTCGCCCGCAACAGGACAGCCCGGCGCGGTCAGCGACATGTCAATGTCGACCGCGTTCTCATCGCTGATCCGGATCGAGTAGATCAGACCGAGATCGTAGATGTTCACCGGGATCTCGGGATCATGCACTGACCGGCACGCCTCGACGATCTGAGGATACAGCGGATGATCCTCGCTCGACGGTTTGATCAGCGGTTCGCCTTCGGTCGGCGTGTCGGTCTGGTCGTTCATGGCGGTCGCCCCCGAGTGATCTCTTGCGCTTGATATAGTAGCATCGTGCCCCGAGATAAATGGTCAGGTTTTCAGCGGAGTGAATGAGATGGGTCGAGCGCTTGCAGGATTGGCCTTTTTGGCGGCGTTGGCTGCCGCGGGACAGGCGCACGCCGACTTCGCGACAGACCTGGCCAAAGCGGCCGAGGACCGGGCGCGCCATGATGTGCGCTATGACCCCAGTTATGTCTCGATCGCCTATCCGATGGGGGACGTGCCGGCGAATACAGGTGTCTGCACCGATGTGGTGATCCGAGCGCTGCGCACGCTGGGCGTGGATCTGCAGGAACGCGTCCATCGCGACATGAAGGCCAATTTCCGAAAATATCCAAAGATCTGGGGGCTGAAACGGCCCGATCCGAACATCGACCATCGCCGGGTGCCAAATCTTGAGACCTACCTGACGCGCCGAGGGGCAAAGGTGGCGCTGAGTTCGGACCCGGCGGCGTTCAAGCCCGGCGATATCGTGACGTGGCGACTGCCCGGAAACCTGCCGCATATGGGGATCGTGACGACACAGACCGCCCCCAGCGGCAACCCGATGATCGCGCACAATATCGGGGCAGGTCCCGAGATCGAGGACATGCTGTTCTCCTACCCGATCACCGCGCATTTCCGTTGGGATGGTCGCTGACAGTCATTGCTGGTGCGCGCCGTACTTTGTCCCGCGCCTGATCTGCGGTAAACTTGCGTGATTACGGTGCGTGGGGGCAATCATGAGTGAGCAAACACCGGCCAAGCCGAGCGGCAATCCGCCGGCCAATGCCGTTCAAATCATCTGGATCCTGTATCTCGCCAGTATCGTCATCGGGCTTGCGGGGATTGTCGGGGTCATCTGGGCCTATGTCGCTCGCGGCGAGACAACCGAGGCGGATTGGGAGCATTCCCATTTCACCTTCCAGATCCGCACGTTCTGGATCGGAATGCTGTTCATCTTCATCGGGATCGTTCTGGCGTTTGTGCTCATCGGCTTCCTGGTCTTGCTGGCGGTTCTGATCTGGCTGGTGGTGCGGAGCGTCAAGGGATTGCAGGCTCACGGCAACCAGGCGCCAATTCCGAACCCGCAGACATGGCTGTGGTGAACGGGGTCGCTTGATGCCAGCTGCCGCGCTCGGTAGAGAGCGCGGATGACAGATCGCTTTTCCTTCGACATTCACGGTCGCGATGGACGGGCCCGCACGGGCGTGATCCACACCAGGCGTGGCGAGATCCGCACACCCGCCTTCATGCCGGTGGGAACGGCGGCCACCGTGAAGGCGATGCTGCCGGGATCGGTGCGCGAGACCGGGGCCGATATCCTGCTGGGGAACACCTATCACCTGATGTTGCGCCCGGGGGCCGAGCGGGTCGCGCGGCTGGGCGGTCTCCACCGGTTCATGAACTGGGATCGTCCGATCCTGACCGATTCGGGTGGCTTCCAGGTGATGAGCCTCGCGGATCTGCGCAAGCTGACCGAAGAGGGCGTGACCTTTGCCAGTCATATCGACGGGTCCCGGCATATGCTAAGCCCGGAGACGTCGATGCAGATCCAGCGCCATCTTGGCTCGGACATCGTGATGTGTTTCGACGAGTGCCCCGCCTTGCCGGGCGCGCGGCCTCAGATCGAGGCGAGCATGCGTTTGTCGATGAGGTGGGCGGCGCGTTCGCGCGAGGCCTTTGGCGACCGGCCGGGTCATGCGTTGTTCGGGATCCAGCAGGGCGGGTTGGAGCAGGATCTGCGCGGCGAAAGCGCCGAGGCGCTGAAACGCATTGGCTTTGACGGCTACGCCATCGGCGGGCTTGCGGTGGGCGAGGGGCAGGAGGCGATGCTCGGCGTTCTCGATTACGCACCCGGCCAGCTGCCCGAGGACAAGCCGCGCTATCTGATGGGGGTTGGCAAACCCGACGATATCGTCGGTGCCGTGCAGCGCGGGGTCGATATGTTCGACTGCGTGTTGCCCTCGCGGTCAGGCCGAACGGGGCAAGCGTTCACGCGCCGCGGGGTCGTCAACATCAAGAACGCCCGCCATGCGGAGGATCCGCGTCCGCTGGATCCGGAGTGCACCTGTCCCTGCTGCTCAGGATATAGCCGGGCCTATCTGCACCATGTGTTCCGCTCGAACGAGATCATCTCGTCCATGCTGCTGACCTGGCACAACCTGCATTACTATCAGGAACTTATGGGTGGTTTGCGCCGGTCGATTGCAGAGGGGCGTTTGGACGCCTTCGTGGACGACTTCCACGCCGAGCGGGCGAAAGGCGATATCGATCCGCTCTAGGAAGCCGTGCGATCACCAGCGTAACAAAAAAAGGGGCCGTCGCCGGCCCCTTTCCATCTGATACCGGGGTTGGCTCAGAATTTCAGCGATCCACCGATCGAGAAGATGTGCGCGCTGCCCTCATAGACGACCTGCGTGCCGGGGGCCGCGTTGCGCAGACCGACCACCGAGTCATTGATCGCGAAGAGGTAGGAGTACCCGGCGTCGATGCTCATGTGCTCGCTCATGTTGTAGGTCGCGCCGATCGACAGCCAGACACGGTCCTCATCCGGCACCCGCGCGGTGCGGTCTGTCGCGTTGACGCTGTTGATCTGACCTCCGAGGAAGCCGTCACTGGTCGGTGTCTGGTCAAAGGCCGCGCCGCCACGCACGGTCAGCGAGTCGAGCACGTCATACTCGGCTCCGACCGCCACGAAGAACGCGTCGTCATAGTTCTGTTCGTCCTGGCTGTGGATGATCCCGGCCCCGATGGAGGTGGCATCGACATTCGTGTCGATCCGGTCAAAATCCGACCAGCTCTGCCATTGCAGCTCACCCATGACGCGGAAGCTGCTGCCGATCTCCTGCACGATCCCCGCCGAGACGGTGGCCGGAAGTTCCGCATTCGCAATCACTGGCAAGGTCAGCGCCACCGGGATTGCCGGGTTCAATGCGCCTGGTGCAAAGGTCGCCGTGCCGGCGAGCGACAGGTCGTAGCCGTGGTCATAGGAGAGCCCGAGCTTGGTGCTGCCCAGATCCCAGAGCGCACCGACCGCGAAGCTGGCATTGGTCTGGTTGCCCTCGAGCGCGACGGCTGAGCTTGTCAGCCGCGCATCCGCATAGATGATCTGGCCGGATACACCGAGCGTGAGGCCGGGGATCGGCTCGAACCCGAGGGTTGGCGCGATCTGGATCGTGCGCAGGTCGGAGGTGATGGCGTCCGCCGCAACGCTCGAGGCTTCGGGATACTCCGTCGCCAGTCCAAAGGGCGTGAAGACGCTGAGACCGATCAGAATGTCATCTTCCAGGCGATAGCCGACATAGTTGTTCGCAACACCGCCGAACCGGCCCGCGTCAAAGGTCTCGCCGGTGCGCACACCGTTGACCTCGACCTCGCCATCCGAGCTTGGCAGGATCAGCGAAATGCCGCCGGAAATCTCACCGTTGTTGAAGCCTGGCGTGACAAGGCCAATGGCGCCCGGGTTGAAGCCCATGGAACTCAGCCCACCGGACCCTGCGGTGGCGCCGGCAAACGACAGACCTTGTGCTTTCGCCGACCGTTCCTTCAGCGCAAAGGCACCGGCATGGGCCGCGCTGGCTCCTGCAAAGACGACCCCACCTGAGACCGCAGCAGCGATGATTTTACCACTCAGTTTCTTCATCGTGATCCCTCCCATTTTGTGTTTGTTACTTTACTCCTGCGTAACAGCGACATTTTATAACGCTGATCAAGCTGTGACGTTGCGGCAGGACGTAATTTTTTCGTCATACTGCGGAAATGGCACAGCTTTCCGCGCGGTTCGGAGGCGTCTGGACTGCGCTCTGGACTGTGGTCAATGCAATCGCCATATTCCGCTCACGCGCAACCGGAGTGAATCAACGATGAGCGTCTTGTCTCAAATATTTACCTGGTGGAACGGCCAGACCCTGGGCACCCGCGTGTTCACCGCGCGCCACGGTCAGCTGGTTGGCGAGGATGCGGACGGCAACAAGTTCTATCAGACCGCTGACGGCAAGCGCCGCTGGGTGATCTACTCCGGTGAAGCGGAGGCCAGCCATGTATCGCCTGACTGGCACGGCTGGTTGCACCACACGTTCGAGGACGCTCCGGAAGACGGCGGACTTCCCCGCAAGGCGTGGGAGAAGGATCACAAGCCGAACATGACCGGCACGGATCTCGCCTATCGACCTCCGGGGAGTGTGCTGACGCCGCAGAAGCGGCCGAGGGCCTCGGGCGACTACGAAGCCTGGACACCGGAGTAGGATCATGGCCAGCAATGTCGCCGAAACGCTGATCGGAGTCGCGGTGCTTGCGGTGGCTGGCGGGTTCCTCGTGTACGCAGCCAACACGGCCGATGTGTCTGTTGGCGGTGGCGGGTACGAGCTGAAGGCCGATTTCCGCGCGGCGGAGGGGCTGAATGTCGGCGGCGATGTGCAGATCTCCGGCGTCAAGGTCGGCGCGATCACCGCGGTCGGCCTGAACGAGAAGAACTATTTCGCGTCCGTTCGGATGTCTCTCTATGACGATGTGAAGATCCCGGAAGACTCCGTGGCAAAGGTTGCCTCCGAGGGATTGCTTGGCGGGACGTTCATCTCCATCGACCCCGGAGCGTCCGACTTCATGCTCGAGCCAGGGGCGGAGTTTGAACACACGCAAGGCTCGATCAATCTTATGGACCTTGTCGGAAGGGTCGTCCACGGCGGCCAGTCGGAATAGTGATGCGATCCGGCGCACTTGCTGTTCTGATCGCCGTCGGGCTTGGTCTGCCCGCCGGGGCGCAGATCAATGAGACGGCGCCAAGTGACGGCAGCCGCGCCAGAATTCAGGTGGATACCTCGCCATTGCCGCGGGCGCGGACCCTGCGCCCACCCAGCGATAATGAGGATGATACGCGCCTGCCGAACACCGAAGCCTCGACGGGTGAAAGCGCCGGGATCGAGACCCGTCCGGTCGATGATCTGACCGCGACCGCGCCCGATGCGGACACCGATGCGACCGAAGACGCGGCGCGTGACGCAACCTCAGGCGAAGAGGATCCAACAGGTCCGGTTGCCGTGCGCAGGCCGAGCCCATTGGAGCGTTCGGACGGTGAGGCTGCCGCGACACCCGATGCTCCCGCTGCGGATGCTGATGCTGATGCTGATGCGGGCCAAGCGGGTGGCGAGACCACCGGCGATGTCGCAACAGACGGCTCGCCAGGCACCACCGGGCGGATCGCTCTCAGGCCCGATCCCGACGAAGATGACGCCAGCGCGGAAGACGCCAACGCGGAAGACGATGAGGCGGGCGAGGGCGAGACCGGCAAGACCCGCTGGCAACGCGCTCGGGCACGCAGGTTCCGCCTTGCACCGAAAACGCCGGGCCGGCTGACGGTGAACACCCCTCCGCCGATCGTGCCGATTGCGACGATTTCGACCGAGCTCAGATCCGGGGCGCGTCTCAGACAGCTGGACAAGATGACCGGGCAGACCGAAACGTTTGAGATCGCGATTGGCGAAAGCCGCCGGATCGCCCGCCTTCAGGTCGAGCTTGATGCGTGCCGGGCGCCGGGGGACAACGCGACCTCGGGCACGATGGCGTTCGTCAAGGTGTGGGACACCAAACAGGGCGACGATCCCGAGCCGGAATTCACGGGGTGGATGTTTGCCGACAGCCCCGCGCTTTCGGCGCTCGATCATCCGCGCTACGACCTCTGGGTGATCAACTGCACGACATCTTCCGCGCCCGAGTCCGCATCCAACGAATAGAACTCGGCCCGGCGCGAGATCGCTCGCTCCAGCAACTGGTGATAGTGTGCGCGCGGCACCGCCCGAGCGCCAAGCGATTCCAGGTGCGGGGTTGTGAACTGCGTGTCGAGCAGGGTGAAGCCGCCCGCCCGGAGCCGCGCTACCAGATAGGCCAGCGCGATCTTCGAGGTATCGCGGCGGCGCGAGAACATGCTCTCACCGAAGAACGCCGCACCGAGACGCAAGCCGTAGAGCCCGCCGGTCAGTTCGCCATCTTCCCAGACCTCGATGGAATGGGCGTGCCCCATGCGGTGCAGCGCCTCGAACAACTCACGAATGATCGGGTTGATCCAGGTCTCCGGACGGTCGGCACAGCCATCGATCACCGCGGAAAAGGCCGTGTCGATCCGCACGCGGAAATCGGCCTTCAGGATCCGTTTGCGCAGCGAGCGCGAGAGATGGAACCCGTTCAGAGGCAGGATGCCCCGTTTTCGCGGATCGACCCAATAGATGTGATCGGTCTCGGCATCATCCGCCATCGGAAAGACACCGGCAGCGTAAGCCCTGAGCACCAGCGCTGGGGTCAGGTCCAACTCGTCCGACTCGGCATCCTTCATGGCGCGATCATAGCAGAGCCGCGATGCGAAAAGCACCTGCCGGACATGGTGACGCTGCGTTAATCCTCGGCCCGTGCGAGCCACGTCTCCAGCCAGTGGATGTTGTAGCTGCCGGTCTGGATGTCCGGCTCATCGACCAGTTGTTCGAACAGGGGCAGCGTGGTGTCGATCCCGCCGACGATGATCTCCCCCAGCGCCCGGCGCAAGCGTGCCAATGCGGCAGGGCGATCATCGCCATGGACAATCAGCTTGGCGATGAGGCTGTCATAGTGCGGCGGCACGGTGTAGCCGTCATAGAGATGGCTGTCGGTGCGCACGCCAAGCCCGCCGGGCACGTGAAACGTCTCGACCCGGCCGGGGGAGGGACGGAAATCCGGGATCTTCTCGGCATTCACCCGGCACTCGATAGCGTGTCCCCGTGCAACGAGATCATCCTGCGTGAAACTGAGTGTCTCGCCTGCCGCGATGCGAAGCTGCTCGCGCACGAGATCGACACCGAAGATCATCTCGGTCACCGGGTGCTCCACCTGCAGGCGGGTGTTCATCTCGATGAAGTAGAACTCGCCGTTCTCGTAGAGGAATTCGACCGTACCTGCGCCGCGATAGCCCATTTCGCGCATCGCTTTGGCACAGGTCTCGCCAATCCGGGCCCGGGTCTCGGCATCGATGATGGGGGAGGGCGCTTCCTCGAGCACCTTCTGGTGACGCCGTTGCAAGGAACAGTCGCGTTCCCCAAGATGCACGGCGTTGCCGTGGGTGTCGCCGATCACCTGGATCTCGATGTGGCGCGGGGTGCCCAGATACTTTTCGATATAGACCGTGTCGTCGCCAAAAGCCGCCGCTGCTTCTGTCCGCGCACCGCTGAACGCCGCATCGATGTCCTTGGAGGTCGCCGCGACTTTCATGCCGCGCCCACCTCCGCCCGAGGCCGCCTTGATCAGCACCGGGTAGCCGATGTCTTCTGCCAGCGCGCGCGCCTGCTCGAGCGTGTCGACGCCGCCCTCTGATCCCGGCACACAAGGCACACCAAGGCGCTTCATCGTCTCCTTCGCAGCGATCTTGTCGCCCATCGTGGCGATGTGCGCAGCCGTCGGGCCGATGAAGGTCAACCCGCTTTCCTCGACCTTCTGGGCGAACCCTGCATTCTCGGACAGGAAGCCATAGCCGGGGTGGATCGCCTCGGCGCCGGTGATCTCGCAGGCGGTCAGGATCGCGGGCTGGTTCAGATAGGAATGCAGTCCGGGCGCCGGGCCGACACAGATGCTCTGATCGGCAAGGCGCACATGCATCGCGTCCGCATCGACGGTCGAGTGGATGGCAACGGTTTGGATGCCCATTTCACGGGCAGCACGGATGACCCGCAGGGCGATCTCGCCGCGATTGGCGATGAGGATTTTCTGGAACATGGGCACGACGCTCCGGCCCGGCTATTCAATGATCATCAGAGGCTCGCCGAACTCGACCGGTTCGGCATTGTCGACCAGCACCGTCCGGACCTTGCCCGAGCGTGGCGCCGGAATCTGGTTCATCGTCTTCATCGCCTCGATGATCAGGATCGTGTCGCCCTCGCTCACGGTATCGCCTGGATTGACAAACGTATCCGCACCGGGTTCTGGCGAGAGATAGACCGTGCCGACCATGGGCGACTTGACGGCATTGCTGAGGTCGGGGCCGGTCTCGCTCGGTGCCGTTTCAGACGCGGCTGCAGGTGTGGGCGCCGCGACGGCCGGGGCGGCAGCGGGAACAGCGGCGACAGGGGCGGCGACATGAACCGTAGCAGGGGCCGCCAGCGCGGCCCTGGACAGGCGCACTTTCAGCTCGTCATTCTCGCCATACTCGCGTTCGACCTCGATTTCCGAGAGATCGGTATCCTTCAAGAGATCGGCCAGAGCCTTGATGAATTCGACATCCTGTTCGGAATTCTTCGACATGTGTCCGCCGCCTCCTTTGGTTCGGCCGGGCCGGATTTTGTTGTTATCGAGAAACGCTAGATGACCGCGGCGAGGGTTATACCCAAAACGCCGTCCGGTCAAAGATTTGCGAGATGTGGGGGCCGCCGCGTCAGTTCTGCGCTGTCGCGCGCGCTTCCTGTACGGCTCCGAGCATATCATCCACCGGAAGGTAGCCGCGGATGATCTCGGTGCCGACGATAAAAGCCGGAGTGCCCTGCAGGCCAAGGGCTTGCGCCAGCTGATAATTGCTGTTCAGTCGATCATCGATTTCGACCGAGTTGGCCCGTTCCTTAAGCTCGGCAATATCGAAGCCAAGGCCACCGGCGATCTGGTAGGCGACCTGCTCAGTCAGATTGCCGCGATACTCCATCAGCTCATCACTGAGATCGGGGTACTTGTCGGGCGCAATATCAAGCGCGGCGAGCGCCATTTTGCCCGCCTTGACCGAGTCAGGGCCCAGGATGGGAAACTCTTTCACGATCAGGCGGATGTTCGGGTCCCGCTCGAGCATCTCGGCCACTTCAGGATGAGCGCGTTTGCAGAACCCGCAGCGATAGTCGATGAACTCGACCACCGTCACGTCGCCATCAGGATTGCCGCCGACCCACGAGTGACCGTCGGCGAAGATGCTCTCGGCATTGTTCAGCACCAGCTGCCGGTCGGCCTCGGCCCCTGCAAGGGCGCGGCGTTGTTCCAGGATCTGGATTGCCTCGAAGATCACATCGGGGTTTTCCAGAAGATAGCTGCGCACCTCATTGCGGAAGGCCGCGCGCTCCTCATCGGACATGGCACCGAAGTCCAACTTGGTGTCCCCGCCAAATTGCAGCCCCTGTGCCACGCTGATCTGGGGCAGGGTGATAGCGGCGGCCAGGGCGAGCGAGGCAAGTGCTGTGCGCATGGGTCGTGATCTCCTCAACGTCAATTCTCGACATCCAGCTTCAGGATGTCCTGGGCTCTCAGCCATCCCGGCGAGCCCTGTGGCAAGAGCTTGGCAGCGCGGCGTGCCAGTTGAATAGCGGGTTTGCGGTTGTTGACCAAGGCATAACGCTCAGCCGTGGCCAGGGTCGCCATCCCAACATCGCCTGCGCGTTCATAGGCGGTCGCCAGATCCCGCAGTGCCGCCACATCGGCGAGGTCCTTGGACCGGGCTTCCTTCAGGATGACGAGCGCTTCGGCATTGGCGCGGGGTTCGTTGAGCTGAAGCAGCGCCCGGCCAAGGGCCGCTTTCAGCAAGGGCTCGTTCGGTGCGATCTGCGATGCCTTGCGGTAGTAGGGCACGGCCTCGGCTGCCTGTCCGGATTCGTGCAGGATCTGGCCTTTGAGCTCCAGATAAAACGGGTCCTTCTGGCGTTTCGCGATCAGCGCGTCGACGGTGCGCCGTGCAGCGACAGGATCCGGCAGCCGGTGGAGCGCGACCGCTTTCTGATAAAGATTGAATTCCGTGTCCGGCTCGCCCTCCAGCCGGTCCAGAACACGGGTGGGGTCGACCAGAAAGCCGCGCAGTTTTGCGCGCATCCGCCCGTGCCAATAGATGATCTCCGGCGGCATGGTCCACTCGCGGTTCTGCGCCTGCGCGACCGAGCGGGCCATCAGCGACATCCGCTCGGTGCCCAGTGGGTGCGTCAGCACGTATGGATCGAGATTGCCGATGGACAGAACCTCCTGCCCACGAAAACGCTCGATCACCCGTTGCAGGCCGAGCGGGTTCACACCGGCGCGGGTCAGGTAATTGATCGCGGCCTGATCCGCGGAGGCCTCCTCGGCCCGGCTGTTGCGCAGGATCGAGCGCACCACTGCGCCTTGCGACCCGCTCACGGCGGCCACCCCAACCTCCGGACTGCCTGCTGCTACGCCGGCAGCGATCCCGGCGAGCACGCCAAGCAGTGCTGGACCTTGCGCATTGCGCAGGTTGATCGATCGGCGCGCCTCGTGCCCGCCAGCGATGTGCCCTGTTTCGTGCGCGATCACGCCGAGCAGCTCTTCGGGCGTTTCCAACTCGCGCAGCAGGCCCGTGTGCAGGAAAATCCGTCGCCCGCCGACAACAAACGCGTTCAGCGAGCGATCGTTGACCATATACATCTCGACCGAGGTCGGCGCGAGCCCCGCCGCCTGGTAAATCGGCGCCGACATCTGGCGCAGCGTGCGCTCGATCTCGGCATCGCGCACCAGCGACAGTGCGGACGCGGCGCCAGCCGCCAGCACAACGGCGCCGGACAGGCCCGCCGCCAACGCCGTCCTGAAAAATCTGGTCAAGGCACCTGCTCCTGCCTTTCGGATTGTGCGTCTTGTGTTAGGCACGGTCACCGAGTTTACCCAGACACAAGATAAGGGCAATGAGCGTGAGCATTTCAAGGCGCAGCCGGATCTCACCTTTCCTCGTTATGGACGTGATGGAGGATGCCCGACGGTTGGAAGCGGATGGCCGCGACATCGTGCACATGGAAGTCGGGCAGCCCGGAACGCCCGCACCGCGGGCTGCAACGGACCGGCTGAAGGCGGCAATCGATCGCGGAGATCCACTTGGATACACCGTCGCTCTGGGATTGCCTGACCTGCGTGAAGGGATCGCAGCGCTCTACGCAAAACGGTACGGGCTGACGCTTGATCCGGGCCGCGTGGTGGTGACGGCAGGGTCGTCCTGCGGGTTCATTCTGGCGTTTCTCGCGGCGTTTGACGCCGGTCAGAGCGTTGCACTGGCCGATCCGGGCTATCCCGCCTATCGAAATATCCTGGGTGCGCTCGATCTTGATGTTGTTCGGATCGAGACCGGACTGGACACCGGATATCAACCGGTCCCGGCGCAACTGGATGCAGCGGGGCCACTGGACGGCTTGCTGGTTGCCAGCCCGGCAAACCCGACCGGGACGATGCTGAGCACCCAAGCGATGCGCGAACTTTCCGCGTGGTGCCGCCGGACAGGGGCCACATTCATCTCGGACGAGATCTATCACGGCCTGACCTATGAGACCCCTGCAACCACGGCGCTGACGGTCGATGATGACGCAATCGTGATCAACAGTTTCGCCAAGTACCACTCGATGACGGGCTGGCGCATCGGCTGGATGGTGGTGCCCGTGGGCATGGTGCGCACCATCGAGAACCTCGCTCAGAACCTTTTCATCTGCCCATCCCATGCCAGTCAGATCGCAGCGCTCGGCGCGTTGGAGGCCGACGAGGAACTTGAGGGTCACCGCACGGTCTATGCGGCCAACCGCACCATGTTGATGGAGGCACTGCCCGAGATGGGCTTTCGCGATATCGCGCCCGCCGACGGCGCGTTCTACATCTACGCGGATATCTCGGCGTTCTCGAATGACAGTGCAGAGTTCAGCGCGCGATTGCTGCGCGATGGCGGAGTGGCGGCGACGACAGGTCTCGATTTCGACCCCGTACGCGGCAACACAACGCTGCGGTTTTCTTTTGCGCGTACAACTGTGGAGATCGAGGAGGGGATCCGGCGTCTCCGCCGGTTCCTCTCCTGATTTTCGAGCCTAGCGGCCCAGTGACCACCAGCCCCGGCGCTTCGGTTTCGGCGGTGCCTCCTCGGCAGGCGCTGCGGCGATTTCGGCTTCGGCCGGAACGGGTTCGGCTTCTGTGACCGCGACCTCTTCGGGTGCCGCCTCTGCGAGCACGGCCTCCTGAACGACCGCGTCCTCGGGTTCGACAGGAGCCTCGGTCGGTGTCTCTTCAGCGACATCCTCAACCACGGGTTCTGCCGGGTCAGCCGCCATTGGCTCCGATGTCTCGGGTGGTGCCGCCGCGACGGCATCGTCATCCGCTCCTTCGGGAGCGGAGGTCTCCGCCGTCACCGAGGCATCAACCTCGTCCGCCGCTCCATCCGCATTGCCCGTATCAGCGGCAGCCTCGACGGTCTCTCCGCTCTCCGCCGTGTCGGAGTCCCGGTTCCGGCGTCCACGTCCACCACGACGGCGACGCTTTTCGCGACCGCCTTCCGCGCTTTCGTCCACAGCCTCACTGTCGGTGTTCTGAGACACATCCGAGCCATTCTCGCCATTCGCAGCGTTCTTCTTGCGCCGACCTCCCCGACGTCCCCGGCGGCGTTTGGACTTGCCCTCGCCATCGCGGGTTTCGGTATCGGCCTCGACCTCAAGATCATCCTCATCCTCGATGATCTCGGCGTCAGCAACGGCGGACTCGGCGCTGATCACGGCCGATTTCTGCGCGGGACGGCGGGTCTGGGTCTTGGCCCGCTCGATCTCGTAATCAGGGCTGATCATTGAGGAATCCCCCAGGATCAGCACAGAAATCCCGTGGCGTTCCTCGATCTGACGAACGTTTTCGCGCTTATGATTGACCAGGAAATTCGCAACATTGATCGGCACGCGCACCGTGATCTCGTTGGCACGGTTGCGGACGCCTTCTTCCTCGACTTCGCGCAGGATCGACAGCGACAGGCTGTCATCGGACCGGATCAAACCCGTACCATGACAGTGCGGGCAGGGCTGTGTCGTTGCCTCGAGCATCCCTGGACGAAGGCGCTGGCGCGACATTTCCATCAGACCAAAGGCTGAGATCCGCCCGACCTGAATGCGTGCCCGGTCGTTCTTCAGCCGGTCCTTCATCCGCTTTTCGACGGCCCGGTTGTTCCGGTTCTCGTCCATGTCGATGAAGTCGATGACGATCAGGCCCGCAAGATCCCGCAGACGCAACTGGCGCGCGACCTCATCGCAGGCCTCGAGGTTCGTCTGCGTCGCAGTCTCCTCGATCGAGCCCTGCTTGGTGGCCCGGCCCGAGTTAACGTCGATCGCGACCAGTGCCTCGGTAATGCCAATCACGATGTAGCCGCCCGACTTCAACTGAACGGTGGGGTTGAACATGCCGTTCAGGTAGCTTTCGACCTGATATCGGGTGAACAGCGGGATCGGATCGGTGTAGGGCTGAACGTTCTTCGCGTGGCTGGGCATGAGCATTTTCATGTACTCTTTTGCCTCGCGATAGCCGGTCTCACCCTCAACCTGGATCTGGTCGATCTCCTTCGAGTAGATATCGCGGATCGAGCGTTTGATCAGCGAGCCTTCCTCGTAGATTAGCGTCGGTGCGATCGATTTCAGCGTCAGTTCGCGTATCTGTTCCCACTGACGGGTCAGGAATTCGTAGTCGCGCTTGATCTCGGCCCGGGTGCGCTCGGCTCCCGCGGTGCGCACGATCAGGCCCATACCTTTCGGGACTTCCAACTCGCCGGTGATCTCACGCAGCCGCTTGCGGTCGCCCGCATTGGTGATCTTGCGGCTGATCCCGCCCCCACGTGCCGTGTTTGGCATCAGGACACAGTAGCGCCCCGCGAGCGAGAGATAGGTGGTCAGCGCAGCGCCCTTGTTGCCGCGCTCTTCCTTGACGACCTGAACCAGCAGGATTTGGCGAACCTTGATGACGTCCTGGATCTTGTACTTCCGGCGCAACCGGACACGCGCGTGTGCCGCTTCCTCCAGCGTGTCATCGGCGCCGACATCCTCGACATCCTCATCATCGTCGGCGTCATCATTGTCGCCTGACGGGTCGCTCTTGTCCGTGGCTTTGGCATCTGAGCTGTCGTCACCGCCGTTGGCATCGGACTTCTTGCCACCGCGGCGACGGCGACGGCGCGAGCGCTTTTGGCGGCCTTCAGTCTCACCTTCGGACCCGGTGTCGTCTTCGCCTGCCGTTGATTGGCTGTCAGCGTCCTCAGGATCAGGATCTGTGACCGATTGATCGGCATCGGCGGTGTCCGTCCCAGTTTCAACCTTGGGGGCGTCATCCGTGGGCGCGGCTTCGTCTGTCGTTGGGGTGTCTTCCGTTGCCGCCGCGTCCGGCACGTCTGCGTCTGTCGCTGCCTCGGAGATCCCAGACTCATCAGCCACGTCTTCAGCCAACTCGGTCTCAGCCGTCACGACGTCCGTCTCTTCCGACGACGCATCGATCACGTCTGCAGCGGCATCGCCCTGCGGGAGGTCATTGTGCGGCTCGGATTTCGGGGCTTTCGTCAGGCCGGGAATGTCCTCCGAGATCTGATCGTCCTCGTCATCGAGGCCCGCACTTTCGGCGATTGTCTTCGGCGCATCGTCTCCGGTGTCCTGATCGTCCAGCGGCGCCTCCCCGTGGTGCTCTGTCGGAGCGGGCTCCTCCGCTTCATCATCGACCGGAGCGTCGGATGGATCGGACTGAGGCGCGTCTACCGCCTCAGCGACACCTTCGGAGGCTTCTGTCGGCTCAGCGTCCTGCTGGTCATCTTCGCCACTCGGCTCCGCCTCAGTGATCTCAGGCTCAGCCGCGCTCTCTGCCACGGCGTCCTCAGTCTCATCATCAGCTTCGTTCGGGGACGGATCGGGGTCAGGCTCGGCAATCTCCAGGCCACGTGGTGCGTCGATCTCATCTGCCTCGAGGACATCGATGACCTCGAGCCCTGCAACGACGCTCCCGGCAGCCGCTGCATCCCCTTTGTCGGTACCGTTCTCTTTGCCCGAAGACGGAGCTTCGCTGTCATCCTCGCTCTTGTTTCGTGACCGCGAGCGGCGGCGACGGGATTTCGAGGGTGGTTCTGCCTCTTCGTCCTCGCGGGCCCGACGCTCCTGATCTTCGCGTTCTTCCTCGGCGAGCAGGGCTTCGCGATCAGCAACCGGGATCTGATAGTAGTCGGGATGGATCTCGGCGAAGGCCAGAAAGCCGTGCCGGTTGCCGCCGTAGTCAACGAAAGCCGCCTGAAGTGACGGTTCGACCCGGGTTACCTTTGCGAGGTAGATGTTCCCGGCAAGTTGGCGTTTGTTGATCGATTCGTAGTCGAAATCCTCAACTTTGTTCCCGTCGACCACCACGACCCGGGTCTCTTCCGGGTGGGTGGCATCGATAAGCATCTTTTTTGCCATGTATGTTCCCAGCGTTGCGGGCGCCCGGACCGGGCATTCCAGCCGGACGGCGCGCAACACTTCTTTCTCTGGTATCGAACAGGCCGGCCGAAAACAGCCTGTCCGATCCCGCTTTCGCTGGGATCTGGGCGGCTGTGCATGTCGGGCCCTGACCTGTCATCATTTCTCTCACCATGCCGGAAAATCGGCACTCTAGAACTCGGGCGGCGTATCGGAGCCGCAGTAACAGACCGATCCCATGGCGCCCCGGTGCGATCAATCTGAGATTGATGAAGGCTCGCCGACAGCGCGGCCGCGTGGGGTGTCTGGACCGGGAGGGGGTATGGAACCGCATCCCGTATCCGAGCCGTCGCTCATCGGAACGGTCACTCTGCCTATAGACCTAAAGTGAAGAGATTGACAATCGGCTTTTTCAGTCCGGTACCATTATGTTAGGGTTCGACAAAACAAACCAGACGAGCAGGCGATCTAAAGTGACCAGTTGGATTCGTGGGATCTTTCTCGCGATCTTCATGTGTGCGGGCGGCCCGACCGGCGCGGTGGCGACGGATGGCACCGTGGCGGAGGAGATCCCGACGATCACGGGCTTGCGCTATGGCACTTACGAGGACCGGGTGCGCATCACCTTCGATGTGACACCGACGCCTGCCTTCACCGTGTTCACGCTCAACGATCCGGACCGGCTGGTGATCGATTTTCCAGCCATGGACTGGCTGGTCGATGAAAGCGAGACCAAGGATATCCCGTTCGTCAGCGCTTTGCGCCATGGCCTGTTTCACCGCGAGCGCGCCCGGGTGGTTGCCATGCTCACCGCTCCGGTGCGCGTCGACAGGATCTTTACCAAACAGCCGTCAGGGGCCGAACCGGGGCGCCTTGTGCTGGACCTGGCACCCGTGTCTCGAGAGGCCTTTGATCGAACCGCGGGCTGGCCAGAACTGGCGCGCTGGAAAAATCGCGAGGTTGCGGCGCCAGACTTCGCGGCCACCGGCGATCTGATCATTGCGCTGGATCCCGGTCATGGCGGGATTGATCCCGGTGCGTCGGTCGGCGGGGTGACCGAAAAAGAGGTCGTGCTGGACTTCGCGAAGCGCCTTGCAATGGTGGTGAACGAGATGCCCGGCTACGCCGCGGTGCTGACCCGCGAGGATGACGTCTTCATCCCGTTGGCGGAACGCGTCGCCATCGCCCACCAGGTCCGCGCGAATCTCTTTATCTCGATCCACGCGGACTCGCTTCTCTCTGGGGTTGCGCGGGGCGTGTCGATATACACGCTTTCCGAGCGTGGGTCGGATGATGCGGCCGAGGCATTGGCCCTGCGCGAGAACCGGGCCGATGTTCTTGCCGGTGCGGACCTCGGCGGTGACAGTGATGACATCACCCGATTGCTGATCGAGTTGGCGCAGCGTGGCACGAGCGTCGAGTCCGTGAAGCTCGCGCAAGCCATGATCGGAGCACTTCGCGACCGGGTTGAGCTTTTGCGCACAAACCCGCATCGGCAGGCCAATTTTCGGGTTCTGAAGGCGCCTGATATCCCCTCGATCCTGATGGAAATCGGGTTTCTCAACAGCAAGACCGACCGGGACCGGATGACCGATCCGCGCTGGCAGAACAAGGCTGCGGTCGCAGTGTTTGAAGGGATCAAGGAGTGGACGGCTATTGCTAGTCCGGGGTTCCTAGGCCCGCGCTAGGCAGCTCACGCGGCCGTGAATGAACGCGCCGATGGGCGGAAATAATCGTGCGTCGGTCGGGAAAGGACTTTCGGTCAACCTTCTGTTTGCCATAAGAAGAGACGATAACAGCCATCCAATGCAGGTTAGCGAGCGCACATGATCCGTCTGGTCGCCGGACTTTTCGCGAATGCTGCCATCGCCACCATCTTTGGTGTTGGCGGTATCGCTGCGCTTGCGCACATCTACGGTGTCGGACTGCCGGGGCATGACGAACTGAAGAACTACCAGCCCAAGATGCTCAGCAGGGTCTATTCGGGCGAGGGGCGTGTCATCGCCGAGTTTGCGCGCGAGCGGCGGATCTTCGTCCCGATCGATGAGGTTCCCCAGGTCGTCGTTGATGCGTTCCTGTCCGCTGAGGACAAGAACTTCTACTCGCACCCCGGCGTCGATGCGACCGGTATCGCCAAGGCGTTCTACCGGTTTGCGCAATCAAAGATCACCGGCTCACGCGGGCGTCTGACCGGCGCATCCACCATCACCCAGCAGGTGATGAAGAACTTTCTCGTGGGCGATGACCGCACGGTCGAGCGGAAGATCAAGGAAGCGATCCTTGCCGTGCGTGTCGAAGGGGCGCTGACCAAGGATCAGATCCTCGAGCTATATCTCAATGACATCGATATGGGCCAGCGCGCCCACGGGATCGTCGCGGCGGCGGAAAATTATTTTGGCAAGACGCTGGAAGAGTTGACGGTTGAAGAAGCTGCCTATCTCGCCGCGTTGCCGAAAGGCCCGAACAACTACCACCCGATTGAAGATTATGACGCGGCCGTAGCGCGCCGAAACTATGTGTTGCGGGAGATGAACCAGAACGGCCATCTCGATCGCGAAGGCTATCTGGAAGCCCGTGCCAAGCCGCTCGAGACTGTGCTCGGCACACGTGGGCCTGCGCTGGTCCAGCGAACAAAACCCACCTATTTCACCGAGGAAGTGCGCCGCCAGCTGATCCGTGAAGTCGGCACTGACATGCTCTATCGCGGCGGCCTCACGGTGCGCGCGACCATCGACAACGAGATGCAGGAGATCGCGGCCCGCGCCCTGCGCCGTGGTCTTGAAAAATACGACCGCAGCAAGGGCGTCTATGGCGGACCGATCACCAATTTCCCGGAAATCGCTCAGGGCGAGACCGGGATCTGGCGCGAGCTGCTGTCAAAGCTGGATGCTTCGCGGGATATCGCAGACTGGAGCCTCGGTGTTGTGCTGGATGTCGGCGACAGGACCGCGCTTGTCGGTGTCGAAGGCACGCAAGAAGCCGCTGAGGGCGCCAACCCGGGCGAGATCCGTCTGACGGTTAATCGGGAGCGCCAGTGGATCCGCCGCACGCCACAGCGCCGCGGTCGTCCGAGAAACGCCAGTGATATCTGGGAGCGTGGCGACGTCGTTTTCGTGAAGCGTGAGAACGACGGCTGGTCGATGCGCCAGATCCCGAAAGTGCAGGGCGCCTTCATGGCGATGGACCCGCATACCGGACGGGTGCTCGCCATCCAGGGCGGGTTCTCGCACGAGCAGTCGGTCTTCAACCGCGCAACACAGGCCAAGCGCCAGCCCGGATCAAGCTTCAAACCCTTCGTCTATGCGGCAGCGCTGGACGCAGGCTATACGCCGTCGACCATCGTGCTCGATGCGCCCATCGTCGTGAAGGCGGGCGGAAAGGCGTGGAAGCCGAAAAACTCGAGCGGAAAGTTCTCAGGACCATTGCCGCTGCGCCGCGGGCTGGAACTGTCGCGTAATCTGATGACCGTTCGGATTGCTCAGGCTGTGGGCATGGATCGGGTTGGCATGTATGCCGAGCGCTTCGGCGTCTACGACAACATGCCGGAACATCTCTCCTATGCCCTCGGTGCTGGTGAGACGACGCTCTACCAGATGGTTGCAGCCTACGGGATGTTCGCCAATGGCGGCAAACGTGTGCAGCCCACGCTGATTGACCGCATCCAGGACCGACACGGCCAGACCCTGTTCCGTCACGATCCGCGTTTCTGCCAGGGTTGCGACTCTGACAGTTTCGGAGAGGACCGGGTGCCGGTTCTGTTTGATCAACGCCGTCAGATCATGGATCCGGTCACCGCCTACCAGCTCGTCAACATGATGGAAGGCGTCGTGAAACGTGGCACGGCCCGCAAGACGGTGGGTGGGTTGGGTTTTGCCGTTGCAGGCAAGACCGGCACGACAAACGATGCCAAGGATGCATGGTTTGTCGGGTTCACAAAGAACCTGGTCGCAGGCTGTTTCATGGGCTTCGATCGTCCGACGCCAATGGGTCGCGGCGCTTATGGTGGAACGCTGTGCGGCCCGATTTTCAAGGAATTCATGCGCGAGGCGCAGGCCCTGCGCTCGCCAGGCAACTTCCGCGCCCCGCCGGAGGGCGGTGTCGTCACGATCAAGATCCACCGCGAGACGGGTGAACGCCTGCCCGATGATGCAGAAGGCCCACACGTGATCGTCGAGACCTTCCGTCTTGGAACCGAACCCGAGATCCTCGTCGATGACACATTGGCACTGGTCGATGACGCCGTGCTTTTCGGTTCGCTTGGGGCAGATCTGCCGTTCATTCTCCCGGAAGGCGATGACGTACCGCTTACTGCGACGGCCACGTCCAGCGGTTCGGGCGGCGGGGGTGGCTCTAGCCCATCGAATGTCGGCCTGGGGACCGGTGGGCTCTACTAAACCTCTGAATTAAGAGACTTATGCTCTGGAAGCCCTGCCGCGAAGCAGTCTTCACCGCAGGGCAGATTTGCATGCATTGCGCGAGCAGTCAGGGCATTATGTACTGATAACAGTATGCAACGAAACATGTCGTTGCCTTGTCTCAAACTGGGGCATCCCCAAATAGCGTCGCTCAAGATCGAACCATTGAATGGACAGATCATGAGATCCACGCTGACAAAATCGTTCGCCGCTGCCGGCGCGCTGTTCGCAGCGACGATTCTGCCGGCAATGGCGGGACTCCAAGCGCCGGACACCGTCGACAAGGGGGATCAGGTTGAAGTCGTTGTGCAAGGCGAGACCACTGGCACACGGTTGGAACTTTGGGGGCCGGTTACACAGGACAGCACAGGATCATTGCTGATATCGCAGCCGCTGACCGCAGCGGCCACCACCCTTCCGGTGGACCAGCCGGCTGGGAGCTACGAACTGCGCCATATCTCGGCGGCAGGGGAAGTCCTTGCCCGCGAATCGATCGATGTCGCGGTAAACCCTGTCGCGTTCATAGCGCCGGACGCGGTTGATCCATCAGGGCAGATTCCTGTCACGTGGCATGGGCCGGGTCTGTCCGGTGACCGCATTCAGCTTGTAGACACCGCCACTGGCGCCGTGATTGCGGAGGAGCTTGCCATCGACGAGCAGGGAGAGATCACGCTACCAGCACCGAACAGCGATGGCGCGTTAGAGATTGTGTACATCACCTCTGGCGGCGCTGTTCTGGGGACGCATCAGATCGCCGTTGGCGGCGGTACGGAATGGATCCGCAGTCCGTTGGTCGTCAGTCCCGGCGAACCGTTCCAGGTGGAGTGGATGGGTGCACTGCCCGGGAACGAAGCCGTCCGGATCGTGAAGGAAAACGGAGACCCCGTGGACAATAGCGCAGCACTGGTCGAACGCATCGACGGCAAGGCCCTCTCGACCTTGATCGCGCCCGAGAAGACCGGCGACTATGTGATCGAGGTCTTCGATCTCGCATCAGGAACCGTGCGCAAGACTTTGCCGTTGGACGTCGATCCTTCCTGATCCCTCGTGATCGTGCTGGGCGCGCCGGATCACCGGCGTGCCCTTTACCCGGTCTGACGCAGCGGCTATGCAAGCGGCAAAGCGAGACTAGGACCCCCGATGAAAGCCGAAACTGAAACACTCGTCGCTGAGATCGAGAAATCGCTCGAACTTCTGCGCCAGCGTCTTGGCTGGGAAACCGCCGAGCACCGGCTGGAAGAGCTGAACGCGCGCGCCGAGGATCCCGAACTCTGGAACGACCCGGCGCATGCCCAGAAGATCATGCGTGATCGTCAGAAACTGGCGGACGGGATCGATGGTTACAAAGCGTTGGCGCAAGGCCTGACCGACAATGTGGACCTGATCGAACTCGGTGAGGCAGAAGACGATACCGAAGTTGTCGCCGAGGCCGAGGACGCACTCGCCGAGATCAAGACCAAGGCCGCCGAGAAGGAAATCGAGGCGCTGCTCTCCGGCGAGACCGATGGGAACGACGCGTTCATCGAAATCCACTCCGGCGCTGGCGGCACCGAAAGCTGCGACTGGGCCTCGATGCTGGCGCGGATGTATGTCCGTTGGGCCGAGAGCCGCGGCTTCAAGGTAGAGTTGCAATCGGAAAGCCCGGGCGAAGAAGCCGGGATCAAATCCGCGACCTACCAGATCAAGGGCGACAGCGTGTTTGGCTGGCTGAAGACGGAGTCAGGTGTGCACCGGTTGGTCCGGATCAGCCCCTTCGACAGCCAGGCGCGGCGGCACACATCGTTCTCGTCGGTCTGGGTCTATCCCGTGATCGATGACACGATCGAGATCGACATCCAGCCCAACGATATCCGGGTTGATACCTATCGGTCCTCTGGGGCAGGTGGGCAGCACGTGAACACCACCGACTCGGCGGTTCGGATCACTCATATCCCGACCGGGATTGTCGTGACCTCTTCCGAGAAATCCCAGCACCAGAACCGCGATATTGCGATGAAGGCGCTGCGCGCGCGGCTCTACGATATCGAGATGAAGAAAAAGACCCAGGCAATCCAGGACGCGCACGATGCAAAGTCCGATATCGGCTGGGGCCACCAGATCCGCTCCTACGTTCTGCAACCCTATCAGATGGTTAAGGATCTGCGTACCAAGGTCGAGACGTCGGACAGTCAGGGTGTGCTGGATGGCAAACTCGATCCTTTCATGGCGGCGGCGCTGGCGCAGGATGTTGTCGGCAAAGCCCCCGGCGAGATTGACGACGACGTCTAGACCGGTCCTCGCGCCCAAGCGATCTTGAGGATTTGTGAACGCGCTGCCAGGCGATGTCCGCCGGTCTCGTGCACATGTCTCGTTCATCAATCACACATGTGGGCTGAACAGGAGACAGAGATGCACCGACTTCTGATCGTGACGCTGGCGGCAGCCATCGCAGTCACCGCTGCAAGCGAAGCTGATGCCGGCAAGCGCAAAGGCCGTGGCGGCGAGACGACCGCCGAGGATCAGTTCAAGACCGTGCAGGCCGAGTGGAAACGGGCCCGGTCGCTGGGCGGATATCCCGATCCGTACTCGGCGGTGGTTGGTCTTTTGAACGGTACCCTGCCCGAAGGTGCGATCCAGCAGGGCCTGAACGATCCCCAGGCGCCGGAAGTGCAGAACCCGGATCAGTTCTTCCGATAAGACCCCGGCGGGTGGCAACGCCCGCCGCGCACCAACGCCCGGCACGGACTGAAATCGGTTGACGCGCGGCGCGTTCCATGGCGACGTGCGCCGCGATGGCACCGAAGGACTCAGATCCGGCGACCATGACGCCTGCGCAAGCGAAGGCCGAGATCGGCCTTCTCTCGGCCAGCTTGCGCCGGGCGAACACGGCCTATCATACCGATGACGCGCCGGAGATTTCCGACGCTGAATACGATGCGATGAAGGCACGCCTGATCGCGCTGGAGAGCGCCTTCCCAGACCTCGCCGCCGCCGACAGCCCGACGCAGGTTGTGGGTGCTGCCCCGGCAGACGGCTTTGCCAAGGTGCAGCACCGGGTTTCGATGCTGTCGCTCTCGAATGCGTTCACCGACGAGGATGTCACGGATTTTGTCGATCGATTGCGCCGGTTTCTCAGCCTCGACGCGTATGCGCCCCTTGCGCTGACCGCCGAGCCGAAGATCGACGGCGTGTCGTTGGCTCTGCGCTACGAGGCTGGCAGGCTGGTTGAGGCCGCGACCCGCGGCGATGGGGCTATCGGGGAGAACGTCACCGCCAATGCTCGCACGATCACGGACGTTCCGGAACGACTGACCGGCGATGTCCCGGAGGTGTTCGAGGTTCGCGGCGAGGTCTACATGACCAATGCGGACTTTCAGGCGATGAACGATGACCAGATCGCCCGGGGCGAGAAGGTCTATGCCAATCCGCGCAACTTCGCGGCAGGCTCGCTGCGCCAGCTCGATCCCGCAGTTACGGCCTCGCGCCCATTGCGGTTCTTTGCCTATGCGTGGGGCGACACCAGTGCGCTGCCGGGAGAGACGCAGTCAGATGTGGTCGCTGCGTTCGCGGCGTGGGGGCTGCAGACCAATCCCCTGATGAAGCGGTGCGAGGATGTCGCGGCACTGCTTGCGCACTACCGTGAGATCGAAGCGCAACGCGCGACGCTGGGCTATGATATTGACGGCGTTGTCTACAAGGTCGATCGGCTCGACTATCAGGCGCGGCTTGGCTTCCGATCAAACAATCCCCGCTGGGCGATTGCGCACAAGTTCCCGGCCCAGATTGCCTCGACGATTCTCGAGGGGATCGACATTCAGGTCGGGCGCACCGGCGCGTTGTCTCCGGTTGCACGGCTGAAACCCGTCACGGTCGGCGGTGTGGTCGTCTCGAACGCGACGCTGCACAACGAGGATTACATCGAAGGCGTCGATGCCAACGGCGCGCCGATCCGCGAAGGCGGGCGCCTGCGGGTTGGCGATACGGTCAAGATCTATCGCGCGGGCGATGTGATCCCGAAGGTGACGGAGATTGACACAAGCCAGCCGCGAGGAACCGTGGACTTTGTCTTCCCGGTGAGCTGTCCTGTGTGCAATGCGGATGCCCCGCGCGAGCCGGGTGAGGCAGTGCGCCGATGCACCAATGGGCTGGCCTGTCCGGCGCAAGCGGTCGAGCGACTGAAACATTTCGTCTCACGTGCTGCGCTGGATATCGACGGGCTCGGCACCAAGCAGATCGAGGCGTTTCATGCCGAAGATCTGATTGCAGAACCGGCGGATATCTTCACGCTCAGCCAGCATCGCCCGGCGCTGGAACGCACGGACGACAAGGGCCGGGTGACCAACCAGAAATCCATCGACAACCTGATGACCGCGATCGAGGACCGCCGCGCCCCGGATCTGGCGCGGTTCATCTTTGCCCTCGGTATCCGGCATGTGGGGGAGACGACGGCGCGGTTGTTCGCGCGGCAATACCTCTCATGGGCTGCGTTTTCCGAGGCGATGACAAAGGCGGGGCAGGACGAGGCAGCCCGCGCGCAGGTCATCGACATCGATGGGGTCGGCGAGGTGATGGCCGATGCCGTCATCGCGTTTTTCGCCGATGAGCGGAGCCACGCTGCGCTTTCGCGGTTGCTGGATCATGTCTCGCCGAAAGATGCCGAAGCCCCGAAGACCGAAGGCAGCCCGGTTGCTGGTAAGACGGTCGTTTTCACTGGAACACTGGAACAAATGAGCCGGGCTGAGGCCAAGGCGCGCGCGGAAGCATTGGGCGCGAAGGTCTCGGGCTCGGTTTCAGCCAAAACTGATCTGGTGGTTGCCGGTCCGGGTGCCGGATCGAAGCTGAAGAAAGCCGAGGAGTTGGGAGTCGAAACCCTGACGGAAGAAGCCTGGCTCGACCTGATCGCGGCCGCGACGTGACGTCAGTATTGCTTCGTCACGAAAACGATTTATCAGCGTCACATGCTTGAAATCGAGTTGAAAATCGCGCTGGACAAGGCGCAACTGGCGGCATTGAAGACCTCGCAGACCGTGGCCGCATTGGCCGATGGTGCGCCGGTGACCCGGACGCTCCACAATGTCTACTACGACACGCCGGACGGAGCACTGCGACGGGCCGGTATCTCTTTGCGGCTGCGGCGCGAGGATCGACGCTGGACCCAGACGTTGAAACGGAAGACCGGTCCGATGCAGGCCGGTCTCTCAACGCCGGAGGAAGATGAGTGCGCCGTTCGCGGGCAGAACCTGGCGCTCCATCTGATTCAGGATGACGATCTGCGCGAGGAGGTGATCGGGCTTGCGCGCGATGGGCTTCGACCGGTGGTCATCACCCATTTCCGGCGCTGGCGGCGAAATCTCCGCACCGGGACCGGGGCTTTTATGGAACTCGCTTTGGATGAAGGCGAGGTGTCGGCAGGAGAGCACAAACTTCCGATTCTCGAGGCGGAGCTTGAGCTGAAATCCGGGAGCCCGGGGGATCTCTATGCGATCGCCGAGCGGATTTTCACCATCGCGCCGCTCCGCTTTGCCACCACATCGAAATCCGAGCGCATCGCCCGCCTGATCGAGTGTCCCGATGGCCCGGCACTGCGCAAGGCGCGCCCCGTCACCTTGCAAGTGAAAATGACTGCCGAGCAGGCGGCGCATACGATCCTCTCGGAGGGTTTGGCGCATGCCTCGCCCAATCTGGCATTGCTGCTGGAGAGCGAGGATATCGGTGGGCCACATCAGTTGCGAGTTGCGCTCCGGCGGATGCGCAGCGCCTTTTCAGCGTTTCGCAGCATTCTCGGGCGCTCGACGCTCTCGGACCTCGCGGCCACAGCACAGTGGATCGGGGCGGAAGCCGGGCGGCTTCGGGATCTCGACGTCTTGGCGGAGGAGATTGTCCGGCCTTTCGCCGATGCCACGCCGGAGGAGACTGGCTTCACCGTGCTCTCAGAAGCGGTCGCCGAGCGGCGTCTGGCCATCCGCAAAGATGTGCGCACCGCATTGTCCCGTCCTGAGGTGACGGCCTTTGGCCTGCAACTCGGCCGGTATCTCGCAGCGCGCGGCTGGCTTGATCCCGCCGATCACGGACAGACCGTCAGGCTGGCGCAACCGGTGGGGCGCGTCGCGGCCAAGGTCCTGACCAAGCGCTGGAAGGCGGTCGCGGCCTATGGCGACCGGATCGAGACTCTGAGCATCGATGAACGCCACGAGATGCGTAAAGAATTGAAAAAGCTGCGCTATCTTGTCGATGCGTTCAAATCGCTTTACCCGGAGGACCGGGTGGCCGCGTTCATGCGCGCAGTCAAACGTTTGCAAACGGCGTTCGGGGCGCTGAATGACGCGGCCATGGCAGAGGCACTGTTGATGGCGCCAGACGCGCCGGGCGCCGGCGATCCTGCCGCGCAACGAGCCGCAGGCCTGATGATCGGTCAGCTTATGGCTCGCTCGGATCACCTCTGGCCACAAGCGCAGACAGATTGGCGGGACCTCGCAGCCCTCGGTCCGTTCTGGCGGTAGCGCCGCAGAAAAACACCTCGCCACACAGCGCGGCTTGGTCCTGGGACAGAATTAACGCAAGACTCTGCCATGTCCCAGGGGCGCCCGCCGATTCTCTATCCTCTCTTCGCTGATCTCACGGGATTGCCCGGGGTCGGTGCGAAGACTGCCAAGCTGTTTGAACGGCTTGGCCAGACCCGGCTCGTGGATCTGCTGTTCGCCATGCCGACAGGGGTCGAGGACCGGCGTCTGCGCGATTCGCTTGCCGGTGTCGAAGCGGGGCAGATGGCGACGGTGCAGATCGACGTTGTCGAACACCGGCCCGGACGCACCAAGACGCAGCCGCATCGCGTCGTGGTCGATGCCGGCGCGCAAGTGTTCGAGTTGATCTATTTCCGCCCGAAACGCGACTGGCTGGAGCGATCATTGCCCGTCGGTGCACGTCGCATCGTCTCGGGCCGGATCGAGTTTTACGAGGGCAGGGTGCAGATGCCTCACCCGGACCTGGTCATGACGGAAGAGGAGGCGGCCACACTCCGCCCGTGGGAGCCGGTCTATCCTCTGACGCAGGGACTGACTCTGCGCGTGGTTGCTCGCGCGGTGCAGGCAGCGCTGTCCGAGGTCCCGACTCTGCCCGAATGGCTGTCACAGGATATGCTGGCCGAGAAGGCATGGCCCTCATGGGATGGTGCATTGCGGATCGCACATGCGCCGGAGGGGCGCGAAGCTCTGTCCCCTGGAAACCCGGCGCGCCAACGCCTTGCCTATGACGAACTGCTCTCGCATCAGTTGGCGCTGCACCTGGCACGGGCCCGGATCCGGCGCAAAAAGGGGCGCGAGACCCAAGGGGATGGCTCATTGCGCGCCCGCGCGATGGCCGCGTTTGGTCATGATCCGACAGGCGCGCAGGCCCGGACGATGGACGAGATAGCCAAGGACATGGCAGCGTCGACGCGGATGATGCGTCTACTGCAGGGCGATGTTGGCTCCGGCAAGACGCTGGTCGCGTTGATGGCGATGCTGAACGCGGCGGAAGTCGGTGGGCAGGCGGCCATGATGGCGCCAACCGAGATCCTGGCCCGACAGCATGCGGCAGGTCTCGCGCCGCTGGCCGATGCAGCGGGCGTCAATCTGACAGTACTGACGGGGCGGGACAAGGGCGGCGCGCGAGCGGACAAGTTGGGCCATATCGAGAGCGGTCAGACCCAACTGATCATCGGCACCCATGCGCTGTTCCAGAAAGATGTGGCATTTCACGATCTCCGGCTTGTGATCGTGGACGAGCAGCACCGGTTTGGCGTGCGACAACGGATGGAGCTGTCCGAAAAGGCGCCCGCCGGCTGCGATGTGCTGATCATGACGGCCACGCCGATCCCTCGGACACTGGCGTTGGCGGGATATGGTGATCTCGATATCTCGGTGCTTGATGAAAAACCGCCCGGGCGTCAGCCGATCGAGACACGGCTGGTCTCGATGGATCGTTATGATCAGGTCGTCGAACGCCTCGCCGCGGCAATAGATCGGGGTGACCGGGCCTATTGGGTTTGCCCGTTGGTGGACGAGAGCGACACAATCGATCTGGTCGCAGCGGAGGCGCGCTTTGAAGCGCTTGCAGCGACGCTCGGGCCGGACCGTGTGCGTCTGGTGCATGGGCAGATGCCAGGGGAACAGCGCGATTCGGCGATGGCCGACTTTCAGTCCGGCGCCGCGCAGGTGCTTGTTGCGACCACCGTGATCGAAGTGGGCGTTGATGTGCCCGAAGCGACAATCATGGTCGTCGAACAGGCCGAGCGTTTCGGTCTTGCGCAACTTCACCAGCTCCGTGGGCGTGTCGGGCGCGGGGCAGGGCAGTCGTCCTGCCTTCTACTCTATGCACCGCCGCTTGGGGAGACCGCCACGGCGCGCCTTACGATCATGCGGGAGACGGAGGACGGGTTTCGCATTGCAGAGGAAGATCTGAAGCTGCGTGGAGCGGGAGATGTTCTTGGGACCGCGCAGTCGGGACTGCCCGAGTTTCGCATAGCCGACCTCGAGCGGGATGCCGGCTTGATGGAACTGGCCCGGAACGATGCGCGTCTTCTGCTGCACAATGATCCGGATCTGGCTTCCGAGCGGGGTAACGCTCTGAAAGTGCTGCTCTATCTGATGGACCGTGATACATCTGTGCGATTGCTCCACGCCCCATAATCACAGTTTGTTCGCGAATGTTCTAAAATTGTTCTTGACGGTGTTTCAAATTTTATGGAACATAAGGGCAACAAAGTTCAGATGCGGAGCGAGACGATGCGGACCCTGATCAAAGCAAACACGATCCTCAAAAATGATCCTCAGGAAGTCGCTCGCGATGTTCTCGGTCTCGGCTTCGTTGTTCTGGCGCTATTCGCCGGATTCATGATCCCGGGTGTGATGTAAGAGTTTTCAGTCGCCTGCGGTCCAGGGTGTGACGCACCGCATAGTGAGGCGCTCCATCCGGTCTTGCCCACCGGTTGCCTCGATTTCCGATCCGACTTGTGCCTCTTGTCTCGATCGGCTTTGTCCCGCGTCCTGTCCCTCTCTGGAACGCCAACTGGCCGTCGACCCGTGGGTCGGCGGCCTTTTTCAATGGTCGCCCTGGGCGTGATGGGCGAGGCACCGCGAGGCAATCCGCGCAATCCCGATCAGCGACAGCACGATCCAGGCGATCTGAAGCACGGCGATGGTCACATCGAACTGCTTGCACAGGCTGACCAGAACCGCACTCGCAGCTGCGAGATTAAGCAGCACGAAGCAAAGCCGTGACCCGCTGATAAACCCGAACTGCACTGCGCCATAAGCGCAGAGATACAATCCAATACCGATAAACCAAAATAGATCGTCCATCTCTCCGTCCTCGAAATGTGGGGTGGTTGAATGGCGGCCTTGTAGGAGGGGAATGGTCTGAAGCCTGTGATAAAATTCACATTGATATTAAAAAAGATGAGTGAGCTATATCGCGTGATCTTTAATTCGTGTAATCATTATTATGTTAATTTATGATGCTATATCTGATGCTGATCAATCCAGTCTGCGATGGCGCGGCCAATCTGTGTTCCTGAATCCTCCTGAATGAAATGAGAACCGGCAACGGTGATTTCGGTTTGGTTCGGCAAACCTCGTGCAGAGTCGCGCACGGGCCCAACCAGGATCGCGGCGGGTTCGGCATTCACGAACAGTTTCGGAACCTGCGAAGTCCGCAACCACTCATGGTTTGCATCCGCGATGGCGCAGACGTCCTCGGGATCGCCACTCAAGGGGATCTGACGCGGCCATGTCAGAGTTGGTCGGCGGCTCTCTCCAGGCGCGCTGAACGGACGGCGATACTCGGTCATCTCATCCTCCGTCAGATCGCGCAGGATGGAGCCAGTCAGCACCTTCTCGACGAAGACGTTCTTCTCGAGGATCATCTCTTCGCCCGCAGGTGACCGGAACGCCTGGAACAACGGCGTCACGAGATCCGGCCATTCATCCCAGGTCATGGCGCGTACGATTGTCTCCATGTACGCAACCCCGGCAATCCGCTCGGAATGTCGACGCGCCCAGTTGAATCCCAAAGCACCGCCCCAATCGTGCACCACCAAGATGACCTTGCCGTCCGGCACCACTGCGTCGAACCAGCCATCGAGGTATTCCGCGTGCTCGACAAACCGGTACCGGTCCGGGCCGCTGTCAGGCAGTTTGTCGCTGTCGCCCATGCCGATCAGGTCGGGCGCAAGCAAACGCCCAGCATGCTCACCCACCGCAGCCATCACATCCCGCCACAGGAAGGAGGACGTCGGATTGCCATGCAGGAACACGATCGGCCGCCCCTGCCCCATCTCGACATGCGCCATCTGGTGTCCCAGCACAGTCGTGAAGCGTTTCCGGTCTCTCCATGCGATCATAATCACATCCTTGGTTCTGGCGGCATTTGCGTCCGGGCCGCGATGGCGTCAGTCTCCGAAAAGCGTCGCGCCCACCCGGGCTCGCGTCAAGGGAGAGAACTATGCCGACAACACGCCTCACGCTTCACTCGACGAGATGTGATGCATTGGCGTGAGGAACAAGACGTCGCGATGCGTCGGGAGGTGCATTTCGACGACCGGGTCGTCTGGTGCTTTACCGAGCGTCCGGCATCATTCCACGCGCTGTTCACTGAAACCGCAACGCGGCACCCGGATCAGGATGCGCTTGTCGGTGAAGAAGGCACTCTCAGCTATCGGGATCTTGCGATGCGGACCGCCCGGATTGCAGGCGGCCTGCAAGGCGCGGGTATCGAACGTGGTGAGCGGGTCGCGCTGCTGATTGGAAATCGGTTCGCGTTTGTCGAGGCTCTTCTTGCGTGCCAACACATCGGCGCCATCGCCGTGCCGCTCAACATCCGCCAGCCTGCGCCGGAGATTGCATACGCGGCCAATCAATGCAGCGCCGCAGCGATTGTCTTCGACGCAGATCTTGCGAGCAACATCCCGGATCGCGGTGATATCCCGACAGTGCGGGTGCTTGTCTCCGCCTATGGCGAGACCGGTGGCGCAATGCGGTACGAAGCATTGGCGGAAGCCGATCCTGCGGAGCCGGCAGATGTCCCAGAAGAAGACTGCGCGGTGATCCTCTACACGTCCGGCACGACCGGGCGGCCCAAAGGTGCGATGCTCACGCATCTCAACATCGTCCATTCAGCGTTGCATTTCGCCTGTTCGATGGAGTTCGAGGCAGGAGACCGCAATCTGCTCGCCGTGCCCGCGAGCCATGTCACAGGGCTGATTGCGAACATTGCAACGGCTTTGGTCCATGGCGGCGCCATCGTCTTCCTGCGCCAGTTCAAGGCCGCGGATTGTCTGGCGCTGATGGCGCGCGAGAGGGTCACGCACACACTAATCGTGCCGGCAATGTACAACCTGTTCCTGATGGATCCTGAGTTCGACACCTACGACCTCGGCGCCTGGAAGATTGGCGGCTATGGCGGTGCGCCGATGCCCGAGGCAACGATTGCCGAAATGGCGCGTCGCGCCCCGCATGTCGGCCTGATGAACGGCTATGGCGCGACGGAGGCAACCAGTCCGACCACGATGAACCCGACGCGCTGCGCCGCAAGCCATTCGGATTGTGTTGGCCTTGTGCTGCATTGCTCCGAGGTCGCCGTGATGGACGAGACCGGCACCGAAGTCCCGCCGGGACAACAGGGCGAGATCTGGATGCGCGGGCCGAATGTGATCCCGGGCTACTGGGACAATCCGGTCGCGAATTCAGAGAATTTTGTGGGTGGGTACTGGAAATCGGGCGATATCGGCTCGCAGGATACCGACGGGTTCATCAGGGTCTTCGACCGGATCAAGGACATGCTGAACCGGGGCGGCTTCAAGATCTTCTCGATCGAGGTCGAGAACCAGCTCTCGTTTCATCCTCATGTGCTGGAGAGCGCGATCATCGGACGCCACTGTCCCGTGCTGGGTGAACGGGTCCATGCAGTGGTGGTGCCGAAAGATGCCGCACCCTCAGATGATCTGGCCGAGGATATGCGCACCTTCCTCGCGGCCCGGCTGAGCGACTACAAAGTGCCTGAGAGCATCATCTTCCGCGACAGCCCCCTGCCCCGAAACGCGAACGGCAAGATCATCAAGACCCAGTTGCGCGAGGAATACGCATGACGCCACTGTTGACCGGCATCAAGGTCGTCGATCTGACCAGCGTGATCATGGGGCCGTTTGCCACGGCGCAACTTGGCGTACTCGGGGCAGATGTGATCAAGGTCGAGCCGCTGGAGGGCGAACCCGTCCGTCACATCGCGCCCATGAAGTCGCCCGCCATGGGGGCCGGATATCTGAACGCGAACAGGAACAAGCGGTCTTTGTCGATTGATCTGAAATCGGCGGAGGGTCGGGCTGCCCTGCTGCGTCTGATCGAAACGGCGGACGTATTCGTGACCAACATGCGTCGGCAGGCATTGGCGCGGTTGGGCTTGGACAAGGAGACGCTGTCTGCCAGCTATCCGCGTCTGATCCATTGCACCGCAGTCGGTTTCGGACGCGGCGGGCGATATGAGAACGACGCCGCCTATGACGATGTCGTCCAGTCGCTGAGCGGCATTGCGTCAGTCAACGCTGTCGAAGACGGCGCACCGCGGTTTGTTCCGCAGATCCTCGTCGACAAGCTCAGCGCCATGTTCATCGTCGAAGGGGTGCTCGCCGCTCTGGTCCACCGGGAACGAACGGGCAAAGCCGTGCCTTTCGAGGTGCCAATGATGGAGACTGCGAGCTACTTCCTGCTGACCGAACACTTGCAGGGCCAGACCTATCAACCGCCGATTGGGCCGCCGGGCTACGCTCGGCTTATGAACCCCTATCGCCGTCCTTACCGGACCAAAGACGGGTTCGTTGCAGTGCTGCCCTACAACGACAAACAGTGGCGCAACATGTTGCCGCTGATCGAGCGCGAGGATGTGTTGACCGAGGACTGGTTCCAGTCCGTAACCGAACGCTCCAAACGGGTGCGAGAGCTCTATCGGATGGTCGATGAGGCGATGCCGAGCCGAACCACAGCAGAATGGCTTGGCCTGTTTCGGGACGCCGATATTCCATGTGGAGCGGTCAATTCGCTGGAGACACTGTTCGACGATCCACACCTGGCTGAAACTGGGTTCTATCAGGACCACGCCCACCCGACCGAGGGCGATCTGCGCATCACCCGGCACCCGCTGGCCTTCGATGTCGAGAGCGTTCCCGAAGGCCACGCACCCTCCCTCGGTGAGCAAAGCCGCGAGATCCTGTCAGAAACCGGTCTGACCGAAGCCGAAATCGATGCCATGGTGGCGGCAGGCACGGTGCGCGACGGGCCATCCGATCTTGCCTAATCTGTCATCGCGACTGCCTGGCGCTGCGGCTTGGGCCGCTCTTTCCCCTGAACTGCGCGGCATCGCGCTGATGTGCATCTCGACGGTGGCGTTTGCCGTAATGCATGCACTGATCCGCTCCGCCACCGAACATCTGCATCCCTTCCTGATCGCGTTCTTTCGGAACTTCTTCGGTCTGCTGATCTTCCTTCCGTTCATGATGTCGGCAGGCGCCGGGTTCCTGCGCACAAACAGGTTGGCCCTGCACGGGTTTCGCGGCGTCCTGAACATCGGCGCCATGTTCATGTTCTTCTACGCGCTCAGTATCGCCGAGCTGGCCCATGTCACGGCGCTGGCGTTCTCCGCCCCGATCTTCGCCGCCGTGCTCAGCGTCATTGTTCTGGGAGAGCGATTCCGCCTGCGCCGCTGGGGCGCGATTGCCGCCGGGTTTCTCGGTGTCCTGGTGATCCTGCGGCCCGGAATGATCGCCATCGACCTTGGCTCGGCCCTTGTGATCATGTCTGCCTTTCTGTGGGCCATCGTGATGATCATCATCAAGATCATGTCCCGTACCGAGTCCACGATGACCATCGTCGCCTACATGAACATCTTCCTTGCGCTCTACTCCATCGGTCCGGCGATCTGGTTCTGGACCTGGCCCTCGGCATGGGGCTGGCTGTTGCTGATGGCCATAGGCGTCGCCGGTACAGCGGCACAACTCGCGCTCAGCCAGTCGTTGAAGGAGACGGAACCAACCCTCGTGATGCCGTTCGAGTTCCTTCGGCTGATCTGGGCGTCGATCCTGGGCGTGTGGTTCTTTGGCGAGATCCCGGACCAGTTCGTCTGGATCGGCGGCGCCATCGTGTTCGCCTCGGGCTTCTATCTCGCCTATCGCGAAAGCAAGCATCGCAAGGCGGCGGAAACGGCTTCCATCCCGTAACGCGCTACCGTATCCACGAAGCAACCACAGGCTTAAAGGGGGGCGCAGCCATGCCACGTTTCAACCGACTTCTGATCACCGGAGCGGCAGGCAATCTCGGCCGCGAACTCAGGGCCGGACTGGCGCCTCTGGCCACGACCCTGCGGTTGACCGATCGCGAGGAGATGGCTCCCGCTGCAGCACATGAAGAAGTGGTGGTCGCCGATGTTGGCGATCTCGACGCGATGCTCTCGGTCGCCGAGGGGTGTGATGCCGTCGTCCACTTCGGCGCGGCACCGGTCGAGAAACCGTGGGAGGAGATCCTCAACTCCTCGATCCGAGGTGGCTACAATGTCTATGAAGCCGCCCGCCGCCATCGGATCAGGCGCGTGGTCTATGCCTCCTCGATCCATGCCGTCGGCTATGTCCGGCGCGAGGATGGCGCGGACACGCATACGGAACATGACCCGGACACGCTCTACGGCCTTTCGAAATGCTTCGTCGAGGATCTGGCCAAACTCTACTGGAAAAAGTTCGGCATCGAGAGCGTCTGCCTGCGCATCAACTCGTGCTTCCCGGAGCCGGTCGACCGGCGACACCTCTCGACCTGGATGAGCTTTCGCGATCTCGTGCAACTGGTCGAGCGCTCGCTCTGCGCTGAAAGTGTCGGCTATTCGGTGCTTTATGGGATTTCCGACAACCGCGAGCGGTTTTTCAACAACGATCCAAGCCGCCATATCGGGTACGTGCCGCAGGACAGCGCCGAGAGCTATCGCGCAGCGGTCGAAGCAAAGTGCCCGCCGGGCGATCCGACCGATCCCGCCGTGCATTTCGTGGGCGGCGTGTTCTGCAATTATGGCCACCCGGACGACGCCTGACCATCTCTGCCATAGCCGCTCACGGCATCGTTTTACGGGGAAGTAACCACGACCTGCTAACGGTTCAGGCATTGGCGCAAAGTGAGAAACGGCGCCGAGAGGTCAGGCCATGAGCGACAGCACGATGGTTGCAGACGAAGAGGTCACCAAAACCAGGCGCTTTATCCGGCGGCGTACCGGGTTGCTGGTGCTGATCATCGTGATCCCGTTGTTGATCTCGATGGCGCTGGCTCTCGGGGCGCTGCACATCAACAAGCAAAGCAACAGCTTCGCTCAAGCGTTCAGTGAAATGAGCGAGTCAATCCGCCGGCTTCAGGCAAAAATCGCCGTCGCCTCGAAGCTGCGTCACAGAGACGGTCCTGTAAACGCCGCAGATCTGGACTGGGAAGTCTTTCTGGCGCGCGCAGAGGGGCACTACATCGCAATGCTCTCGACCTATGCGGCGCTGCGCATTGGCGATCCGAATGGTGCATCGACGACCAAACAAGTCGAAGGCGCGGCTCTGCAGAGAGATGAGATTGGGCAGTCCTATGTCGCGTTCGGAATCGATCCGATTGCAGCCCAAACGGCATTCGATGTCACAGGCACGGATATGCCGAAAGAACTGGAGGACCTGTGGAAAGCGCAGACCTGGTCTGAAACGCACGCCGACGATCGCGCGCTCGAGGTTCAAGTCGGCCAGATCGCCACCTTGCTGGCACCATTGTTCCAGAACCCCGAACCGAGCGCGGAGTCCCTTGACCAGGCGGTGATCGATCTCGCTCGCATGATGGACAATGGTGTCGATCAGAAGCTGACGACCCTGGACGGTATTCTGCATGAACGTGCGCTCTGGAGCGCCCGGATGCCGGTCTATGCGGTCTTCACCGTGGTCGGCTTCGTGATCGCCTCCATCGCGTTCGGATACGTCCTCATCATGATACCGCTCGAGCGCCGCATCGCCGCGCATAACGCCGCTTTGGTCCAGTCCCGCGAACGGGCCAAAGCCAGCGAGCAAGCCAAGGCAGATTTCCTGGCAAGCATGTCCCATGAAATCAGAACGCCGATGAACGGCGTGGTGGGCATGTCCGAACTGTTGTCCGGCACGGAGCTTGATGACCGCCAGCGCATGTTCAACGATGTCGTCCGGTCCTCAGGCAAGGCGCTGATCACGGTGATCGACGACATTCTCGACTTCTCCCGCATCGAATCCGGAAAGCTGCTGTTCGAGACAAAGCCGTTTAAACTCAGCAACCTGGCGACCCATGCAACCGCTCTTGTCGCCGAGCGCATTGCGGAGAAAAATGTCGAGATTTCCGTACGGATCTGCCCGCATGCACCGCGGTTCATTTCCAGCGATGTCGGGCGGCTGAACCAGGTCATGACCAATCTTGTCGGGAATGCGGTAAAGTTCACCCAGTCCGGCCAGATCAAGATCGATATCTCGGCGGAGGATGGGGCGCCGGGCGCCGGCGATCACACCCGTCAGACGCTGCTGAAGGTCACGGTCGAGGACACGGGAACCGGCATCCCCGAAGACCGGCTGGAGCACATCTTCGAGCGATTCTCGCAAGTTGATAACTCGGCCCGGCGTGAGCACGAAGGCACCGGGCTTGGCCTTGCGATCAGCAAGGGTCTGATCGAACTCATGGATGGCGAGATCTATGTAACCTCGGTCCTTGGCCGCGGGTCTACCTTTGGCTTCACCGTACCGGTCGAGCTTGCCGACGATATGGAAGACGTCCCGAGACGTGCAACGGATGTGCGCGGATCGCGGACCCTGATCATCGACGACAACGAGGTGAACCGGCTGATCCTCGCCGAGATGTTCGAGGCCTGGAACCTCGACTACGATGTGGCCCAATCCGGCCGGGAAGGGCTGCAAAAGCTGATGGCCGCTGTGGATACCGGCACGCTGTACGACCTTGTTCTGCTCGACCACAACATGCCCGGCATGGACGGCGCGGCCGTATTCTACGCCATGCGCTCAGTGCCGAGCCTCGCCCAGATGCCGGTGCTTCTGCTGACATCGATCTCCGACGATGTCTCGATTGGAGCCATGAAGGACCAGGGGCTGCAGGCCGCGCTGATGAAACCGGTCCTCGCCTCACCGCTCTTCGATGCGATTGCCACAGCACTGGCCGAGGAAGTGGTCGAGCCCGGCACCGTTTCATCAGATACCGCCGCAAAGTCGACGACCAAGACGCCGCCTGCATCAGCAGCGGCTCAGACCCAGGTCCTTGTTGTCGAAGACAACCAGATCAACCGGCTCTTTGTCGAGCAGGTCCTCTCGGACATGAACCTCAGTTTCACCTCCGCGATGAACGGGGCGGAGGCGATCAATCAGTTCCTCGCGATACGGCCACGGATCGTGCTGATGGATGTTGCGATGCCCGGAATGGACGGTCTGGAGGCGACCGCACAGATCCGACGGATTGAACAGGACCGCGGCTTGAGCCCGACGCCGATCATCGGTGTGACCGCTCATGCGCTGACGGGTGCAAAGGAGGCATGTCTCGAGGCGGGGATGAATGACTACATCTCGAAACCGATTGATCTCAATGTCCTGAAGCACGTTCTTGATGCTGCTTTTGATGATGCCGCTCAGACACTCAACCCAGACGTGTCAGCCGGCGATCGCCAGACAGGATAGGGCTCCCTGCCCCTCACATCCGCTTCGCCACCTCCTCCAGCATCACATCCGTTGCACCGCCGCCAATGGCCTGCACGCGCGCATCGCGATACAGGCGTTCGATCTCCATCCCGCGCATATACCCGGCACCGCCATGAAGCTGCAGGCAGGTCCAGACCACATGCTGTAACATCTCGGCGGCGTTCACCTTGATCATCGAGACCTCCTTGACGCAGTCGATGCCCTGGCTGTCCAGCCACGCCGTATGATGCACAAGCGCCTTGTTCGCCTCGATCCGCGTGACGCACTCCGCCAGCTTGAGCCGCACGGCCTGTTTGTCCCAGAGCGGAGCGCCAAAGGCTTCGCGCTCGCGCACATAGTCCAGTGTGATCTCGACCGCACGCTCCGCCTCGCCCGTTGTGAACGCCCCCATAACGAGCCGCTCGTTCTGAAAGTTGTCCATGATCTGGTAGAAGCCGCGCCCTTCCTCTCCGATCAGCGCATCACCGGGAAGCGCGACATCCACCAGCGACAGCTCCGCCGTGTCGGAACAACGCCACCCCATCTTGTCCAGCTTGCGCGCAACCTCGAAGCCCGGCGTCCCCTTCTCAACCGCGAACATCGAGATCCCGCGGGACGGTTTCGCGTCCGGGTCGGTCCGCGCGGCGATAAAGATCAGATCCGCGTGCACACCGTTGGTGATGAACATCTTCGTGCCGTTCAGCACCCAACCATTGCCGCGCCGTTCAGCCCGGGTGCGCAGCGCGGCGACATCGGATCCTCCGCCCGGCTCGGTGACCCCGATGGCCGTGACGATGTCACCGCCGATGATCCCGGGCATCCAGCGCGCCTTTTGGTCAGCCGAGCCATAGCGCGCCAGATGGGGCGAGGCCATCTCGCCATGCACAAGGGTGGACGCAGCAAACCCCGACAGACCCGAGCGCCCCAGCTCCTCCGCCAGAACGACCGACCCAAAGGTGTCCATTTCGGCCCCGCCATACTCTGCCGGATAGCGGATGCCGAAAGCCCCCAAGGCGCCCATTCGGCGAAAAGCCTCGCGCGGGATTTCCTCCGCGGTTTCCCACGCATCGGCGTGCGGCCGCACTTCCTCGGCAACAAATCGCCGGATCTGGTCGCGGAACGCCTCATGGTCCTCGGTGAAATAGATCGACGGCATGGCCTCTCCCCGGATCGCGCATCGGATCGTTGTCATCACGCACCGGGCCACCGCTGGACGCCGCCCCCGCGCGGGTGATAGTGAAACGCGATAGCACCGGTTTGACAACGCATCACGCGCGGAGGAACGCCATGTCGGACAGAGATCACATGACGGTTGAGGACATCGCAGCAGCGGTGCCGGATGGCGCGCTGCTCGGCGTTCCGGCCGATTACTCCGGTGTCCCCATGGCCGTGACCCGCAAGCTGATCTCCCGCAACGCGCGGGACCTTCGCCTGTACTGTCTGCCGCTCACGACCCTGCAGGGCGATATGCTGATTGGCGCGGGCTGCGTGGCGGAGGTCGAAGCGGCGGCGGTCACCTTGGGTGAGTACGGATTGGCTCCCTGCTTCTCGCGCGCGGTTCAGAGCGGCGCGATCGTCATGCGAGACTCGACCTGCCCTGCGCTTCACACACAATTGCAGGCGGTTGAGAAAGGCGTCCCCTTCATGCCGCTGCGAGGGTTGATCGGCTCGGATATCGCAGCGCATCGCCCGGACTGGCGGATGATCGACAACCCGTTTGAGGACAGCGGCGACCCGATCGTGCTGCTCCCGGCCCGTCCGCTGGATGTCGCAATCTTCCACGCACCCTATGCGGATGCGGAGGGGAACGTTTTCATCGGACGCCAGCGCGAACTTGCCTCGCTCGCCTATGCCGCTCAGGAAGTTTACGTGACCGTCGAGAAGATCGTCGACGGCAATCTCTTTGACAGCGAGGCGACCGCGGCTGGCGCCATGGCCGCGTTCTATTTCAACGGGATAGCCGAAGCACCGAACGGGGCCTGGCCCTGTGGTTTGACCGATGTCTATCCGCCCGATGGCGAGGAGTTGCGCCGCTACGCGTCCGCAGCCCGCACCGAATCCGGGCTCGCCGCCTACCTCGCCGATCAGGGACTCAGCATCCGGACCGCCGCATGACTGCAAAAGCGACGCGAGAGGAACTGCTGATCTCGGTGCTGGCCGACATGCTGTCCGAGGACCGGCACGTCGCGGTTGGTGCCGCCACGCCGATCCCCGGGGCAGCGGCCTTGCTGGCAAAGGCGGAGAAGGCTGAACGCCCGGCAGCGCACGGCGGCGGTCGCATGCAAGTGACCATCATTCACTCGCGACGGCACAACCCCTTTACCGCCGGATCGCGTGAACTGTTCGACTTGGCCGCCCGAGGCGCAATCGACAGCTTCTTCCTTGGCGGCGTGCAGATCGACGGACAGGCCAACATCAATCTTGTTGGGATTGGCGGCTATCCCACTCTAAAGAAACGCTTTCCCGGCTCCTTCGGCTCTGCACTGATGTACTATGTCGTGCCGAAAGTGATCCTTTTCCGAGAGGAACACTCGCCGCGCACGCTGGTCGAGAAAGTCGATTTCGTCTCGGCCCCCGGTGTCTCGGAGCCCGGCGTGCATCGGCCCGGCGGCCCCCACGCGCTGGTGACCGGTCGGGCGATTTTTGATTTCGGCAGGAACACCGGGCGCTTCCGCCTCAGGACAGTCCATGCGGGCGAGACGGCGGACAGCATCCGCGGGGCGACGGGCTTTGCCTTTGACGAGCCGGTCGAGGTGCCAGAGACACCTGCCCCGACGCCGGAACGCCTCGCGCGGATACGCGGCGAGATCGCGCCGAAGATCAACGAGTTCTATCCCGAATTCGCCAGCCGTGTCTGGGGCTTGGCGGCGTAACTTTATCTCGATGGAGGCCTCTTATGGGCGCGCTTGACGGCGTCAAAGTGATCGATCTGACCCGGGTCCTCGGCGGCCCCTTCTGCACGCAATGGCTTGCCGATCACGGCGCCGAGGTGATCAAGGTCGAACCGCCCCACGGTGATGATGTTCGCCACTGGGGCCCTCCGTTCGATGAGGAGATCGGTGCGGCCTCGTACTTTCTCGGCATCAACCGCAACAAACGGGGAATTGCCCTGGATCTGAGGATGCCCGAAGGCAAGGTGGCTCTGTTTAAGATGCTTGAGCAAGCCGATGTTTTGATTGAGAATTTCAAGCCCGGCTCAATGGAAAAATGGGGTATGGGCTATGATGACGTGCTCTCGGAGAGGTTCCCCCGCCTGATCCATGCCAAGGTCTCGGGCTTCGGCGCCGATGGACCGTTGGGCGGATTGCCCGGGTACGACGCAGTGATCCAGGCCCAGGCCGGGATGATGAGCGTCAACGGTGTTCCGGGCGGCGGGCCGACCCGCCTCGGCATCGCCATTGTCGACATTGCGACCGGTATGGCCGCGGCCATCGGGATCAACATGGCGCTCTATGAGCGGTCGAAATCCAGCCGCGGCCAATTCATTGAAACCTCGCTGTATGATACCGGGGTTTCGTTACTATTTCCTCACTACGCCAACTATTTCCTGTCCGGTAAAACGCCGGTTATCACCGGCAACCGGCATACCAATCTCTCGCCGTATGACAGCTATCCGACCCGTACCTGCGACGTCTTTATCGCGGGCGGGAATGACGGCCAGTTCCGCCGGATGTGCGAGGTGCTCGGCGTGTTAGATCTGGCTGAACACCCTGATTTTCTTCACAATTCCGGACGGCTCACCCATCAGGAGGCACTGCGTGATCGCCTTGCCCCGTTGATGGCCGAATGGGATGGCGAGGAGCTGGCCCATGCCCTGATGAAGGCAGGCGTGCCGGCAGGACCGGTGCTGACCGTGCCCGAGGTGATGGAGGCCGAACAGACACGCGTTCGCGAAATGGCTATTGATATCAATGGCTTCCGAACGACAGGCAATCCGATCAAGATGTCCCGGACGCCCGCCAAGGCCGATCGCAAGAAGCCGCCGAAATTCGGTGAGGAGACCCGCGCTGTCCTGGCGGAAATCGGATATTCGCAAGACGAGATCGAGGCGATGATCACCGCGGGCGCCGCGCTGGACAGGCCGAAATCGTGACCCGGGCCGCGCTGATGGGGCCGGGATTCCCTCCGTATGGCAGGCGTATGGCACCTGTATGGCTGGCGTACCGCTTGCGTATGGCAACCGTCCCGCATCTGTATGGACACAAAGTCGACGAAAATACCCGCGCAGATGTTTGGTAATTTTAACGACACTTTCATCGATGTGTCCGAAGCTCGGATCCGTGTTCGTCATGGGGGCTCGGGCCCGCCGATCCTGTTCCTGCATGGCAACCCGCAGACCTCGGCGATCTGGCGGCATGTCGCCCCGGCGATGGCCGTGCACTATACATGCGTCTGCCCGGATCTTCGCGGATACGGGTTCTCGTCAAAGCCGCCGGGCGGTGAGAACCACGTGAACTATACCAAGCGGGCCATGGCGAATGACATGGTCGAGGTCATGGCGGCGCTCGGACATGAGCGCTTCCTGCTCTGCGGTCATGACCGGGGCGGGCGCGTCGCGCATCGGCTTGCCTATGACCATGCGGATCGGGTTGCGCGCATCGCAGTGCTGGACATCGCGCCGACGCGGGAGATGTACGCGGGCACCAACGATGCCTTTGCCCGTGCCTATTGGCACTGGTTCTTCATGATCCTTCCGCATCCGATGCCCGAGGACATGATGGCCGCCGATCCTGACCGGTTCTGGTTGACCAAATGCGGGCGTCAGGGCGGCGACACGGCGATCTTCGGCGAGGCGTTGGAGGAATACCTCACGGCGTTTCGCGATCCCGAGACGATCCGGGGATCCTGCGAGGATTACCGGGCTGCTGCGACCATCGATATCGAGCACGACAATGCCGAGACTGGCAAGCTGCCCATGCCATTGCTGTGTCTGTGGGGCGCGCACGGTGCGATCGACAGGTGCTTTGATCCGCTGACGGAATGGCGCAAGCGGGCCGAGGATGTGCGGGGCCACGCCCTGCCCTGCGCACACTACATGCCCGAGGAAATCCCGGATCAGATCACGGCGCATCTGCGTGACTTCTTCGCGCCCGGACTGGCGTGACGGGACGGCCCATGTCCAGCCTGATTGATCCGATCGCGGGAACGCTGCGCATTCTGATCGGCCTCGCGGTGGTCGGGATCGCCGGGTACACCGGCTTCTCGCACAGCAGCCCCTGGATCGTGCTGATCTATGCGCCCGTATTCACGGTGCTCTACGCGCTGGGCAAGTGGCGGGCCTGGCGTGTCCTGCTGCGCGAACGCGGACCGCTGGACATCGTGAAGGCGATCGCAGCGACACTGCCAATCCAGGCCGTGGTCTTCGGAGTGTGTTATCTGGTCGGGCTTGGCCTTGGGCGGTTGCTCGCACCGGACGAGATCGCGCCGGGCATCACGCCTGCCGACTGGTGGCTGGCGGCGCAACTGCTGTTTGGCGCAGGCGCCGCAACCGCGGTGATCATCGCGCGTGAGCATGACAAGCCGGATCCGCTGGCCGAGCACCTTGAAGCCCTGTCGGCCCTCGCCAAGCATGCGGACCCGGAAAAGCCGGGCTATGGCATACCCGATGAGGATGAGATGTCCACACCGCTCGACCCGGCACCGCTGACCGAGGAGACGTTCTTCATCGCCCCGCATTACAGTCACAAGACGCCCGGCGATACGGACGATGGTGAGGCCCTGCCCCGTGCCGCGCGCACCACGCCAGAGATGATCGCAGAGGCAGAAGCGCGGCTGGGTGTGGTCTTCCCCGACCTTCTGCGACGCCTTTATGCCCGGCAGAACGGGGGCTATGTCGGGTGGCTGTTCGTGCCCGCGACCGAGACCCCGCGCCCGGTTGACGAGGATTGGCGCGGGGCGTTCGCCATCGACTATTCGGACCTCGTGCCATTGGAACGCCTGAGGACCCTGAAGGACAGCTATCTGGATTTCACAGATCCCGACGACGACGAGGCCATGACCCGCATACCCGGGAATGCGGATCGGATGATCGTTCTGGCGCAGCGCTATATGGACACGACGTATCTGGACTATTCCCGGCCCGGACCGCCACGTGTCGGATTGGTCGACTTCGACGGCGGATCGGAGCCGGATGTCTTCTTCGACGATTTCGAGACCTTCTTCGCCGCCCTGCGACGCGAGGCAGGTGAGGACTGACGCGGCCCGCACCGCCGGGCCAGAGACGAGATTACCAGCGTGATCGCCTGCTGCTTGCATCACCCTGCGCGCGGCGCGAGAAAGAAGCCAACAAATCGGGAGGTCCTTCATGTCCGACGTCATGCGCTACGAGATCGACGGCGAAATCGCGGTGATCACGATCCATTCGCCTCCGGTGAATGCGCTCAGCCATGCGGTTCGCAGCGGCATCGCCGAGGGGCTGGACCGGGCCGTCACGGACGCGGCGGTCAAGGCGGTGGCATTGCTCTGCGACGGGCGGACGTTCTTTGCGGGCGCTGACATCTCGGAATTCGGCAAACCGCCGCAGTCGCCCAACCTGCGCGAGGTGCACGAGCAGATGGAGGCCTGCCCCAAGCCTCTGGTCGCCGGGGTCTTCGGGACGACGCTGGGCGGCGGGTTGGAGACGGCGCTTGCGTGCCACTACCGGGTCGCCGTTCCAAACGCGCGCGTGGGTCTGCCGGAAGTCAAGCTGGGCATTCTGCCGGGCGCGGGCGGCACGCAGCGCCTGCCCCGCCTGATCGGGGCCGAGCGCGCGATCGACCTGATCTGTACCGGTGACATGCTGGGCGCGACGGAGGCATTCGAGCTGGGCGTGGTCGATTCGCTCGCCACCGGCGATCTGCGCGAAGACACCATCGCCTTTGCCCGCAAGCTTCTGTCCGCGAACGCCGAGCTTGTGAAGGTGCGCGACCGGTCGGACAAGATCGCCGATACGGATCCTGCGATTTTCGACCAGGCGCGCGCCTTCTGGGCCAAGAAGAAGCGCGGGTTTCTGGCACCGCAGAACTGCATTGGCGCGGTCGAGGCCTCGACCAAGCTGCCCTTCGACGAGGGCATGGCCCGCGAGCGGGAGCTGTTCGAAGAGTTGATGGCGAGCGATCAGTCCGCCGCTCAGCGCCACTTCTTCTTTGCCGAACGTGCCGCGAACAAGATCCCGGATGTGCCCGCCGACACGGCCACGCGCGAAATCGCCACCGCCGCCGTGCTGGGCGCAGGAACGATGGGCGGCGGGATTGCCATGAACTTCCTGAACGCCGGGATCCCCGTGACAATTGTCGAGCGCGAGCAGGAGGCGCTGGACCGCGGGATTGCCATCATCCGCCGCAACTATGAGAACACGGCCAAGAAGGGCCGGATCAGCGAGGCCGATGTCGAGACGCGCATGGGGCTGCTGACAGGGACTCTGAGCCTCGATGATGTGGCCAGCGCCGACATCGTGATCGAGGCGGTGTTCGAGAACATGGCGGTGAAGAAGGAGATCTTCACGGATCTCGACCGCATCTGCAAGGCGGGCGCGATTCTGGCGACCAACACCTCCACCCTGGACATCGACGAGATCGCTGCGGTCACCGGACGGCCCGAGGATGTGATCGGCCTGCATTTCTTCAGCCCCGCCAATGTGATGCGCCTGTTGGAGGAAGTGCGCGGCGCCAAGACTGCCCCCGATGTGATCGCCACCTGCATGAAGCTGGCCAAGCGCATCGGCAAGGTGCCCGTTCTGGTCGGTGTCTGCCATGGCTTTGTCGGCAACCGGATGCTGCACGCCTATTTCGACCAGGCCTTCGCCCTTCTGTACGAAGGCTGTCAGCCCGCCGATGTCGATGGTGCGCTCTACGACTTCGGCATGGCGATGGGCCCGTTTGCCATGTCGGATCTGGCGGGGCTGGATGTGAGCTGGCGCATCCGCCAGGAAAAGGGCGAGACCAACGCCATCGCGGATCGGATTTGCGAGCTTGGCCGGTTCGGCCAGAAGACCGGCGGCGGGTATTATGATTATCTCGAAGGCTCGCGCACGCCGGTGCCGAATGCCGAGGTGACCGCGATCATCGAGGAGGAAGGTCGCCGACTTCACAACCAGCGCCGCGAGATCGATCGGGATGAGATCGTGGAACGCACCATGCTGGCGCTGGTGAACGAAGGCGCGAAGATCCTCGACGAAGGCATCGCGCTGCGCGCCTCGGATATCGATGTCGTCTATGTCTACGGCTACGCCTTCCCGGTCTACCGCGGCGGGCCGATGTTCTGGGCCGACCAGATGGGTCTTTCAACGGTTCTCGAGAAGATCAAAGGCTTTCACGCCGCGGGGTACGGCGATGTCTGGGAACCAGCCCCGCTGATCGAACGGCTGGTGGCCGAGGGCAAAAGCTTCAAGGATTACGACGCGGCTTGAGCGCTTTGCTTATCCGCTCTTAGCCCTCAACCAGCTCTTGGGATCCGCGCGCAGGGCAGCCCATTCCGCATGCTCGCGCAGCGGCGCAAAGTCCGGGTCGAGATCTGCCGTGTCGAGTCGGAAGGTACGGCTATAGCCCGTCCGCTCGGACAGCGCTGTGACCAGCAGTCGTGCGGTCGTCTCCAAGGCGGCATCGATCTGACCGGCGAGAACCTGCAACCGTGCGGTCTGGATCTCATGCGCCATGGCGTTGCCGTGGTTTGGCGTCAGGTCGCGATGCCGCGCCAACGCCTCATTAGGTCTGCCGCGCCGCGCAAGAACGTCGATCAAGGCCGCCGGCCCGGCATAGGCAAAGGCCGACATGGTCATCTTCGGAAGTCCGCGCTCGGCCAGAACGCACACCCGCCGGAAAATGTGCTCGGCCAGATCGAGCTTGTCGGTCTCGGCGGCGAACCCGCCGAGATGCATCAGCAGCCCCGGCTGATCCCAATAGCCGACCGCCCGGTTACCCAGCAGAGCCAGAGCGTCTTCACGCTTGTTGGCCTGAGACAACTGGGCGAATGCCCGCCAGTTTTTGTTCCACCATGTCTGAGCGTCGAGCGCAGATTTCGCCGTGCCGGCCTCAGGCGTGTTTTTCCAGAGGGCTCGGCGCGGGCGCAGGAGAACGGCCGCCTCGTATGAGCACCCTGCCCCAGCGAGAGCGATACCGAGAGCGGTTGCGGCGCTGTCCGATGCGGGGTCCCGCTGCACTACCGCCCGGAGCTTGGCGATACCGGGTGCATCGTCCAGTGGGAACTTGATCAACCGGTCCACAGGTCCCTCTCGTGGTTGGAGTTCTGATTTTGAAAAGCTCTCACGACGATGCGCAGGGATCAATTACCGGCATCCGGTCAGAGTGACATCATGTCAGGTGCATGGCGCTGTTCACGGACCGGTCGCTTGCGTAAAGATTTCGTAAAACGACAGACATGAGAGGATCCCGGATGCGCGCGCTGCTTTGCAAGGAACACGGCCTGCCCGAGACATTGGTGGTCGCGGAGGTCGCGGTGCCCGAGCCTGGTCCCGATCAGGTGCGCATTACCGTGCATGCGGCGGGTGTGAACTTCCCCGATTTTCTGATCATCCAGGACAAGTATCAGTTCAAGCCGGATCTTCCCTTCGCGCCCGGCGGCGAATTGGCAGGCGTGATTTCTGCCGTGGGAGATGGGGTCACAGGGCTGGCCGTGGGTGACCGGGTTATGGCCTCGACCATCTCGGGCGCCTTCGCCGAGGAAGTCGTGGCCGACGCCAACAAGACCCAGAAGATCCGCGACGAGATCGACTTCAAGACGGCCTCGGCGGTGAACATCGTCTATGGCACTTCCTATCACGCGCTGTTCGACCGCGGCGCGATGCTGGCAGGCGAGACCGTGCTTGTGCTGGGGGCAGCGGGCGGCGTCGGTCTGGCGACGGTGGAGCTTGCCAAGGCGGGCGGTGCGACGGTGATCGCGGCGGCCTCGTCCGACGCGAAACTGGCGGTCTGCAAAGATCGCGGGGCCGATCATCTGCTGAACTACGGCGAAGGCGATTTCCGCGCCAAGCTGAAGGAGATCTGCCCGGACGGGCCGGACATCATCTACGATCCGGTGGGCGGCGAGATGACCGAACAGGCCTTCAGGTCCATCGGCTGGCGCGGGCGGCATCTGGTGATCGGCTTTGCCGCAGGCGATATCCCGAAGATCCCGCTGAACCTGGCGCTGCTGAAGCAGGCCTCGCTGGTCGGGGTGTTCTGGGGCGCCTACACGCGCAAGGAGCCGGATGCCTATCAGAACGACATGAACACGCTGATGAACTGGATTGTCGAAGGCAGGATCACGCCGATGGTCTCGGGCACGTATCCGCTGGCCGAGGGGGGCAAAGCCATCCGGCACATCGCCGACCGCAAGGCGATCGGCAAACTGGTGGTCGAGCCGCAGACCTGAGGCGCTGTTGCGAGAGGAAAACGCGGATGGTCAATCAAGCCACGACGAGACCCGAAGCGTTCGGCATCGACGGCCCTCGGCTGGACCGGCTGGGACCGTGGATGGAGCGCTGGGTGGCCGCCGGCAAGATCCCCGGGGGCCAAGCATTGGTCGCGCGGCGCGGAGAGATCGTCTGGCACGGCTGCGCTGGGCAGCGCGATGTCGAGAACACCGTCCCCTGGCAGCCGGACACGCTTGCGCGGATCTACTCGATGACCAAGCCGGTGACTTCCGTGGCGCTGATGATGCTCTACGAGGACGGGCTCTGTCACCTCGATGATCCGGTCGAGGCGTATCTGCCGGAGTTCCGCGACATGCACGTGTTGCGCGTCAATGCGACCGCCATCGACCAGACCGTGCCGTGCGAGACCCGGCCGACGCTGCACCATCTGCTGACCCACACCTCCGGCCTTGCCTATGATTTCAACGATGGCGTGCTGGCCGAGGCGATGCAGGCGCGCAAGATCAACTATGGCCCGACAGGCTCGACCATAGCAGAGACGGTGCGCCAGATCGCGGAACTGCCGCTGGCGTTCCAGCCGGGCAGCCGCTGGACCTATGGCGTCTCGACCGATGTGCTGGGGCGCGTAGTCGAGGTGATCTCGGGCCAGTCCCTGGATCGGTTCTTTGCCGAACGCATTTTCGAGCCGCTGGGCATGACGGACACGGCTTTCTCGGTACCCGCGGGCAAGATCGACCGGCTGGCCAGCTGCTACGCCCGGGGCGAAGGCGACACGATGGAGCTGTTTGATCCAGGCCGCACATCGGTTTTCCGCGATGTGACATTGTTGTCTGGCGGCGGCGGGCTGATTTCGACCGCCGCCGACTACTACACCTTCACCGAGATGCTCCGAAATCGCGGCGCTCTGGGTGATGTGTGTCTGCTCGGGTCGCGGACGGTGGGTCTGATGGCCTCGAACGCCCTGCCCGGCGATCTCGCGTCAATGGGACAGGCCGTGTTCTCCGAGGTGCCGTTCGACGGCATAGGGTTTGGCCTCGGTTTTGCGGTGATGCTGGACCCTGCGCGTGCGCAGACACTGGCCAGCGTCGGCGATTTTGGCTGGGGCGGCCTCGCCTCGACCGTGTTCTGGGTCGATCCGGTCGAGGATATGACCGTGATCTTCTTGACCCAGTTGATCCCCTCGTCGAGCTATCCGCTGCGCAAGGAACTGCGTGCGCTGGTCTACTCCTCGCTGATCGACGGGGCATAGGAGCGGCCGATGGCAAACCTGCTCGGATCGAACTGCCCATCCTGCGGCAGCGGCGTCGCCCCCCTCTCGGTGTTCATGACCATGCGATCCCACCGCAACGCCGAACGGGCCGAGCGTGGGGTGCCCTGCCCCGCCTGCGGCACACATGTCCGGATCGCCGGAACAAAAGCGGGGCAGATCGTCCGGCTTCTGATCCTGACGGCGCTCGCCGGCGCTGTGGGCTGGGCCGTCTCGACCGTGCTGACGGGCATGCCGTCGTTCAGCTATGTGAACAGTGCAGACGTTGTGAAGCTGACCATTCCCGGGTTTCTGATCGTTGTTGGCAGTTTCGAACTGGTATTCGTGATGACATTCTTCCGGGTCATGGGTTTGGAGAGCGTCGACCCGGCGCCCTGATCACTCGGCAGGTGTGCCAGCCTCGCCTGAACCGGCGACCGGCTGGTCTGGGTTCGCTGTCCTGGCCGGGGCCTCGTCCGGGCGGGCGCTGCGGCGCAAGGCCGGACGGGCAACGCGATCCTCTTGCTCGAGCCGCCGTTCCGCCCGTTCCGCGGCCACAAGCTCTCGCTCCGCGGAGCGCAGAGCCTGACGCGCCCGGCGCTCGGCAATCGCCGTGTTGCGCCGGGCTGCGGCCGTGTTTGCGACACCCTCGCGGCGCTCCTGCCGTTCGAGACGGGCCAGAGCGCGCTGCGCCCGGCGCCGGTCACGTTCGGCACGGGCGATATCCCGGTCGACCCGAGCGAGCTGCGATCGTCGGCGCAGGGCCTGAACGCCGGAAAGCGATTGCGAGAGCTGTTCCTGACGAAAGCGCTCGGCCTCGTAGATCTCGCGCTCCCGCGCATCGTTTTGCGCGTGCAGATAGGCGCTGCGGTCCTCGGCCGTGTCAAAGACCTTGCCATCCAGCGTGCGGTAGACCTTCGGCGCGTTCGGATCGGGAGCCGGCGGTGTGACAGAGGGCGAGATCCCGGTTACCGGATCGTTGCCGCAAGCACCCAGAACGAGGCCCGCAACAAGCAGGACGACACGCCGGTGCGTCACGGACGCACCCTACGCTGGGTTGCACGGCAGGGGCGATTCAGGGTCATGCAACCGATATAGCGATGGTCCTCGCGTTAACCAACCGCCGCTGCAAAAGCCCGCCACAAGGCGCCGTTGACCGGCTGGTCCCAGGGTTCGAACTCGGCATGCCATTGAACACCGAGCGCAAAGCCCGGTGCATCGGCAATCACCAAGGCTTCCGGCGTTGTATCCTCGGCCCTGCCTTCGATCACAACGCGGCTGCCGGGCTCGACAATCCCCTGCCCATGGAGCGAGTTCACCTCGATCCGTGTGGTGCCATAGAGCCCGGCGAAGACCCCGCCCGGTATCAGGTCCACGCCATGGCGGGGGGCGAAGATCACCTCTCGGTCGGTCTCGCCCTCGTGCGCGCGGCGGTTGATGCGGCTCTGCCTCTTTTCGGCATCTGCCGCGGGTTTCAGGAGATGAGCGT
>JBCBOR010000013.1:0-83105 GCA_039821125.1 Pseudomonadota bacterium
CCAATGTCGACATCGATGCGGTTGCGACGACTGTCGATCTGAACGGGCCGGTCACGGCGGTGACAGATGTGAACATCGCCGCGGCGACCAGTGCGACCGTAGATGACCTCTCTGCGGCGACGCTCTCGATCACGACGACAGCCGGAGCGATCACGCAGAACACCGGCAGTTCGGTTGTGGTCAGCGGGACGACGACCCTGTCCGCGGGTGGTGCGTTCGACGTTGCGCTCGATCAGTCGGGCAACGACTTCGACTCCGATGGCAGCGGCGATGCGGTGAACGCGTCGGGCACCAACGTCACCCTGACGGATGCCGACGCCATCGTGCTTGGCGACATCGATGCGGCCGGCACTCTGACGGTGACGGCGGGCGGCGCGATCTCCAACGATGGCGATGGCGCCGTGGCCGGCGATGATGTTGACGTGGCGGGCGTTACCAGCCTGACCGCCGGCGGTGACATTCTGCTCGGCGACGCCTTCAACGATTTTGACGTTGTCGATACGAGTGCAGCGAACGTCACTTTGTCGGACGCGAATGACATTGTCCTTGGGGACATCGACGCCGCAAACAACCTGACCGTCACAGCGCTCGGTGCTGGATCGATCAAGAATGATGGTGATGGTGCTGCGATCGGAGATGACGTGAATGTTGGCGGTATCGCAGGCCTAACCGCAGGCGGAGACATCGTCTTGGACGATGCACAGAATGATCTTGCAGTGGTGACGGGTTCAGCGACCAATGTAACGCTGAGTGAACTCGGCGGCTTTGCTTTCGACGCCTTTACGGCCAGTGGCACTGCGGATGTCACTACGACCGGTGCGATCTCGCAGATCGCAAGCTCGGCGATTGTCATAGATGGTGTCAGCACATTGACGGCTGGAACCGGGTTTGACGTCTCACTCGATCAAGCGGCCAACGACTTCTCAGAGGTCCACGCTGCCGCCGCCAACGTGACATTGGCGGACCAGAATGCGATCACACTGGGTGATCTCGATGTTACCGGAAACTTTGTGCTCACGGCAGGTGGCGCCGTTGCAGATTCCGATGCCACCGTCAGCGGAACCGGCATCAACATTGACGGCACCACCAACATCGTTGCGGTCAATTCAGGCGGTGCCGCTCAAAACGTGATCCTGGATGGCTCAGCGAATAACTTTGACGCGGACGCTGGCGGTGCAAGTGATGCCACCGATGATGTTGATGTCACGGGCGCCGATGTGCATCTGCGGGATGAGGATGGGCTGGCACTGGGCAGCGTTTCGGTCACTGGCGATCTCTCTGTACTCGCGTCCGGGTCGATCACCGATACAACTGGCGAGAACATCGTTGTCGCGGGCAACACATCGGTCCTTGCGGCGGGGAGCACAAACGCGGCGCTCGACATTCTGGATATCGATCTGACCGATCCTGGTGTGCTTGGGGATGTCGATTTCTTCGATATCGCGTTGAATTCGGCTGGCAATCAGCACGATTTCAATACGATTGACTTCAACGGCGAAGACATCGCGATCATCGACATAAACGATCTGTCCATCATTGCGACGGCGAACGCGGATGCATCGTCAGATCCAACTCTGAATGGCGACGGCGGTCTGGCGCTGGCGGTTTCAAATGACCTGAGTGTCACGTCAATCGATGTTGAGGACACCGTCTCGTTGTCTGTTGGCGGAAACCTGGACGCTGGGTCGGTTACAGCAGGCGCTGACGTCAACTTGGACGTTGCGCTTGATCTGACTGCGCAATCGATTGCGGCTGCCGGCGATGTCCTGATCACTGGCGGTCAGGCGGTTTCGCTCGGCACAAGCTCTGCCGGCGGCAGTTCGAACATTTCGGCTGGCGCTGATCTCAACGCGACAACGATCACCGCGACCGCAAACAGCACGATCTCCGCAGGTGGAAATCTGACCGCAACATTGCTTGAGACTCAGACCGGAAATCTCTCGACTGTCGTAACCGGCTCTTCGACGATCACGAATGTTCAGGTTGGGGGCAACACCGATCTGCGGTCGAGCGGAAACCTGACGATCACCAACGAGTTTGACGTAGCGGGGTCAGCGGGTGCGACGACCAACGGCAATCTGACGACCCAGGATGTTACGGCTGGCGCTGTCGACTTTTCTGCACGCGGGGATGTTACGGTACAGAACGTCGCTGCGTCTGGGGGCGTGTCGATGTCTTCGGGGAATGTCCTGAGCCTTGCGCAAATCACCTCCAGCGGATCCAGCATCAATCTGTCTGCCGATACCAACTTCCAGATCACGGGTACAAGCACGGTGCCACTGGAGGCGAGGAACAATCTTACCCTGACGTCCAGGAACGGGTCGTTCCAAAGCGAGCTTGGCTCTGGCACGTTGCAAGACGGCCTGACCTTCCGGGCGCGGACGGGCGATATCCTGCTGGATTTCGCGGACGGTTTCGTGATCCTGGACCAACCAGGGACAGCTCCGTTCACGTTGGACGCACCGTCTGGAGTGTCGGTTCTCCGAGTCGACAATGGGTTGTTCGCGATTGGCAGCAGTGACTTCCTTGAAGAGGCGCAGTCTGCGGTCTTCAATCCGTTCTTCGGTGGGATCGACATCAATGATGACATTCTGCTCAATGTCACCGGCGACTTCGCAATGGTGTCTGACGGAAATCTGTCGATCCGCGTCCAAAACACCAGCACGGCGCCGAATGACGGGCAGGGTGTCGTTATTGACGGTGTGACGTTTGTCGGCGGCGAGTTTTCAGATATCAGCCTGTTCGGTTCGTTCAATGGCGAAAGCGGTGAGGCAGCGGCGCTCGAGTTCCGCGACTCCTCTGAACTCGGCCTGCTTGCGTTCGTGCGTGACAACGAGAACACCGTGAACGGGTGTGTTATTCTGTTGCAGAGTTCTTGTCAGCCAATTGGCTCTCTGACATTGGCTCTCGAGTTCGACACTGGTAGTTTGTTGGGCATCACCTTCGTCGATCCGTCCGAAGACGAAGATGATCCGTTCAGCAACCGCGGTGACGAGGAGGAATGGGAATGACGAAGCTTAGAATGGCAAACTTGTCTTTCTCACGCGTTGCAGCAGCCACCGTGCTGACGGCAGCGACGGCGATCGCTGGATGTGGCCTTACCCCAAGCGCGAATGGACTTTCGGATGAGCGCCGAGAGGAGCTTCGCGCGACAGCGGACAAAGCGACGCGCCTCTCCGAGTTGCAGCGTCAGGCGTATACTAGGAATACGCTGTTGCAGTTTTCGGCGGCTGAACAGGATTACCGCGAGACCCTGGGGCTGGCGCGCGATCTCTTCCCAACCGACCCGGCTCGGGCATCGAGCCTCCGGCTTCACCTTGCGCTCAACAAGAGCAATCTTGGTCAGTTTGAATCGGCTGAAAGTCTCTTCGAGCGCTCTCGCCAGATCGTCGAGGAACTCGGCCCCTTCTCAGAGCGGGCAAAGCCAGACCTGTTCTACGCACAGCATCAGATGAACCTGAAGCAGTTCGACAAGGCGGACGCCATTGCGTCGGATGCTGTTCGGAAACTCGATGCGCTGATTCAGACCGTTCAGGACGATGGTGGTGGCGATAACCTCGACCGTCTCGAACTGGTGAGGCGCTCGGACGGGGCAATCCTTGTTGATCAGACTCAAGCAAACATCGCCAATGCGCGGACAACCCGCGACGCAAGCTTTGATGAGAACTCTGTGCGTCTCAGCGAGCGCCAGCGGCTGCGCCTGCAGAAAGTTCAGGCCCTTTATGTAAAGGCTCGCGCGCAACGTGCACTTGGGGCGTCCGAGGACAGCATTGCCGATCTGATTGCGACGGCCGAAAAAGATCTGGTCGGAATACCTGATGTGTTCGGTCGATGGCTTCGAGCCGAGATCGCCTCGCTCCGCGCTGACAGACTGGCCAAAGAAGGCAAGACCGAAGCGTCCGTGCAGCAATTGGACAAAGCGATCAATCTGCTGCGCAAGTTTGAGATGGACTCGCGGCCCGAGGCACTGCTGCTCTTCAAGAAGGGCGAGATCCTGATCGAAGGTGGTCAGGGGCGTCTTGGCCAGGCCTCGTACCGCAAGGCGCTGGATATCATCCGCAACGACTCACAGGGTCTGGAGGTCGAACAAGCGCGATCGGTCATCGACCGCTTGCTTGATGATGCGCAGGCCGGTGACGCGGATGCGCAGAACCAGCTTTTCATTTTGATGCAGAAGGTTCGGTCCTCGGCGACCGCACAGACCGTGGCGCAGCTGTCGGCGCGCTTGTCGTCCGGTGACAGCGCGCGCGCGCGCGCCATCCGAGAAATTCAAGATCTCGAGCGCAAGATCAACGTGTTGTCGGCGCGGTTCGACCGTCTCGAGGCTGATCCAAACGCAGACTTTCACTACAAACGGGTGACGGAATCCAAGCTCGCCGAACTGAAGACCAAGTTCGGTGCGCAGGAAAAACTGCTGGAAGAAATCGCGCCAAATTATGATCAGCTTGTCGATACGACGCTTACGCTGAAGGAAGCTCAGGAGTCGCTCGCCGACGGCGAGGTTATGGCGATTATCCAACTCGGCGTTGACAAGGGTCTGGTTGCGGTCGTGACGAACCTGACCTTTGATGCGTTCGAGACCACGCTTAATCTTCAGTCGGCCGAGGAAGAAGTGCGCGAACTGCGCAAGCCCATCGATGGCGAGTTCCTGTTGGCGTTCGACCTCGAACGGAGCCACGATCTCTTCAAGACGCTGTTCGGGCCGGTCAGATCCAAGATCAAATCGGCGGAGCACCTGATCATCGTGCCGACCGGGCCGCTCATGTCGATGCCGTTCAATGTGCTGCTGACCGATGAGTACAAGGATGAGATCAAGATCGAAGGGACAACACCGGAGACGGCGTACTTCGATTACTCCAAGGTTGACTGGCTCGGTCGACAGACCGGCATCACGACGGGCGTGTCGATTTCGTCTTTCTTCATTGGTCGGCGGGTGCCTGCATCGCAGGCAACCAAACCCTTCCGTGGCTTTGGCGACTTCAAGCAGTTTGGTGATGACGATCTGACCGTCACGAAGATCGCGCAGCAGCGTGGCTTGCCAGAGAGTTGCAAGGTGTCCGTAAAGGCGCTCGGACTGCTGAACGAACTTCCTGGCACGAAAACCGAGCTTGAGAAGGTGCAGGAGGCGCTTGGTGTCTCCGATCAGGATGTCATTCTTGGCAATGATTTCAACGATATCGACGTGAAAAGCATGAACCTGAATCAGTTCCGGGTTTTGCACTTCGCGACGCACGGTCTTCTCGCACAGGACCCCCAGTGTTTGCCGGAGCCAGGGCTTGTGACCTCCTTGGGCGTGAACGGCGATTCGTTGCTGGAAGCAAGCGAGATCGTCAATCTCGACCTTGACGCAGAACTGGTGGTGATGTCGGCCTGTGACACGGGTGCGGGCGCGGGTCAGGCTGCGACGGATATCCTCGGGTTCCGCGGTGCAGGCGGCAGCTATGCGGCAGGTGGTGAAAGCCTGAACGGTCTGGCGCGCAGCTTCTTCTTTGCGGGAGCACGCAATGTCGTCTCTACACACTGGTCGGTCGATGACCGCGCAACGCAGGAACTGATGGTTGGCTTCTACGACGCAGTGGCCAAGGACAACGAAGTCTCGATCGCTGAAGCGATGCGGCAAAGTCAGGAAAAGCAGATCAAGGCTGGCGAGTTGTCCCACCCGTTCTTCTGGGCGCCGTTTGCGACAATTGGTGATGGCGCGCGTCAGTTGAAACTTGGTGTGGACACCGGCGCAGAAAGTTCTGATGAAAGCGCTTCGGTTGCGCCTAAGAACGACGGCGCATAAGGCGAAGACCCCGGGGGAACGGGACAAGCATGGCGGATATCAATCTCGCGACGATCACTGATCCGATCAGTGACGAACAACCGTGCGGGCCAGATCTCGACATGGAGTTCGATATGGACTTCATGAACTTCATTGCCGAGATCGAAGGGATGATCCCGACGCGGTACTTTAGCTTTGATCCCGCGACGCTGAGTTTCGATACTTATTATGGCCAGATCGGCGACTTTCTCGAACGGACGCGGGACATCAGAATTCTGGTTCCTCTCGCCAAGCTCAGGATCCTGCAAGGCGATCTGCCGGGTTTCACCGAAACGCTCGAGGTGATCCACCGCTTGCTGAAGGAAAGGTGGATCGACGTTCATCCGCAACCTGGCGATTTTCTCGAGCTGAGCATGGGTCAACTGTCCACGCTGGATGACATGCCCAACGTGGTTTTGCCTCTGCAACATGCTCCGATCTACCGGTCGCGCAGGGCCGGGCCGATCACGCTTCGCAAATGGCAGATCGCGCAAGGCGAGGTAAACCCGCGTGAGGGTGAGGACCCGGTCGATACATCGACCGTGATGGGGGCGCTTTCGGAAGCTGATTCTGATGAACTCGGCGGAGTGCTTGAAACGCTCGGTCGTGCTCGAGATGCAGTTTCAGGGATACGCTTTGTCTGTATCGAGGAAGCGGGTTTCGATCAGGCGCCAGCGATGGAGAAACTGCCGCAGGCGATCGAAGCACTGATCGCGTTGATCGAAAGTTCGACAGGAACGTCAGCCAGCGGCGAAGCTGTTGCAGACGGCAGTGATGCCGATGCCGGTGGTGCCGCAGCCGGCGCGACAGCAATGGTCGTTCAGCTGCCAGCGGGCTCGGTTGCCAATCGCGAGGAAGCCGTCGAGGCCCTGCATGCGGCTGCGAAATACTTCGCGTTGAAAGAGCCTTCCAGCCCTGTGCCCGTGCTGCTGCGTGAAGCGCAGAGCGCAACGGCGAAGTCGTTCTATGAACTGGTGAACGAGCTGGTGCCCGACAACGCAAACAGCGCATTTGTTTCGCTGGGGCAGGAGCCTTGGTTTGACGTTTCGCTCTACACGCTTGATTCGCGAAACCCGGCGCCGGACTATGAGAATGACGCGCCTGCCGACGAGGAAGCGACCTCGTCTTGGGAGAACGCGGGACTGGACGACGAAATCGTCTCGGAGAACGATCTGCCGGATGATGCCGCCGCAAGCGGCGAATCGGACGGTGAGGCAGCACCTGACGAATCTACGGTCGACGGCACCCTAGAGGAGGCTCGGTCAGAAGATGCCGGGCCGGATGACGCCACAACCAGTGACGACAGCGCCAACGATGACGTTGCCGAGGATGTGCCTGCCGAAGCAGAGCCCGAAGAAGAGCCCTTTGACCTTTTTGCCGACAACAATACGACGGACGACAGTGGTGACGATGGGACCGATAGTACTGAAGAGGCTGCAACGGGCGCGCCAGTGTTCGTTGCGAACTCACGCCCCGAGGCAGTGGCCCTTATGGAAAAGGTGCTCGCCTACTACCGTGTTGCCGAACCGTCGAGCCCTGTGCCGCTGATGCTGGAACGGGCAATTGACCTGTCGTCGAAAAGCTTTATCGAGTTGTTGGGCAAGGTCCTTCCAGAAGGATCGCTCAAAGTGAGGCCGCAGGAGGGCGACAGCGGCTCTTCTTGGTAACTCTGCGATGCAAGCGAGGCGAGCCTGATCCGGTTTTGTCACTTGCAACGGTAATCGATTGCGGCCAAAATATCAGCGTTTTGTTCAGGTGATTGTTTTGGTGCGCCTAACTGCAAGGAGATTGTAATGGCTGACTCTGGTCAGAAGTTCATCCGGCGGAACCGGATGCCGCGCGTGCACATCGCATATGACGATCCTTATAACGCGGACAAGAAGATCGAGATCCCGTTCGTCATGGGTGTCATGGCGGATCTCTCGGGGAACGATGCCGGGGTCGAAAAGGAAGATGTCGCGAACCGGGAGTTCCTGGAATTCGACATGGATAATTTCGACGAGCGGATGTCCAAGATCGAGCCTGGTCTTGCGTTTTCGGTCGAGAACAAGATCGGCGGTGAAGACACTGGCGAGAAGATGTCGGTTAACCTGCGCTTCAAGAAAATGGACGACTTCAATCCGACCGCCATTGCGCGTCAGGTTGAACCCGTTGCCAAGCTCCTGGAAGCACGCGAGGCGCTCGCAAACCTGACCCGCTACATGGACGGCAAGGTCGATGCCGAAGACAAGGTCAAACAGCTTTTGAGCGATCCTGACCTTATGAATGCATTGAAAGAGAAGCACGACGCCGCGGCTGCCGAAGCCTCGGACGGTGACGAGTAACCTCTCGGGAAGGGGCAAAGATTATGAGCACTGAAGCAGAAGCCGGTGGTGGCGCTGAAGCCACGGAAACGGTTACGCCTGATGAGTTTTCCGATCTTCTGAAGCAAAGCTTCAAGCCGCGGACAGAACGCGCTGCCAGCGATGTCGAGAATGCAATCGGTATTCTGGTTGGTGAAGCGCTATCGGATGCGAACCTCGTCAAGGACGATGTTCTCGACACCATCGAGGAAATGATCGCACGCCTCGACGAGAAGCTGTCGGCGCAGATGAATGCCATCATGCATTCCGAGCCGTTCCAGCAACTTGAGAGCGCGTGGCGCGGTTTGCATCACTTGGTGATGAACTCCGAGACGGATGCGACGCTGAAAATCCGCGTGATGAATGTCGGCAAGCAGGAACTTTTCCGCACGCTGAAGTCGTTCCCGGGGCAGCGCTGGGACCAATCTCCTATCTTCAAGAAGATGTACGAGCACGAGTTCGGACAGCTCGGTGGTGAGCCGTATGGCTCGTTGGTGATGGACTACTATTTCGACCACTCGCCGATGGATGTGCAGTTGCTGCGCGATATGTCGAAGGTTTGCGGTGCTTGCCACGCGCCTATGTTCACGGGTGTCTCGCCCAAGCTTATGGGCATGGACGATTGGTCTGAGATCAACAATCCGCGCGATCTGTCGAAGGTCTTCGATACGCCGGAGTACTCAGCGTGGAAGACACTCCGTGATGCCCCAGACAGCCGCTATATCGGCCTCTGCATGCCGCGTACGCTTTCGCGTGTGCCCTATGGCGCCAAGTCGGAACCGGTCGATGAGTTTGGTTTCGAGGAGGAAGTCGACGGGCATGACGGGGCCAAGTACGCTTGGATCAACGCGGCTTACTCGATGGCGACCAACATCAACCGCGCGTTCAAGGAGTACGGCTGGTGCACTCGGATCCGCGGTGTGACGTCAGGCGGCGAGGTCGAGCATCTTCCGACCCATACGTTCAAGACCGATGATGGCGGCATCGACATGAAATGCCCCACGGAGGTCGCGATTCCGGATCGCCGTGAGGCGGAACTCGCCAAATCTGGCCTGATCCCGCTGATCCACCGGAAGAATACCGACAAAGCAGCGTTTATCGGCGCGCAGTCGCTCTACAAACCTCGGGTATTCGAGGGGCCGCAGGGCGTGGATGCAACAGCAGCGGACAATTTGTCGGCACGTTTGCCCTACATGTTCGCGACCTGTCGATTTGCTCACTACCTGAAGTGCATGGTTCGTGATGCTGTCGGGTCTTTCAAGGAAAAGCGGGACATGGAGGTTTGGCTGAACAGCTGGATCGCCAACTACGTCGACGGCAACCCTGAAGGGTCATCGGAAGAGACGAAGTCGCGTAAGCCATTGGCTGACGCGCGAGTCGATATCGTCGAGGACGAGGAGAACCCAGGCTACTACTACGCCAAGTTCTTCCTGCGGCCGCATTACCAGCTCGAGGGTGTCGATGTGGGCCTCAGCCTCGTGTCGCGGATGCCTTCGGACTAATTTTTTTGACAAGGGCGCCCTTGGCGCCCTTGTTTTTTTATGTAAGAGTAACATCTGTTACAGATATCAAATTGAATGTTACATAGAACAGCAGCATTGAAGCAGACAAAAAATTCGTTAGGTCATTTCAGGCCACCAACCCAACCTTAACCAGTGGAGAAGTTCCATGGCAGTTGATATGTTCATCAAAATCAAAGGCGTTGCCGGCGAGTCCGAAGACAACGATCACAAGGGCGAAAACGACGTCCTGGCATGGTCGTGGGGTATGTCCCAGTCGGGCACCATGCACGTCGGCGGCGGCGGCGGTGCAGGCAAGGCATCGTTCCAGGACCTCGGCATCACCAAGTGGGTCGACAAAGGTTCGGTCACGCTGATGCAGTGCTGCGCCAAAGGCACGCACATTCCTGAAGCACAGCTGATCGTGCGCAAGGCAGGCGACAAGCCGCTCGAGTACATCAAGCTCGACCTCAAAGAAATTCTGGTCACCTCGGTTTCGACCGGTGGCTCGGGCGGTGAAGACCGTCTGACCGAGAACGTCTCGCTGAACTTCCGCGAGTGGAAAATGACCTACACCCCGCAGGACGACAAGGGTGCTGGCGGTGGCGCAGTCGACTTCGCGTTCAACATTGCCAAGAACATCTCGGTCTAATCGAGACTTACTCTCGATGACCTGACGCCAATGGGGAGGGCGGCATGTCCAGTGCTCTTGAATTATTGAAAGAGGGCAACTTGGACGCCGCCCTTTCGTCTGCAAAGGGAGCCGTGCGTGATGATCCGGGTGAGCCGGAAGGTCGCGCGCGGCTCTTTCAATTGTTCTGCCTGAATGGCGAATGGGACCGTGCGGAAGCGCAACTCGATGCGCTTCTGACATCGGCCATGGGGCAGGCACCGATCTGGAAACAATTCCAGATGCTGATGCGCCTCGATCGCCAACGGCGCGAATGCCATGCCTCCGCCAATGCACCGGCGATTGTTGGCGACCCAGAAGACTGGATGGCGGGATTCGCTAAGTCGTTCGAACTGCATCAAAGCGGTGATGTCGAGGGCGGTGCGGCTCTGCGCCAGGAAGCCTTGGACGCAGCGACGCCGGCCGCCGGGTCCGCCGAGACGGATGGCGGATCGATTGCATTTGATTGGATCATGGACGGCGATGCGCGGTATGGGCCGATGCTTGAAGCTTTCCTGCCGACCGAAGGCGATTACTGCTGGGTGCCGTTTTCGGTACTGACGTCGCTTCGGATCGAAAAGCCAAGCCAGATCAATCATTTCGTCTGGGCTCCTGCCCACTTCACATGGAAGGACGGCCGCGTCCTGCATGGATTCGTTCCGACGCGTTATGATGGTTCAGAGAGTGCTGAGAACCCCGCGCACACGCTTGCGCGCGGAACAGACTGGATTGATGCAGGGTCTGATGTATTTACCGGCATCGGACAACGCACACTCATGAGCGCCGAGGATGACCTCCCGCTTTTGGAGATCCGCGAAGCGCGGTTCAAAGTTTAGAGTCGCGTAAATGTCAAAAGCACGAGCGTCCGAACGCCTCCGCGCACCGCTGATGTACGCGTTCAGAAGTGCCGCGGCAGCGGGTGACTCCAAGAAGGAAATCGACATTCGCGATGAAGCCGGCGAGCGCGTGATCGCGAGCCGCCGTGCAACTGGAAGCCGGCGCCGGGCTTTGTCGGATGCTGCCCTGAGAGCGCTGCTCGCGGAAGATCTTACGGCATTGCTCAACAGCACCAATCTCTTCTCAGCCTCGCCGGAGGTAATCGGCGACCTTCCACATGTGAAGAAGTCGATCCTGAACTACGGCCTCGAGGATCTCTCGAACAAGACGATCGATGAGACCATGAAGATCAACGCGATTCGCTTCGAGTTGGAGGATGCGCTCAAATCCTATGAGCCACGCCTCCTGTCCCGGACACTGCGCATTGAACGGGATCCGGAAAACGAAGATGATCTCACGATAAGATTCGTCGTGCGGTCGGACATGCGGGCAGACCCGGTGCCGACCTCGATCGAATTTGTCACGGCGGTTGAGCTGGACTCGGGCGAGATCAAGATCGATCGCCTCTAAACTGCGATCGGAAAGACGTCATGAACCGCGAATTTATGGAACTCTACAATCGCGAACTCGCGCTGTTCTACGAGCATGCCGAGGAGTTTGCGGAAGAGTATCCAGGGGTTGCCGAGCGTCTCGGTGCCATGACGCAAGACAATCCAGACCCGATGATCGGAGCGGTTCTTGAAGGGTCCGCGTTCTTGGCCACTCGTGTTCAGCTCAAGCTCAAGCATGAGTTCTCGACTTTCACCGACAGTCTTCTCGAGCAGCTGGTGCCGAACTTTCTTGCGCCAATCCCATCTGTCTTTCAGGCGCAAGCCGTTCCGGAATTTGGTGACGAGGCGCTGCGCGACGGGATGATCCTCGAGAGGGGGTCCTATCTGGATGCCGCGTATCGCGAGCGGGATCGCTCGATCGCGTGTCGCTATCGGCTGTCGTGTGAGATCGCCGTTTGGCCGCTGACGATCACTCGCTCCGAGTATCTTGGGTCGGTTGCCCCGATCGAAGCGCTTGGGCTCACGGTTGGGCCAGAAGCTATGGCGGGCCTGCGGATGTCTTTCCGCGTGCGGTCGACCCGGAATCTGGACGCTGAACCACCGCTCGATCAGACCGCGGACAAACCCAATACCTGGGCCAAGGGTCTGAAGATCCCTTATCTGAAGGTTCACTGCATCGGGCCCGAGGCCGAGGCGGTTTCCATCTACGAACAGATCTTCGGTCACACCGCCCAGATCGCGCTGCGGTGGCAGGGACATGACAATCGCTGGCGCTCGAAGATGCTGCCAGTCTCCGAGGTGCTGGAGCAGATCGGCTTCAACGAGGACGAGGCGCTTTATCCGGTCGACCACCGGGTCTTCCGGGGTTTCGATTACATTCGCGACTACTTCACGTTTCCGCAAAAGTATCTCGGATTCTCGATCAAGAACCTTGGCAAGTATCTTAACGACGTCGATTCGCCGATTTTCGAGCTTGTTTTTGTGTTCAACGACGTGAGCCCGCGCCTGTCGACTGTCGTCGATGAGGGCAGCTTCGCGCTGTTCTGCGCCTCTGCAATCAACCTGTTCGAAAAGACGTGTGATCGGGTCTTCCTGAAGGAGAACGACTTCGAGTATCAGGTCGTGCCGGAACGTACGCGGTATCTGGAGTTTGAACCCCACCGTGTTTTGACGGTCGCAGCGCATCGGGCGGGTGAGGCTGAGAAAATCACGGTTTTCCCTCTCTACTCGTCGCCTGAAGATCAGACCATACACTCGAGCGCGATGTTCTATTCGGTGCGTCGGTTGCAGCGGCGTCGCACGAGCGATGAGAACAAATACGGCTTGAGGTCCGATTATATGGGGACGGACATGTTCCTCACCCTTGTCGGCCACGAAAAAGCTGAGGAACGCGGCGAGGAAATTTCCGAGCTTTCGATCCGTGCGCTTTGCTCCAATCGACATTTGCCGGAGCATTTGCCGGTTGGCGAGACAGGCGCTGATTTTGTTCTGCTGGACAACGATCAGATCAAGATCCGTGCGATAGGACAACCGACACATCCGCGCGAACCTATTGTCAGCGGCGTCTCGGATCGTTCGCGCCCGAACTACACCGGCGAGAATTCCTGGCGCCTCGTGAACATGCTTGGTCTGAACCATCTGGGTCTTGTCCAGAACCGCGCCGGCGAGAATGCACGCGCGATCAAAGATGTCTTGTCGCTGTTCGCCGATTTGAATGACAGTGTGACTGAGCGCCGTATCCGGGGTGTCCGTACAGTCGACAGCAAACCTGTGTCGCGCCGGGTTCGTGCGTTGAGCGGTGTTGCCGTCGCGCGTGGGCTTGAGGTGACGATCACCATGGAAGACAAGGCGTTCGAAGGGTCGGGCGTGTTTCTTCTGGGAGCGGTTCTGGACCGTTTCTTCGCTGAGTACGTATCACTGAACCAGTTCACGCAGACCGTCATTCGCACGCCCGAGCGCAAGGAAATCATGCGCTGGCCACCGCGTCTTGGGCGGAGGCAGGTTCTGTGAGCTGGAAGCAGAGGCTGGCCGAGGAACCTTGGCGGTTCAATCTCTTCTGGGTCCTGAACCGTGAAGAGGCGTTGAACGAGGACAAGCCGCGGATCGGTGACACAGCGACCCGGCGCGACGAGTTCATCGATCTGGGACAGGTGCCTTTCCTCGACTTTCCGGCATCCAACACTGCCAGCTATGATCCGAAGACAAACCGCCAGAAGTCGCGGCTAAGGACCAAGTTTCTCGGTATGCTTGGGCCGATGGGCCCTCTGCCCAGCAACCTGACCGAGGAAGCGCTGTCATGGTTCTCGCGGCGCGATGATGCGTTTGTCCGGTTTCTTGACATCTTCAACAATCGCTTTTTGCAGCTGTTCTACCGGGCGCATTCCGATTGCCGGCCAGCATCGCAGGCGTTGCGGCCCAACCAGGACCGCTTTCGCGACTACGTTGGATCGGCCCTGGGTATCGGGACAGAGACCTGGCGCGCGCTCGATTCAATGCCGGATGGGCAGAAATACGCGTATGCTGGAATCCTTGGCCCGAGGACGGTCAGCGCTTCGCGGATCGAAAACGTGCTGTCCGGGATTTTCGGCATCGAGTGCGAGGTCGATCAGTTCATCGGCACGTTTCTGCCGCTAGCCCAGGATGAGCAGACGCGTCTTGGTGCGGCCCACACGCGCCTCGGTCAGGAGGCGATCGTCGGTGAGCGGGTTCTGACCGTAGACAACAAGTTCTGTGTCCGGTTGTTTCCAGGCACGCTGGAAAACTACGAACGCTTTCTGCCGGATGGCGACGCGAACGAACGCCTTGTTGATGCGCTGTCGAACATTGTCGGTTTCGAGTACGAGTGGGATGTTGAACTGGTCCTGCCGCACTACGAGCCGCGCCCGTCAGAGCTTGGCGCCTACGGGCAACTCGGATGGACCACCTGGATGCGCAAGCCGTCTCAGGAGAAAACCCAAACCTATGTGAAGACACGGTTCTCGCCATCGCGCGGCGATGCTGTCACAATATGAAACAGATTTTCGAGAGTCAGGGGGCACTGCCATGACGGATATTAGCCTAGAAACAGTCACGGGTAAGTTGAACCGTCTCGGATACGATTGCTTCATCCAGGCCCTGCGCCAAGCGAAGGGCAGTGGGAATGCCAACCTTGAACTGGCCCACTGGTTCCTGCACGTGCTCCAGAAGGATCGCTCTGACCTGGCCTTGACTTGCGATCACTACGGTCTCGATCGCGGGCAGCTCTTGCGCGATGTCCAATCGGTGGTCGAGGGGTTCAAGAAGAACGTCACCGAGATGCCCCAGGTCTCGGAGCAAATCGTCGATACCCTCGAGCGCGGCTGGTTCTATGCAACGCTCTTCTTTGGAGAGATGCAGATCCGCACCGGGCACGTCCTGATGGGCATGCTGAAGGATATGAAACTCAACCGCACACTTCAGGGTCTCAGCGGTGAGTTCAAGAAGCTGAATCCCGATGCACTCGCCAGCGACTACAACGAAATCTGGCGCGAGAGCGACGAGGAAACGCTGAAGCCAATGGATGGCTCGTCCATCGGCGGTGCAGGGACTGATGCGGCCGAAGGGCCGACGGGCACAACCGCGCTCGACAAGTTCTGCGTAGATTTCACCGCCAAAGCCGAGGAGATGGATCCGATTGTCGGTCGCGACGAAGAAATCCGGCAGATCGTCGATATCCTTCAGCGCCGCCGACAGAACAATCCGATCATCACAGGTGAGGCGGGTGTCGGTAAGACCGCAGTTGTTGAGGGCTTTGCCCAGAAGATCGTGAAGGGCGAGGTGCCGCCAAGTCTCCAAGGGGTGCGGTTGCTGTCACTCGATATCGGTTTGCTTCAGGCCGGTGCGTCGATGAAGGGTGAGTTCGAACAGCGTCTGCGTCAGGTCATCGATGAGGTCCAATCCTCCCCAACGCCGATCATCATGTTCATTGATGAGGCACATACGCTGATCGGGGCAGGGGGCTCAGCCGGTACTGGCGATGCTGCCAATCTGCTGAAACCCGCCCTCGCACGCGGCACATTGCGGACGATCGCAGCCACCACGTGGATGGAGTATCAGAAGTACTTCGAGAAGGACCCCGCCCTGACCCGGCGCTTCCAGGTCATCAATGTCGACGAACCCAGCATTGAAAAATGTGCCTATATGCTGCGCGGCATGATCGGCGTGATGGAGAAGCACCACGGCGTGAAGGTTGCGGACGAGGCCATCGTGGCGGCGTGTTCTCTTTCGGCGCGTTACATTCCGGCGCGGCAGCTGCCAGACAAGGCCGTCAGCCTGATAGACACGGCCTGTGCCAGGGTTGCGATCTCTCAGGTCGCAGTTCCAGCCATCGTGGAAGACACACGAAAGCTGATCGAAAATCGTGAGAGCGAGAAGGCCAGCCAGGAGGCAGACCGGGCGCTTGGCACCGCGAATGAAGGCCGGATCACCGAGCTTGAAGAGGAGATTGCAGACCTGCACGAGAAACTCGCCGGCTACGAGGCCGAGTGGGAGAAGGAGCAGGCTATCGTCAAGGAGATCCAGGATCTTCGCGCTCAAATGGGCGAGGAGGCTGCGGATGCATCCACCGTGCGTGCTGCTCTGGAAGGCAAGGTTGGCGAGCTTGATGAGATCCATCCCGACAACCGGATGATATACCCGCATGTCGATGAGCAGGCGGTGGCGACGATCATCTCGGATTGGACGGGCATCCCGGCGGGCAGGATGGTCGCCGACGAGGTGCAACAGATCCTGAACCTGGCGGATACGGTCAACGAGCGTGTCATCGGCCAGGGCCATGGCATCGAGATGATCGCCAAGCGCATCCAGACCAACCGTGCCAAGCTGGACAACCCGAACAAGCCGATCGGGGTCTTCATGCTTTGCGGTCCGTCGGGGGTCGGGAAAACCGAATCCGCCCTCGCGCTGGCTGAGGCGATCTACGGCGGTGAGCAGAACATCATCACCATCAACATGTCCGAGTATCAGGAAGCGCACACAGTCAGCAGCCTCAAAGGTGCGCCTCCGGGCTATGTCGGCTATGGCGAAGGTGGCAAACTAACCGAAGCGGTGCGTCGCAAGCCCTACTCGGTGGTTTTGCTCGATGAGGTCGAGAAGGCCCATGGTGATGTGCACGAGGTGTTCTTCCAAGTCTTCGACAAAGGCCAGATGGAAGATGGCACGGGCCGGCTGATCGATTTCAAGAACTGCCTGATCATTCTGACCTCGAATGTCGGGACAGACCTGATCATGGAACTGACCAAGGACCCGGAACTGGCGCCCGAGCCGGAGAAACTGGGTGAGGCTCTGAAACCGGAACTGCTCAAGGTGTTCCCCGCGGCGCTTCTGGGGCGCATCGTGACGATCCCCTACTACCCGCTGACGGACGACGACATGGGCAAGATTGTCAATCTGCAGCTTGGCCGTATCACCAAGCGCATGAAGTCCGAGCACAATGCGGCGTTCAACTACGGGGATGATGTGGTCGCGGAGATTGTCCGGCGTTGCAACGATCCGGCATCCGGTGGTCGCATGATTGACAATATCATCACCAATACCATGCTGCCGGCGATATCGCTTGAAGTTCTCAACCGCTCACTCACCGGCGATATCATCACAGAAGCGAACGTCACAGTTGCTGACAACGATTTTGTGTATGAGGTAAAGTGACCTGACGCGAGGAAGGGCGGCTTGCCGAGGCGAGTCGCCATGATTTTGCTAAACTTGTAACCGTTGTTACAGACGACACGGATGCTGTGGGGTATGCCCCGGCAAACTCGAAGAGTTCGGACGGCGGGGAGTAGAAGGCGCGACATGGATAGCCGCATTCGATATACGACTGCGCAGCAGGTCGCTGAGGCGTTCCCCGAGGCCGCGGAGGATATCGGAGAGATCCCCGAAGGCCTCACTCCGCTCGACTTTGTCTCAACACTTGCGGAGGACGAAGATCTCGCACGAGCGGTGATCTTCACAGCGCTTGCCCTTCCGAAACGTGAAGCCGTCTGGTGGGGGTGCCTCTGCATTCGTGGCATTGGTGATGTTTCGGACGTCACGAAAGAAGGATTGCGCCTTGCCGAGGCATGGGTGCGCCATCCTGAAGAGGCAGAGCGTCGTGCGGCCGGGAAGTTTGCCGAGGAAGAATATTTCGAGGGAGCCGGTGCAGGGATTGCCTTTGCCGCCTTTACCACGAGCGGATCGCTTGCGCCTGCCGGATTGCAGGCCGTGCCGCCGTCGCCAGAGATTTCGGGCAAGTGTGTCGCGATGGCGATCCTGCAGGCAGCCAACGATGAAGATGCTTTTGTCCGCCATGCGACGTTGCTTTGCGCGCTCGAGAGTGCACGGGATTTCGCGACCGGCGGCGACGGAACAGCACCGTGGCGGGAGCGCGGCGGCGGTGCACAACCTGCGGAACCTGCCGAGGCGGGGTGATCGCTTTCGGCTCCGATCTGCGTTGACATCCCGCTGATGGCCCGCAGACTTGATCGATAGAAAAAACCGCGCTGGGTGATGAACGTGCCTCTTATTCTTAGGATTGAGAACGTCGATACGCTGCCGGATGGCGGCCCCGTCTTCTTCGAGCTCGACCGCCGCGGGATCGATATTGGGCGCGATCCCTATCTCGACTGGACGCTGCCAGACGTCGAGCGCTTCATTTCCGGGAAGCACTGTGAGATCCACTTCCGCGATGGGGGATACTGGGTTCACGACGTCTCGACGAACGGCACGTCTGTGAATGGTCAGTCCGGGCGGTTGACCGAACCTCACCGGTTGCAGAACGGTGATCGTCTTTACATCGGGCAATATATCATCCTCGCCGAGTTGATCGGGGAAGATGGCGGAGCAGGTCCGGCGATCCGAAGCTCGGCGCACACCAGTGTCAATCTCGACCCGTGGAGTGGTGTCTCGGACGCGGCAGACGCCGTGGATAAGCGCGAATTCTCGGCACATGCACGGGCGGATTCCGGGCCACCGGTGGCTCATGGGGCGGGCGATCTGGCGGAGGAGAACATCTCGTGGGGTGTCGAGGACGTCATTTCCACGCCGGCAACTGACGCGGATGTGGACTGGACGACACCGACACCTTCAGCTTCGTCAGCAAGCGACGACGATTTCGGGTGGGCCGTTCCGTCGCCGGGCGCACAGACGGCCGATACGCCTCCACAGGACTGGCGAGGTAACTCAGAGGTCTCCGAGGCGGAGAGCGCGGCGACCGAAGAGGCGGTTTCTCCTGCTGCCGAGCCAACACCAGATCCGGTGCCGTCTGCTGACACCTTTGATCCCTTTGCCGATACTTCTTCTGAGCCCGCCGCTGACACAGACACCCAGCCGGCTGAGGATGCGCCCGGTCTCGAGGACATGCCTGTGGATCCTTTCGGGCCGACTGGTGAAGCCCCGGTAGATCCCGAGCCTGTCGAGGCCTCGGACGCGCCGTCCGAGGCTGTGGAGCCAGTCTGGGGAGCGGATCCGGCGCCGGTCGTCGAACCTGCTGAGACGCCTGCAACGCCTGAACCAGAGCCGGAGCCGGAACCCCTCCCCGAACCAGAGACAGCCCAAGACCCTGTCGTTGCGCCAACGCCGGTCCGGTCTGTTCAACCTTCCGCACCACCTGCACCATCTGTACCACCGGCATCCGTGACACCTCAGGCACCATCTGCGGGAGACGGTTTAGCCAGTCAGTGGGCCGATGGCGTACAACCCGAACAGGCCGATCCAGAGCCACAGCCCAGCGCATCTGCGGCCGCTCAGTCCGCCGGTCCCGCAGGCTCGTTCGTTGCGGCCTTCGAGCGTGGGGCAGGGATGCCCGCAGGTTCTGTCGCGGGCCGCGACGATGATGCCTTTGCTGAGGAACTCGGCGCTCTCTTCAAGACGGTGACCGAAAACCTGCAGGCCATGCTGCTCGCACGGGCTGAAACCAAAAGCGCAATGCGCTCGTCCGAGCGGACCATGATTGGAGCGCTGGAGAACAACCCGCTGAAGTTCTCACCAACGCCGGCAGATGCCATGCGCGTCATGTTCGGCGAGAAAACCCGCAGCTATCTCGATGCTGCGCAAACCGTCGACCAGAGCTTCGGCGATCTTCAGAAGCACCAGGTCCAGACATTCGGAGCGATGCAGCAGGCTCTGCAAGCTTTGATCGAGGATCTGGATCCCGAGAGCATTGCCGGTGCGACGTCAAAAGACGGAGGCCTTGCTGCGCTTGTCAGTTCTCGGCGTGCGAAGTTCTGGGATACTTATGTTGAACGGTACACAGCGAAAGCATCGCGTCACGAGCGCGGAATGATTGATGCCTTCATGATTCTGTTTGCCGAAATGTATGATCGGCAAGGCTAACACTCTGTTCTGAATCAGATGGTTGTGGCAGATGACCGGCAACCCAGGCTCGAACAGAATGGAGGACCAAGGGAATGGCGTTTCGTATGGTTAAGGTTGCATCGCTCGCGTTGATCGCGGCACTGTTTGTGGCAGCCTGCTCGGCTCCGCCTCCGCCACCGCAGAAAGAGCCCACTGTGGCCCAGGTGAACATTCGGGCAACCGATGCTGCGAACCCTGACCCGAACGGACGTGCCAGCCCCTCGGCTGTTTTCGTCTATGCGCTGAAACCGGGCGCCCCCTTCGAGACGGGAGATCCGGATGCACTGACAGGCGGCGAGTTGGGCTCGCTGCAGGAGAGCATGACGCGGATCGCGCGCATGATTGTTGTTCCGGGCAAGGAGCAGAAGAAGATCTTTGAATTGCCCGACGGAACCACGGACATCGGGGTCGCGGTTGCATACCGGCAGATCGACACGGCAAAATGGCGTGTGAAACAAGCCGTGAAACCGAACGAGGTGACGTTGCTTAAGGCGACGATCGATGCGAATGAAGTTACACTGAACTAGGACGAAACCCGGAGGCCATGGCATCAGCACGATCAGAGGCACATCCGGCGGGGGATCTTGAATGACTTGGAACAGCAAGGTTGCCTGGACGGAAGGCCTGTTTCTCAGGCCGCAGCATTTTCAGCAGCAGGATCGCTATCATGAAAATGCTCTTGTCTCGCGTGTTGGCCGCATCACGCCCTATCCTTGGGGCGTGACGGCGCTTGAGATCGACCATGACCTTGCACAGCAGGGGAAGTTCGCCGTGCGCCGGTGCGCAGGGATCATGCCGGACGGAATGCCGTTTGACGTACCGGACCATGCTCCCCTGCCCGAACCGTTGGAGTTGAACGAGAAGCTGTCGAACACTGTGGTTGGTCTCTCGATCCCGGCCATCGCTAAGAACTCGCGAGAGGTCGATTTTCCGGATGCCGACAGTGCGTCGCGCTATTGGCGCAGCGATGGCACCGTGATTGACAGTACCGCGGCGACCCGGGGCGAGGAAGAGATCGACATAGCCCATCCGCGCCTCAGCTATGAGGTTCTGGATGGCTCGAAAAGCGGGTTCACCCAGATCGGTCTCGCAAGGGTGGTCGAGATTCAGGACAAGACCGTCATCTTCGATGAGCGGTATCTGCCGCCTGCGATCTCTACCCATGCCCATCCCGGGTTCAACGGGATCCTCGACCGGGTGATCGGCTGGATCGAGACGAAGCTTGAGGAGTTATCGCGTTACGCCGCAGATCCGACGTCCGGAGGCGGCTTGCAGTATGCGGATTACTTCATCCTGCAGGTTCTGAACCGGGAAATCCCGGCGTTGCGCCACCTCCGAGGATCGCAATATGTGCATCCCGAACGGCTCTATGAACGGTTGTTGGGCGTCGCGGGCGAACTTGCGACGTTCGCAACGGCGCAGCGGCTCGCCAACAAGTACGATCCATACAATCACGATGATCTGACAGGCACCTTTATGCCGCTGCTGCGCGATCTGCAAAGTGCTCTGAGCGCGCGCATGGAACGCCGTGCAGTTCGTCTGGAATTGGTCGAAAAGGCCCAGAATGCCTATGTCTCCCCGATCCGCGACAGGGCTTTGTTCCAGCACGCGACCTTCGTGATCGAGGTTGCGGCAACCAAGTCACTGACCGAAATCCAGCAGCAGTTCCCGCATCTCTTCAAACTTGGTCCCTCGACCAAGATGCAGGAGATCGTGCACGCACATCTGCCAGGCGTCCCGCTGGTGCACCTGCCGACCCCGCCGCGGCAGATCCGGGCGCTCACGGACCACGTTTACTTCAGGCTCGACAAGCAGACACCGCTTTGGTCGGAATTCAGCCAGGCCCCTGCGGTGGGTATGCATTTCTCGGGTGATTGGCCGGATCTCAAGATGGAGTTCTGGGCCGTCAGGGAGGATACGAAATGAGCGGCAACGATCCCTTCGATCCGTTCGGTCAGAACGACCGGACCATCATTCGCCCGAACCCAGGCGGGCGCCCTGCAACACCGACCCCGCAACCCGGCGCAACACCGCCTCCGCAACAGCCTGCTCCATCTCCGGGTGCGATGCCGCCGCCGCAACAACCCGGCGGGGCGATGCCGCCACCGCAACCGGTCGGTGCCCCGCCCATGGGCGCTGCACCTCAAGGCCAGCCGATTGGCCAGGTCGCAACGCCCGGGGCAAACCCGCTGATCGGTGCCGCCGGTCCGCTTCTGGATCTGCTTGGCCGTCTGCGAAATGCGATGACGCAGGCCAGCTTTAGCGACCTGAAAGCCTCGGTCAGTCGGTCGATCGAGACATTCGAGAAGGCGGCAACCGACTCCGGTGCCTATCCTGAACAACTCAAGACTGCGAAATATGCGCTCTGTGCGACGGCAGACGACATCGTGCAGAACCTGCCCGGCGAGGATCGTCACGTCTGGACGCAAGATCCGATGTTGGGCCGGTACTTCGGCGAGCGGATAGGCGGCACCCGGTTCTTCGATAACCTGACGGAGGCGTTGAAGAACCCGGGCGCGAATTATGACTTGCTCGAGCTGAAATATGCGTGCCTTGCACTGGGCTTCGAAGGGATGCACCGGGCGTCGCCGCAAGGGGCCGGTGCGATCCAGACGATCCGGCGAGATGTCTACCAAGCCTTGCGCGGCGTCACGCCGGGCGGTGGATGGGCGCTGTCGCCGCACTGGAAAGGCATGGACATTGGGCGAAAGTCCATCGGGATGCAGATCCCGTTCTGGGCTGTCGCGGCGCTGGCTGGGATCCTGCTCGCCGGACTTTTCTTTGGGCTTAAGATCGCGCTCGCCGGAGAGACCGAGAAACTGGTGTCAGAAGTCGAGGCTATCCACCCTGAGCAGGATATCGCGATTGCCCGCGCCAAGTTCACGGCGCCGCCACCGCCGCCACCGCCACCACCGCCGGAAACCATCGATAACGGCCAGCTTGACCGGATCCGCGCCGCGTTGAAGCCCGAGATCGACAGTGGTCTCGTTTCCGCTGACTATCTCGATGCGAACTTCATCATCGTGCGGATGTCGAACAAGCTGCTGTTCCCATCGGGCAAGGCGGATGTGTCGAACGAGTTCAAGACAACGCTGGCCCCGCGTATCGGCGAGGTTTTCGAGAACGAGACGCAGTTGCTGCGTCAGAAGGGCTTCAAGCACGGCCGTGTGATCGCGCTTGGCCATTCGGATGCGCAGCCCCTGTCCAGCACCTCGCGGTTCGGCTCGAACCACGGGCTGTCCAAGGCGCGGGCCCAATCCGTGATCGACGCCATTCTGCCGGTCTCGCCGCCGGATCTCAGAACCCAGGTCGAGGGGCGAGGCCCCGACGATCCGATCTGCACTCCCGCGAAGGATCGCGGCTGCTGGCCCGAGAACCGGCGTGTCGAACTTCTGATTGAACGTACCCAATAAGGCCCTGCGGTCAGGAAAGGATTAGGATCATGAAAGGCAGCATCTGGGTCACGATCTTTACGGTCCTCGGGCTGTTGGCCCTCAGCCTTCTGATTTGGTTCGTTGGACCCCTCATCGGCTGGGGCGAGGTATGGCCTCTGGAAGGGGTGGTCACACGGATCATCGTGATCGCTGTGATCTGGGCGATCGCCGGGGCGGTATGGCTGGTGCGGATGCTGCGCCGCAAGAAGAGTGCCGAAGGCCTGGAGGAGGGTATCATGGGCGGCGCGGGCGGCGCCGACGATACGCCGATCCTGCGGGACAAGCTTCAGGACGCGATGGCAACGTTGAAGAAGTCGTCATCGCGGGGTGGATCGGCCTACCTCTATGACCTGCCCTGGTACGTCATCATCGGTCCGCCAGGATCGGGAAAGACCACGGCCTTGGTGAATTCAGGTTTGAAGTTTCCGCTGGCCGGCGCTGGCGGGGCGGCGGCGATCGCAGGTGTAGGCGGTACGCGTCACTGCGACTGGTGGTTTACGGAAGAAGCCGTGATGATCGATACGGCGGGTCGTTACACCACACAGGATTCAGACAGTACGGCTGACCAGAAAAGCTGGACCGGCTTCCTGGACATGATGGCCGAGAACCGGCCCCGCCAACCGATCAACGGTGTACTGCTCTGCATCTCGATCGAAGATGTCATGACCCTGCCACCGCACGAACTGGATCAGCATGCCAATGCGATCCGGAGGCGTCTGGACGAATTGCACAATCGTCTGAACATCAGCTTCCCGGTCTATGTCATGCTGACCAAGATGGATCTGGTCGCCGGGTTCATGGAGTTCTTCGGCGATCTGACGCCGGAGCAGCGTGCGACCGTCTGGGGTACAACTTTCCGGCCGAAGCAGAAAACCGACAACATGGTTGCCGCCTTCCCGGAAGAGTTCGAAGATCTGATGATGGCGCTGAGCGAGCAGATGACGGACCGTCTGCAGATGGAGCCTGATGCCCGCGCCCGAAGCCGCATTTTCGGCTTCCCGACGCAGATGGCGTCTCTGAAGGAGCCGTTGAACAACTTCCTGGTCAAGGTCTTCGAGCCCTCGCGCTATCAGTCCGAGACCTCGCTCCGTGGGATCTATTTCACATCCGGCACGCAGGAAGGAACACCGATTGATCGGGTGCTCGGGGCGCTGAACAGGAACTTTGGTGCACAGGGCGGCGTTCAGTCTGCATTCTCCGGTCAGGGCAAAAGCTTCTTCCTGACCGACATGCTGCAGAAGGTTGTGTTCAACGAAAGCGGCTGGGTGTCCACGAATGTGGCCCATATGCGCCGGACGCTGCTGTTCAAGTCCGGGCTCTATGTGCTGCTCGTCGCCGGGGTCGCTGGCATCGGTGGAATGCTCGGCTACAGCTACCTTCAGAATGCAGCGTTACAGGATCAGACAGATCACGCGGTGGATGAGTACCGCGAGCTTGCGGCCAACACGATCAACCAGGTCGAGGTCGGCGACGGAGATCTCCATACAATTCTCGATCCTTTGGAGAAGCTGCGTTACATGCCGCTCGGCTATGCGACACGGGACGACGGCGTGCCGATGGTCGAGGGTTTGGGCCTCAGCCAACACGAGCGACTGAGGGATGCGAACACGGCGACCTACCGCGACGCGCTGGATCGACTGTTCACGCCTCGTCTGATCTGGCGCATGGAGCAGCTTCTGGAGAAGAATATCCAGAACACGGCGTTCATCTATGAAGGCTTGAAGGTCTATCTGATGCTTGGCGGACAGGCTCGCATGGATGAGGACCTGGTCAAAACGTGGATGGCGCGCGATTGGGCCAACTTGTACCCCGGTGCAGGCAATGCACAGGGGCGCAACAAGCTGATGGACCATCTGGTTGCGGTGCTCGAGCGGCCTTCATCCTCGGTGTCGCTGAACGGGCCACTGGTGCAGGAGGCACAGCGCACGCTCGCCCGGATGCCTGTCGCTGACCGGGCCTACACGCTGATGAAAACCCGTGCAGAAGGCCGGGCTTATCCGAACTGGAATGCTTCTGAACGCGGTGGCCCGGATGCGGCGCTGGTCTTCGAGACCCATGACGGCGCGCCGCTGACGGAAGTGAACATTCCTGGCTTCTTCACGTATGAAGGGTTCCACGACGGTGTTCTTGGCCAGATGGACTATATGGTCGAGCGCGCGCGGAACGAACGTTGGGTTCTGGGTGATGTGGGTGAGCAATCTGCGATCGAGGCGCAGTTTGCGACCATTCGTCAGGACATCATGAACCGCTACCGGGTCGACTTTATAGAGGCCTGGGATCAGCAGATGGGTCGCCTCAAGATCGCGTCCGTCGGTGGTGGAAATGACTTGACCGTGATGAGCGCTCTGGCCGCGCCGACCTCTCCGCTGAAACAGCTCATGCAGTCGCTGACCAAGGAAACGCAACTCACCAAGGGCGACGCGGCGGCTGCAGGAGCGGGCGGCGATGCGGCAGGAACGGCTGCCGATGCCAGCCAGAGCGAGGTAGAACGCCAGTTGCTGCAAGCCCGCCAATCGGCTGCCGGGCGGATCGGTACTGCGGTCGCTCTGAACGCGCTCGACAACCAGGGCACCGGGGCCGCCGGCCCTGCGATCAACTATGGCGAACGGATCGAAGCGCACTTCCAGCAGTTGCATGAGTTCGCAGGCGATGCCTCGGGCGGTGTCGCACCGGTCGATAACCTGATCGCGCGGTTCAACAACCTCTATCAGGCCATGAACCTGAAACAGGCCGGCGGTCAGGCCGCGCAACAGGGCACGCAGCAAATGCTGGCAGAGCTTCAGGCGCTGAAGGCAGAGACGAGCCGTATGCCGGGCATCATTGCCAATATGACCGAAGGGACGATGCAAGCGCTGGGCGGGATTGCGATCGGGTCCTCGAAGGCACAGCTTAATCAGTCTCTGGGGGATCAGGTCACCAATCAGTGCCAGCAGATCATTGCAAACCGCTACCCGTTCTTCCCGGGCGCGTCTCGTGAGGTTCCCTTGGCGGATTTTGCGCGATTGTTTGGTCCGAACGGCATCATGAACACGTTCTTCCAGCAAAAACTTGCGGGCATGGTCGATCAGTCCAGCCGCAACTGGCGTTGGCGAGGCGACACAGAACTGTCGCGAACACTCTCGAATCAGACCCTGCGTCAGTTCCAGCGTGCCAGCGAGATCCGGGATGCATTCTTCGCAACAGGAGGCGGTCTGCCAGCCGTCAACTTCAGTGTGCTGCCGGTGACCCTCAGCCCCGATGCTTACACCGTCACTTTCGATGTGGACGGCCAGCAGTTGGTCTACGATCATCGCGCTGCGCGTCCGGCATCGATGAACTGGCCGGGTCCGGGCGGTGGCCGTGTCGAGATCATCGTCACGCCGGAGATCCCCGGACAGCAGAGCCGGCTGACCCAGACCGGTGTGTGGGGGCTTTTCAAGCTGATCCGCAAGAACGCAGCGCTCAGCCAGGGCGACAGCATCGGCGTAAACTTTGCGATCGGTGGGCGTCAGGCTTCGTTCAACGTTCAGGCGTCGTCTGTGTTAAATCCGTTCAGTCTGCGTGCTCTTTCCGAGTTCAGATGCCCACGGGGTATATGAGAAACGCATGACGGTCGGCGTATTCGGAAAACTGCCTGCGCGGCGAGACTTTGTCCAACACATGGTCGAGCCACGGCTGATGGAACTATTTGATCCGTGGCTCCAGGGTGCTGTTGCGCAAAGCCGCGAACAGTTGGGCGAATCCTGGCTCCAGGTTTATCTGCAGGCCCCGATTTGGCGGTTCTGGCTGGGGCCGAAGATTACCGGCAAACCGGTCCTTGGCGCTCTGATGCCGTCGGTGGACGGGGTCGGGCGATACTTCCCGCTCTGCATCATCGGCACGTTCGACACGATGATCGGCCCGCCTGAAATCGATGAGCAGGAAGAGTGGTTTGCAACGGTCGAAGCTCTGATGTTGGCCGCCTTGGCCGATGACGGAACGTACGAAGCCGTTCAAGCTGGCATCACGACGCTTCCGCAACCGAATGATGCGATTTCGGTTCCGGTCGATGGTGGCGGGGTCAAGGGGATGTTTACGACGCTCCGCCATGCGCAGATGCGGGACTTCTATGGAAACCTCAGCTACTGGTGGGTTCCGTCGCCCGATGGCGGGGCCACGCCGCCGCGCGCGTTCGTGCGCCGGGGGCTTCCCTCGCCTGTTGAATATGCAATGATGATCGGTATGGAACACGGTCAAACCGCGATCTCGGATCCGGGGGGCGTCTAGAATGATCAAGGGCGGCTTTCGGATCGATTCCCAGGCTGGATCGGACCCCGGCAAGGTCCGGGCGTTGAACGAGGACAGCTTCCTTGTGGAGCCGGAGGTCGGCCTCTGGCTGGTCGCGGATGGGATGGGCGGTCACGATGCGGGTGATTTCGCCAGCCAGACACTGGTCGAAGAACTCGGCATGTTGACGCCACCTGCCAGTGCGCCCGCTCTGCTGACTGCTATGGAGGAGCGCGTCGTCGCGGCCAATCGCAAGCTGCGCGATGCCGCGGCCGAACGCGGAAACAACGCGGTGATCGGGTGCACTCTGGCGGCTCTGGTGGTGTTCGATGGCGCGTACGCATGTGTCTGGTCCGGCGACAGCCGCGTCTATCGCATCCGACAGGCGAAAATCGAGCAGATCTCCCGTGACCACACCGAGGCACAAGAACTGATCGACCGCGGGACGCTGACCCCGGATGAGGCACGCGACTGGCCACGGAAAAACGTGATCACCCGTGCCATCGGTGTGTTTGACGAGCCAGAACTTGAGATGGTTCAGGGCCGTGTCGAGGATGGTGACACCTTCATTATCTGTTCCGATGGTCTGACCGAACATGTGGAAGACCACGAGATCGAAGAAGTTGCACAGGTGCGTCCGCTTAAGCGCGTGGTTGACGATTTGATTGCCATGACTCTGGAACGTGGGGCAAAAGACAATGTGACAGTGGTCGCGGTCTCTTGTCGCGAGGTGACTGCCGTCCAACCCGGCGCAGCGCGGACGTATCGAGGGCAAGCATGACCCAGGTCGATGGCGGCGGAGTGCCTCCGGGAACTCAGCTGAACGGCATCTACGAGATCGAGAAACGTATCGCCATGGGCGGTATGGGCGAGGTCTATGTCGGCAAGCTGGTGCAGACCGGCGACAAGGTCGCGATCAAGATGATCCTGCCGGAGCATGCGAACAATGAGATCATCGTTGATCTGTTTCGCAAGGAAGCTTCGACGCTGCACAACCTCTACCACGAGGCCATTGTCCGCTACTATGTCTTCTCGGTGGATCCCGTTCTGAACCGGCCGTATCTGGCGATGGAGTTCGCGGGCGGACCGGCGCTTGGCGATCGGTTGCTCGAAGACGGACCGCTCAGTCAGGACGAGATGTCTGTTCTTTGCCGCCGCGTTGCCGGTGGGCTCCATGCGGCGCACAAGCACGGGATCATTCACAGGGATATCTCGCCCGACAACGTGATCCTTGTCGATGGCGACGTGGAGCGGGCGAAGCTTATCGATTTCGGTATTGCGAAATCGAGCACGTCGGAAGGCACACTGATTGGGTCGGGCTTTGCCGGGAAGCTCAACTACGTCTCGCCCGAGCAGCTTGGCCTTGCGGGCGGTGAAGTCACCGGTAAATCGGATATCTACTCGCTTGGGCTCGTATTTGCCGAAGCGGTTATCGGGCGCCCGCTTCCGATGGGCGGCAGCCAGGTCGAGGTCATTGAGAAACGGCGCTCGATCCCTGATCTTTCGGATGTGCCGGAGTGGATCCGCCCGCTGATCGAGGCGATGATCCAGCCCGATCCGGCAGATCGACCGGCCGACATGGAAGCGGTCGCAAACTGGCAGCTTGGAACGGCAGGCGGGGCAGTTGCGGGTGTTGCAGGAGCGGGGGCCGTCTCGGGCGGTCAGCAGGCGCCTGTCCATCCGCGTGAGCGTCGTCGCCAGAAAGCAGAGCAGAGCGAGAAGAAGGGCGGCTTGCCTTGGGTCGGCATCGGACTTGGCGGCGTTGGTCTCGTTGCAGTGGCCGCGGCTGCCTATGTTTTCGTCGTTGACCCCACGATCCTAGGCGGAGGGACCCCGACACCAGTTGGTGGTACCGTAGCCGCAGCGCCCGCGATCTCCGTCAGCGCGGGCTCGGTCGTGGCGCCCGCCGGTCGTGTTGGCCAAGCCTATCGCTGGTCCAGCCGTCCTTTCGTCTATGACGGCGCCGCCGAGCAACTGCAAATCTCCATAAACGGGGCTCTTCCCGACGGGCTGACGCTGCAAGTCTCCCCCGATGGCGCCACGACCATTATCGGAACTCCCACGCTGGGTGGCGAGAACACGTTCGACATCATCGCCGAGGGTCCGGACGGCGCGGCGGCCAGCCAGACCGTTGCGCTCGCGGTCGAGGAAGGTGCGCTTGCCCTGGCCCAGCCAACCGCGCCGACGCTGTCTGCTCCTACCTTGTCTGCGCCTTCCGGTGGTGGCGGGTCGCTTAGTGCGCCTGGGACGTCCTCGGACGGGGTTTCTACCGGAGTTCAGCCCGGAGGTCTGGGTGCGGGCGGCGGCACTGCGCCGACCCTCAGCCAACCCGGCGCACCGACATTGAGCGCGCCCTCTGGCGGTTCGCCCTCGACCACTGTGCCCTCAACCGGTGGGGGCCTCACGGCGCCGAGTACCGGCATCGACAGCGGCGCACCATCCTTGGCGACTGGCTCTGACTCCACTCCAACCCTTGGAACGCCGTCCACCCCGACTTCTGGCGAAGCCCAGTCCTCGCCGACGATACCGACCACGCCGCCACCTGACGAAACGCCCGGAGCCGGCTCGGTCGAACCGGAGGTTGCAACGAGCTCACCGGGTGGCCTAAGCGCGCCGAGCAGTGGCTCAGGGTCGCTGACGTTGGGGTCTCCCGACGGCTCTCTCACGCTTCCCTCGACCGGTGGCGGCAGCACGTTGCAAAGCCCTTCCGGTGGAGACGGCGGCACGGCCATCGCCGCGATCCCAAGCAGTGAAAACCAGCCGCCCACGCTGCAAAACCCGAACCCGGGACCGCATCGTGTTGTGCTGGGTCAGGATCTCAACGTTCGCCTTGGGTCTTTCTTCGACGAAGAGGGCGGCGCGGGACTGAAGCTCAGCGTTGATGGTTTCGTGCCCTCGGGCGTTGACATCCGGATGACTGACAACGGTGTCGTGCAGTTGTTCGGGCGCCCGACGGAGTTTGGCGAATACGACATTCGCATTGCTGCCGTCGATCCGCAGAACCTTGTGAGCCGCTCGATCCCGTTCCGCCTTTCGGTGACGCAGCCAAGCGAAAACAGCGCCGTACGCGACTACATCCTCGGATATGATGGCGGCGCGTGTTTCCTCTCCAGGCCAATCGAACTTGGCCCGCAAAAGGCACTCATCGAAGTCTTCGCGGCAGAGATCCCGCCGGTGCTGGCATTTGACGGAGACTTCAAAACCCAGCAAGGGTTCGAGGCGCAGATTGGAATGCGCCAGATCACGGAAGATCAGTGCCCCCTGGTGTTCGCGCTTGATCAGGTTGGACCTCAGGCGCTCGACAACTCCGTTCAGATCGAGCTCTCCAAGGATGAACTCGCTGCGGGTGATCGTCTTACAGGCACAATCCAGGGCGGTGACGGTGCGAAGTTGTTCCTGTTCGACAATCTCGGCGGGATGACAGATTTGAGCGACTTCCTGACCTCCGGCTCTGGCGGGACCACGTTCGGTGTCCAGTTGCATGCAGATGGCCCGCAAATTCTGATAGCCGCGAAGCCACGTCCTGGCGCGAGTGTACCGGCGTCGTCAGGGTTGGAAGAGCTTTTGGGTGCCGCTCAACGGGGCGAGGCCTCGTTGGCACTTGCGTTCTTCATCATCGTTGGATCGTAGGCATCTGCGCTGGACAGCACAGTGCACCGCGCAGCGAAATGTCAGAGACTTACTTGATGTCACACGCCGCCCGGGCGCTGCGCGGAGGGTTCGAGCAAAGTGTCCTCGCTGCGAGGTAGGCTCCGGCGACCTTCGCAACGTAGTCGCGCGTCTCACGAAACGGGGGAACGCCCTTGTACTTGTTCACGGCACCTTCACCCGCATTGTACCCGGCCAGAGCCAGCACGGCATCGCCGTTGAAATAGCGCAGCAGCCAATCGAGATAATGCGCACCGCCCCGGATGTTCTGCGATGGGGCATAAGCGTTCGACACGCCAAAGCGCCGCGCCGTCGCCGGCATCAACTGCATCAAGCCGCCAGCTCCAACCGGGCTGCGTGCGCCGGGGTTACCGTTCGATTCGACCGCGATGACGGCAATCAGTAGCGGCAGCGATACGTTGCGGCGCTTGGCTTCTTTCTTCAGGTACGGACCGTAATTCTTAAGGATCCGCTGTGCGGTCGCACGCGATCCGTAAACCGGTTTTCCCTTTGCGCGGCCGCGTTCGACGACCTGAAGGACACTGCTCCAACGCGCTGCACTGGCTGCGGCCCGCGAGGTCGATACCTCCTGCCAGAACCACTTGAACGCTTGCCGTCCGCGAAACTTGCGATTGCTTTGCGGCGACGGCAGCGATGGGTCCATCAGACGTTTACGCGTGCTCAGCCGGCCTTTGGGCGGGGCAAGGCGCTTCGCCGCTGCAACCTGAAAATCGCCCGCCTGCGCAACCGGCGGGACCACGCTGCCGAAGCCAAGCGCGATCATCACGCCCAATCCCGCGGCGAGCATCATCCCAGCAACAGATGTGCGAAGCTTGACCATTTTTGCGACCATGATCCCGTGAGGCAGAAGCGTTGAGACTGTAATACGATCAGACATAGCATGAAAACTCAGGCGTTCATATGACAGGGCGCCGCGGAGATATATGACATTTGTTACAACTTTACCGGTACGAGCCCGCCCGAAGTCTGCCCGGCACATCGTGTGCGGCGGCTGAATGTGCTGTGGCAAGTGCTGGACTCGCCAACGTATTGCTCATTGGCAGGGCTGATTCCGCACGACTTTTACGCCATGACGACGAAACACCTTTTCGGTACCCGTTGAACCCTGGCTCTGAGCAATGCGGCTAAGACTTCCAGACCGAGACTCGCGCGATGACGCTTGCCTAGGACGAGCGGACATGGAGTCGCGACAGGCCAACACGCGTGATCGCGTCTGGCCGCAGTGTAATGCTCGAAGCTCAGCAAGGACTCGCCCGAGCCAGCGTGTAGCAAAACACCGCGCAGATCAGTTGCGACGGGCACGCATCGTATGCTCGCGCTAGCCCTGATTCTGGACGCGTGGTTGGGCGAGCCCGGTTGGCTCTGGCAGCGGATCCGTCACCCGATCGTTGCCATTGGAGGGCTGATTTCATGGCTGGACCGGTGGCTCAACAAAGGCGGCATGCGTCAACTGAAAGGGGCCTTCGCTGTGTGCGCCTTGTTGGCGCTCACGCTGCCTTTGCCGGTGATCCTCTACGTCTTTGCGCAGGGGTGGATTCTGGAGATCATCGGGGCTGCGATCCTTCTGGCGCACAGGTCACTGGTTGACCACGTGCTGGCCGTCGCTGATGCGTTGGACCTGTCCCTGGCAGACGGGCGGCATGCCGTCTCGCAGATCGTCGGTCGGGATCCCGAGACACTGGACGAGACGGGAGTGTGCCGGGCTGCGATCGAGTCAGCGGCGGAGAATTTCTCGGACGGCGTGATTGCCCCTGCCTTCTGGTTTGCTCTTGCCGGGTTGCCCGGCATCGTCGCCTACAAGGCCGTCAACACGGCTGATTCGATGATCGGCCATAAGAATGTGCGCTATCGCGATTTTGGCTGGGCGGCGGCGCGGCTCGATGACCTGATGAACTGGATCCCGGCGCGCATGACAGGCTACCTGTTTCTGGCCGCAGGCGGGCGCCTCGCCGCCGCAAGCCGGATGCATCGCGACGCACCGGGCCATCGCTCGCCCAATGCAGGATGGCCGGAAGCTGCCATGGCCAGTGTCCTCGATGTCGCCCTTGCAGGACCGCGGGTCTATGGTGGCGCGCTTACCGATGATCCGTTCATGAACCCAGACGGACGGCACAAGGTCGAGCCGGACGACATTCGTGCCGCGGTGCGTCTGTTGTGGAGAGCTTGGGCGGCGGCTTTGTGTATCGCAGCCGTCGTGGCCCTGATCCGGTTTGTCGTCTAGCCCACAGTCAAATGATTGCCGTTTCGACAAAGGGCGTGCCCGTCAGGATTCGCTCATAGCCCAGCGGCGTCATGTCCAGTGTGCGGAACTCTCCGTGGATCACCAGCTCACTGACGGCGCGGCCCATGGCGGGTGACTGCTGGAGCCCGTGCCCAGAGAACCCGTTACAGAAGATGAAATTCGGCACCTCCGGATGCGGCCCGATGATGGCGTTGTGGTCCAGCGTGTTGAACGCGTAGTGTCCGACCCATGAGTTCACGACGCGCACCTGCTCAAATGCCGGGACGCGAGCCGCGATCGAAGGCCACAGCTTCTCCTCCCAGATCCCGTCCTCGTAGCCGAAGTCGTCGAAGGCCATCGCTGCATCTTCGAAAGGAGGACAACCGCACAGGAAGTACCGCCCGTCCCACCGCATATGACAACCGGACGGGTCGATGGTCAGCGGCAGATCCTGGCCCAAGTCCTCGGGGCACTCGAAGATGTAGGTGTATCGCCGACGCGGTTCGACCGGCAGATCGAAGCCTGCCATGCGAGCCGTGGCCGCGGCACGTGGCCCTGACGCGTTGATGACGTATCCGGCAGAAATCACCTCGCCAGTCTCAAGCGTGACCGTATCGATGCGGTTGCCTGTCCGGGTGATTGCCGTGATCTGGTTGGCAACGTACTCCACGCCTTGTGCGCGGGACTTGCGCCGGAACCACTCGAAGATGGTCCCCCCGTCGAAGTAGCCTTCATCCACAGGGTTGTGGCTGCCGAGGATGATGCCATCGAGGTTGTAGAACGGAAACTGCTCCGCAAGCTCCTCCGGGCTCAGGATGCGCGTGCCTGCTCCGTACTCTGCCTGAACCCGTTGCGCGGTGCGCAGGTCTTCGGCCCGGGTTTCATCATCGGCGAGATAGAGATAGCCAAAACTGCGGAGCAGGATGTCGGGTGCCTCCGGGTCGTCCATGAATGTGCGGAAGCCACGGATGAACTCGGCACCGAACTGGCTGATCCGGATGTTGATATCGGACGAAAACTGCTGGCGGATGCAGGAATTTGTGTGGCTGGTCGAGGCGAACTCGTAGCTTGGATCACGTTCCACGACGAGGATGCGCCCCATGAAATCCGGGTTCCGGCTCAGCCACCAGGCCGTTGACGAGCCCATCATCGCACCGCCGACTATGACGACATCGTAGCTGCTATGCTGCGGGATCTTGTCCAAATCACACCTCGCCAGTGATCGTGTTCCAATGGCGTCGATGCGGCGCGCGCACATCGTGTGCGGCGGCGATCCTGCCGTGCTCGCTTCGATCAAAATGGTGCATTAGGGAATTTGCAAGCACAACCGAGTAGGCCTGAGCCTTGGAGGTGAGGCCATGATCGACCAGACGCGTCTGCGCGAGCTTGAGGAAGATTTCGGCGCCGATGAGTTGTCGGAGATCGTCGATGCGTTTCTTGAGGAAGCGTTCGAGGCCGTCGAGGCGCTCCGGACCATCGATCCGGATGCTGACGCTGAGAGCATTGGTCGCCATCTGCATTTCTTGAAAGGCTGTGCGCGGAACATCGGTGCACGGGCGCTTGGCGATTTTTGCGAGGCTCTCGAGGGGCGTCCGGCGGACGCTGTCACGCCCGAAGTTGTCACCAGACTGACAGCGGACCTTGATGCTGTTCGGATGTGGTTCCGGTCAGCCTGCGCGTCCTAGGCGCTACCACTGATCAGCGTGCGTTTTGAAGACGTCCAGCGCAGGTGTCGCTAAGGCATTGTGAACGCAAGCGCGGACACATCGTCACTGAAGTGGTCAGTGCCGGCAAAAGCGGTCATGCCCTTGATGATTTCATCCAGAAGTGCTGCTTCGCCAAGATCAGGTTTGCCTTTCACAATCTCGGCAAGCCCATCTTCATCCAGCATCGCGCCGTCGCCATTCTCGCACTCGGTGATCCCATCGGAAAACATGATGAGCCGATCGCCAGGCTTCATCGTGATCGTGACAGTGTCATAGGCGATGTCCGGAACGAGACCGATCGGAAGGCCGCCCTCTCCCGGGAACTCGATCTGACCGGAGCGCCGGATCAGCGCAGGATTTGGGTGCCCTGCCTGGCAAAGGACGACCGTGCCGGTATCGAGATTCACATCCGCATAGAGCATCGTGAAGTAGAGATCGGTGTCCGCGTCGTCTTGCAGGCGTTCGTTCAATTCCGCAGCAATGTTTGCCGGGTTGCGTGAGCTGTACTCACCGCTCGGCAATCGCCGAATGCCGATGTTTTCGTCAAGATGCTGTCCTGAGAAGAAGTTCGACAACCGCGCGGTCATCAGAGCCGAGCTGACGCCGTGCCCGGCAACGTCGATCGCATAAAGGGCAATCCGGTTTACGGCGATCTCGAAGAAGCCGACCAGATCCCCGCCGACATGGCCAGACGGCTGATAGAGGACGCCGATGTTCACCGGGCCGCAGCGGGTTTGGCGCGGCGGGATCAGTGATTGCTGCATTCGCGAGGCCGAACGCAGGTCATCATCGATGCGTTTGTAGAGCAGGTTCAGCCGGTCAAAAGCCTCGGAGATCCGACGGTTTTTTTCGACCATATCCTCCTGCATTGAGATGATGCGCCGACCGGTTTGCAGCCGCGCCTTCAACTCGGAGGGTTCCATGGGCTTTGCCAGAAAATCGTCCGCGCCTGCCTCGAAGCCTTCGGTGATATCGTCCTTGTCTGACTTCGATGTCAGCAGGATCAGATAGATGTATCGCTCGAGATTCAACTGGCGGAGAGCCCGGCACAGTTCTGGCCCCGTCATGCCGGGCATCATCCAGTCGCTGATGACGAAATCGATGTCTGACGTCCGACAGATGTCGAGCGCTTCCTCGCCGGATTTGGCTTCGATTGTCTCGAAGTTCCACTTGCGCAAAAGGATCCGCAGGGTTGTCCGCTGAGACGCAGAATCGTCGACAATCAGTGCGACCAGCTTCCGGAATTCAGAGGTTTCGGCCGACAGCATCGAGGTGTTCGGGTGCGCCGCGGCTGAGCTCATCGCCATGTGTACCGTCCCCTCGGCCCATCACCTGCTCACGCGCGGGCTGTTGCGATCAACTCAAGCGCTTCTGAAGGCGCAGAACATTGCAGCTGTCACGGCGTTCGTAGCCAACGTCGTCCATCTCGCTCCTGATGAGCAGCCATCCCAGCCCGTTCTCCGGCAGGCTTTCAAAATCGTCAGCATCGAAATCGACAGACACCTCGGGCAGCTTGCCACCGGGCATCGCCTTGCCTTCGTCAATCAACTCGACTTCGAAGCTGTTCGTCCTGATGTGCACGTCAGCATGGATCGGCTTGCCTTCCATCCCGCCATAGGCGTGCTCAACGATGTTGGTCAGTGCCTCGGCAAGACAGAGCCGCAGCGATTCGGCATCCTCCGGGTTCGCGCCTGGCCGTGCTGTGCACACATGGCTGATCTTCTCCGCCAGATTTGCGGCGTTGGTGAAGGAACTCAGGATCGAATAGCGAAGGTGTTCGTGTGTCAGTGCGTCGACATGGTTCATGCTCAGGTCCCCGTTGCCTGAACGGGTGCCGGATGACTGGCGAGTGCAACCTCGCGCGTTTCATGAAGCTTGAAGATCTTGTCCATGCGCGTCAGGCGGAAGACCTTGCGCACTGCAGGCGTCAGCCCGCAAAGTTCGAGCCGGTTGTTCCGCCCCAGAACCTTCATGACCCCAACGATGGCTCCGATGCCAGAACTGTCCATGAAGGTGACCGAGGAGACATCAAGCAGATAGATGTTCCGATCACTCCGGGCGGCCGCCGTGGCGAGTTCTTTGAACTCATGGGACAGGGTCGCATCGAGTTTCGGTTCACCAAGGGTGATGACGACGACATTCCCCGTGTCTTCTGTGTTCAAACGCATGGCTAGGCTCCAAAAATCAGAGATCAGCGAGACCCTAGTCGACAATCGTAACCGAGACCTTTCCAGCCAGGGTTTATTTTTCCCTGCCGGCATCCCCGACGATGTGGCGCATCACAAGGGGCGTGAAGTACATCGGGAACTGATAGAGCGCGACATAGAGGGTCAGGACCGGCGCTTCGGGCAGCGCGGCGAGCGCCAAGGCCGCATTCCGGTTCCCCCAAATCACAGCCGTGGCGCCGCCACTTTCACGGCCTGCGAAGGACCGTAATCCCAAGAAAGCCACGATTTGAACGCCGAGATTCGCCGCGATCGCAAGCGCCAGTGTGCCCGCGGCGAAGACCGGCGCGGCGAGGATTTCTTCTGGCAGGCCGAGAAACAGGGGGAACAGGAATAGCACCATGATGATTGCGGAGAGGCCATCGAACGCTCTGGATTGGCGGGTGATCCAGTCTGCTCCCAGCAGATGGCGCGCAAACAACGCTCCTGCAACGGCGGATCCGATCAGGACCGTCAGCCGAAACGCCATCTCCGCGGCATCGATGGGGACGGCCTCGCCCAGCAGGGTCCGCGCAACCACGGGCATCGTTATCGGCGCTAGGAAGGACCCGAGCACCGTGATTTCCAGCGCGAAGGCCGCATCCAGACCAAGCAGAAGACAGAACGCCGCGGCCGATCCGAGCGGTGGGCCTGCGCTGGTATAGACCAGCGCTTCGATCTGTCCGGGCGGCAGCTCCGCAAGGCTGGCCGCCCACCAGAACAGTGCCGGTGTCACCAACATCAACAAACCACAGATCGCGAGGTTTCGAACAAGCCGCAACGGGTTCAGCATCCGTCGCGCTACGGCGAAAAGATCGATCCGTGTCATGGCAAGGCCGATCAGCGTTGCGACAAGAATGGGAAGGGTGCCCTCGAGCAACGCGCCCGGCACCGGCAGGACCAGTGCGCTCAGAACCCCAAGCGCTAGGATCCACTGCGCCCGCGCCCCACACCAGGCCAGTGTTCTCAACATCTAGCCATCCCCAGAGCGGGTGCGCAGGCTTTCGGGCAGCCAGGTCGCCAATTCCGGGAAGATCACGAGGATCACCACCATCAGGCACATGATCAGGAACATCGGCACCGCGGTCTTTGCGATGTACCCGATCTGATGCTTGGTCATGCCCTGCAGCACAAACAGGTTGAACCCGATCGGCGGGGTGATCTGAGCCATCTCGACCACGACGACAATAAAAATGCCGAACCAGATCAGGTCGATCCCGGCCTGACGCACCATTGTCTCGACCACCGCCATCGTCAGCACGACCGAGGAGATCCCATCGAGGAACATGCCGATGATAATGTAGAAGACCGTCAGTGCGGCGATCAGCATGATGGGCGAGAGGTTCATGGACCCGATCCACTCGGCCAGCGTGCGCGGCAGCCCTGTGAAGCCCATCGAAAGGCTCAGGAACGCCGCGCCCATCAGGATCAGCGCAATCATGGCCGAGGTTCGGGTGGCGCCCATCAGGCTCTCGGTAAAAGTTGCCCAGTTGAGCGATCCCTGCGCCGTCGCAAGAACCAGAGCGCCAATCACGCCAAAGGCGGCGGCCTCGGTCGCCGTGGCAAAGCCCAGATACATCGAACCGATCACAAAGAGCACCAGCAGGATCACGGGCACCAGAAACCGCGAGTTCCAGAGCATCTGACCAAAGGACATAAGGGGCTCGGGCTCCGGACGCTGCCGGGGCAGGGCAAAGTGCCATGCCGCGACGTAGAGCATGAAGAGAGACGCGAGCACGAGGCCGGGTATGACGCCGGCCATGAAGAGCTGCGTGATCGATTCGTTGATGGTGACCCCATAGACGATCAGCGTCAGCGACGGCGGGATCATCAGCCCCAGGGTCGCCGAGCCTGCCAGTGTGCCGATGGTCATGAACTCGGGATAGCCGCGCTTGCGCAGTTCCGGGATCGACATTTTGCCAACCGTGGTCAGTGTCGCCGCAGACGACCCCGAAACTGCCGCGAAGATCGTGCAGCCGACCACATTGGTATGAAGCAGCCCGCCGGGCAGCCGTCCCGTCCATGGTGCAAGACCGCGGAACATATCCTCGCTGAGGCGGGTTCTGAACAGGATCTCGCCCATCCAGATAAACAGCGGCAGGGCGGTCAGCGTCCAAGACGAAGATGTTGTCCAGACCGTCGTGATCATCGCATCGCCCGGAGGGCGCGAGGTGAACGCCGCCATTCCAAAATAGGCAACGCCCATCAGCGCCAATCCGACCCAGACACCGGAGCCGAGCAGGAAGAACAGTATGAACAGAAACAGCCCGGTCTTCCAGACGACGCTGGCGTCGAACCCTTTGACCGCAAAGACCGGCACCGCGATCAGGACGACCGTTGCAAGTGCGATCGCATAACGGATCCAGCGGGCACCGCTTTCGGGCGCCCAGCCCCCTTCGCCTTCGATCCCGTCATGCTCAGTCAGCAGGATCCTGAGGAAGTGATCTATCAGCACGACCGCCAGCATCACCGCGCCGATGGACATGGCGATTTGCGGGATCCAGAGCGGTGTCGCGTCAAGCCCCTGGCTGATATCGTTCCACTTGGCAGAGCCGATATTGGTTTTGATTGCGTAGCGGGCAAAAAACACCGCTGTGACCGCGCCAACGCCATAGCACCACAACTCGCCATAGCGTCGCCAGCGCCCAAGCTTTCCAAGAACCAGGCTCACCCGGATATGGGCACCCTTGTCGAGCGCATGGGCCAAGGCAAAGAAGCTTGCCCCTGCCATGCAGTAGCCAGCGTAATCGGTGGCGCCCGGGAACACCTCTCCCGTCCAGCGCGCCATCATCTGCAGGACGATCAGGACCAGGATGGCGATCAAAAACAGTGCGCCAAGCGCGCCGCCGCCGAAATAGATTGCATCCAGTGTTCGGCGTAGCGCCGCCATATCACGCATCCCGATGATCAAGGGCAGGCCGCGCGGCATAATTGCTGCGCGTCATGGGGGTTTTAAGCATCACCCGGAACCGCCACGGGTCCGAGACAAGGGATCTCGGGCGGCGGCTCTGTCGTACCGCCGCCCCTTGCGGTTTACTGCGATTTGAACGCGTCCACGATCGCGGCGCCGGTCTCGCCGGCGGCCTCTTTCCACTCGGCAGCCATGGTCGCGCCGATCTCGTTCAGTTCGCCGACAAGGCCCTCACCTGCGGGCTGCACGGTCATGCCGCCAGCCCGGAGGCCGTTCAGAGTAAAGTCCGTGTACTGCACGGCGCGCCAATGCCCGGCATATTCAGCCAGTTCCGCACACCCACGAATTGCGGCCTTGCTGCTGTCAGACACGCTGTTCCATGTGTCCTTGTTCACGAACACATGGTTGCGGGGCATCCAGGCATCGACCTCGTAGAAATGGGTCAGGTGCTCCCAGACCTTGCGGTCATAGCCCGTGGCGCCGGAGGATATCATCGACTCGGCAACGCCCGTGGCAAAGGCCTGGGAGATTTCCGCCGCTTCGATCTGAACCGGCAACATGCCTGTCAACTCGGCCAGCCGCGCCGTTGCGGTGTTGTACGAGCGGAACTTGATGCCTTTCATATCGGCGACCGAGTTCACTTCCTTCTTGAAATACAGCCCCTGCGGAGGCCACGGCGTCGCGTAGAGCAGAACCAGGTTTTGCTCATCAAGGATCTGTTCGTAGGTCGGCTTGGCGGCCTCCCACAGCGCGACCGACTGATCGAACGTCGTGGCAAGGAAGGGGATCGAGTCGATCCCAAAGACCGCATTCTCGTTCTGGTGTGCGCTCAGAAGGCGCTCGCCAATCGGGGCCTGCCCGGTCTGGACCGCGCGCTTGATCTCGTTCCCTTTGAAGAGCGAGCCACCCGCATGCACCGTGATGGTGATGTCGCCGCCGGTCGCCGTGCCCACGCACTTGGCAAACTGCTTTCCGACTTGGCTGTGATAATTCGAGTCCGCATAGGCCATGGGCATATCCCAGTTGTCGGCCATGGCAGCGCCTGCGCTCAGCGTGAGGGCGGCACTCATTCCCAGAAGCTTCTTCATCGATGTCTCCCTTTGGTTGCCCGCATTGTTAGACCCCGCGGGACTAGTCGAACCGTCCGACACGAAACGGCGTCATGTCAATGTTCGGCGTGCGTCCGCCGATCATGTCGGCGATCAGACGCCCGGTCTTTGGACCAGAGGTCAGGCCGACATGCTGTGCGCCAAAGGCAAAGTGGATCTGCGGCGCCTTCGGGCTCGGTCCGATAAAGGGCACACTGTCGATCGTCGATGGGCGATGTCCGAGCCAGCGTTCCTCGCCCGCCCACTCCAGATTGGGATAGAGATGCTTGATCCGCGTCTTGGCGATGCGAAACGGCGCCTCCGACGGCCCCGCGTCCAGCCCTCCGAACTCAACCTGTCCGGCGCAACGCAGACCGCCCTCCATCGGTGTCGCAACGAACTTGCCATCGGCCAGCATGTAGGGAAACGGCGGCGCATGGTTCGGTGTCTTCAGGACGAGGTGATACCCACGCTCGCTCTCCAGGCCCGGCTTGTGCCCAAGCGCCTGAACCAGCCGTCCGGACCAAGCGCCACCAGCCAGGACCACGTGATCGAACGACTGCGTTGCGCCATTCACGGTCACGTCCGCACCGGTCTCGCGCGGTGCGATGTCGTCAACCTCGCCTTGCTGAAAACCGCCGCCTTCAGACTGGTAATGCGCGAACAGACCCGCGACATAGGACCCGGGATCCGAGATCCAGCCATGGTCCATGTAGCATGCCGCATAGGTGTAGTGATCGCCGAGATGGGGATCTTCCTCGCGCAGGCGATTGAGGTCTCGAAACTCGATCCGTGCCCCGTGCTGCGCCCGCAGATCATGCGCCCAGGCATCGCCGTCACAGGCGTCCTGCGAGCGGTAGAGGAACGCATAGATTCCGTCGGTGATGAAGTGCTCTGCACCGGTCCCGCCTGCCAGCGCCTTATGCTGCTCGACCGTATCGCCAAGAATGTTCGTCAGCGCGGCGGCCGTTTTTTCCACATCCTCCCGCGTTGCCCGGCGCAGGAACGGGACCAGCCAGGGAAGAAGCCGCGGAAGGTAGCTCCATTTCAGATGCAACGGCCCGAGCGGATCGAGCAGCATCTTTGGGACCTTCGCCAGCAACCCCGGCACCGGGACCGGCACAATCGACGTGGCCGCCAGGATCCCTGCATTGCCATAGGAGGTCTGCGCCGGCTGACCCGGATCTGTGCGGTCCATCAGTGTCACGGTGTGCCCATCGCGCCGCAGCCATTCTGCGGTAGAGACCCCAACGATTCCTGCGCCGACCACGGCGATGCTCTGTGGCTTTGTCATGCTGCCCCTCCGGTCATCCAGACGGCGCCGATCGCGCCGACAAGGGCTACGATCAGCCAGGGGTTGGATCGCCGCCGTCCGACCAAGGCCGTGACGAGGCTGGCGCCTGCGAAGATGGCGACACCAAGGGCTAGGGTGCGAACCGGGTCCTCGAAGATCGGATAGCTCATGCGACCCACTCACTGACCGGGGCTGCCGCGTCCTGCAGCGGTTGAGCAATCACGTCCACCAGAGTCGGGCCGTCATGGTTGATCGCTTCTTTCAGGACGCGGTCGAGATCGCCCGGGTCTTCGACACGCCATGACTTGATGCCATAGGCGGCCGCAACCGCCGCATGGTCCGTCCGGTTGAAGTCGACCGAGAAGTAACGCGCGCCGAAGCCTGACTTCTGCCCGGCTTTGATCCATCCGAAGACAGAATTGGAGAAGACAATGGTCGTGATCGGCAGGTTGTACCGCGTGATCGTCTCGAATTCGCCCACCGACATGCCGAAAGATCCATCGCCCGTCGCGCAGATCACCTTGTTGTCGGGCCGCGCGAATTGCGCGCCGATCGCAGCGCCAAGGGCATAGCCCAAGGCCCCATGCGCCCGGTTCGAGATGAAATGCCGCCCCGGCTGGCGGATCGTCCAATACGCACTGAAGTAGGGACAAGGCGTGCCGGGATCGGCGCACAGCACAGTTTCGGGTGGGCACAGGCGATTAAGCGCGTCGATCACCCGCTCGGGCCGGATTGGCGTCTCCATACTTTCGGCGAGAGGGCGGAACGCGGCCTCCTTCGCGGCACGGGCGGCCGTGGCACGGGCGGTGCCATCGAACGCGGGCAACGCACCGCGCCCGCGCGGGTCTGCCGGCGTTAGGATGGCCTCAGCAACGGCTTTCAGGGCGAGGCGCGCATCTGCCACGATCGCGGCCTTGGTATCATAGGACGCCCCAATCACTGCGGGGTCGCTGTCGATGTGCAGGATCGTGGTGTCCGGTGCAGGGGAGCGCCAGCGCTCGGTCGTCACCGACCCCGCCCGGCAGCCGATGAACAGCACACAGTCAGCGGCATCGACCACGGCGCGGGTGCCGGGTCGCCCGCCGTTGGAACCGACGACGCCGACCGACAAAGGGTGCGTCTCGGCGATAGCGCCTTGGCCTGAGACGGTTGTGGCGACTGGCGCGTCTATAGCTTCGGCCAAAGCTAGTAACTCCGCCTCAACTCCGGCCAGAGCGATACCGCCACCGCAGATGATCACGGCCCGTTGAGCCGTCAAAAGCGCCTCGACCAGGTTCTGGACATCTCCAGGGTCTGGTGCCGGGCGGAGCGCGGGGTAGTTGCCATGGGCCGGATTTGACCAAATCTCGTCCTCAGGCACCGGGGCCTTTTGTACGTCGAACGGCAAGGCCAGATGCGCGGACCCGGGGCGCCCCGTTGTCATCTCGCGAAAGGCGCGGCGGACGGTGCGAGGCAGAGCGCCTGCGCTATCCAGCACAGCGTTCCACTTGGTCAGCGGGGCGAACAGCGCCTTCTGATCAAGCTCGGTCAGCGGAAAGCGCCCAGCCGAGGTCGTCGCAACATCCGTCGTGATGGCCAACACGGGGACACTCGACTCGTTGGCTTCAACCAAGCCCGGGGCGATATAGGTCGCCCCACCGCCGGACGGCCCCTCGCATACACCGACACGCCCGGTCAGCCGGGCATAGGCATCCGCCATGTAGGCCGCATGCCGCTCGTCCCGCGTCAGGATATGTGTCATTCCGTGGTCAAGCCGGGCCAGCGCGTCGTAGAACGGCAGCGAGGTGTCGCCGCACAAACCGAAGATGTGGCGCACGCCATGCCCCGCCAGCAGACGGACCATGGCTTCGGCCCCGGTTGACTGATTGCTGGCGTCCACGTCTTCTGCCCCTTTGTCGTTGGATCACTCAAGCGGAGAAGACATGATCGCGCAAGGTGGAAAGCAGATCTATGGCGCGCCGATTGGCATCCTGATGCTGGATGCCCAGTTCCCGCGGATCCCGGGCGATATGGGCAATGCCGAGACATGGCCGTTCCCGGTGCTCTACCGCGTGGTCGAGGACGCCTCGCCCGATCGGATTGTCCGACGCGGGGCAGAGGGGATGCTCGAGCCCTTCATCGCGGCGGGGCGCGACCTGATCCGGCAAGGGGCCGAGGCGATCACCACGAATTGCGGGTTTCTCTCACTGTTTCAGGCCGAGTTGTCCGCAGCGCTGGGCGTGCCGGTCCTGACCTCGGCGCTGATGCAGGTGCCGATGGTCCAGGCGATGCTGCCGCCCGGGCGCCGGGTCGGGCTGATCACGATCTCTGCCGAGACGCTGTCACCGGAGCACCTGACCCGGGCGGGCTGCCCTGCGGACATGCCGATCATTGGAACGGACCATGGGCAGGAATTCAGCCGTGTGATCCTTGGCAATGAAACAGCGCTAGACGTCTCCTGTGCCGAGGCGGACCTGTTGTCAGCGGCGGACAAACTGATCGCACGGCACGCGGATGTCGCTGCGATCGTGTTGGAGTGCACGAACATGCCGCCCTATCAGGCCGCGGTGCAGGAGAGAACGGGCGTGCCAGTCTTCTCGATGGTCGATGCTGTGTGCTGGTTGCAGGCCGGGCTCAGGCCGCGCCGGTGGCCTTTACCGGCCACCGGTTGATGTCTCGTTGCAGCGGGCGCCGTCAGTCGAGGATCGTGATCTCGACCCGCCGGTTTGCCTGACGTCCAGCCGTGGTCGTGTTTTCCGCGACGGGGCTGCTCTCGCCAAGGCCTCCGGTTTCCGACTGCAGGCCGAAATTTTGCGCGAGATAGGCAGCAACCGAAGCGGCGCGCCGCTCTGACAGACCCTGGTTGTAAGGCTCGGACCCGCGCGAGTCCGTGTGACCGGTGATCCGAAGCCGTGTCTTCTTCAGCTTGTTCATCTTCGTGCCGAAATCGTCGAGCTCGGCAATCGCCTCGGGCCGAAGATCGGACTTGTTGGTGTCGAACAGCGCATCGGCGCCAAGGGTGATCACCTCCGGCAGCGGCTTGACTTTTCCAGGGCATACGGGCGTGCCATCGCGCGCCAGACGTTCGGACATGAAGCCCTTCACGCCGTGATCCGATGCCCAGTGCTGACAGCCATTGGGGTCGGTCCACGCGATCGCTTCGAACGTCACCTCGGTGGTCCCGGCTGTGCCCGGAGCTGAGCCGGCCTTCGGGCAGACAGGTGTGCCATCACGATTGCGGCGCGGCGTCAGGTATCCCTCGACCCCATCGTCAATCACCCAGTGTTCGCAGCCGTTTGGATCGACCCAGACGTTTGCGCGCAGATCGGACAATGGTTTGCTGTCAAAGCCATAATCCTCACCCGGCGTTGCCGCGCAGGCGGCAAGACCGAGAATACAGACCGCACCAGCGGCTCTCAGAAGCAACATTGCTAATCCTCCGCTCAGGCGCAGTCCGGCGTGCCGTCGAGATTGAGCACTGGGCTCATGTAGCCCTCGACCCCATCATCCACGACCCAGTGCTTGCAGCCATCCGGATCGACCCAGATGGTCGCTGCCAGATTGACAAGGCTGTGGCTGTCGACACCGTCATCGACGGTCTGCGTGGAACTGCTGCACGCTGTCAGAGCAAGCGTCACAACAGCGGCGGTTGAAAGCGAAACAAGGCGCTTGGTCATCTCCTCATCTCCCCTCGCGCTGACCCGATCCTGCCAGCGGCAAAGCGTGGTCTCATGCATCGTGGCGGCATATGGCCCGCACCCACGACGCGGCGTTACGTAAGGGAATACCGTGCATGCCAAAGTTTCGCCACAAAAAACTTTGGTTAACGCATTGGCGTGCTTTGCTTAATCGTCCTTTTGACGCGAGCGTGTGGCCTGACCTCAGCCGAGGGTAGATTGAGCGTCAGCGCCCTGAGACGACGTCGATATCGGGCGCGTCTTCTGCTTTCATGCCGACCACGTGATAGCCGCAGTCGACATGGTGGCACTCGCCGGTGACGCCCGAGGACAGATCCGACAGCAGGTAGAACCCGGCCTTGCCGACATCCTCCTGACTCACATTCCGGCGCAGCGGCGAGTTCAGCTCGTTCCATTTCAGGATGTATCGGAAATCCCCGATGCCCGAGGCCGCCAGCGTCTTGATCGGCCCGGCAGAGAGCGAATTGACCCGGATGTTCTTCGGTCCGAGATCCATCGCCATATAGCGCACCGACGCCTCCAAAGCCGCTTTTGCCACGCCCATCACGTTGTAGTGCGGCATGACCTTCTCGGCCCCGTAATAGGTCAGCGTGACCATCGAGCCGCCCTCGGTCATCAGCCTCTCGGCTCGTTGAGCCAACGCGGTGAACGAGTAGCACGAGATGTTCAGCGACATCGCGAAGTTCTCGGCGGATGTGTCGACGTAGCGGCCTTTCAGTTCAGATTTATCTGCATATGCAATGGCATGCAGCAGAAAGTCCAGCTTGCCCCAGCGGCTCTCGATCTCGCTGAACACCGCGTCCATCGAGGCGGTGTCGGTCACATCGCAGGGCATGATCAGGTCCGAGCCAACAGAGGCTGCAAGCGGATCGACCCGCTTCTTCAAAGCATCGCCCTGATAGGTGAACGCCAGCTCGGCGCCCTGCGCGTGGCAGGTCTGCGCGATGCCCCAAGCGATCGACTTGTCGTTGGCGACCCCCATGATCAGACCGCGTTTTCCGGCCATCAACCCTGATGACATGCCCCACCCTCCTGCGCGATTGGCTCCGCTGGTTGCGCACGGCTTAGGTGAAAAGCCCCCAGCAAGCAAGCCGGGCGCGCGGGTTGCAATCGGCTGCCGCCGCGATATGTCGGGGGCTGAAACGAAGGAGACGACCATGGCCACGATCTCAGAAGCCTCGACACGCAGCGGCATCTTCGCAGGCGACGACCCCTTCGCGTTGGCCAAGGCGTGGCTCGCTGAAGCGGAAGCCTCCGAGCCGAATGACCCGAACGCGATGGCCTTGTCGACCGTGGACAAGACCGGCATGCCCAACGTGCGCATGGTTCTCTTGAAGGAGATCGAGGGCAACGCCCAGCGGGGCGGCTTCGTCTTCTACACCAACTACGAGAGCGCCAAGGGGCAGGAGCTTGAGACGAACATGAAGGCCGCCATCGTGCTGCACTGGAAGTCGCTGCGCCGCCAGATCCGCTTGCGCGGTGTGGTCGAGCGTGTCGGTGGCAAGCAGGCCGATGCCTACTTCAACTCGCGCTCGCTGCCGTCGCGTCTGGGGGCCATCGCGTCCAAGCAATCGCGGCCGTTGGCGAACCGGCGCACGCTGATGGCCGAGGTCGCCAAGATCGCAGCGCGCCACCCGGTCAAGCCGCCGCGGCCCGCGCATTGGGGTGGGTTCCGCATCCGCCCGGTCGAGATCGAGTTCTGGGCCGACGGCGCCAACCGCCTGCACGACCGCTTCCGCTGGACCCGTATGAAACCCGACACCGACGCGTGGACCGTGCAGCGGCTCAACCCGTAAAGCGCGCGCTCCGTGCGGTTTCGCGAACCTCCCGATACCGTCTGGGCGCCGCCGCCGCGGATGATGACCGAGTATCATCCGCCCACCGGGCCTCTGGTGGTGCTGCACCGCGATGAGGACATGGTGCTGGTCGACAAGCCCTCGGGGCTTCTTTCGGTGCCGGGCAAGCCTGCGACCCATGCCGATTGCCTCGAGGTGCGCGTGCGGGACGCGTTTCCATCCGCGCTGCTGATCCATCGGCTGGATCTCGAGACCTCCGGCGTCATGGTCTTCGCGCTGACCCGCGAGGCGCAGCGGCACATAAACCTGCAGTTCGAGCGACGGGTGGTGCAGAAAACGTATGTCGCGCGGGTGGCCGGTCATCTCTCTGAGGAGGCAGGGGAAATCGACCTGCCGCTCATTGCCGACTGGCCGCGCCGCCCGATGCAGAAGGTCTGTCACGAGACGGGTAAACCGGCCCGCACCCACTGGCGCGTGCTGGAGCGCGAGTCCGGCGCGACCCGCGTGAACCTGAGGCCGGAGACCGGTCGGAGTCACCAGCTTCGGGTCCACATGAAGGAGATCGGCCACCCGATCCTCGGCGATCCGTTCTACGCGGAAGATGATGTCTACACCGCCGCAGACCGGTTGCAGCTCCATGCAGAAACGCTGGCGCTCCGCCATCCGAAGGGGGGAGACTGGCTGACCGTGACAGCGCCCTGTCCGTTCTGAGTCCGGCGGCGCCGACCAGTTGCGTACCCCCAGCCAAGCGCGTAGGACTCTCGGGCACACATGGAGAATCCAATGGCCACTGGCGATGTACGCAAGACCTTGCTGTTGACGGGGGCCAGCCGCGGCATCGGCCATGCTACGGTCAAGCGGTTCTCGTCTGCGGGCTGGCGGGTCATCACCTGCTCGCGCCAACCCTTCCCAGAGGATTGCCCTTGGGAAGCGGGCGAGGAAGACCACATCCAGCTTGATCTTGCAGATCCAAAATCGACCATAGAAGCGGTCGAGGAGATCAAGCGCCGCCTGCCGGACGGACGTCTGGAAGCCCTTGTGAACAATGCCGGAATCTCCCCCAAGGGCGAAGGCGGAGCGCGGCTGAACACGCTGGATACCGACCTTCGGACCTGGGGTCAGGTGTTCCATGTCAACTTCTTCGCCGCGATCGTGCTGGCGCGCGGGCTGAAGGAGCAGTTGACAGCAGCCCAGGGCGCCGTGGTTAACGTGACCTCGATCGTCGGGTCGCGCGTTCACCCGTTCGCAGGCTCGGCCTATGCGACGTCCAAGGCCGCGCTGGCCGCGCTGACGCGCGAGATGGCCAATGATTTCGGTCCCTTAGGTGTGCGCGTCAACGCGATTGCACCGGGGGAGATCGAGACGGATATCCTGAGCCCCGGCACGGAGAAGATCGCCGAGAAGCTTCCGATGCGCCGCCTTGGCAAGCCCGAGGAGGTGGCGCGCACGATCTACTATCTCTGCACACCGGAGTCGTCTTACGTCACGGGGACCGAGATCGAGATCAACGGCGGCCAGCACGTCTGACAAGCACTGCGGCTGCCGCATGGCCGCCATGCTGGCTTGTCTGTTGTGTTTGACGGGTTGCGGGATCAGGACGGCCATGACCGGACTGGCAATTCCTTAATGGAGATGACGATGTCGAACCTGACCGAATCTGCGCGGCAGATTATCGCCGATGTGGCGCAGCGTTATGGGCTCTCATTTGATGCCGTCGAGCACATGGCGCGGGCCGTCGCGAATGGCGGCGGGATAATGGCACAATTCAACGTCCCGGAACTCGGTGGCTCAGGCCAGTGGATGTCCGGTGGCATGACCATGGTCGGTGACATGTTCAATCATGGCCTCCAGGCGAGAGTAGCCAATCTGTGCGGTGAATTGTCCAACGCGATGGCGGGCACCCCGTTTTTCGAACGGCCCCAAGTTGCACCCGGGATGATGGGGGACTCGAACTGGTGGCCGGCGGAGTTGGGCCAGCCCGCGTCGACCGGCGGGCAGAACCAGGCGCGCTACGCGTACTTCCCGCAGGCCCGGAGGCTGGCCTTTGATCCGGGCAACGGACAGCCCGTGATCCTGCTCGATACCGGGGACCACATGATTGGAGGCTTCAGCCAGCAACAGTCGGGTCCAGGCGATCCGTTTCTGGGCGTGTCGGTCTCGAGCCAGTTCGGTCAGTTCGCGCTCTCGAGCTTTCCGCGCGTGGATGCTGCGGCTGCGAGTCAACAGGCGGCGGCTGACGGGCAAAATGCTACTCGCGCGGAGCAATACACCGCTGTTGTCGATGAGCCAGTGATCCCACTGGAGCCGGCCACGCCCATGCAGGAAGCGGGAAGTGCCGGGGCCGACGACATTCTGGTGACCATCGGGCGTCTTGCCGAACTGCGGGACATGGGCGCGCTCTCGGAGGAAGAGTTCTCAGCCAAGAAGGCCGAGCTTCTGAGCCGTCTTTGACATCCGGGCGGGCGGGGTTCCCATGGACTTCTCGTCGTGGCATCGTGCCGTCAACCGAGACAGGGGACAGACATGATCGATCTCTACACATGGACCACACCGAACGGGCGTAAGGTCTCGATTTTGCTGGAAGAATTGGGCGCAGACTACAAGTCGATCCCGATCAATATCGGCCAGGACGAACAGTTCCAGCCGCACTTTCTCGAGATCGCGCCGAACAACAAGATCCCTGCGATTCACGATCACGAGACCGGTGTGAAGATGATGGAGACCGGCGCCATCATGCTCTATCTCGCTGAAAAGTATGGGAAATTCCTCGGCGAGGGCACGGACCGCCTGAAGGCGATCGAATGGCTGATGTGGCAGATGGGCGGGCTTGGCCCCATGGCCGGACAGACCCACCATTTCGTCAAGTTCAACAAGGGCAAATCCGAGTACGCTGAGCAACGCTACCAGTCTGAAACCAAACGACTTTACAAGGTTCTGAACCAGCGCCTCACGGGCCGCGACTTCATCACGGGCGAATACACCATCGCCGACATGGCCTGCTGGCCCTGGATCAGCCGGTTCGAGTGGCAAGAGATTGATCTCAATGAGTTTTCCGCGCTGAAAGACTGGTATGTCCGGATCGCCGAGCGTCCTGCCACCAAGCGGGGCTATGATCAGCCGAAAGAGACGACCGACATCCCGATGCCCTGAGGGATCGGGCCGGGATGCCGGGCGTATGGCAAGCGTATGGCATCCGTACCGCATCGGTATGGCACGCGTCCCGCATCGGTATGGCAGTTGTACGGACAGATTATCGGCGCCCGACCTTTGGCTGGCATGATCGCGCGCTGCATCGGAAGAATGCGCAACAGAGGCGCGGGTTGTGGCAGGGCCCTCCCCGCGCTGTTGATCGCCATGGCCATGCCGGGCTGTGCGGTCAAAGGCTATGACCTCGGCTGGCGGGCCGAGGACAGGTTTGCCCCGTCTCTTGGGGTTCCGCTCGATGCGGCCTCGGGCTGCCGGTGGCGCGAGGGCGACGTGCGATCGACCGGATGCACCGGTCTGATTGCGGATATCGACCGGGAACTCGCCGCATCCCGCCTGACTGCGGAGGCGCCGGGCCTGCGCTGCGAGGGTACGGTTTGCAGCTATCGCAACGTCTATGAGCGGCGCGATGTCGGCCTTGCGCTGATCGTCCCTGTCTATCGCAAGATCGTGGTGCGCGAGGTCCGCGCCCGGTTCGAAAAACGCGCTGGGCAATGGCGCGTGACCGAGATGGTGGTCGTCGACACACCGCCGCCGAACTATGGCCCGGTCCGTATCGGCGGATGACCGTGCTGCGCCCTGTACTGCGCCTGTAAACTCTTTCGAAAATTTTTGCCGTTATTGAGGCGTCACACGGGGGGTATGCGCCGGATGCAATCCGGCTTGCCCGTTTTGTGCGTTGCAGCATAGCGCCTGGTATACCAGATACCGAGGAGCGTTATCAGACGGAGACTGGAGTAGTACCATGGCGATCACGACGGACATCCTTGCAGACGAAGACCACATCCGGACCGGCTTTCTGAGCCGTCTTGGACAGATCTTCGAATCGTTCCGCGCAGCACAGGAAGTCGCTGCCGCCTATGAGCAGACCCACACGGTGCGCGGTAACGAGCGTGCTATCTTTGACCGCGCCTTCAGCCGGATCTGATCATCCGGCCTTCGCCGCCCGCACATCACGGTGCGGGCTGTGCGCCGCCAAAGCATACCCGGCACAGGCGCTAGGACATGTGGCGCGGCGCGCGGATCAGCGCCTTCAGACGCAGCTTGGTGATCTGGTGGCGGGCGCGCTCGACGACCTCGAACCGGATCCCGTGGAACGAGAACACCTGACCCTCGGTCGGGATGGCCTGCGCCTCGTGGATCATCAGTCCGGCGATGGTCGTCGCCTCCTCATCTGGCAGCGACCAGTCAAGCGCCCGGTTGAGATCGCGGATCGTCATCGCGCCCGGCACGACAATCGAGCCATCGGACTCGCGCACGATCCCCTCATCGTCGATATCGTGCTCGTCGGTGATGTCGCCGACAATCTCCTCGAGGATATCCTCGAGCGTCACAAGGCCCTGTAGCACGCCGTATTCATCGACGATCAGCGCGAAGTGCATGTTCCGCCTGAGGAACGCGCGCAAAAGATCGTCGAGCGGCCGGGTGTCCGGCACGAACCACGGTTTCATCGCCACGTCCATCACGTCGAGCCGCGCGAGCGCTGCCGCCGGATCCTTGGCGTTGCGGACCTGTTGGTACTCGGCGCGCAGCAGATCCTTGGCGTGGATGACGGCGACGATGTTCTCAGGCTCACCGCGCCAGAGCGGGATGCGCGTGTGCGGCGACGAGAGACAGAAAGACAGGATTTCCTCGGGCCCCTCGTCGATCGAGATCGACTGGATGTCGCGCCGGTGTCGCATGACCTCGGACACCTCGCGGTCCTTCAGGTCCAGAGCAGCAAGCAGGCGGTCGCGGTCGACCTTGTCCACCCCGCCCTCCGAGTGGTGGAGGTCGATGGTGCCGCGGATCTGTTCGTCCGGAGCCAGCATGTGCGCGTCCGGGTCGGCCTTGATGCCGATCAGCCCGAAGGCCAGCCGCACGATCAGGCGGATAAACCCGACCACGGGCGCCAAGGTCTTCACCAGAAAGCCGATGGGCGGGGCGACCAGGACCGCGGCCCGCTCGGTGTAGGTGATGGCGTAGGTCTTGGGTGCGACTTCCGCGAAGATCAGCACCATCAGCGTCATGACCAGCGTCGCCCAGGCGACGCCGGCCTCGCCGAAGGCTGTGGTGAAGATCGACGTCGCCAGCGAGGCCGCGAGGATGTTGACCAGATTGTTGCCGAGCAGGATCGAACCGATCAGCCGCTCGTTGTCATCGGTCAGGCGCAGAGCCGTCCTTGCGCCTTTCGAGCCCTGCGCCGCCATCTGGTGCATGGACGCGCGGTTGACCGCCGTCAGCGCCGTCTCGGACCCCGAGAAGAACGCGGACATGGCCAGGAGGCCGAGGATGATCAGACAGGTCCACCAGAACGAGGGGTCCATTCGCTTGCTCACGCGCCGTTGATGTGTGCGCTCGTTATGGGGGCAGGCCGGGCCAACGGCAAGGGGGCTGGCGGTGCGCATGCACGGGCTTTGCACGGGTTTTCCCGAAACGTCCCGAAGCTGTGCAGACCGCGCGCCGGTAGACTGAGCGCAACCGCACATGATGGGAGCTTGCAATGAGTGAACCGGCACAAGGCCCGGTGGGGGCCTTCTTTTCGTCCAAGGGATGGCGCTTTGCCGTCCTGATCATGCTGACCGTGCTGATGCTGATCCCCCTCGGGCTGATCAGTCTGGTGATCGAGGACCGGGTCTCGTACCGGCGCGATGCGATCCGCGATGTCTCGACCCAGTGGGGCGGCGAGATTGATCTGCAGGGGCCCGTCATGGTGCTGCCGGTCGAGGTCGAGCGCACCCGGACCGTCAAGGACGTGCTGGGCGAGGCCCGGACCGAGACCTACTGGGATCAGGCCGAGCCGATCATCCTGATGCCCGAGGATCTTGATATCGCCATCACCGCGGACAGCATCGTGCGCCGTCTCGGGATCTTCGAGGTGCCGGTCTTCGGTGCCGAGATGAGCATCGCCTTCGGGTTCGAGACCGATCGGGCGAGCGCTGTCATGCGCCCGCGTGAGCGGATCCTGTGGGACAAGTCCAGCATCGCCGTGTTGCTGCCGCAGACCCGCAGCTTTGCCGATCATGCCGTGCTGTCGGTGGACGGGCGCGCGTTCGATCTCGAACCGGGCACACCGCTGACCGGCGGGCAAAGCCCGGCACGGATCGGTGGTGCGCGGACGGTCGGCGCGCGGGAACTGGCGCTTGAACCCGGCACGCCGCTGAACGGGCTTGCGGGCATTCAGGCCGTCACAGGCGATCCGCGCGGGCTCGGGCAAGCGACCCTGACCATGCGCCTCAACGGAGCCCGGCAGATCACCCTGACACCCTCGGGGCGTCAGACCGATGTCACCATGACCTCGGACTGGCCGCATCCCAGCTTCACCGGCAATTTCCTGCCGAAGGAGCGGACGGTGACCGATGAAGGGTTCAGCGCGACCTGGGCCGTGCCGCATCTGGCGCGCAACATCCCGCAGGCGGCGCGCCAGTTCACCCATGGCAATGGGCGCTTCGGTGTCAGGTTCTACAACCCGGTCGATCTTTACCAGAAATCGCAGCGCGCTGTGAAATATGGCATCTTGTTTGTCGCACTGACCTTCCTGGCGGTGTTCCTGACCGAGCAGATCTCGCGGCGCCGGGTTCACGCGGCGCAGTTCATCCTGATCGGACTGGCGCAGTGTATCTTCTTCCTGCTGCTGCTCAGCCTGGCCGAGCAGATCGGGTTCACCCTGGCCTATCTTGCAGCGAGCGGTGCCACGATCGGATTGCTGGGCTTCTACAGCGCCACGGCGCTGGGCCTGGCAAGACGAGCCTGGGTGCTGGTCGGCTCGCTCGTGGCGCTCTATGGCACGCTGTTCCTGATCCTGCGCTCGACCGATTATGCGCTGCTGGCAGGATCGGTGCTGTCCTTCGTCGCCATCGCCCTGGTGATGATCCTGACGCGGGGCGAGAACTGGTCGGGCACGGGCCGGATAGATGCCTCAGGCCCCGCGGATCGGCACCGCAAACCGCCGGAGCCGGCGATGACGTAGATCGCGGGGCACCATGCGCCGAGACCAGAGGCGCGGCGGGATCACGCCCGCCGCGTCACGCTATGCCGGACCGTCCCAGGTGTGGCGATCGGTACTCTCTGCCGGCTTGGCGCGCGTGTCCATATCCCGCCGGGCACTCTCATCCCGAGCGACGAGGCGCAGGCCGCAGGTGCAAGGCGGGATGCAGGTGGCGGGATCACAGATGCAAAACGGGTTCGCGACTTTCGTCATCACGTGTCTCCAATAAATGTTCTGATTTGAAAAAGGCACGGCAATAGCGAGCACGATTCTACCATCGCGGGGAGACTTTACGAAACGCAAATCGCGGCGATGTCGATCATGCGCCGGACGCCGGAACTTATCCCTGAGGGTCCATCGGCGTTCCCCAATCCATGCGTTTGCAGAGATCGACGAAGAACTCGACCACCGGTGTATGACGCCGACCCCTGCGGGTCACGACCGAGATGGTGCGCCGGATCTCCGGCTCGATCAGTGGGCGGCTTTGCAGTTCGGGGTTGATCGACAGGCTCTCGGGCATGATCGCACAGCCCAGACCGGCGATGACCATGGCCTGTACCCAGTTCTCGTGCTCGGACTGAAAGCGGTGATCGGTATCGAAGTGATAGGCGTGACCGGCCTCCTCGAAAATATCGAGGTATTCGCAGTTGACGCGCTTCAGATAGCGCTCGCCCTTCAGCTCGTTCAGCGGGACCTCATCCATCTGTCCGAACCGGTGCCCTTTGGGAAAGGTGATCACATAGGGTTCCGAGAAAAGCGGTGTTGCCTGAAACTCCTCCGATTTCTCCGGCACCGCGACCAGAGCGACGTCCAGATCCCCGGCCAGCATGCGCTCGGTCAGGGCGCGCCCTGATGCCTCGTGCACGACAAGGGTCAGTTGTGGAGCCCGGCGCGAGAAGAACTCGATCAGGCTGATCAGGCTCGACGGCGCGATGGTGCACATCACACCAAGATCCAGCTTGGCGTTCACCATCTTCGAGAAATCCAGCGCTTCGTCGCGGGCCAGATCGGTCAGCGACAGCGCCTGTTCAAAGCGTGGGCGCACGACCCGGCCAAGCTCGGTCAGGTGGGTGCGTCGCCCCTCGCGCCGGAAGAGCGGTCCGCCAAGCTCGTCCTCCAGCTTCTTGATCGCCCGGGTCAGCGCAGGCTGGCTGACATTGCACTCGGCCGCAGCGTGCGTGAAATTCAGATGGGTCGCGACGGTCACAAAGTACCGCATCTGGTGCATTTCCATGAACTCTGCCTCGCGCTGGTCCGAATGCTACGGCTGTTTATAGGACACCTTTTTCTCGTGGTCCCATGCGCATTGGGTATCGAACCGATGCATTGCGCTGACCTAAACACAATTTTCCCAACGCCCACATTGTGATCGTCGGCGACGGGTAGGTTCGCGTCGTTCTCGGCTAGACAAAATTCGGGCATGCCGAAACAGACAGGATCTGTGTCGGACGGCCCGGTCTGAGGAACTAGAACGGGGATCCGAGCATGAAGAACGGTGCCAAGACTTGGAGAGGCTCGCAGGCGCGCGCGTTCTCGGCGGTCCGGCCTGTCCGCTGCGGCCGGACATCGCGACCGAAACCACGTGATACCGCGCAGGCTGACCGAAGTAGGGTCTGGCTCGACAGAGCCGCCTGACGGCCGCGACGCGCAGGCCGTCAGGCGGCCAGCGCCGCACTCATCCGCAATTTCCAGCAACGCGAAGGCGTGTGCCTCCCGCCTGACAGCCCGATGGGCCGTCGGCCCCAGCAGTGCAACCTCCGAGGACAAGGAGTACAGGTGTGGACCGTCCATTTGACCCGACAGGCAAACCAAACCGCGCGCCGACGGCCGGTGACGCCGGAGCAACCCCCCCGATGGACGCAGCGTTCGTCCTGGATTTCGATGACCTGCACCTGCATGGTCCGACAGAGCGGGTCTTGCGTCTGACCCGGCTGGAGATGCGGCTGCTCTGGTATCTCGCGGCGCAGGAGGGGCGCGAGGTCAGCAAGGCCGAGCTTCTCGATCAGGTCTGGCGCTATGCGCCGTCGACCTCGACGCATACGGTGCAGACCCATATCTGGCGACTGCGGCGCAAGATTGCCGGAACCTTCCCGGAGGTGAGTGTCATCCGCACCGGCCCGGGGGGCTATGCGATCGCGAGCCAAGTCACATGGACGGGGACGTTGCCCACACCGGGGTAAGCCGCTCCGGTATCGGCCCCGGCCCCGGTCACGCCGATTTGGCGGTGCGAAACCCCTCCAGCGTCTTGGCGCGCCCGTCCAACCACATCTCCATCCGCTGCAACGTCATGGGTTTGCCGAACCAATAGCCTTGTGCGTTGGCGCATCCGAGCTCGCGCAGAATGCCGACCTGCTCATTCGTCTCGATGCCCTCGGCCAGCACCTCCAGATCAAGCTCGCGGCAGAGTGCGATGATCGCGCGGACAACGGCTTCATTCGCCGCCTGTGGCAGCGGTTCGATCAGCGACTTGTCGATCTTGATTGATGAGATATCCAGCGAGGCCAAGTTCGACATGGCCGCGTAGCCCGAGCCGAAATCGTCCAACTCGACGCAGAACCCGGCCTGGTGCAGCTTTGCGATGTTCTTCGAGGCGATATCGCTGTCACCCGCGATCAGCGTCTCCTCCAGCACTTCGACCGCCAGCGCCTCCGGTGTCAGGTTGCGGCTGTCCAGTTCGAACATCAGCAAGTCAGGGTAGGCAGGGTCCCGCAGGCTCTGAGACGACGCGTTGATCGATACACGCGGCACATCGTATCCGCGTGCGCGCATCACAACCAGCGCGTCCAGACCCTGTTGAAGAATGGTGGCGTCGATATCTGCGACCAGCCCCGCTTCCGAGGCGACATCGATGAACTCGTCCGGTGTCAGGATACCATTGCGCGGATGCGACCAGCGGGCGAGCAATTCGAAACCGATCAGGCGTTCGTCCTTCAGGCTGATCTGCGGCTGGAAGTAAGCCTCCAGCCCGCCTTTGATGATCGCTTCCTTCAACTCGCCGAACAGCCGTTGGCGATTGGAATGCACCGAGCCCATCTCCTCGAGGAACATCTTGTAGCCGTTCCGGCCTGCGCGCTTTGCCTCGTAGAGTGCGATATCGGCTGCAAGGATCAGATCATCCGGCGTGCTGCCTGCCGCATCCGAGATTGCAATGCCGATACTGGCGCCGACCTTGCACTCCTCGCCGTCGAAATACATCGTCTGCTGCACGTTCTCGATCAGCCGGGCGCCGATCCGCGCGATTACCTCGCTCTCGTCTCCGATCGGGGCGACGACGACAAACTCGTCACAGCCGACCCGTGCCAGGAAGTCATTGTTGCGCAGAACATGGCGCATGCGTTTGGCCGAAGTTTTCAGCACGAAATCCCCGGCCGCCTGGCCGAGCGTGTCATTGATCGGCCGGAAGTGATCGAGATCGATGTTGAACACCGCAACGCGGGTGCCGTTTTCTGCCGCAGCGTTCAGGGACAGCGCCAGATGCGCAAGCAGGTACTGGCGGTTCGGCAGGCCGGTCAGGACATCATGGCGCGCGTGGTAATCCTCGGTCGGGGTCGCCTCGCTCAGCCGGACCGATGCGATCCGCCGCTCCGTGACGTTACGCTCGACGGAGATGAACTTGCTGACGCCGGTCTCGCTGTCGGTGATCGGGATCAGCTCGAAATCCGTCCAGAACGGCGCCTCGTCCGAGCGCCGGTTCTCCAGTTCACCACGGAAGGTACGGCCTTTGTCCCATGCGTGGTCCAGATCGTCGATATGCTTCGGGTTGGCATCGCGCCGGCCGAGAATGTCGCGGAAGTCGCGCCCGACCAGATCGTCCGCCGCAAATCCGCTGTGCCGCGCGAACGCCGCGTTCAGCCACTCGATCCTGCCGGTCCGGCTGATGATCGAGACGCCGTCGCTGGTGTGCTCTGCGACGAGGGCGAGGTTGCGCGCCTCCTTCTCGCTGGCCTCCAGATCGGCGGCATCCTGCATCTGGCGCCGCTGCAAGGGGGCGATCAGCGTAAGCCATACGGTCGAGAGCAACGCACTGACCAGAACGACCGACAGGATCTGGGCAGCCTGCACGACCTGCACGACCTGCACGCCAGCGCATCCGAGCGCCATGCTGCGAGTTCGCTCAGATCATAGACCAGATTGCCCCGGGTGTGCGCCTGCACCGTGCTGGCATAAAATTCGCGATCGACCGGGGTCTCGGCGTTCGCGAGGTTGGTTATGCTGCGCGCCAGAAGACGAAGACGGTCCCGGATGCTGTTCTTGGCGTCGAGCCGCGCTTCGGTTTCGTGGGCATCCAGCAGAAAGCCTTCCAGCAGTCCCGGCTGCCCGGGCAGGTTCTTTTCCACGGCCTTGAGCCGGTCAGCGAGCATCTTGAGATCGAACTGGGCGACCCGCAGTTCATTGTCGGTCCTGGCTCGCAGCACTTCCTGCGCCTTGACCTGCACCCGTTCGACCTGCACGCGCAGCTTGGCCGTCCGGTCCAGCATGGCCAGTTCACTTGTGGTCGCGGACGATACCATGAAGCTCAGCGCCATGGCGGCGCCGATGACGCCGACCACCGCCAGTCCGGCGCAGAAGAACATGAGTCCGAGAGAGTTTCGCACAGCGCCACCTTCGAAGATCGAGTCAAGGTGACAGAGAACGTTTGCATCAGCGCTAACGCAGATGGTTCTCAAAGGGTTAACACACCGTCGGACTGCCCGCGCTCAGGCCGCGGCCCGCTGTGCGCGCGACCAGACAAGGTTACCGGCACGGAAGACCATCTCGGTCTGAGGTCCTGCATCGGTCAGGCGCAGGGCGATGACATCGGCCTCGGCTCCGGCGGTCAGCGTTCCGCGCGGGGCCATGCCCGCCGCCGCTGCCGGGTTGGTGGACACAACCGCCCAGTGCCGCGCCAGTGCCTCCGCCGAGCCGTTGCCCAGCTTGGCCGCGGCGCGCAGCTGCGCAGGGTAGTAATAGTCCGACGCAAGGCAGGTACACAGCCCATCGGCAATCGCGGGGGCCGCATCGATCGCGCCGATATGGCTGCCGCCGCGCAGCACGTTCGGCGCACCCAGAATTGTGTGCTCGCCCTTCGCGATGGCGTCCTCGGCGGTGGGGCGGGTCAGTGGGAACTCGCACACATCGATGCCCAGCGCGCGGTGATCGTGGCGGACCTCCGGGCTCTTTTCATCATGGGCAAGGCAGATCACCCCGGCCGCTTTCGCCGCTGTCGCCAGCCGGGCGATCGTGCCGGGCACCTCGTCCGCCCGTGCGCCGACCCGTGCGATCAGGGCGCGGAACTCGGCCTCGCTGAGGCCCGAGCGGGCGGCGTATTTCGCGACCTTGTCGGCCTCGCGGCCGTCTGCGAGCAGGTTCAGGTAGTGATCGTTGAAGGCCAGCATTGGCGCCGGGTCCAGCGATAGCCACGCCTCGATCTGGTCTGCCGCCTCGAGCGCGTAGATCTCCCACCTCAGCTGGATCCGGATATCGGCCATGAAGTGCGGGCGCAGGCGCTGCCAGGCTGCAATCAGCGCGCGGCCCTGGTCGAGACTGCGCAGCCCCGGCTCCCACGAGATGGTCAGCGCCAGATAGGCCGTCGTGATCCCGTTCGTGACCAGTTGCGCATCGGTCTCCATCAGCGCCGTGTCGAGATCGAAGTAGACGCCGGGCCGGGGGGACAGGTTCCGCTCGAACCCATCGCCATGCAGGTCCACGATTCCAGGCGCCAGGATCAGGCCCGTGGCATCGATCACCCGAGCACCCGGCGCGGCCTCGGCCACAACACCATCGGCAATCGCCAGATCCCCGGCAGCCAACGTGCCGTCACGGATGATCTGCCCGCCCGTCAGTCTGTACGATGCCATGTCGGCCCCCCAAAGTTACTGCACCCGCGCCCGCAGGCGGTCGGTTGCATACTCCATCACCAGCACGATCAGGAAGATCACCAGAATTATCGTCGACGCGTTCTGGTATTGGAAGAGATCGAACGCAACCTTCAATTCCTGGCCGATCCCGCCCGCGCCGACGAGGCCCAGCACCACCGAGGATCGCACCGCCTTCTCCAGCGAGAAAAGGCCCGCGTTGATCATCGCAGGCGCCGCCATTGGCAGGATCGCCGCCATCAGGATCGAGGCCCGGTTGGCGCCGATGGCGCTCAGCGCGTCCTGCGGCTCCTTTTCGGCATCCTCCATCGCTTCGGCGAAGAACCGCCCGCAGAACCCGATGGTGTCGACGATGATCGTCATGGTGCCGGCCACGGCGCCGAGGCCGACAGTGGCGACGAACAACAACGCCCAGACCAGATCCGGTACCGTTCGCAGAAGCGAGACGACCGCTTTGACCGCATAGCATCCCCGCCCGATGGGCGAGACCCCGCGCGCTGCCAACCACCCGATGGGCAGGCTGAGCGCAATGCCGATGGCGGCGCCGACAAGGGCGATCTGAAAGGTCTCGATGATCCGCCAGGCAACCCGCTCGAGAAAGGCGCCATCGATGTTCGGCGGCAGCATCCGTTCGACAAGGCGCAGCATCGCGGGCACGCCGTCGGCGAGTTGACCGGGGCTGGGCGCAACCTGCGTGGCGGAGACCAGGATCAGCGCTGCGATCCCGATCCACATGGCAAACGCAAGGGGCGAGATCCGGTTCAGGCGGGGCGGGGTCGGCGTGGCCATGCTCAGTGGAAACTTTCGGTCAGTGCGACAGGCGTCACATCGGAACTGGGGCGGTCGAAGGCCAGCACACCGCCGCGCAGTGCGATCACCCGGTCGGAATAGGCCACAGCATGGTCCATATCGTGCGAGGTGTAGATCAGCGTGATCCCGTGCGCGCGGGCGCGGTCCGAGAAGACCTCCATCACGTCGCGCCCTGCGGCAGGGTCGAGACTGGCGGCGGGCTCGTCCGCGATGATGATCTGCGGGCGGCGCACCAGCGCGCGGGCGATGGCGACCCTCTGGCGTTGCCCGCCAGAGAGCTGATCGGTCCGGCGCAGCGCCAGATCGGCCAGACCGACTTCGGCCAGTGCGGCTGCGGCGCGGACACGCCACTCTGCAGGGGCCGTGACATGGGAAAAGCCGCGCCACGACCCCGGTGCGCCCAGCATCCCGTGCACAACATTCGACAGGACCGTCCGGCGCAGCACCAGCCCGTGGTTCTGGAACACGAACCCGGTCTGCTGACGCAGGCGTGCGCGCGCCGCCGCGCTGCCATCGGAGAGATCCGAGCCCAGGATCTGCACCCGGCCCGACGTGACCGGCAACAGACCGATCACGCACTTCAGAAGGGTGGACTTGCCCGACCCGTTCGCCCCGATCAGGGCAACCCGGCTGCCCGCCGCGATGTCGAGCGAAATGCCGCGCAGGACCATCGGCCCGCGCGGATAGGATTTCTCCAGCGCTTGAACGGAAAGAGCAGGGGGCGCGACGACGCCCACCGCGGCTGTACCTTCGGGCACCTAGTCGCCAACGAAGCCTTTGGTGTCGACGCCGATGGTTTTGTACATCGAGCGCACATAGTCATAGTCGGCATCGTCGATCTCGGTCAGGAAGAACCCGCCCGAATACTTCTGGTTGTCGTCGCCTTTCAGAACCGCGGCCATCAGTGCCTCACCCTGGTTCAGGAAGGCATCGCGCACTTTGGCGAAGGTCGCATCGTCAACATCCTTGCGGGCAACTAGAATGTCATTGGGCAGATCGCGGCCACGGGCAACCACGGTAAAGGCCTGATCCGGAAACGCTTTGCGGATCTTCTGCAGGTGGCCCATGTTCATGCCAACGGCCTGGATGTCGCCGCGGATCAGCGCCTCGATCGCGATGTTGCGGCTGATGATCTGCGCGTCATAGTCCGAGCCGTAGGTCAGCCCCATATCCGACAGCGCCTGCGCCGGGCCGAGATGCTGCGAGGTCGAGCCGACCGAGCCAAAGGTCACGGTCTTGCCCTTCAGATCCTCGACCGTGCGGATCGGTCCCTTGGCCAGCGTCACGATCTGCGCAAAGTAATCCGGGCGCTGCCAGGCGACGACGATCTTGGGATCGGCCAGTTCCTTGATCACCACGTACTCGGCGGGGCCGGTCAGGACGAAATCGACCTGCCCTGCGTTCATCGCCTCGACCGCCGCGGTGCGCGAGGAGACGGGGAAGAGATCGATCTCCAGACCGGTCTTGTCCTCAAGCGCTTGTTCGAACGCGCCGAATTCCTGCTGGAGCGCCTCCAGCCCCTCGATATCGGTGACGGCAAACTTCACCGTGTCGGCGGCGTGGGCCGCTGTGGCGACGCCCAAGGCGAGCGCGGCGGCGATCAGGGTGCGGAACATGGTGTTTCTCCCTCCTAAGGACCTGCCGGGATGGAAGATCACAGGATCGCTTCAGCCACGTGTCGGCACTGTGTCAGATCCGTGAAGGTTGTGCCGTGGCCGCGAGCCCTCCGGCCCGGGTGATAAAGGCGGCAATCTCCGGGATGCCCTGACCGTGACGCAGTTGCGTGAACTGGAACGGGCGATCGCCGCGCATCCGTGCCGCATCGTGCTCCATCACATCCAGCGATGCGCCGACATGGGGCGCGAGATCGGTTTTGTTGATGATCAGCAGGTCCGAGCGGGTGATCGCAGGCCCGCCTTTGCGCGGGATCTCCTCGCCCGCCGCCACGTCTATGACATAGAGCGTCAGATCGGCGAGTTCCGGCGAGAAAGTCGCGGACAGGTTGTCCCCTCCGGACTCGATGAAGATCACGTCGAGATCGGGGTGCGTGGCCCTGAGCTGCGCCACGGCGGCGAGGTTGATCGAGGCATCCTCGCGAATGGCGGTGTGCGGGCAGCCGCCGGTCTCGACCCCCTTGATCCGGTCGAGCGGCAGCGCCTGCATCCGCATCAGCGCCTCGGCGTCCTCGCGCGTGTAGATGTCGTTGGTGATGGCGGCGACCGAGTAGGTCTCGCGCATCTCGCGGCAGAGCGCGGCCGTCAGCGTGGTCTTGCCCGCGCCGACCGGGCCACCGATCCCGACGCGCAGAGGGCCGTGGGGGCTAGGCATCACTCTTGTCTCCTTCCGCCTCGAACACGTCCAGCGCGGCGTTCAGCCCGTTGATCGCTGCGGGGAAACCGCCATAGATCGCCATCTGCCAGATTGCCTCGCCAATCTCACGTTGCGTCGCACCCGCCTTGCGCGCGGCGGCGATATTGACTTTCAGTTGTGGCCCAGTCTGTCCCCCGAGCGCGGTCAGCGCGCCCACCGTGATCAGCCAGCGCGTTTTGATGTCCAGCCCCTCGCGCGCGTATTGCTGGCCCCATGCAAAGTCGACGACCGACTTGGACATGCCCGGCACAAGGTCTTCATATCGGCACCGCAGCGCGTCCTCCATCCCGGGGTTGTACTGATCGACCAGGGCCTGGCCTTTTTCGTAGGTCTCGTCGCTCATGAGCGGAACAGCCTCACATCTTGGGTTTCGTGACGCATCGAGGCGATATCGGCGATGATTGCGCAGCCCCCGATATCGTCCAGCGTGGCGGCCTCGGCCTCCCTCGCAATGTTCAGACACACCGGCATCACCCGGGCAAGCACCTGTTGCCCCTCGGTCTGGCCCAGCGGCACCAGCCGCACCGCCGCCGAGATCAGATTCGACGCAAAGGCCTGCAGGTACAGCACCAGCGCCTGATCCAGCGCAACACCATGTCCTGCCGCCGCCACCCCGACCGCGATCGGGTAGGGCAGGGCGCGACACCCCGTAGGGTGCGTCCGTGACGCACCCTCGCCCCAGGAAGAGGCCGTCACCTCGCCAAAGGCGCCCCCCATGGCCTCTGTCTCCAGCAACCGCTCCGCCGAGGGTGCCAGGGCCCATGCCAACGCAGCGATCTCGTCCAGCGCTGGCGCGCCCTCATCGTCCTGCGCGGCGCGCCACGCCTCGGCCAGAAGGATCGCATCGTTGCGGCCTGCACCATGGGTCAGGCAGACTGTGATCCAAGCCTCTGTCGTCGCTGCATCGATCACCTGGCCCTCGGCGATCGCCGCCTCGAGCCCATGGGAATACGTGTAGGCCCCGACCGGATAGGCGGGCGACAGCCATGCGCTCAGCTTGTAGAGCCCCTCACTCATCGGCGCGTCTGGCCAGATCGTCGAACTTGCCGGCGCGCCAGTAGGCGATCTCGCGCGACAGCCGGATCGTCGGTTTCAGCGCGAAACAAAGGCTGCCGAAGATGAACAGCCAGATTGCCAGGGTCTCGGTCGAGGCCCAGAAGAACAGCACCGAGCCTATCACGAACAGCAGCGCCGCCAGGAAGTCGACGGCAGTGTAGGCGATCTCGCACGCCGCGTAGATCCGGGCATGACGCGCCGAGCGGCGATGGGCATCAGGATCGAACATGCTCGTGCCGGTGCGGAATGTGGGCGTTGGGGTCATCATGGGCCGAGTGCGCGTGGCCATGTCCGTGTGTGCGCCCATGGCCATAGGCGCCGCCCTCGGGTTGGAAGGGTTCCTCGACATGGGTAATCTCGGCGCCGAGCCCGCGCAGCATGTCCTCGAGCACATGATCCCGCTGGATCAGCAACCGATCCGCCTGCACCTCGCACGGTGTGTGCCTGTTGCCGATATGCCATGCCAGACGTGCAAGCGCGCCGCCCCGCACCGCGGCCAATGGTTCTGGTGATGCACTCACGGAGATGGAGCGCCCATCCATCAGCCGCAACCCAGCACCCAGCGCCAATTCAGTCGCTTCCGCCAGGTCGAGCAAGAAGGGCGTGCCGCAATCCGTATGCAGCACTCCGCGGCGGCGATATCTCTGATCGTAGGAGAGACTAAGCGAGAAGTCCGCACCTTCTGCCGATGGAAGAATTTCGCGTGCCACAGGCGTCCCCTTCCCCCCCGGGGGAGGGCAAGGGTGGGGGGCATGTGCGCCTTGTGCGATGCGGTCCAAAACACCCTCCATGTTTGAGAGAACTTCGTCGTTCCAAAATCTCTGAACACGATAGCCGCGTGCATTGAGATATGCGTCTCGGCGCAGGTCCTTGTCTGGCACACCGTGCTGACCGCCATCGACCTCTACGATCAGGCGCTCAGCTTCGCACATAAAATCGACGATGAACTGTCCAAGCGGCACTTGCCGTCTGAACCGCCAGCCTTTCAGTTGCCGGTTCCTGAGCCGTTGCCAGAGCGCCTTTTCGGCATCTGTCTGGTTCGCACGAAGCTCGCGCGCTTTCGCCAGCATGTCGGGCGATATTTTTGCTTTCAAGGCGATGCCCCCACCCTAGCCCTCCCCCAAGGGGGGAGGGTACGCCAAAGACCGGCCCTGTGAAATACATCAAACATCAGAACATGAAGTACCGTTGCGCCATCGGCAGCACCTCGGCGGGTTCGCAGGTGAGGAGCTCGCCATTGGCGCGGACTTCGTAGGTCTCGGGATTGATCTCGATCTCCGGCGTTGCATCGTTCAGCACCATGTCGGCCTTGGAGATCTTGCGGGTGTTCTTCACCGCGGCTGTCTGCTTGGCGAGGCCGAGTGTGTCGCCGATCCCGGCGGCCTGCGCAGCCTCGGAAACGAAGGTCACGGACGACGCCTCGAGCGACCGCCCGAACGCCCCGAACATGGGCCGGGTATAGACCGGCTGCGGCGTCGGGATCGAGGCATTGGGATCGCCCATCTGGGCACAGGCGATTGATCCGCCGACCAGCACCATCTCGGGTTTCACGCCAAAAAACGCAGGGTTCCAGAGGACCAGATCGGCGCGCTTGCCTTCCTCGATGCTGCCGATCTCGTGGCTGATGCCGTGCGCGATCGCCGGGTTGATCGTGTACTTCGCCACATAGCGCCGGACACGGAGGTTGTCGTTGTCGCCCGTCTCCTCGGCCAGGGCGCCGCGCTGTCGCTTCATCTTGTCGGCGGTCTGCCAGGTGCGGACGATGACCTCGCCGATCCGGCCCATCGCCTGGCTGTCCGACGCGATGATCGAGAACGCGCCCATGTCGTGCAGAATATCCTCGGCGGCAATGGTCTCGCGGCGGATGCGGCTCTCGGCGAAGGCCACATCCTCGGGGATCGACTTGTCGAGATGGTGGCAGACCATCAGCATATCGAGATGCTCTTCCAGCGTGTTCACCGTGAATGGCCGGGTGGGGTTGGTCGAGGAGGGGATCACATGGCTCTCGCCGCAGACCTTGATGATGTCTGGGGCGTGGCCGCCGCCCGCGCCCTCGGTGTGGAAGGCGTGGATGGTGCGCCCCTTCATGGCAGCCACCGTGTTCTCGACAAAGCCGCTCTCGTTCAGGGTGTCCGTGTGGATCATCACCTGCACATCCATGTCATCGGCGACCGAGAGACAGCAGTCGATGGCGCCGGGCGTCGTCCCCCAATCCTCGTGCAGTTTCAGGGCGCATGCCCCGCCCTCGACCATCTCGACCAGCGCGCCGGGAAGCGAGGCATTGCCCTTGCCCGACAGACCGAAGTTGATCGGGAAGGCGTCGAGCGATTGCAGCATCCGCCCGATATGCCAGGGTCCGGGGGTGCAGGTGGTCGCGAGCGTGCCGTGCGCGGGTCCCGTGCCGCCGCCGAGCATCGTGGTCAGGCCGGAGTGCAGCGCATCCTCGATCTGCTGCGGGCAGATGAAGTGGATATGCGCATCAAAGCCGCCTGCAGTGAGGATACGGCCCTCGCCCGCAATCGCCTCGGTGCCGGGGCCGATGACGATGTCAACGCCGGGCTGGGTGTCCGGGTTCCCGGCCTTGCCGATCTTGTGGATGCGCCCGCCCCGCAGGCCGACATCCGCCTTGTAGATGCCGGTGTGGTCCAGGATCAGCGCGTTGGTGATGACGGTATCTACGGCGCCCTCGGCGCGTGTGACCTGAGACTGGCCCATGCCGTCGCGGATGACCTTGCCGCCGCCGAATTTGACCTCCTCACCATAGGTCGTGAGGTCTTTCTCAACCTCGATGAACAACTCGGTGTCGGCAAGGCGCACCTTGTCTCCGGTGGTTGGGCCGAACATGGCGGCATAGGCGGGACGGGGGATGGATGTGGGCATCGGTGGACCTTGCTTACTTAAAGCCAAATTCGCGTTTCAGGATTGCAAAGAGCTGCGACGCTGTTTCATCGTCAAACTGCAGCGTCTGGCTCTTTTTTCCGGGCATTTCGCGTTCGGTTGTTCCAAAGGAGTCAATCTGGAGCAGCCTGCGCCCGTCATGCTCGAAGAAGCTGTAGGACGCCTCGATTCCCTTATGTAATGTTGGACGAGAGAGATCTTTTCTGACCAGTGAGTTAACGAGAGCCATCGCTACAGATCCCCCATCACAGCCTGATTGAACCCGAAGACGCGGCGGTCGCCGGACAGCGGGATCAGGGTCACATCGCGGGTCTGGCCGGGTTCGAAGCGCACGGCGGTGCCTGCGGGGATGTCGAGACGCATCCCCCGCGCTGCGTCACGATCAAAGGACAGGCCGCTGTTCGTTTCGGCAAAATGGTAGTGGCTGCCGACCTGCACCGGGCGGTCGCCGGTGTTGGCCACGGTCAGGGTGATGGCCTCGTGCCCTGCGTTCAGTTCGATCTCGCCATCGGCGCAGAGGATTTCTCCTGGGATCATGGGGGTCTCCTTGACTGTCAGGGGGTGGGCGCCACGACGACCGGTTGCGGTGCGGGAACAACCCGTTTCGAGATTGTCGTCATGCCGACCAAACCGGCGATGAAGCAGATCACCAGGATCGCTTTCCAGAAAATGCGGCTGTGGTGCATGCGCGGTTGCGAGAAGCCTTGGCTCTTCTTCAGCTCTTCCTTGTACTCGGCGAAGTAGTTGCGCGTACCCAGCCCGTTCTCGGCGAGATAGCCGAGGAAGCCGCCATGCTTGTCGATGGTCTGCAAAAGGATCCGATTGCGCCACAGGCCGAACCAGTTCAGCAGCATCGGCATAATCCAGACCGGCACCAGAATGCGGTAGTCGTCGGCATGCCGGGCGAGGAAATCGCCATTGTTGAACAGCCACGCATAGTAGGCGAACGTCCCGATCACCGAGTAGCGCATCATGGCCGTGCGCTCGTTGTGCAGCTCGCGGACCTTGCTGAGATGGGCAAAGTACTGCTGTGCGTAGAAGTCGAAGGGCGTTTCGATCTTGCTGCCAACGGGCGCTGACATCAGCGGCCTCCGTGATCGGGCAGGGCCGCTCGGGGCGACGGACGTTTGGTGCGGCCCGTCATTTCGGGCGCGCCTTCATGCAATAACTGTAGGCCCAGCTGGCCATCATGCCGATAACGACACCGGTGATCATCCCGCCGACCGAGAACGCCTCGTCGGGCGATTTCGGCAGCACCAGGGTGACGCAGGCCATCACCGGCAGGACGATGGCGAACTCCAGCAGGAACCGCTTCCACCAAACCAGTCCAGGAACGCGTCTGCCGACCTGATCCTCGACGACGTCGCGCAACAGGATAAAGGTCGCGATCAGAATGGCGCTGGAGGTGAAGCCATAGGCCATCAGTTCAGCGGATCGGCTCGTGCACGGTGACGAGTTTCGTGCCGTCAGGGAACGTCGCCTCGACCTGGACGTCGTGGATCATCTCGGCGATGCCGTCCATGCACTGGTCGCGGGTGATGACGCGGGCGCCGGCCTCCATCAGGTCGGCGACCGACCGGCCGTCGCGCGCGCCCTCGACCACGAAATCGGTGATCAGCGCGATGGCTTCAGGGTGGTTCAGCTTGACGCCGCGCGCGAGGCGGCCCCGCGCAACCATTGCGGCCAGCGAGACGAGCAGCTTGTCTTTTTCACGAGGGGTCAGTTGCATGTCACATCTTCCAAACTTGGGGCAGCGGACCGCCCAGATCGTCAAGGATCGGCATCAGGTGTCGGCGCAATGCCTGACCGGTCCGGGCGACCAGCCTGATGGCGAGAAGACCGGGGCGGATGAGGCTGGCGCCGCCGGTCTTTGGCAGTCGTGCGCGGGCGGCATCGAGATGACGCTCGGCATCGGGGGCCGCAAGGATCACCGTGGCACAGGCACGGTGGCCGGCCAACGTGCCGCTCTGGCCGGTGATGGCCGCGATATCGCCGTCGAGCCGCAGCGTATCGGCATAGATCAGCTCGCCATCTCGGCGAATGCTCCATCGGTCGCGCAGGGTGAGGGCGCGCACAGTCTCACCCATGGCGGCCCGACCGAGGATCAGCGGCTCGACCGCCAGAACGCGCGCATCTGCGGCCATGTCGATGGTCAGCCGCCGCTCGAGCCCCGCGGCGTCAAAGGCAATCGTCTCCTGTGGCAGCCAGCGCAGGGTCGCACCCACGGCAGCTTCGAGCCGTGTCTCGATCCGCCCGGTCTGGCCCGGCAGCGCCCGGTAGAGCCGTTCCGCGGCCTGTGTCGTAAGCGTGAGATCCGTCGTATCGGCGGCATGGGCCTCGACCTCGAAGCGATCGCCGCCAGTGACACCGCCCGCTGTGTTCAGCAGCACCGCCGTCAGGCCGGGCGTCCAGACCCGAGGCAGAAGCGCCTTGGCTGACCCGGACTGGTGCAGGCCATCGAGCACGGTGCGTGCGTCGCGCCGGCGGACAGACAGCCGTACCCGCCCCTTCGCACGGGGCGGTGTGGGCGCAAGAACCATCTTGGCCTGCGGTTCAACCAGCATACGGCCTCTCTTTGATGTCGTTATCGGCAGACGATCATGGACCAGCCCGGCGCGGCAACTGAAAACCGCCAGCGATCGGGCACTTTTGTCGGATCTGTCGAAAATTTGGGCGTGTGGGCCGTGGCTGCAGGCGAGGTGCCCGCGTTCTGACCGTGCGGATCGAGACTGTCGCATCGCTCCGTGCTGCCGCGAAATGCCCGAGTGGGTGTGAAAACAATCGAGGACCGGGCTCCGGCTTAAAGCGATCCTTAGCGACTTTGCGCTATGGATTGCAGTATGTTGACGCGTCCTCCCCGTTTGTCGCTTGCGGTGCTTCTCACGCTGATTGGCACGGCGTTTGGCGTTGCACTGTCGATGATCATGGTCGGTCAGGTGGCCGCTGCCCTTATGGCGTGCGTGGCTATGGCGGTTCTGGGCAGGCTGACATGGAATGCCTATGGCTGGCGTCTCAAGCATCTGGATGATCTGTTCGACGCGTTCGAGAAGTTGCCCGTGCCCATGGCGATCTACGATGCCGAGGAACGGCTGATCCTGACCAACCATTTCTACCGATCCCACCACTCCGAGACAAAGATCGACCTGACGGACCCGCGCTTGCGACCGACCTATAACGAGCTTGCCGATGGCGACGAAGTCCTGTTGGAGGGACGCCAGAGGGCGCAGGCCAAGATCGCCGAGGCCGAGTCGCAGGGGATTTCGCTGGAAGGGGCATTGATCGAGGTCGAGTTTCCCAGGATCGGGTGGCTCAGGGTTGGCAAGCGCCGCCTGTCAGGCGGTGGCAATGTCCGCGTGGCGATCGACATCAACGAATTGAAGGCCCGCGAGCAAGATCTTGAACGCGCGGTCGAGCGGGCGCAGGCCGCTGACAAGTCCAAGCTGCAGTTTCTCGCGACCATGACGCATGAGTTGCGCACGCCCCTGAACGGGGTGATCGGCATGTCCTCGGTGCTGCTTGCGCGGGATGTCGAACCGACGGTGCGGACCGCGGTCGAGACGATCAGAATGTCCGGCGAGCACCTGCTCGATCTGGTGAACCGGCTGCTCGATTATGCGCGGATGAACAATCACAGCGTGGATCTGGAGGAGGAGACGTTCGACTTGCGTCGCCTCGTCGAGGATGTCGTGAACGAGGCTCGGTTCTCGCCGCATGCCGATTCGATCGACGTGACCTACACGATGATGCCAGGACTTGCGGCGCAGTGGTTCGGGTCACGCATCGGGCTGAGACAGGTCCTGACAAACCTTGTGGGCAACGCCGTGAAGTTCACCCCCGAAGGCGCTGTGACGGTCGATGTCGAAGCCATGGGAAACATCTTGTCGGTGTCGGTGCAGGATACTGGCGTGGGCATCGCCGAGACTGATCTGAAATCGGTCTTCCTGCCGTTCACGAAGCTCAACGCTACGCAGGACAAGGCAAAGGGCGGGACGGGTCTGGGCCTGGCCATCACCGAAGAACTGGTCAAAGGCATGTCCGGCTCCATCACGATCGAGAGCGAGATTGGCATCGGCACCTGCTTTATTGTCCAACTGCCAATGACGCCGATGACTGACTGCGGAGTGATCGAGATCTCATCTTCCGAGAAGACATCGGCATCAAGACTTCCCCGCGCATCGTGACGGTGCGCGCCTTGAGGCGCGACGGCGCGCGACGCCGCTAGGCTTTGCTCTGAGCCTCGTCCTCGTCGATGACGCGAAACTCACCGGACGTGGCGTCCGAGGGTGGTTCCTCAAACCCCGGTGCGATCAATCCGCGCCGCAAGAGTTCGCGGATTGCGGCTGCGCGAGAGGGTAGCCGGTTCTCGATGCGCCAATCGTCGATTGCCTGAAGCTCTTCATGGTCGAGCATGAGCTGCAGTTTCTCGGTTCGTTTTGGCGGGCGGCTTGCGGTCATGGCGGGGTCTTTCATCGCAGGGAGCAGGTTGCGGCGTCACTTACTCCACTCATGTAGCTTCCATCGCCCGCGGGTCATCCTGAAGGCAGGTCGGTACCACACCTTCCTTGCATACCACTAGCGCCGCAAGCCCCGTCGCCTGCATGGCTTGAGTGTATTAAGTATATGAAATAATTTGATTTTATTTCTGGAGAGCCCAGGTGATGGCGTGTAACAGAAAGAAGGAGAAAATCGATGACCCATGCGGTGCTTACTGCAACGCCGGACCGTGAAATGCCGGAGACTGGTATCGAAAACCGCACCAAGGTCGCCAACGGCCTGACCGGTGTTCTGGCCGACAGCTATGTTCTGATGGTCAAAACGCAGGGCTATCACTGGAACATTGTTGGTCCGCTTTTCCAGCCGATCCACGAACTGACCGAGAAGCACTACAACGATCTTTTCGAAGCCATCGACATCATGGCCGAACGTGTCCGGGCGCTGGGCGACGTGGCCCCGATGTCCTTCACGGACATGCTCTCCCATGCCGCTCTGTCCGAGGAAGAGGCCAAACGCAGTGGCGATTTCATGGTCCGCCAACTGATTTCGGACCACGAGACGCTGACGCGACGGATGCGCGATCTGGCCGAGTTGGCGAGCGAGAGCCGCGATGGCGCCACGGAAGATCTTGCGAACAGCCGCATGGCCTTTCACGAGGAAGCGGTCTGGATGTTGCGCGCGATCGTCGCGAGATGAGCGCCGCACGCCAACGCAAAAGCAGACCAAAACCATCCAAAGACCAGAGTATAGAGTGTATGCCGGGCCTGCGAGGCCTGGCTCAACGCGACAGATACCTCCTCGGTCGAGGCGCCTGTGCCCGAAACCGAGACTGGTAAGGGGCTTTGGCCGGTACTGCCTGCGTAAGGCATGACCATCAGACCGGACAGCGCACTGGCCGGTATCGTCCAAGATCCCTGCCTGCGCCTGGGCAGCCTGCACCATCAATCCATCGGGCGGACGGCGCGGGGCACCTGAGCATCGGCAATAGACGAGGCCGGGATTGCTCAGGCCCTCTCGGATGCCGCGGAACGCTGCCGCCAGACAGCGACAGATAGGGCCATGGCCAGAACCGCTGAGCGCCGGTTGCACGAGATGCCATTGCAAGAACGCTCCTCTCTGCCGCGTCGTCGTGATATCCTCGCGGCATCCACAAAGGGGGGCGAGATGAGCAAGTATAGCGGCAAAGGGGGCTATCGCGTCGGCCGGTGGGGCGATGCGGTGACGACCTGGGATCTCTCTGCACAGCAGATCAATCAATTCGAGCGGGTTGCGCTGGCCGATGGCAGCTACGCTCTGGCGGTCAGTGGCGCGATCGACGTGCGGGGCAAGCGCGTGACGGGCATCAAGTCTCCTGCGGTAAGCTCGGGATATCGGCTCGGGCGCGGCCGGGGCGGTGTCTCGATCACGCGGCTAAACGACGAGACATGGACCATGCTGGTCGCGCCCTCGAACGCATCCACCTACAGGTACAGGCGCCAGCGGAGCCGCGCTGAGTTTGCGATCCTCGACCTGGCGGATGGCTCTCTGGTCCTGGTCGATGGGTCGGGCGCCTGGAAGCTGGACCCCGCCGCGACCCGGGCTGAGGGCACCGGACAGAGTGTCGCGAACGGCGATCCGTTCCTAGATCTGCCACAAGATTTCATGCCGTGAGGTCTGTGGCCACAGGCCATACGCCGCGCCGTGGGGCGTCTCGGATCTGGCAGATCAAGGCGTCGACCCTTTGCAACCTGCGGTGCCGCTATTGCTATGAGTGGGATCGGCTGTCGGACAAGCGACGCATGCCGCTGCGGGTTTGGGAGGACACCTTTCGGACGATCCGCGCCGGAGTGCAGGATGACACCGGGACAGGGCATCATCTGATCGTCTGGCATGGCGGCGAGCCTTCTCTTCTGCCGCCTGACTATGTTCTGGATGTCATCGCCTTGCAGCGTTCGATCCTGGGGCGGGAGATCGCCGACGGACGGGTGCGCAACGCGGTGCAGACCAATCTCTATCGCTGGACCGAGAGCCTGGCGATCTTCGGGGGCGCAGGTTTCAGTTTCAGCGTCTCGACGGATCTGTTCCCAGGCGGGCGGGCTTTGCCGAATGGCGGGGATCCTGAACGGGATGTGCTTGCAAACCTGCGCGCACTTGCGGTCTCCGATGTGCCGTGCGGCGTTCTTCTGGTGCTGGGTCGGCACAATCATTTGCGGCTGGTCGAGGCCTACGAGATCCTTGTGGATGTTGGCGTTCAATGGCTGGCAATCGCGCCGGTCTTCGCGCCGGGCAACGCTGCCCCGATTGGTGATCTTGTCCTCGACCCGGGGGAGGTGACCGCCGCCCTGACCCGTCTGGCCAAGCACCGCGGGCGTGGGCCGCATCATATTCTGGTCTCGCCCCTCGACCGCGCGGCCGAGACCTATACGCGACATCTCGCAGGTCGGCAGTCCGATCGTGCCGTGCAGCGGATCCGGGTGGATCCGGACGGTTCTCGGACATGGTCGCCAACGCACGCTCAGCGGGAGCGCACCTGCGGTCCATGCCGTTTCAAGGCGGCATGCGGCGGGGCTGCCTTGAACGATGCACCGGCAACGGCAGGGGGTCGCTGTCAAGTCGATTATCCGCTGCTCGAAGCGCTTGACCGGTTTGAGCCGGGCGTGGGGAGCGCTGTAGGAACAGCCATGGCAGTGGATCGGATCTCTGCCTCAAATTGAATTTGATTATCAGATGGTGGTGGAGCCGAGGGGAATCGAACCCCTGACCTCGTCATTGCGAACGACGCGCTCTCCCAACTGAGCTACGGCCCCGAAACCCGCGTGTTGCTGGTGACGTTCAGCTAAGTCCCGTGTGGAAAGCTGTCAAGCGCCTTGCGCCGCCCGCGCTGGGGGACTACCTACGCACCGCGTCAGTCGCATCGGGCAGCCGAGAAAGAGGATAACCATGAGCGCTCTTCAGGAAATTCTGCTGCTGATCCTCGGCGTTGCGCGCTTTCTCGTGATCGCTCACGTGATCCTGTCGCTCTTGTTGTCCTTCAATGTGCTTGATCCCCGGCAACCCATTGTCCGCGGCATCTGGGATGGGCTGGAGCGGTTGTTCGAACCTGCCTATCGGCGGATCCGCGCAGTGATGCCGGACACGAGACCGCTGGACCTCTCTCCGGTGGTGCTTTTGATCGGGCTCGAGATCGTGCGGATCCTGATCGTTCGCATGCCGATCTAGGCACAGGGGGCGGCGATTCGCCCCTGCTGCGGCGGGGTTCCGCCGCTGAGCGCCCCTCTGGACCTGCGCTTGCCGATCTAGACTGAATTTCTTGTGCATAACGTGTCGCACCGGAACCCGTCAGAAACACACGGAAATCTGCAACCCTCCACATCTATGCAGGGGTTTTCCACCGGCTTCTCCACAGTAATCGTCTGAAAACATTCATTTTTCCGTTGCTGCAGCCGAGCCGTGCTGTCATCGTTCTTTTGTCGGTTCCAGCGGACTTCGGACCAAGGCGCCGAACGGCACAGAGGCTTTCGAGCCGAAGGTCGCGGGAGCGGGAGACTTCGGTTGATCGGTTCCAGATCGGGCGGCCTTCGGCTCGACCGGTTTGCACCGGGCCACTTTCGGGCGGTTCGATGCAGGGCACGGCGGCGCTTGCGCAGCAGTGTCCAGGGCTGACGGGCTTTCGGGTCCCTTGGCTAACGGCTCGGCAAACCTTCGGGGATGGCGGGTCATGGTCGGCAGGTCTTCGGATCGGTCGGTCTAGGAGGCGTCAGGGGTGTTTTTTGAACACGTGCTTGACACCGCGTCTGAGCACCTGATGCCTCCTTCTCTCTTTCGGATCATCACAGTGCGGATACGAAAAGGGCCCGACCGTCGTGAGACGAACCGAGCCCTTGCGTCAGTACCGGCCGAAACCGGGCGATGCTATGTTCCGCGTCTGAGCACCTGTGCGCTTCGGGTACCGCCCGTGTCCTGATCTGTCAACTCCATGTAGCGGTTTGTGACAGTTTTCAGACAATTTGTAGTGTCTGGCTGCCGGAAACACCTTCTCTCTTGTCTCTGCCCGAACGTCTGCGCTATGCCGCTGAGGCGGGGCAGCGCGATCTCCCGCAGTCAGGCCGGATGCGGCCCAAGCATCGCTCGAAACCCCGTGACTGGGAGCGATGGGCTATGTCCGATATGACCTCCAAACCTGAAACAGCGTATACCTTGCCTTATTTCGACGCCGCAGATGCGCTGGAGCAGGCAAAAGCCGGAGCGATCCTGATGGATGTGCGCAAACCGCCCGCGCGGCGGGCCTCTGGTCGGCGAATTACCGGTGCCGAAATCCGCGATCCCTTCTCGTTCGGCCATGCGGATCCGCTGATGACCGTTGAGCGCCCGGTGATTGCCTTCTGCGTTCACGGGCATGAGGTCAGCCAGTTCGCCTGCGCCCTGCTTCTGGTGCATGGGCGGACTGCATCCTATGTGCGCGGCGGGTTCGAGGCCCTGAGCGCTGCTGGCGCTCCGCTCGAGGATCTGGTCTGATGACGACACCGACATTGCGCGAAACCCTTCCCGTCTGGGCCAAGATTGGCCTGCTGTCCTTTGGAGGGCCGGCCGGTCAGATTGCGCTTATGCAGGACGAGGTCGTCACAAAGCGGGGCTGGGTCCCGCCGGAGAGCTTCGATCGCGGGCTGTCGTTTTCGATGATGCTGCCGGGCCCCGAGGCTCAGCAGCTTGCGACGTGGCTCGGCTGGCGTCTGCATGGGACAGGCGGCGGGATGATCGCGGGGCTGTCGTTCATCCTGCCGGGAGCGGCGCTGATGATCGTGCTCGCCTGGCTTGCCGCCGCCTATGGCGAGGTGCCGTTGATCGCGGCTCTGTTTGGCGGGATCCAACCGGTCGTCATCGCGCTTGTTCTGGCGGCGATGGCCAAGATCGCCGGGCGTGCGCTGAAATCTCCGCTGCATTGGGTGATCGCCGGTGTCGCTTTTGCCGCGCTCTACCTGCTCGGCGTGCCGTTTCCGGTGGTTGTGGCGTGCGCCGGTGTGATCGGTCTGGCCTTGCCGGGGGACAATGCGGGTGATCCGCCGCCCACCGGACCGCCGGTGATGCGCCACGCGGCGATAACCTTGGGCCTCGCCACTGTCATCATCGCAGCGGTTTTCATCGTTAACCGCATCGCGTCGGGGGGAGAGCCCTTTGACGGCGTCGCCGTTCTGTTCACGACGGCGGCGCTGGTCACCTTCGGCGGGGCCTATGCCGTGCTGCCTTTTGTGGCAGGGCAGGCGGTCGAGGTCTATGGCTGGCTGTCACCGGAAGCGATGCTGAACGGGCTGGCGATCGCCGAGGCGACGCCGGGTCCTCTGATCCTGGTCAACACCTATGCAGGTTTCTTCGCGGGCTGGTCTACTGAGCCGAGCCTCGCGACTGGCGCGCTTACGGCGCTTCTCGCCACGGTCTATACGTTTGCGCCAAGCTTTGCGTTGATCCTTGCGTTCGCGCCCGCTGTCGAGCGTTTGCATACAATTCCCTGGGCACGCCGGGCGCTGGCAGGGATCTCGGCCGCGGTGGTCGGTGTGATTGCCAATCTCGTGATCTTTTTGGCGGAGGCCGCGTTCCTGCCGCGCGGCCTGACGGATCCCGAGTGGGTCAAGATCGCGCTTTTCGTCATGGCGCTGGGACTGGTCTTTGGTCTGCGCCTTGGGATGCTGGGTCTTGTTGGGGCAGGGCTGGTCGCCGGGCTTGGCCTGCACCTCGTCGGGATGTTGTGATAGCGGCGCGCCGCTGCGCCGGGTCTAGGCCTGCATCGCTTCCCGCGGACGAAGCGTGCCCGGTTCGATCAGCGAGTCCTCCGTCACCAGCACATAGGCCGGAACATTACGGCGCAGCCAGTAGTCCCGCGCTGCAACCGAGACCGTCACGGGACCTGTTTTCATCCGCAGCACGAGATCGTCGGTCAGTGTGTCGCCGGAATTCAGCAGCTTCCTCGACACGCCATTCACGATGCGGAATGCATTGGCCGGTTTGTCCATCCGTGGTGCGAGTTCCAACTCCCGCCCGACAAAGGCGCGCATTCCGTACGTGACCATGCCCGAGGCCGTGTCCGCCTGGTATCCCTTGGGAACAATCGTCGCAAAGCTGACCCACGATGTGATCGGCATGCGGCCTTTCAGAATCTCGGATGTGGTCTTGATGAAGGCCGATGCTTCGGTCAGGGCCCATCCGGTTCCCCAGAACACGGCCTGAACGGGCGCTACCAGAGCCGCCGCCGCCGCAACGAAATGGCAGACCGCGGCGTAGGCCTTTGCACCGTCGACGCCGCCCAGCAGCGGTCCCTTGCAAGAGACAGTCATATGTGCGGCGTGCCCCTGGACAACCGCGTCGCTGTCCCAGGTCTTGAGTGTGCTCAAAGCGGGTGACAGCGAGGATGCAGGCAGCGGCGTCGACGATACCTCGAGTGTCACCATCGCACTGTCAATGGTCACGGCCCCCTTGTTGTGGGCACCGTCATCCAAGGCGGCGACATCGATCGCTCCGATCTGCGGAAACCGCGTGCGCAGGGTCGCTGCGATGGCCGCGCAATCCAACGCCCATGGCTCAGCCAGCAGCAACGTGGCAGCAAAACTGTGGTGCACTGTAATCCTCGCCTCCCCCGAGGCGTAATTTCGTGCATTGGATTTGTGAAAGCAAGCGGGATGGCGCGATCACGCGCGTCAAATCTCCAGCACCGCCGCGCCCCGTCGGAAGGAGACCCGCCCAGGCACAAAGCCTGAGCGGGCCCATCGCAACAAGCAGCGCTGCGATCAGCTGTTCGTCGGCAGAACGCCGTCGTTCAGAGCGGCCACGAACTCGTCTTCAGAGAGCGTTCCATTGCGGTCGATATCCGCGGTAATGAAGGCCTCTTCGGTGGCCTGTGGCATCGCGATCGAGACCTCTTCCATGGTCAGTGCGCCGTCGCCGTTGGTGTCGGCTGCAATGAAGACCGAGTCTGCTGCGTGGGCTGCCGTTGCCGAAAGCGCGAAGGCGGCGGCGATAGCAGCACCAGTCAGTGCAGTGGAAAAGCGTTTCATCGGTTTCTCCCGTTCTCAGGTGATAGGCACGCCGGTCATCCGGCGCGTGACGGATCGCTCCGTCGGCGAGACATCTGGGAGGGGAGGGCGCTCATCGCAATGCAATCATAGGTAGAAAACTAGCGATTTGAATTCTGCTTCAGGTTGTTAAGAATTTGTGACGCATTTGCCGACGGAATGTCCTTGGTGTGCCCGTTTGCCCGTCACCCTGAGATGCGTGGTGAGGTCTGCGGGCAAGACGCGCACAGCGGGAGCGACGTCCGCCAAGACGCAACCACACTACGGTCGATGCAGATCCGTCCGGCGCTCTCCGGTTCGGCGCTTACTTGTTTGCGCAGACCCCGGGCGCCTGGCCGAGGAAGGTCATAACCTCTTCAACCTCCTCCGGGGTCAGTTCGCGCAGTCCGCTGGGGCGTTCCGCCTCGGTCTCGGTGATGCTGGCCACGAGCAGGAACTGTTGCGAGTCGGTCAATTCATCATCGGCCTTGTCGGCGATGCAGGTGCAGCCGCTGGTTGAAAATCCGAGTTGCTTGGCACATTCGGCCATGATGGCATCGCGGCTGCCGGCCTCTGCCGGTGCAATGGTCAGGGCAATAACGGCGGCGCAGGCCAGCGCGGGAAATGTCTTGATCATCAAAGTCTCCTAAAGGCTCCGGGTTCTACACCAGACTATGAGATCACATCCGGTCCCGCATGGCCAGCAGGCGCAACCGGAGGGCGTTCAGCTTGATGAACCCCTGGGCATCCGCCTGATCGTAGGCGCCTGCATCTTCCTCGAACGTGACATGCGCTTCGGAGTAAAGCGATTTGTCTGACCAGCGACCGATCACGCTGGCCGAGCCCTTGTAGAGCTTTACCCGTACCGTACCCTCGACATGGCGTTGCGAGTGGTCGATCAGCGCCTGCAGCATCTCGCGCTCGGGGCTGAACCAGTAGCCGTTGTAGATCAGTTCGGCATAACGCGGCATGAGTTCGTCTTTCAGGTGCGCTGCTCCGCGGTCGAGGCAGATGCTCTCGATCCCGCGATGGGCTTCCAGCCATATTGTGCCGCCCGGGGTCTCGTAGATCCCGCGGGACTTCATGCCAACATAACGCCCCTCGACCAGATCCAGACGCCCGATACCGTGCTTGCCGCCGAGTTCGTTGAGCCTGGTCAGCATGGCCGCGGGGCTCAGGCTTTCACCGTTGATCGAGACCGGGTCGCCCTTGGCAAAGCCGATCTCGATGATCTCGGGCGTGTCAGGGGCATCCTCGGGGTGCACCGTGCGCTGATAGACATAATCGGGCGCGGGCTCCGCCGGGTCCTCCAGCACCTTGCCTTCCGAGGAGGTGTGCAACAGATTTGCGTCGACCGAGAAAGGCGCCTCGCCGCGCTTGTCGGTTGGCACCTGCACCTGATGCGCCTCGGCCCACTCGATCAGCTTGGTGCGCGAGGTCAGATCCCAGGTGCGCCAGGGCGCGATCACCTGGATGTCCGGCTGCAGCGCATAGGCGGCGAGTTCGAACCGGACCTGGTCATTGCCCTTTCCGGTAGCGCCATGGGCGATGGCATCGGCGCCTTCGGCGCGGGCAATCTCGACCAGCCGTTTCGAGATCAGCGGCCGCGCGATGGACGTGCCAAGCAGGTATTGCCCTTCATAGACCGCATTCGCCCGGAACATCGGCATACAGAAATCGCGGACGAATTCTTCCCGCAGGTCCTCGACATAGATTGCTGCAGCCCCGGCCAGCTCGGCCTTTTTCCGGGCCGGTTCCAGCTCTTCGCCCTGTCCGAGATCGGCAGTAAAGGTCACAACCTCGCAGCCAAGCTCCACCTTCAGCCATTTCAGGATGATCGATGTGTCGAGCCCTCCAGAATAGGCGAGCACGACTTTTTTCGGGGCAGATTCCGGCTGGGACATGGGGCTTCTCCGTTCGCGTGCGCGCGTCCTACGGCCATTCCGCCACCTGCGCAAGCCGCCCGTTTTGCGACAAACGGGTCGCAGTCTTGAGAAATTCACAATTCTGCATTAGCTTGCCTTTCGTTGACAGAGCCGCTGGACCGTGCCCATTGGGGGCCGGGCGGCCCAGCAACGGAGGACAGTGTTCTGAGTGAACAGGTCACTGCGGGTGCGATGGATGCGCCCCGGTCGATGACGCAAGATGCAGACGCGGCCAAACCTCTTGGGAGCGAAGCGCTCCACCACGTGATTTTCCAATCGCTGGACGACGACGGCGCGGAAGACATCGTGTCGATCGACCTCGACGGCAAGTCGTCCGAGGCAGATCGCATGATGATCGCGTCCGGCCGGTCAACCCGGCATGTCACGGCAGTGGCGGAGAAGCTGGTGGATCGGCTGAAGCACGAGGCCGGGATCGTGCCCCGGATCGAGGGGAAGACCCAGGCTGACTGGGTGCTGATCGATGCAGGCGATATCGTCGTGCATATCTTTCGCCCGGAAGTGCGCGAGTTCTACCAGCTCGAGAAAATGTGGATGATGCCGCCGGAGACGACGGCACGGACCGCCACGCCGCGCTGATCAGACCTTGGCAGAGGCAGCCGTGATCCCGCTGTGCGCCTGACGATCGCAGCGGTCGGGCGCCTGAAGTCAGGCCCTGAACACGCGCTTGTCGATGATTACGTGGCGCGGGCAGAAGCGGTAGGCCGCTCGATGGCTCTCGGGCCCGTCAGCGTCGTGGAAATCGATGAGCGCAAGGCCCGTGATCCTGAGAACCAGGGCGCCCGTCTTCTCGCGGCCGCGCCCGATGGTGCAATCATCGTCGCGCTGGATGAGCGGGGAAAGGCGCTGACTTCGCCGAAACTCGCGGATCTCATCGCGAAGACCCGCGATGGCGGCGCATCTGACATGGTTTTTCTGATCGGCGGTGCAGACGGTCATACAGACCAGACGCGCCGCGCAGCGACACATCTCCTTTCGTTCGGGCCAATGGTGTGGCCACATGCTCTGGCCCGCGTGATGCTGACCGAGCAGATATACCGTGCGGTCTCGATCCTAGGTGGCAGTCCGTATCACCGGGAGTGATCAAGCGCTCTCGCTCGGCCCGCTGCGTGCCTGCGCACGCACCGGCCCTTCCGACCATGCCCCACCCCCACCCCCCGCGAACCACCACGAGCGTCCGCTGCGCGGACGCTCGT
>JBCBOR010000014.1:0-81377 GCA_039821125.1 Pseudomonadota bacterium
AGGGCAGCAACAGCAGAGATCGCCATGACAAACAGATAGAAATGCGGGAAGGCGCGGCGGATCGTGGGTCCCGCAATATCAGCCGGTAGTGCGGTGAAAAGAAACGCCGCAAAGCCGAACGCATAGAGCACCATTCCGCCAAAGAGCAGCGCTGTGATCAGGAGTGCAGCGGTTTCCATCAGGGTCTCCTTGATTGGCGCGTTGTGTCCAGAAGTCTCGGCAGGGCATAAGGTACGCGGGCGCGATAGCGCTCGAACCGGTCTCCGTACCGCGCCGCGAACCGGCGCTCCTTGAAATGCGGGGCAATCAGGCAATAGGCGGTGTAGCTGAACGCAAGCGCCAATTGGTCCGGCGTCCAGACCGGCACCGTCCAGAGGGTCAGCGCGAAGGCCACGTAGATCGGCTGGCGCATGATGCGGAACAGCCCCTCTGTCGGCATTTCAGGAAAGACCGGGCGGACACGCGCCATAAGCGACATCCAGCCCAGCGCACCGGACTGTACCTCGGCGCCTGCGTCGAAACTCGCTTTGGCCAGCAGGAGCCACGCTGCAGCATAAGAGATACAGATCAGCCAGAAGACAGCACCTTCAGCCTGCCACCAGACGATCCCGGACGGTGTCCAGAGCGCAAACAAGGCGAGCAGTTGCGCCGATGCAATGATCGCATAGGTCGTGGAAGCAAGGGTCTGACCATGCGGGCCGGGGATCAGCCGCGCCAGAAACCGTCCGCCCCGGCCCGTCAGCAGCAGTGAGTGCGCAATCGGGAACTGCAGGATCAACAGCGCATTGACCAACGCCGCCCAGGGCCATGGCACGGTCCCGAAGCTCTGGCTCATCCCGAAGAACATCGCCGCCATCATCGCGAGGACTGCTGCGGCGAAGAGCGCATGGCAGACCAGACCCATGAGCAGGGCCAATGCAATTCGGCCTGTCCCGCCTGGCGGCGACAGCGTAGCCTGAACCAGCTTCACCAAACGGGCAATGCGCGGATCGGACAGGGTCACGCGATCTCCATCCGCTCGAGGATCCGTGGGATTTGCTTTTTAACCTTGAAGAACCCTGCCGTTGCGTAGTGCCAGATTGCCTCGTCCCAATCTCGCCGCCACTCGGTCAGGGTGATGCCCTGTCGCTCAAGTGCGGGCGCGGCGGCATCAAGCCAATCGCGCAGCGGGCCCTGCGGAACGAAGGGGGTCGCGATCTGCCGTGCGCCTTTTTTTGTTGCCCATTCAGCAAGGCGTTCAGGTCGGCCGGCGGTCAGAGTCTCTGCTTCTGTCGACAGACGCATCGCGGCATCCGCCAGTGCCTCCATCTCGAATGTCTGAACGTGTTCAGCAACCGGGGCGTCCGATCGCAATGTGCTGCTGGCAAGGGTGGCCACTGCAACCAGATCAAGATCGTGCGGCGAGAAAACACCCGGGCTGCAATCTTCCTCGGTGATCAGCAGCGCTGTTGGCACCCCAGCCGCAGGCGCTGTCACATCGCAGACTGGCCTTGCGGGCGGTAAGCCCTCCGGTTCCGTGCTGTCCAGCGGCTCGATCACGCTGGCCAGATCCTGCTCGCACGGCGAGAAACGCTGATTCGTGAACTTGGCGATGTTCCACGCCTGAGCCTGATAGGCCTTGCCGCGCGTGTGCAGCCCGGCGACCCAGCGCCAGCCCAAAGTGTTCGACGCGGGATCACCATCCAGCAGATTGCGATAAAAAAAGTCCGCCCCCAGCCGCCATGGAAGATGCAAGGAGAAGATCCAGATCGAGGCAAACCACATCCGGGCATGGTTGTGCAGATAACCGGTCTCGGTCAGTTCTGTCGCCCAAGCATCGAAGCAGTCCAGCCCGGTCGATCCGGTCTCGGCCGCCTCGACGCGCTTGCGCAACCGCCGGTCCTCTGACAGAGCAATCCGGTCTGCATTGAGACCGTGCACACAGTTGCGCCAAATCGTCGGACGTCGCTCGAGCCAGCCCTTGAAATAGCTCCGCCAGACAACTTCCTGAATGAACTTCTCCGCACCGTCTGCACCGTGATGTTCGACAGCGGTGGCGACCAGTTCTTCTTCGGTGACGATCCGGCGACGCACGTAGGGCGACAGACAGGACACCGCTCTGTGTTGCCCGGGACCATGGTCATAGTTGCGACCGGACGCATAGCGCCGTCCCATTCTGGGGGCAAAGCTGTGCATCAACTCCAAAGCGTGCGCGCGCATGGTTTGTCCGAGGTGCTCCAGTCCACTCGGACGACAAGCTGCCTCGACCGTCGATACTTTCCAGTTACTGCGCCAATCTGCGCAGGGCGTTGTCGCGCGTCAGCGGTTCAGACCTTCGAACAGAATTGCAACGGCCTCGGCTCCGGGATCGTTGTGACCGGCCAGACTGGCTTCCGGCAGATAGCTGGCGCGACCGGCGCGGGCCTTGGTGATCCCGGCGGTTGCATCGGCGCCTGCGCGCGCCGCGGCCGCTGCGGCCAGCACCCCGTCTGGTAGTGCATTCAGCGCAGGCTGCATCGCATCGATCATCGTGCGGTCACCAGGCACAGCGCCGCCGACCTGCTGAATTCGTTCGAGCCCTGCCTGAAGGGCGCCGACGAAATCCTTGCCACTGGCTGATGCATCCCCGGCCGCTGCGAAGAAGATTGCAAGCAGAACACCTGAGGAGCCTCCCATCGTCTGGCTCAGCTCAAGACCGATTGCGCGGTAAAGTTGGGTTTGATCGGCCAGCGGCAGGCGATCGAGCGCGTCAATCAGCGCGCGGCCAGCGGTTGCCAGCGTGCTGCCGGTATCGCCGTCGCCCGATTTCGCATCCAGCGCGTTCAGGTCGGCCTCCGCCTCGATCATGATGGTGCAGCACCGCTCGATGAATGCCCGTGTCTCGGGTTGCGCCGAGGCCAGCGGCTGGATTGGCGCGAGGCCATCGGGCAGGGGTTGGACGTCGATCTCGCCCACGGGCAGACATCCCGGCCAGAACCACGGCGCGACCGGGGCCAGCAGCGCTGCCTCGTCGGACTTCGCAAAGGGCAGCAGCGAGACGGAGAACCCCTGCATGTCCAGCGAGGTCATCATCGGCGCGGGCCCAACCAGCCAGCGCACCTGATCGCCGATGCGCGACTGGGTCAGTTCATCCGCCAGCACACCCATCTCCAGCGGCGTTGCACCGCCAAGATTGTTCAGCAAAGCGACGTGTGGGCCGGGTGCCATTTCGGACTCCAGCCGGTCGATCACCATCTCCATCGCGGCCTTGGCGGTGGAATAATCGACCTGTTCGATCCCCGCTTCGCCGTGGATACCAAGCCCAAGCTCGGCCTTGCCCGCGCCAATACGGTCCTCACTCGGTGAGCCTGGAATCGTGCATGTGTTGAGCGACATGCCGATGGAGATCACGCCGTCGATCACCTGCTGCGCGGCGGCTGCGATGGTCTCGAGATCGGCTCCCTGTTCGGCCATGGCGCCCGCGATCTTGTGCACAAAGAGCGTACCGGCGACCCCGCGTGCCTGCGGCAGATCCGGCAAGGCGATGTCGTCATCGACAATGACCATGGCGACCTTCAGCCCCTGCGCCCGTGCGCGCTCGGCCGCAAGCCCGAAATTCAGCCGGTCGCCGGTGTAGTTCTTGACGATCAGCAAGCAACCCGCCTTACCCGTCACCGCAAGGATCCCAGCCAGCACCGCATCGACCGAGGGCGATGCGAAGACCTCGCCGCACACCGCTGCGGTCAGCATGCCTTGTCCGACAAACCCGGCATGGGAGGGCTCGTGCCCGGACCCGCCGCCCGAGATCAGCGCGACCTTGGACTTGTCCCAGTCCGTGCGGACCACGACCTTGATATGGGGGTATCCGTCAAGACGGCCCAGCCGACCGCCCGCTGTGCGCAAGAGACCGTCAATCGCCTGCGTGACCAGCGTGTCCTTCGCGTTCATAAACTGCTTCATGGCCGTATCTCCTCAGGTTATGCGCGCGCCCTCGGCGTCGAAGTACAAGGCGTTGGTCGGTTGAATGGCGAGCGTGTCGCCCGGCGCCAGATCGGTATGGGCGTCGGTCAGTGTGATGATGTCGTGGCTGTCGAGGCTCAGGTGCAGGCGGGTGTGATCGCCCAGATGCTCGATGCGCTGGACCTCTGCCGGTTTGCCCGCGCCGTGCTGGATGTGTTCGGGACGCAGGCCGATGGTTGCGGCCCCTGTTGGCGCGCCTGCAAAGACATCCGCGGGCAGGGCATTGATGCGAGGCAGGCCGAGCCGCCCGGCGACATAAAGGCTTACCGGGTTCTCGTAGATCTCGCGCGGCGTGCCGACCTGCACGAGGCGGCCCTCGTCCAGCACGCCGATGCTGGTCGCCATGGTCATGGCTTCGATCTGGTCATGCGTCACATAAAGGAGCGTCGCGCCAAGGCTTTCGTGGATGCGTTTCAACTCGATGCGCAGATCGGAGCGGAGTTTGGCGTCTAGGGAACTCAGAGGCTCATCCATCAGGAAGATCTCCGGCGTCCTCACCAGCGCGCGTCCGATGGAGATCCGTTGCATCTCGCCGCCCGACAGTTGCGTCGCCTTGTTATCGAGCTTGTGCGCGATGTGAAGGATCTCGGCCACCTCGGCAACCTTGCGGGTGATTACATCGGGAGACGTGCGCAGCGCGGGCGACTTCAGCGGAAAGGCCAGGTTCTCGCGCACGGTCATGTGGGGGTAAAGCGAGTATTGCTGGAACACCATCGCGACATTGCGCTGGGCGGGCGTGTCGCCCAGTACCGAGCGCCCGGCGATGCGGATCTCGCCACTGTCCGGCGCCTCCAGCCCCGAGATCAGGCGCAGGGTGGTCGTTTTACCCGCCCCTGTCGGCCCGAGCAGGACCATGAATGCGCCGTTGGCGATCTCGAGCGAGACGTCCTGCACGGCTTGTGTTTGCCCGAACGCCTTGGAGACCTTCTGAAGGACCACATCAGCCATGCAGCACCCCTGCGTTAAGGTTCGAACGGAGCGCCCGTCCGGTCTGGTTGTCGAAGAGCGTCGCAGTGGCACCGTTGAAGCTAAGCCCCACGGTCTCCCCCATCCGCGCGGGCTGACTGGCAGCGATGCGCGCTTTGACCTCGCCGTTCGTCGTCTCCAGCGTGACGATCTGCGTGGTGCCGAGATATTCGGTCGCGAGAACCTCGCCGCGATAACCCGCTGCATCGTCGAGCCGGATATGCTCGGGGCGCACGCCGTAGACGAGATCACCCTCGAACGCTTCCTGCATGGCGGGGACCGCAAGGCTCTGGTGGTGCAGATCCACTGTGGTCGTGCCAGGTGCGACTGCGCCGTGGAACTTGAGGAAGTTCATCGAGGGCGAGCCGATGAATTCCGCCACGAACATGGTCGCGGGCTTGTCGTAGATATCGAGCGGTGTGCCGAACTGCTCGATCACGCCGTGGTTCATAACGACGATCTTGTCGCCCATCTGCATGGCTTCAAGCTGGTCATGGGTAACATAGACCGTGGTTGCGCCCATCCGGTCATGCAGGGCGCGCAACTCCTCGGCCATGTGCTCGCGGAACTCGGCATCGAGCGCGCCGAGCGGCTCGTCCATCAGAAAACATGCAGGCTCGCGCACGATGGCCCGGCCCAGGGCCACGCGCTGTCGATCCCCGCCGGAGAGGCCGCTGACGGGTCGGTCGAGAATGTCCTCAATCCCGAGAATGCGCGCGACCTCGGCGACTTTCTGTCGGACTTGCATCCGCGGCATGCCCTGACTGATCAGCGGGTAGGAGATGTTGCGCCGCACGTTCATGTGCGGGTAGAGCGCGAACATCTGGAAAACGAACGCTATATCGCGCTCGCGGGCGGGCTTCTGGCTAACCTCCTCGCCATCGATGTAGATTTCGCCGGAGGTCGGCAGTTCCAGTCCCGCGATCATGCGCAGGGTCGTTGTCTTGCCGCAGCCTGACGGGCCGAGCAGCATGAAGAACTCGCCATCCTCGATCTTGAAAGACGAGGACTGCACCGCGGTGAAGTCGCCGAACTCCTTGCGCAGGTTCTGGATGCGGATCTCAGCCATGCCGGCCCTCCAAAGCGCCGCGTCTCCTGGTCCAAGTGCTGGACCGTTCCACTCGCGGCGAGCGGCTGATGTTCTGCACGTGGCAAAGGTCTGGGCGCCCTGCACCCTCTCCATGCGCGCAACCGAAGCCGCTCGCCGCGCGCACAGGTCGTGCCACACGCCGGACGGCAGACGCGGCGCTTTGGCTCGGATCCATCAGGACAGGCATCACCGGTCCTCCGGGAAGTGGCTGACCACGATGAACATCACCGTGCCCACCAGCGTCACCGCAAAGGAATAGGTGTAGGCGACCAGAGCGAAGGGCTGCATCAGCATGATGACCCCAAGCGCGATGAGCACAGAGGCCAACATCTCCCACGGGCCGCGGCGGAACCGGGCGAGACCTTGCAGAAATCCGCTCATTTGCGCACCGCTCCGAAGGTGATCCCGCGCAAGAGGTGCTTGCGCAACAGGATGGTGAAAACCATGACCGGCAGAAGGAAGATCGTGGCGCCCGCCGCCACCGCCGGCCAGTCCTGCCCGGCCACCCCGATGATCGTGGGGATGAACGGCGGCGCGGTCTGCGCCGTGCCGGAGGTCAGAAGCACCGCGAACGCGTACTCGTTCCACGCGAAGATCAGGCAGAAGATCGCCGTCGCGGCAATCCCCGTCGCGGCTTGCGGCAGCACCACCTTGGTGAAGGCCTGAAACCGTGTGTACCCATCGATCAGTGCGGCTTCTTCGTACTCGCGCGGGATCTCGTCCATGAACCCCTTGAGCAGCCACACCGCCAGCGACAGGTTCACAGCGGTGTAGAGCAGGATCATCCCGGCATGGGTATCGCTGAGGCCCAGCGTCCGGAACATCAGGAAAATCGGGATCGCCACGGCGATGGGCGGCATCATCCGGGTCGACAGGATGAAGAACAGCAGATCGTCCTTCAGCGGAATGCGATAGCGCGAGAATGCATAGGCAGCCAAGGTCCCCAGAAACACACTCAGGAACGTCGATCCGAACCCGATGATCACCGAGTTCATGAACCGCTCGCCAAACCGCGAGGGACCGACGATGCGCATCCCCTTGTCGTGGACGATCTCTTCGTACCAGGTCTCGGGCGGGTTGGCCGCGCGCTCCTCCTCCGAGGCCAGCGTCTGGGTGGTGAAGAGGTTCACATACCCCTCCAGCGACGGCTCGGAGATGACCTTGGGCGGATAGGCGATGCTGTCCTCGGAGGTCTTGAACCCGGTCGAGATGATCCAGAGGAGCGGCAGCATGGTGATCAGCGTGTAACCGATGACCAGCACGGCGGCGATCCCCTTCTGGGTGCGCGACGGCTCGGTGATGGAGTACCCGCTCATCGTTCCTTCACCTTGTTCAGGGCTTTGACGTAGATCGAGGCGAGGCCGAAGACGGTGACAAAGAGGATGATCGCATAGGCGCTGGAATAGCCGGTGCGCCACTTCTCGAACGCCTCGCGCTTGAGATCGATCGAGGTCAGCGTCGTGGTGTTGCCCGGTCCGCCGCCGGTAAGCTGAACCACCAGGTCGAACATCTTGAAGTTCTCGATCCCGCGAAACAGCACGGCGAGCATCAGGAACGGCAGGACCATCGGCACGGTGATCGTCCAGAACTGGCGCCACTTCGACGCGCGGTCACATTCAGCGGCCTCATAGATGCTGTCCGGGATCGACCGCAGGCCCGCCAGACAGATCAGCATCACGAACGGTGTCCACATCCACGTGTCGACGATCACGATGGCCCAAGGTGCGAGCCCCTTGTCGCCGATCATGGAAAAGCTGGTGGGATCCGCGCCGCTGAAGAACGCGACGGCGTAATTGAAGAGCCCGATCTGCGGCTGATAGAGGAACGTCCAGAAGTTCCCGACGACCGCCGGCGAAAGCATCATCGGCAGGACGATGATGGTGGTCCAGAGATCGTTGCCCTTGAACTTGTGGTTGATCAGCCAGGCCAGCGCGAACCCGATTAGCACCTGCAGGACAATGGTCCATACGAGAAAGTGCGCCGTCGCCTGCATGGTCAGCCAGATGTCGCTGTCGGTCAGGATGCGTTCGTAATTTCGCGTCCCGATCCATTTGACATCGGCGTTGGGGCGGTTGGCGCGGAAGTTTGTGAAGCTGAGACGGATCGTCCAGATCAGCGGGAAGATGTTCACCGCCAGCAGGAGGAAGATCGTCGGCGCCACGAAGATCCAAGCGATGGTCCGGTCACTCAGGCCGCGGACGCGCTGAGCAATCGGGACCGGTGTGGCCTTGGCGATGGTGTCGATTGGCGTGGACATCGTGTTTTCTCAAGCAGGTCCCGTCAAGGGTGCGTCTTCGGCGCATCCGGATCGCGTTGCCGCTCTTGGCACAGGTGGGTTGCCCATCAGCGGGTGAAGTTCGGTGATGGCCTGATCCGGCTACACACGAGGACAGCACCCTACGATGCCGCCCCGTAGGGTGCTGTCCTCCTGCAAGACCACGTGTCTTGCAGGAAGACGCACCCTCGCGGTTCAGGTCAAAGCTTGCCTTCGTCCTCGAAGACTTCCGTCCAGTCCTTGACCAGACCATCCAGTGCCTCCTGCGCCGTGCCTTCCCCGGCCACAACGAACTTGTGGACGCGGTCCTGCATAGAGAGCAGCAGCGAGGCATAGGCCGGCTCGGCCCAGAAGTCCTTCACGATTGCCATGCTGTCGAGGAAGGTCTGCGCGTAGGGCTGGCTCGACGCGAAGCCTGGATCCTCGACCACCGCCTTCAACGCGGAATAGCCGCCAAGCTCCCACCACTTCGCCTGTATATCCGGCTGGGCGAACCACTGGATGTACTCCAGTGCCGCGTCCTGGCTGTCGGAGTAGGAGACCACCGAGATGCCCTGGCCGCCAAGCTGGGCAAAGTGCCCGTTCGGCCCGGCAGGGTTCGGGAAGTAGCCCGACTTATCGCCGCCCACATTCGGGTCGGCATGTACGCCCGGCCAGATGAACGCGAAGTTCATCTGCATCGCCACCTGTCCCGATTTATAGGCGTCGATATTCTCCGACATGTACCAGTCGGACGATCCCGGCGGCACACAGCAATCGTAGAGCTCCTTGTAGAACTCCAGCCCCGCCACGGCCTCGGGCGAATTCACCACACCCTCCAGCTTGTAGGGCTCGTCAGTCGTTCCATAGCTGAAGCCATAGTTATAGAGCGCGTTTGTCACGCCCATTGTGATCCCCTCGGACCCGCGCTCGGTATAGATCGCAGCGCCATAGACCGTGGTGCCGTCGATATCACGGCCCTGGAAGAACGCCGCGATGTCCTTCAACTCGGCAAGCGTGGCGGGTGGCGCCAGATCGCGGCCATGTTTTTCCTTGAACTCGGCCTGCAGCTCGGGCCGCTCGAACCAGTCCTTGCGATAGGTCCACCCGACCACATCGCCAAACGCCGGCAGTGCCCAATAGTTCGGCGTACCCTTCGGCCACTCGGAATAGCCCGTCACGGTCGCCGGGATGAAGTCATCCATCGTGATGTTGTTGGCCTCGAAGAAGTCGTTCAGCTTGATGTAGTGCCCGGCCTCTGCGCCCAGCCCGATCCATTGGCTGTCGCCGATCATCAGATCACAGAGCTGTCCGCCCGAGTTCAGCTCGTTCAGCATCCGGTCGGCAAAATTCGGCCACGGCACGAACTCGAATCTCATCTTGTGCCCGGACTTGGCCTCGAAATCCTTCGACAGCTCGATCAGGGCGTTGGCCGGATCCCACGCTGCCCAGCACAGCGTCAGATCGTCGGCGTTGGCGTCAGGGGTTGCCACGGCTCCGCAGCCGAAGGCCAGCAGCCCGGCGGCTGCCCATCGCGTCATTCGCATCGGTTGTCTCCTCCCGTCCGTCAGGACGATTTCAAGATTTTCGCGCCTCATAAACGTCGCGGGCGCGTTTCTTTTCCATAGAGCAGGCATTCCGCGAGAGTCGAGGACTTTTTGAGGTACGTGCCTCAAAATTGACTGCCCAGATAGTCGATGCCGCCGCAATACATCGGGCAACGGCATGATCTACAGGTGGAAAATCAAATGGGATCCGAGCCTCGCCGGCTCATTGGGAAAAGCACTTTACGTGGCCCGGACCGTCGTTTCGGTCAGGGCAGGTTCTCTCTCAGGATCACTTCGATTCGGATGCGCTCCTGCGCATCGAAGATCGGCTGGCGATCGCAAATCGCGCGCAGGATCCGCATGGCGCTGCGCACGAGATGCCCGGTATCCTGCATGATCACGGCCGCGAGTTCGTTACTGATTAACGCTTGGCGGGTGGTCGGGGTGAGTTCGTGCGCAAGAACCGTGAGACGTTCCAACTGATGGCTCTCTCGCAGGGCGGTCAGCAACGGTGCGTTTCCGAGGCCCATCGAATAAATCCCGGTGAGCTCCGGACGCGATGCGATCACCTCACGGATCACGTGGTCCGCGCGCGCGGGGTCGTCGAACGTCTCGATAGAAGGCAGGACTTTCAAAGACGGGAAGTCTGACGCCAGAACGCTGTCGAATCCCAACCGCCGCTCGAGGCTGTTGCGCGAGCGCATCGACTCAGTGACCACCAGAATTTCGCCGCTGCGCGCTGCAAATCGCCCCATAAGCAGACCCGCTGTGCGTCCGGCGGCAATGTTGTCGATACCAACAAAGTTGTCGCGAGGTGTGTTCGGCAGGTCCGAGACCAGCGCAACCACCGCCCTGCCATCTTGTTTCAGGCGTGCGATGGCGTCGCGCACCTGCGGAGTTTCCTGCGCAAGAATGGCCACACCGTCGACGCCGCGCGACGCGAGGCTGCGAAGTTTGCGAACAATCGCATGGGGGTCGTGCGCGGGTATCTCGTGAACTTTCAATTGCACTCGGTCTGCGATCTGAGACTTTCCCGCCTCGCGAACTGCGGTCTTCAGCGTGGTCGAAAACTGGCCTGCGCCGTCCGGCAACAGGAATGCGAACTTGTACTGGCGCTGCCGAGACAGGTTTGCAGCCGAGGTGTCCCGGACATAACCAAGGCGTGCAACCGCTGTCTGCACCTTGACGATGGTGTTCTCGCGGACGCCGGGCCGCGCATTCAGAACACGGTCCACCGTCGCGAGGCTCACGCCTGCTTCTCTGGCGATGTCATGGACTGTTGGCTTGTTCATCGACCATGGCTCAGGGATCCCGCGCGCCTGGCGGAGCTGAGGTACGTAAATCAAAGTATGCGACGAAAAACAAGCCTCAGGCGCTAACCTGAGTGGGTGATAACGGCTGGTCAAATGCCTGTCGACCCGCATCGGACCGCGCGCTGTCGGGGAGCAGTGAGTGCTGCCACATCAGCGCTCCCAATCGCCTCTTATGGTCAAACCGAAGGATAAGTCGCGCTTGCCCGTGCTGCTGGCACGAGAGACCGCATTCCTGACTGCCCGGAGGACCGGCGGGCCATCATGCTCTCTCATGCCGGTCGAGTGCTCGCCAAAACCCTGCGATCCTGTCTGCGTGCCGGCTTTCTCCGGGGCGTCGTCCGAGCGCACCATCTCGTTCTTGCGGAGGTTCGGCTGATTGACAGCGCCATCGAAAAAGGTCGCGCCGGAGTGAACGTGCCGGTCATCCCATCACGGCCGCGCCTTGAAGCCGGCCTTCGATCCGTTTCGGATTGGCGATGCCGCCCGCGTCAATCGCGATGTGAGTCTCATGCACGGCCACCGCGCCATCGGTGATCTGCATCTCGCGGTTGCCGACCTGCCGGACCGCGCTTTCCTGCTTGAACGACAGCTCCTCGAGGGTTGGGATCTGTGCAGCCTGGCAGAGCCCGCATTTCGGGACCGTCAACGCGTGCCAGGTGCGTGAGACCTGCCGCTCGCCAATGCCACAAACCCGTCGATGGTGTTGCGGTCTTTCCCTTCGCCATCGCGAACCCTACATCGCGACGCGCAGCTTGGCCTCGCTTGAGGGCACCTGCAAAGCGGGCTTCGTTTCCGGATTGTCGTCGAAGCGGATCGTTCCCGGCCCGACCGCGCCGCCCGAGACGATGAAGCGCATCGCTTCCTGCGGGGTCCAGTCCAGCCAAACCAGGTCTTCCGAGGGCACGATCTCGACATAGCCGCTTGTCGGGTTCGGGGTCGTTGGGACATAGACTGCGGCCAGTTCGCGTCCGGTATCGACGTCCGTGAACGTGTTGGTGACGAAGCCGACCGTTTTCATCTTCGGGCTTGGGAACGAAATCAGCACCACACGCTGGCCCGGCGCATCGGTGCGGTTCAACGTCTCGACAAGCTCGCGAACGCTGCCGTAGACGACGCTGAGGACCGGGACCTGCAGCACCCACTTCTCGGCGCGGTCCAACAGTCGACGGCCCGTGATCTGCCGCCCGACCGAGCCAAGCGCATAAAACAGCATCAGCATCAACGTGATCGCAACAGCCCAGAGCATCCCATCGGATACCAGTAGCTCGGACAGATCGCCCGAGAACGGCCGGACGAAACCCGCGAAGACACGGGCCAGCGGCTCTCCCGAAGCGACGACGAATTCCAGCGTGATTTCAATGATCCAGAATGTGACGAGGGCGGGGATTGCGATAAGCAACCCGGTGGTGATGCGGGACCGGATCGTCGAGAGACGCGATTTCATCGTTAGGTGCCTCCGTAGTGACGTGAGTTGTTTAGTTCCGCCGCTCGTTCACGAGCGACGCGACATGGGCCGCGATCGAGCTGATATCCGCACCCGGTGCGTTTTCGACGACCGCCCATGAGAGTTCATTGTCGCGCCAGTAGCTGGCAAAGCTCTTGCCAACCTTGGCCAGCCGCAATTCCTTGCCCGTCCCGGTCGGCCGCTTGGCCAGAACCAGACTGACCCGGTCGCCCTTGTCATTCTCGTAGAGAATTTGCGCCATGGCCCCTTGCGCGTCGCCAAGCAGGCGTCCGCCGATGAGGTCGAACCCGAGATGCTCGAGATCCGGCACATAGGCGGTTTTGCCGAGGTGATGCTTGAACCAGTTCTGCATGACCACCTCATCGGACGAGGTGAATTCGACCGGGTGCACCGTGTCGAACGCGAAGACAGAATGGGCGCCAGCGGCATCCGCGACAAAGCCGGGAAGTTCGAAATCGCCGATCTGTGTCGGGCCGGCCGGGGCGAACCGGGCGTGACTGGTCCATCCAGCGACCACCAGTCCGACGGCGACGATGCTGGCCAGCGCCCCCGTCCTGAGTAGCCACCACCGCCGCCGCACGCGCAGCTGATGTTCGAGCTTGCCGGCTATGACAGATAGCGCGGGATCATCGATCTCATCGCCAAGACTGGCCGAAGAGAGACGGCGCTTCGCATCGCTCATGTCCGCAAACTGCGCGCGCAAAGCCTCGTCCTGATCCAGCGCGGCACTGATGCGCTTCTGATCGGCATCAGGCAATTCGCCGTCCAGATAGGCCTCGAGCTCAAGCGGCGTGATGTTTGTCTGGCGTGTCATCTTTCCCTTCCCTCGCCGCACGTCCGTCCTCCCCATCCACCCTGCGCCGCAGGGCTTCGCGTCCCCGGGAGATCCGCGACATAAAAGTCCCAAGTTTCACACCCAGTGCGTCGGCGGCCTGCGCGTAGCTCATCTCTCCGCCTGCAACAGCTGCGATAGCCATCCGCTGGTCTTCCGGCAACTCCCTGAGCGCGTCCAGTGTGTCCGAAACCTCGAGTGCATCCACCTGGCGGGCGGGCATGGCTGGCTCGTCCTTTGGCTGCGCTTCGAGATAGCGCGCCCGCACGGCGGCGCGGCGTTTGTCCGAGCGATGTACGTTCACCATGATTTTCGTCAGCCACGTCCTCAGACCGGCCTCGCCCCGAAAACTGTCGATGTTCACCATTGCCTTCAACAGTGTCTCCTGGACCAGATCGTCCGCATCGGCGGCGTTACCGCCTGTGGTGAGCCGCGCCATGCGTCTGAGGTACGGAAGCTCTTTCGTGAGCGATGGCCCGCGGACCGCTTTCCACATTCCCAACCCCAATTCGCGGCGCAGCCGTCTCAGTGCCTTCCAGAAAGTTTGACGCCCGGCATCGGAGATTCATCCCTCGGAAACGAAAATTTTTCTCCAACTGCAAACCTTTCGCTCGAAACACCGCAAAGTTTAAAATTTTTATCTTTTTGATTCAATGGGTTAGAAGGAAATTTCGCCAGCGCAGCAAGTTTTCTCGGTTTCGATTGGATGAAACCACGGCCACAGGCGTCGAATGTCCTGAATGCAACGTTAACGTGCCCTTACCCAGAAGCTGGACGGGGCCAGGATTGGAGGAAGTTGAAATGACAACCGCAGATCTGTCCACCCAAACGAACGCATCGACCGCAGCACACGGCAGCGGTGCCCTGGAGAAGGTTCTCAAGTTTGCGAGCGCTCCGGTCGAAAGCGTCAAGTCCTTCAAGGCTGCAATCGGAAACTGGTACACCACCCGCCAGCGTCGGCGCGAACTGGATGACTTTTGCGGCAAACTCGACCGTCTGACCGACCAGCAACTCGAGATACTTGGTTTCTACCGCGGCTCGTTGCCCTTCGCGCTGGAGGACCTTCACAAGAAGTACCATCGCAAGCGCGACCAGATCGAACGCGAGTTCGGCTGATCCGCGCCGAATCGCGCCTCAGATCGAAAAGATCCTTAAACCAGAAGGACCCCAGATGGCACAGGTACTGACATCCGCCGGATCCCTTGTTCCGGGCCTCCAACCCGTCAAGCACGTCGCCGCGAAGGTGCTGCGCTATGGGCTGATCGCGGCAAATGCTGTCGGGGTCTATGCGCTCGTGGGCATGCTCTGGCTCGAGGACATCAACGACGATCCGAGCTTTCAGCCGGAAATCGTGACGGAAGGCGGCCTGGCGTCGATCGACATGGTCGCGGCCTTGATCGAGCGCGAGACAGAGGCCTCTGCATGGGTCCCGAACGATCCCTCGTTCCTGCCGGGTGCGCATCTGCAGAACATGCAGGCCTACCAGCAGGGCATGATCTATGCGCTGTCCCGGTTCAGCTTCGAGATGGCCGACTCGCTTGGCCGCTCACGCGGGGCGTCGGCCGTGGACCCCGATCTTGACGCGGCTGCGGGTCTCCTGCGCTTCCCCGGCGATGTCTGGCACTTCGATCTCTCGACCAGTATCGCGCCGACCGTCACGAGCGAGGCGCAGTACCTTGCCGCAGCGGAGGCTCTGCGCAGCTACAACCAGCGTGTCGCGGCGGGGCAGGCGAACTTTGATCCTCGGCGTGACAATCTCTTTGCCACGATTTCGCGGATCGAGGCGGACATATCCTCGAAGGCAAACCTGCTGGTCGATCACGTCGAGCGGATCGCATCCGGTCAGCCCGTCACCTCGCGCACCAACGATGTGTTCTTCAGCACCAAGGGGCGGCTCTATGGTTATCTGATGGTCCTGCGGGCGCTCGGAGAAGACTTCCGCCCGGTGATCGAGCGCGAGGGGCTGTCCTTCGTGTGGTCACGCCTGATCCTCAGCCTCGAGAACGCTGCGGTCATGCACCCGTTCATTGTCTTTGATGGTGCGCCGGGCTCGCTTGTCGTCCCGAGCCATACGGCCGAACTTGGCTTCTTTGCGCTCCGCGTGAAGACCCAACTTCGCGACGTCATGGCCGTTCTCAGCCAAGCATGAGGAGGAGACCATGTTTGACACAACGTCTCTGACGATTGGCGTTCTTCCAGGTGACGGCGCAGGCCCGGAGCTTGTGGGCGAGACGCTGAAAGTGCTCGAAGCCGTTGGCGCTGATGCCACGCTTGTCGACATTCCGGCACTGTCGCTGGACCCCGAGGCGGCTTTTGAAACGATCGCGTCGTGCGGGCTTGTCCTGTCGGGTCCATTGGCCGGCGGTTTGCCGCAACGTTGGACCAATCGCCTTGGTCTCTTCGCAAAGGTGCGCAAGACCGAGCACTTTTCCGTGGTCGACAGCATCGGATCGCTTGCGCTGTGTGATGCGACGTCGACGTCCGGGGATCATGTCTCGCAGACCGTGTCGGTTCAGCCCCGCGACATCAGGCGCCTTTTTGTGTCTGCCCTCGCCTGGGCAGCACGGCACGGATTGGGTGAGGTGACGCATGTCTCCGGTCCAACGCCCCTGCCATGGCTGAACAGCATTCAGAGGGATGCGTTTCAGGCCGCAGTGGCGACGCAGAGGGGTGTGCGCGGCGCGGAGCTTGAGCTGAGCGATGCCCTCGCGGCGCTGATCGGCGGAGGCACGGGTCCCGACTTGATGGTCACGCCGGATGGGTTCGGATCTGTTCTTGCGGATATCTCCACTGTGCTTGCGGGCAGGGCATCGACCACGGCGACTGCGATGCTCGGCTCCAATGTGACGATCTTCGGGGCGGAGCATTCGCACGTTCATGCGCCAGTCGATCGGACGCGGGCAAACCCATCGGCGCTGATCCGCGCCACTGCCATGCTGCTGCGCCACGCCGGGCGGCTCGAGCTTGCCAACATGATCGACGCCGCCTGGGGCCAGACCATCGCGGACGGTGTCCACACCGATGACATGGCTGGGGCCAGCACCACGCGGAACGTCTCCGGCCGTGTCTTCACTCAAGCTGTCATTGCGCGCCTTGGCGTGCGTTCAAACACCACCCTGCTCGAGAGAGGAGTATCGGCATGACCTTCATCGATCGTGTGCAGAAGTTCCGCCCCGGACGCATCACTCTGCCGACGTTCCCGAAACTGCGAAGCCTCCCGGCGAACGGGGCCCTCGCGCTCTCGGCAGTGCTGATCTGGGCCGCCGTCTACATCGTCTACATCCGCTAAACGCGCGCACATCTGAGCAGTTGCAACCGGCGCCCATGGGCGCCGGGACCAGAACGACTGCCTGCACCCCTGATCAGGAGGCATTTATGAACCGCTTCAAGAAGATCCTGTTTGCCCTCACGGACACCGAGGATGACCTTCGCGCTGTTGCCAATCTCGTCGATCTCGCGCGCGCGACCAATGCGTCGGTGCATGTTGTCTCGACCGAGCATGGTCGGTCCGACGTGCTGCAAAGTGCGCTCACCATGCTGGGCTGGAAGCGCTCGTTTGTGGATGATGTTCACGCTGCCGCGCATGCGCATCTCGCCCGGATCCGGGATGAGTTCGCGGCCCACAAGCTGTCCGTGACATCGGCGTCTGTCGAAGGGCCGGCTTTCATCGCCGCCATTCAGGAGGGGCTTGCGATGGGTGCTGACCTGATCGCGGTTCCCGCTGCGGGCGACGGCGCGCCGACGCCCTTTGTGCAGCATCTGATGCGCAAGGCACCGTGCCCCGTCTGGATGATGCGGTCCTGGCCGTCTACCCTGCAGCGCGGGTTCAACCGGATCCTCTGCGCGGTCGATCCTCAGACCGCGGATGCGGAGCGGATGAAGCTGGCGCATTCCACGCTGCGCCTCGCGCGGTCGCTGGCGGTGCATCACAACGCGGCCCTCACCGTGCTGCACAGCTGGCACGTGGACGAGGTTGCGTCGCTGCGCTCGTCCGGCTTCCTGTCGGTCAGCGAGGAAGAGCTGCAATCGATCGAACTGGCGGCAGAGACCGGCGCGCAAGCCCGGCTGGATGCCTTGATTGCAGAGCACGCGCTTGAAGACCTCGGCGCCGAGATCATGCTCGAGCATGGCAAACCGGCGACCGCGATCAAGGACGCTGCCGATATTACATCGGCTGATCTCGTTGTCCTCGGCACGGTCGGGCGCACAGGCATTCCGGGTCTTCTGATCGGTAATACGGCAGAAGAGGTTCTCGGCAGTGTCCATTGCTCGGTCATCGCGGTGAAGCCGGAAGGCTTCGAAAGTCCGGTTGCACCGAACACGCCAACCGGCAGTGCCGTCGCATCGCCTGCCCTGGCGAGCATCTGATGGCCGCCTCAGGACAGAAAACTCCGCCACATACGATGGCGCTTGGCCTGTTGCTCGCGGCGGTATCCGCGGGGGTGTTCGTGCTCGTGGCCGGTCAGCTGGAACTGATCGCAGGCGGCGCCGCGCCCAGTGTGGCCCTACCATGGGTGCCATCGCTTGGTGTCGAACTGGCCTTCCGTCTCGACGGCCTGTCGTTGATCTTCGCGCTGCTCGTACCGGGCTTTGGCGCTATCATCACGCTCTATGCCGGGCGTTACCTGCGCGGGCATCCGCACCTTGCGCGGTTCTATCTCTACCTCGCGCTGTTCATGACCGCGATGTTTGGCGTCGTGGTTGCGGACGATGTGATCCTGCTGTTCGTCTTCTGGGAGCTGACAACCGTCGCCTCGTTCTTGCTGGTCGGGTTCGAGCACGGCTCGAAGCTCTCGCGGCGGAACGCCTGGCAGGCTTTGCTGATCACCGGCTTTGGCGGGCTTGCCCTGCTCGCAGGGCTGCTCGTGCTGGCCTCCATGGCGGACAGCACGCGCCTGTCGGACATCATCACGACCGAAGGTTTGGCAGACCACAGGCTCTATCCCGTCGCCCTCGGCCTCGTGCTGCTTGGCGCCTTCACCAAGTCGGCGCAGATCCCGTTTCACATCTGGCTGCCGGGCGCGATGGCAGCGCCGACGCCAGTCTCGGCCTACCTCCACTCGGCAACCATGGTCAAAGCGGGTGTCTATCTGCTGGCCCGTCTGCACCCGGCACTGTCAGAAAGCGATGCCTGGTTCTGGGCGCTCTCGACCGCGGGCAGTGCAACGATGATCATGGGCGCGGTTCTGTCGCTGCGTCAGACCGATCTGAAATCGGCGCTCGCCTACACGACGCTGCTGGCGCTCGGTGCGCTGGTGATGTTCCTCGGAGCGAGCAGTACCGTCGCGATCGCTGCTGCCATGACGTTCATCATCGTGCACGCCTTCTACAAGGCGGCGCTATTCCTCGTGGTCGGCGCCATCGACCACCAGACCGGCACGCGTGAGATCGGCCAGCTCGGTGGCCTCTGGCGGCGGATGCCTCTGACGTCGATCGTGGCGGTTCTTGCAGCGGGCTCGATGGCCGGATTTCCTCCGTTTCTCGGCTTCATCGGCAAGGAGTTGAAATATGAGGGCGCGCTGGCCATCGCGGGCGAGCCCGTGATCCTTGCTGGCGCTGCGGTCTTTGCCAATGCGCTGATGGTGGCGCTGTCGCTCGCGATCATCCTGCGCGTGGTCTTCGGCCGGACGCCTGAGCACCTGTCGCAGGTTCGCGAGGCACCCTTTGTGCTCTGGCTCGGGCCGATCCTGCTTGCACTGGCCGGTCTGGTCTTCGGGATCATGCCGGATCTGCTGGGCAAGTTTCTTGTTCAGCCCGCCGTGGTGGCGGTGGTCGGCGAGCCCCAAGTGATCAAGCTGAAGCTTTGGCACGGGGTGAACATCCCGCTCGCGCTCTCGATTGCAACCGTTGTCCTCGGTGTCATTGTCTTCATCCTCTATGACCGGATCTGCACGGCGCTGGGCCGCCTGCCCGAGATCGCAGTGGCGGCATGGGACACCCTGCTCGATGGGGTTACGGCGGCGTTTGCAGCCACGACCAACCGGTTTCAGACCGGCTCGCTCCGGGCCTATCTGACGGTCACCTTCCTAGCGATCTTTGCAGTGCCGATGATCGCCGTGGCCGTCATGGGCGGCATTGCGGTGCCGTCTCTGGATTGGGACGTGGCGGCGACAGGAGCGCTGGTGCTATCGGCTGCGGGGGCCATCGTGGCTGCCTCGGCGCGTCGCCGGATGCTGGCCCTGGGCGGGCTCAGCGCAATAGGCGTCGGCATTGCACTGATCTTCGTCATCTTCGGGGCGCCTGACGTTGCGATCACCCAGTTGCTGGTCGACGTCCTGCTGGTCGTTCTGATCGCGACGCTGCTGGTTCGGCTGCCGGACTTTAAGCAGCGGCGCCAGGGCAAGGCGCGCGATACCATCGTCGCGGCCATCGCCGGGGTATCGGTCACTGTCCTGACGCTTGCGGTCACATCGAGCGGTTTTGACAGCAGCCTCGCCGACCAGATGTCGGGTCTCAGCGTGCCCGAGGCCAAGGGCCGCAACATTGTCAACGTCATCCTTGTCGATTTCCGCGCGCTCGACACGTTCGGTGAGATTGTCGTGGTCGCCGCGGCCGCGATCGGCGCTTTCGCGCTGATCCGCCAGAGCACGCGGAGCGCCCCGCAAAGGAGTGTCCAATCATGACAACGCCCATTCTCAGGGCCGCATCCCGAGTGCTCGTTGCCGTGATGCTGGTGTTCTCGCTCTACGTGCTGCTGCGCGGCCACAACGAGCCGGGCGGCGGCTTTATCGGCGGGCTGATCGGCGCATCGGCCTTCGCGCTTTTGACCGTCTCGCACGGGGTCGAGGCCGCGCGCCAGACCTTGCGTCTGGACCCGCACAGCCTGACCGGCCTTGGCGTAGCAACAGCGCTGTTCGCCGGGTTGCTCTCGCTGCCGTTCGGGTCCGAGCCGTTCAGCGGCATCTGGGTTTTTCTTGGCGCCGATGGCGGCGGGCAGGGCGTGCCGCTTTCCACGGTTCTCCTGTTCGACGTCGGCGTCTGGCTGGTGGTCGTCGGAGCCGTCGTGACGCTGATCTTCGAGCTCGAGACGCTGATCCGGTCCGACACCACGCCCGCACGCACCACCGATAAAACGCAGGAGCATCGGAACTGATGGAATGGAAATTCGCACTGCTTGCCGGCGTCCTGACATCGGTTGGTATCTATATGCTGCTGGGGCGGCACATGCTGTCGCTGGTCTTTGGACTGTCGCTGCTTGGCTCGGCTGCCAATCTCGTTGTGTTTGCTGGCGGCCGCGTGCGCGATGGCGCCGCGCCGCTCATCCCGATCGGGTTCAGCGCGCCGCCCGAGGCAATTGCAAACCCGCTGCCGCAGGCGTTGGTCCTGACAGCGATCGTGATCGGCTTCGGCATAGCGGCCTTTGCGCTGGCCCTGTCGGTTGCGGCCTATCACCGGCTCGGCACCGCCGATCCCGAGACCATGACCGACGCTGAAGGACAGACGCCATGAGCTGGATCATTGCGGCCCCGTTGTTGCTGCCGCTTGCGGCGGGGGCGCTGGCTTTGCTGGCGCCGCGTCTCGGGCTGATGCCGCGCTGGATCAGTCTCGGCGCGAGTGTCCTGCATCTGATGTTCTCGGTGATCCTTGCCGAGCAGGTGCTGCGCGAGGGCGTCGTTGCGACGCATATGGGCGGGTGGCTGGCACCAGTTGGCATCGTTCTGGTGGCTGACATATTCTCGATCCTGATGCTGGTCGCGGTCAGCGGCGTGGGCCTGGCGGTCAGCCTCTATGCGCTGGCGGATATCGACCGCCGGAAGGAGAGCGTCGGCTGGTTCGCGCTCTACCAGATCCTGATGGCCGGTGCGACGGGCGCTTTCCTGACCGGAGATCTCTTCAACCTCTATGTCTGGTTCGAGGTCATGCTGATCGCATCGTTCGGACTGATCGTGATCGGTGGGCGCCGGGCGCAGATCGATGCCGGCGTGAAATATGTCGCGCTCAACGTCGTCGCGACCCTGTCCTTCCTGACCGCCATCGGCCTGATCCACGGCGTGGCCGGAACGCTGACCCTTGCCGAATTGCCCGAGCGGCTGGTCGGTGCCGACCCGACAACCGTCACGGCGGTCTCGCTGTTATTGTTCGGTGCGCTCGCGGCGAAGGCGGCCCTGTTCCCGGTCTTCTTCTGGCTGCCCGCGGTTTATCACACACCTGCGACCTCGGTGACCGCGATCTTTGCGGCGATCATGACCAAGGCGGGGATCTACGCGATCATCCGGGTGTTCACGCTTGTCTTCCCAGACGGGGCCGCGTGGGAGGTGCTCTATCCCATCGCCATCGCGACGATGGTGGCAGGCGTGATCGGAGCCGCCGCGCAGACCGAGGTGCACCGCATCCTGTCGTTCCACATCGTCAGCCAGATCGGCTACATCGCGCTTGGCCTGGCCATCGCGACCCCGCTCGCGCTGATGGGCGCGATTGTTTACCTGATCCACAACATCGTGGTGAAGGCGAACCTGATCCTGATCGCAGGGATTGCCCGGCGGCGCATGGGCACGGATGCTCTTGGCGCGACCAGCGGGCTCTATGCCACCGCGCCGATCCTGTCGGCGCTGTTCGTGATCGCTGCGATGGCGATGGCCGGGATCCCGCCCTTCTCGGGCTTCTGGGGCAAGCTGGCGCTGACCCAGGCCAGCCTCTCTGCCGCGGACTGGGCTGCGATTGCTGCGATCCTTGGCGTCGGTCTCTTCACGCTGTTCTCCATGACCAAGATCTGGATCAAGGGCTGGCTGCCGAGAACAGATGAGGGCACGCCGCGCCAGCTTCCCGTTCAGGCCAGCCGGGCGTTGATGGCACCGGTTGTCGCCCTGACGGTGGTCACGCTGGGGATCGGTCTGGCGCCCGAGACGCTGCTTCAGATCGCAGATCGCGCAAGTGCACAGCTTCTCGATCCATCCGCCTATCAGGCCGCCGTGTTGGGAGACCAGCTGTCCTATCAAACCGCAATCCTGGGGCACCCGCTATGAACATCTTTGCGATAAACCTGCTCGTCGCGGTCATGTGGGCGATGCTGTCGGGCGAGATCACACTGACCACGCTTGGCACCGGGTTCGTGATCGGCTTTGCGGCGCTCTGGCTGCTCCAGTCGCTCTTTGGCCGGGACGCCTACTTCCTGCGCCTGCCGCGCCTTGTCTGGCTGGTGATCTCGTTCCTCTGGGCGTTGATCCGGTCATCCTGGCGGGTCGCGCATGACGTTGTCACGCCGCGCGCACGAAACAATCCCGGCGTCATTGCCGTGCCGATCCGGACCCGGAACGAGACCGAGACGCTGCTGCTCTCCTCGATGATCAGTCTCACGCCGGGATCGCTGACGCTCGATCTCGACGAGACCGGCGAGACGCTGTTCGTGCATGCGATGTTTGCCGAGGATGCGGACGCGGTGCGGGCCGACATTCACGAAACGCTCGAGACCCCTTTGCTGGAGGCGCTGTCATGACATTCCTGCCAATGGTCGCCGAATGGGCGAGTTGGATCATCCTTGCGGCCGCCCTGATCGTTCTGGTGCGGTTGGTGCTCGGACCGGGCACCGCGGACCGTGCCGTGGCGCTCGACATGCTGAACGTGCTGGTGATCGCATTTGCCGGTCTGCGTGTGCTGGTCACGCAGCAATACGCCTATCTGGATGTTCATCGCCATCGCGCTGACCTCGTTCCTCGCGACCGTCGCGCTCAGCCGCTACATCGCGCGGCGTGGCGGCGGAGCCCGGCCATGATGATGGTGTGGGACATCGTCGGCTCGGTCCTCGTGCTGGCCGGAGCCGGGTTCTGTCTGATCGCGGCCATCGGCGTTCTGCGGTTCGAGGATGTGTTCATGCGGATGCACGCCTCGACCAAGGCAGGAACGCTCGGGACCGGTTTGATCATGCTGGCCGTCGCGACGACCGTCGACAGCACCGGCGTGATCGCCCGGGTCTTTGGGATCATCGCGTTCCTGCTGTTCACTGCGCCGATCGCGGCGCACATGATCGGGCGTGCGGCTTATCTGGCGGGGGCGACATTGTCTCCGCGCACGGTCTGTGACGAACGCAAGCAGCGCAAACCCACCCTTTGCATCGCGGCGGAGTGAGTGGTCCCTCGAGCACCCCAGCCAAAGAAAGCACCCGCCTGCTGGCGCACGCATCCTCGGACGCCCGTCCGGAGCTTCGAATGACAGGGAGAAGACGATGACGGTCAAACGCACACTCGCCCGCAAGGGATCACAGGTCGCAATCATTGCGCCGGACGCCAAGGTCGACGATGCCATCGCGCGGCTCGACAACAATGATGTCTCGGCGCTGGTCGTCATCGACCACACCGGGATCGTCGGGATTGTCACGTCGACCGACGTGATCCGCGGGTTGCGACGGTACGGAACCGGCGCGGTCCAGATGCGGGTCGAGACGATCATGACCCGCTCGGTGGTCACCTGCGATATCGGCGAGCGCATGCGGCGGATCTATGAGTTGATGACCCGACATCAGATCCGGCATGTCCCGATCACGCAGAACGGCATCCTTTGCGGCCTCGTCACCATCCTCGACGTCGTACAGCACCGCGTCGACGAGTTTGAAGCCGAAGCCAATCACCTCAGAGACTACGTCGCTGGCGCGGCCTGACTGCGTTTAATCGCCTGATGCACGTGTGCGACCCTGCGACGGATCGACGGAGAAGACACTATGGATCTCATGGCTGATGCCGTCGCGGTTATGGCCGCGCAACTTCAGAAACCGACATTGGCATTCCTGATCGGGGGCATGATGCTGGCGGCGCTTGGCAGCCGTCTTGCCATTCCCGAACAGGTCTACAAGTTCGTTGTCGCCGTACTGCTGATCAAGGTCGGCCTCGGTGCTGGAATGTCGATCCGCGAGACTGCGTTCACCGATCTGGTCGTCCCGGCACTGGCTGCGATCGCGCTCGGTATCGCCATCGTGGTGCTGGGCGGGATGACGCTCGCGCGGCGCCCGGGCGTATCGCGAGCGGACGGGATGGCAACGGCGGGATTGTTCGGGGCGGTCTCGGCGTCGACTCTGGCTGCGGGCATGTCGATGCTTGATGCCGAGGGGATCGCCTACGAAGGTTATGTCGCGGCGCTCTATCCCTTCATGGATGTCGCGGCCCTCGTGACGGCGATTGTGCTCGCCCGGCGTGCGCCGGCCCGGCGGGTCTATGGCGCGCTCGTTGGCGGCGGTACCGGAACGCTGGTGACAGGTGGCGGTTCCGGTGCTGGCTCCGGCGGCGATCGTGGCGAGGTGCAACGGCTGCGCGACGTCTTGCTCGACACACTGCAAAGCCCGGCCATCTCGGCCCTGCTGCTTGGGCTCTTCATCGGCATCTATGCCGCCCCGCAGGAGATCTACGAGAGTTTTTACGACCAGCTCTTCCATGGTCTGCTGTCGATCCTGATGCTGATCATGGGGATGGAGGCTTGGGCACGGCTGTCCGAGTTGCGCAAGGTCGCGGTCGTCTATCTCATCTACGGGATCGCGGCGCCTCTGGTGCACGGGGCTCTGGGTCTGGCCGCCGGACTGTTGGTGCACCATGCGGCGGGTTTCTCCCAAGGCGGTGTTGTGCTCCTCGCGGTGTTGGCGGCGTCGAGTTCGGACATCTCCGGACCGCCGACGATGCGCGGCGCGCTGCCGGAAGCAAACTCCTCTGCGTATGTCGGGACATCGACAGGGCTGGGAACGCCCGTGGCTTTGCTTGCAATACCGCTCTGGATCGCCTTGGCCGATCTTCTGATCGCCCCGTCATGATGCGGTGAGTGCTGGAACCAGCGGGTGATGTCCGGCACCGCCTGACTGTCATCCGTCGAAACCGGAACTCCAAGCTGTCAGCAGCGCCGCGTTGTCGCCCGGTCGAAGATGTGAATCTTTTCGGGCGCGATTGACAGGTTGCAGGTCGCCCCCGGGCCAAGCGCCGTGTCCCGCGGCGCCGTCGCAACGATGTCGTGCCCCGCGACGGCGAGATGCAGGTTCAGCTCGGCGCCGGTTTTCTCGGACAGGGCCAGCGTCCCGGACAGGCCGCCATCGGGATCGATGCTCAGATCGGTCGGACGCAGCCCGCATGTCACCGTCTGCCCGTCGGTGGCGGACGTATCGGCGGGCAGGTCAAGACGGACGTTATCCGCCTCGAACACTGGCGCGCCGTTGTGTGACGTCACCCGTCCCTCGATGAAGTTCATGGCAGGTGATCCAATGAAATCAGCGACATAGAGCGTCTCAGGCCGATCGTAGAGGTCATCCGGTGTGCCGACCTGCTCGATCTTCCCGTCCTTCATCAGCACGATCTTGTCGGCCATGGTCATGGCCTCGATCTGGTCGTGGGTGACATAGATCGTCGTGGTGCCGAGGCGTTCGTGCAGCTGCCGGATCTCGACCCTCATATGGGCGCGCAGCTTGGCGTCGAGGTTCGAGAGCGGCTCGTCAAACAGGAACAGCTTCGGCTCGCGCACCATGGCCCGGCCCATGGCCACGCGCTGACGCTGGCCGCCAGACAGCTCGCGCGGATAACGGTCGAGATACTCTGTCAGGTTCAGGATCGCCGCCGCCCCCTCGACCTTGGCGCGGATGGCTGCCTTGTCGGCGCCTTTGACCTCCAGACTGAAGGCGATGTTGTCGAAGACCTTCATGGTCGGGTAGAGCGCGTAGTTCTGGAACACCATTGCGATGTTGCGGTCGCGCGGGTGCACCTCGTTCATCCACGCGCCGTCGATGGTCAGCTCGCCGCCCGAGATCGTCTCGAGCCCGGCAGTCATCCGCAACAACGTGGTCTTGCCGCAACCGGATGAGCCGAGCAGCACGGCGAACTCGCCCTCCTCGATGGTCAGGCTGAGGTCGCGGATCACCTCGACCGCGCCGAAGTTCTTCGAGATCCCGCGATAGTCGACCGTTGCCATTTGCGCGCCGTCAGTACGTCTGGCGCGTTGGCGTCAGGCAAATCTCCTGCACCAGCGCTTTCTGCGGCAACTGATAGGCGTCGAGGATCAGATCGGCCACGATGTCGGCCCCGATCCCGCCGCCCATCTTGACCTTGTTCTTCTTGTAGTTCTCAAGCGTGGTCTCATCGAGCACGCCCGAAAGAACCTCGGTTTCGATCACGCCGGGCGAGACGACGAGCACGCGCACATCATAGGCCGAGAGGTATTCCCGCAGGCTCTCGCTGACGGCGTGGACGAAGAACTTGGTGCCGCAATAGACGGTGTGGTCGGGGTAGACCTTGCGCCCGGCAATGGACGACATCATGACCAGCGTGCCGGTGCGGCGCTCCATCATGCCCGACATCACGGCGTGGACCGTGTTCATCACGCCCTTGGTGTTGATGTCGATCATCTCGTCCCATTCTTCGGGCGGCTGGCGACCGATATCGGCGAGACGCGCAATGCCCGCATTGGCGAACATCATGTCGGTGGGACCATACTCGGCTTCTGCATCGCGCACAGCGGCGGCAATGGCCTCGCGGTCGCGCACATCGACCTGGCGGAGGACCGCGTTCGGCAGACCCAGCGCCTCCATCCGGTCCATGCGCCGCGCCATCAAGAGCACCGGGTGCCCGGCGGCGGAAAAGGCGCGGGCCGTCGCCTCGCCGATCCCGGAACTGGCGCCCGTGATCGCAACAAGCGGTTTGTCTGACATCTCTCACCCTCCCATAGTTGCGCCGCCCTGCGTGGGGCGGCACTTTTGGTATCAGGCCCGGTCAGCCCCCGACGATCTCGTCGGCAGCCTTGGCAATGTCGTCCATCGCCTCCTTGGCCGAGGCGTATTCGCCCGCGAAGTACTTGCCGAGGCGCACGGGGATCGTGTCGTTCGACAGCTCCGCCCATTCCGGCAGATCCGGTTCGGACCCCATGTCCTTGGCGATGGTGTCGCGCACGACGCCGAGGTGACGGGTCGTGCCCGGACCGACGCGGTTGTTGGCGATGATCCGTGGGTCGTCATAGACCGCCGTGCGGGTCGGTCCCGTACCGCCGCCCAGCGCCGTAATCAGCACCTGCGTGTCATAGCTGGTCGCCCACTGCATGAAGATCCAGGCCGCATCGGGGTTCTTCGAGTTACGGCTGACCGCCAGGCTCGAGCCACCCTGGTGCCCGACGCCCGGGATCTCGCCAAAGCCGGTCTCATCGACCGTGCGCAGCGCGTGTTTCGGCGGCGGGCAGCGCACCGCTTCCATCAGACCCGAGACCTTGGTTGCGTTCGGATCGTCGAAATAGGGGAAAAACTCGCCCCAGCTCATCATCGAGGCGGCCACGCCTTGCGCCACCGACTGACCCTGACCGTCCCAGGTCCAGCCCGTCACACCCGGAGGCATCGTCTTCCAGAGACGCGTCCAGTACTCCATCGCCTCGAGGCCCTTGTCGTCGTTGCCCGAGAACTTGCCGTCCGAGTTGAAGATCGATCCGCCATGACCCCAGAGCCATGCGGTCCAGTCACACTCGAGACTGTAGTGGCCGGACTTCATCTGACCGGTCGAGCCGTACATATCCGGACCCTTGGCGTCGGTGATGGCCTTGGCCTGGGTGTAGTACTCTTCCAGCGAGGTCGGGGCCGAGAAGCCCATCTCTTCCCAGATGTCCTTGCGGTACATCATGATGAAGATCGGGATATCGTAAGGCACGCCGACCAGACGGTCCTCGTACCGCGCGATCCCGTCCACCAAGGCGGGCAGGAAGTCCTCGACCTTCCAGTCCGGCATCGCCAGATCCGGCTTGTCCGCCAGCTGCTCACGCGGGTCGAACACATCGCGGGACGTGAACGCCGCCCAGGACTGGTAGATGTAGTAGAGGTCATAGGTGCCAAGCTGGCTCGCGATATCCAGCGTCAGCTTCTGCAGCACCTGCTCCAGCGGCAGAACCTCGATCTCGACGGTCATGCCCGAGGCTTCCTCGAAATACTGCTTGAGCTGACTGTTGATCGCGTTCGACGGCGGGGTCGATTCCGTTGCCAGCTTCAGGGTCGTGCCACGGAACGGGGCCGAGACCTCCTTGACCCATTTCAGAACCTCGGCGTCCGGCTTCAGCCCGTGGTCATCGGCCAGCGCGGTCGACGGAAAGAACGGCCGCGTCATGCCAAGGCCGAGCGCGCCAGCCCCCAGACCCAGCTTCGCTGTGGTGCTGAGGAAGTCACGCCGGCTGATCTTGCCGCGGACATACCGGTCCACGGTCCGAGCCATGTACTGCTTACGGTCAAAATCTCGCATGTTGGGTCCTCCCGGTTGATGCGATTTATGTGGCCGCCCCTTATTGCTTGAGCGATCCAAGGGTCAGCCCGCGGACCAGTTGCTTCTGGACCAGCAGGATGAAGATGAAGGCGGGGATCATCGCGGCGACCCCCAGGGCGGCCATGTTGCCCCAGGCGGTGCCGGTGGATGTGACAAAGCTGGACGAGACGACGGGCACGGTCTTGAGGCCCGTCTGGGTCAGCGTCAGGACGAAGATGAACTCGGTCCATGAGAAGATGAAGCACAGCACCGCCGTCGCCGCGATGCCGCCCTTGGCCATGGGCAGGACGATGCGCCGGAAGATGCGCCAGCGCGAGGCGCCGTCGATGATCGCGCTCTCGTCGATATCGCGGGGGATGTCGTCGAAGAAGCTTTTCAGCAGCAGAACCGCCAGCGGCAGGTTCATCACGGCGTGGATCAGGATCACGCCCATATGCGTGTCCATCAGGCCGAGATAATCCTTGTATATGAAGAACATCGGGATCGCGACGGCGACGGGCGGCATCATCCGGGTCGACAGCACCCAGCCGACAAAGGCGTGGCGTCCGCGGAAATCCATCCGGCTGAGGGCATAGGCCGCCAGTGTCGCCACGATCACCGCAATCGCGGTCGAGCCGAGTGCCACGATGATCGAATCCAGCAGCCGCGGCGCCATGTAGAAGTTGCCGCCGCCGGGCAGCACCTCCTGCTGGCGGAAGAACCCGAACGAGATGCCGAACACCTCCTCGAAATTCCGGCCCGTGGGCGAGAACGTCCAGACATTCGGCGGCTGGTTGAAGATCTCTTTGGCTTCCTTGAAGGCCGTCGTGATCCAGTAATAGAGCGGGAACATGAACAGCCCCACCGCCATCCAGGCGGCGATGGCGCGGGACATGCGGCGGGATTTGCTCTCGACGATCATGCGCGCCCCCTCACCACCGCACCTTGGCCAGCCAGATGAAGAGGTTCGCGATGATCAGGATCAGGATCAGACTGACGAGGCTGAGCGTCGCGCCATAGCCCCATTTGATGAAGCTGAACGTCTGCTCCCACGCATAGAGGCTGAGCGTGTAGGTCGACGTCCCCGGCCCGCCCGAGGTCATCACGAACATGTAGTCGAACGCCCGGAAGAGATCGATGCCCCGGATCAGAACCGCCACAGCGATCACCTTGGACATCAGGGGCAAGGTGATCCGGCGAAAGATCTGCCAGCCCGAGGCGCCGTCGAGCATCGCGGCCTCGTACGGCTCCTGCGGCAACGAGCGCAGCCCTGCCAGAAAGATCAGCACCATGAAGGGCGTCCATTGCCAGATATCGGCCAGCATGATCCCGGCCAGCGCGGTCGAGGGCGTTGCCAATATCGGCGCCGTGCCGTCGAGGATCCCGACCCCCTCGAGCACATAGGTCAGCACCCCGAACTCCGGGTCCTCGATCAGCAGGAACATCATGCCCGTGATGGCGGGAGGGATGACCAGCGTCAGGGTCAGGATCGCGCGCAGGAAGCCGAACCCCGGCTGATCACTGTCGAGCAGCAGCGCGAGGCCCATCCCCAGCACGACCTGAACGGCCAGCAACACGAAGAAATAGGTGAAGGTGACCGTCAGCGAGTCCCAGAAGCGCTGATCCACCCACAGCGCGGCCCAGTTCTCCCACCCCACGGGGACAAGCCTGCGCTTCAGCGGGGCGTATTCGTGAAAGCTCAGCCAGATGTTGTAGAACAGCGGATAGATCGTGAAGACGACCAGCATCGCGATCAGCGGCAACAGCCAGGGCATGGCGCTGTCGCCCGTCAAAACGCCTGCAATGCCGCGTTGTCTCACGATCATGCGGTCTGATCTCCCCCCTTAGGTCTTTGCCGTCCTTCTGCGCGGTTTCGGCTTTGGTTTCGCTTTCGCGTTTTCTTGTCCTTTGCCGTCCTGAATGCCGTAGCTGCCGAAGCCCTTGTGCGTATCCTCGATCTCGGCATCCGAAAGCAGAGTCGGGCCGCCGATCAGCAAGGTATGGTAGTACTGCTTGGCGATTGTTTCCAACTCGACGGCCCGCCACATTGCCTTCTCCAGCGTCTCGCCGATGGCGATCATGCCGTGATTGGCCAAGAGGCAGGCCGTGCGGTCCTGCATGGCCTCGATGGCCAGATCCGACAGATCCTCCGTCCCGAAGGTTGCATAACCCGCGCATTTCACATCGTTGCCGCCGAAGGCTGCGATCATGTAGTGCGCCGCCGGGATCGGCTTGCGCGCCATGGCCAGCGTCGTGCAGTAGGTCGGGTGCGCGTGCACCACCGCGCCCGCATCCGTCCGGCTCTGCAGCAGCTTGTGGTGAAAGCGCCACTCGGTCGAGGGCTTGAGCGGCCCCTCCCACGTGCCCGACGCATCATCCAGCGGGATCGATGCGATCATCTCGGGCTCCATCCGGTCATAGGGCGTGGCCGACGGGCTGATCAGCATCCGGTCCTCGAACCGGGCCGAGATGTTCCCCGACGTGCCCTGATTGATCCCGCTCGCGTTCATCGCGCGGCAGCTCGCGACAATCTCTGCGCGCAGTTCTTTTTCGGCCTTCTTCATGCGGATTTCCTCTGGTCCTTGCGCGCGTCCAGCAGGACGGCTGCGATTTCTGCGAACCCTTCGCCGCCACGGGCGTCCGCGATCCAGGCCGGTTCCGCCTCGATCCGGCCTTTGAAATCGCGCACATTCGCGACCCCGCAGGCGTTCGGGAAATGGGCGAACATCGGTGCGTCATTCGGGCTGTCGCCCGCATAGAGCACCCGGTCGCGGTCGGCATCGAGATCGATATCAAGCACGTCGCGGGCAAACAGCCGCGCCATGGTCAGCTTGTCATAGTTGCCGAACCAGCCGTTCACGTGGATCGACGAGATCTTGGCGATGGCGCCTTCCTCCTCGAAGATCTGCTTGATCCGGGCGATGTCCGTGTCGGGCAGGGGCGGGACGTCCTCGCAAAAGTCGATGGCAAGATCCGCCTCGCGATAGGCCTGATCATTGGCAACGGCAGCCCCGGGTATTTCGGCCAGCACCCGGTCACGGATCCGGTCAAGCGCGGCCTGGTTCGAGGCTCGTTCCACATCGCCAGCGGCATAGACCCGGCGCATCCTGCGGCTTGCACCGTCATAGGCGAAGTACATCGCGCCGTTCTCACCCACCACGCCGTCAACGGGCCAGAACCGGGCGATCATATCGCACCAGCCCGCGGGGCGGCCCGTCACCGGCGCAACCCTCAGGCCCGCCGCCTGCAAGGCCTCGAGCGCAGCGTAAGAGGCCGCGGGCAACCGTCCCTCGGTCGTCAGGGTGTCGTCGATATCGGCCAGCACCACATCGATGGCGGCAGCGGTCGCGTCGGGCATGTCGCGGATCGGGCGCATCCTCAGACCTCCGCCGCTGCAAAATCGTCGAGCAGCCCGGCATCGCAGGCAAGGTCCGCGAACGAGAACCGGTTGCGCATCTCGTGCGCATGGCGCACAGCCTCGCGGTAGAAGTCGACCGGTACGCCCAGATCCGCCGCTGTGGTCGCGCCGCCCGCAGCCGCCAGCCGCTCGGTCATGTCCGCAACCGGATCGACCCAGTCAGACAGCTCGGCACGCAGCTCCGGCCAAATCTCCTGCAACCGCTCGTTCACGATGGCTGCGGCATCCGCATCCAGCGCCTTCTTGGCGTATTCGGCCCCGCACTGCGCCGCGATCTCCGGTCCCATGCGCCGGGCCATATCGTCGGGGTCGATGCGCGAGGGCCGCACCTGTGGCGGGCGCTCCAGCGCCAGGAACCACTGCTGGATGCGTCCCATCGTCAGGGTGGCAAGGCCCACCTGCTCGCCATGGGTCGTGCCGGGATGGCGGTCCCCTGCAAAGCAGTCGATGTAGTGGGAGATCTGATGCTCCCCCATCGAGCCGTGGTTCGAGACGCCGGTGAACCCGACCCCGAGGCCCGACAGCACCAGCGCCCGGGTCAGCCAGCCCGTTGCCACGTGATCGCGCGCGCCGACGCCTGAGGCCCGGCTCTCAAGCTCGCCCGCATCGGGCTCACCGATCAGGTAAGGGGCCTCGTCATAGAACCCGCCAAACAGCCGGTGCGACATCCACCAGTCGATCCGCGCGACCGAAGTGCAGAGGCAATCGCCAAACCCCGCAGCATTCATCCGCGCGGGTGCTGCGGACAGAACGCCAAGGTCCAGGAAGACGCCCTTCGGCGAGTGGGCGGGCAGCGAGATCTTCAACCCGCTCTCCAGCCCCATTGACGCTGTGGTCGAGGCATAGCCGTCCATCGAGGCCGCGGTGCCAAAGACACAATAGGCCCGGCCGTCCTGCGCGGTGACGTATTTCGTCAGATCGTTCACGGTGCCGGAGCCGACGGCGACGATTGCCTCGGCGCCCTTCAGACGGGCCGCCAGCGCGTCTGCTTCAGCAAGCGTGGCATGCGGGTGAGACCCGAGGACAACCTCGGTCGCCGTTCGCCCGGCGTGGCGCAGTGACGCCGTCACCCGCGATCCCAGCGCGTCCCATGTGTCTGGATCGGCGACAATCGTGACAGCGCCGGTCATCCCCAAACCTTCGATCAGGTCGGCTTCGCGCCCGTTCAGATCATCGGCGATCAGGATCTGGTCTGCGGCAGCCCGGGGCCCAGGTTGTCCTGTGCGCGGGTTCACCCAGCGCCCGAGGTAGACGTCCTCGATATGGCTCATCCATCCGCCCTCCGGAGGGCTGTCCAGATCCACGGGTGCGTGCGCGTTCACATCGGCCTCGTCGCAAACATGATTGACATATGCCACCGATCTGTTGGCAAATGTCAAGGATTTCGCGTCAGGCGGGAGTTGCGGTCATCAAATTCGGCAATGATCCAGTGATCCGGGCGGCATGGCTCTACTACGCCGAGCAGCGGACCCAGGCCGAGATCGCGACCGCGCTGGGCATCTCGCGGGCGACCGTTGCGAACCATCTGGCGCAGGCCCGGCAAACCGGTCTGGTCAGCGTGCAGCTCAGTCCGGATCTTCTGCGGGGCCTCGGCCAGGCCGAGGCCTTGGAGACCCGTTTCGGATTGTCGGGTGCCCATGTGATCCCGACTCTGCCCAGCGATGCGGGTGAGGAGACAGCCCTGCGCCAGCGTCTTGGCCGTGCCGGTGCGGACGTTCTGGCGACCATGCTGACACCCGACACGGTGCTGGGTGTTGCCTGGGGGCGCACCATGGCGGATCTGGCGCAGGCACTGCCCAAGCAGGATTTACCGGATCTGCGGGTGGTGCAGATCTCGGGCTCGTCGCTGGGGGATGAGGCAACCTCGCCCGAGGCGTGCACGGTGCACATCGCGACGCGGCTGGGTGCGCATTGCCATAACTTTCATGCTCCTGCGGTCGTCTCGACCGCTGCGCTGCGGGACCTCTTGATGCAGGAACTGCCGCTCGCCCAGCATTTCCGCCGGGTCCAGAGCTGCGCGACGGTGGTCTTCGGGGTGGGTGAGCTGACCGAGACGACGCGCTGGGCCGACGGGGATCAGATGATCAGCCCGGTTGCAGCGGAGTACCTGACGCGGGGGAGCGCAGGCATCCTGATCGGGCGCTTCATCGATGCGTGCGGCGCGCCGGTCGACGGCCCACTCGGCGGGCGGCAGATCGGGATGGAACTGGAGGACCTGCGCGAGATCGAGACCCGGCTTTGCGTGGCGGGAGGCAGTGCCAAGGCGCCCGCGATCCGGGCTGCGCTGACAGGGGGCTATGTGACCCACCTTGTCACCGACAGCGCCACGGCCGCGCACGTGCTGGAGGCTTAGACGTGGGCTTCACGCAGATGCGGTGGGCGGACAGATGCCGAGTACGATGGGTCTGTGCAACGGCGCTGCCGGTGTCGCCAATCCCGCTCGGAGCATGGGCGTGACTGTGGCGACCCCAAGGTATTTATCGCAAGATGAAGGGGAGGCCCGGTCTTGCTGGCGGAGCGGGCCCCGCGGGTAAGGGACAGAGGATCCGGGACGGAGCACACACGGCATGGACAAAGACATCGTGATCGGCATCGACAGCTCGACCCAATCGACGAAATCGATCGCCTGGAGCCGGGACGGTGACGCGCTGGCCGAAGGACGCGCGCCAACGCCAATGTCGACGCCCCGGCCGGGGTGGTTCGAGCAGGACCCCGAAGACTGGTGGTCGGCGGCGGCCAGGACCCTGCGCGATGTTGCGGCGCATGTGGATCCGGCGCGTGTGGCGGGGATCGCCATCTCGAACCAGCGCGAGACCGTGGCCTTTGTCGACGGCGATGGCCGCCCGACCCGGCCCGCCATGGTCTGGCTGGACGAACGGGGGCGCGGCGAGATCGACCGGATGCGCGGTGAGATCGATCTGGACGAGGTGCACCGGGTGACCGGCAAGCCGCCCGATCTGACTCCTGTTGTCTATCGGCTGAGCTGGCTGCACCACCATGCCCGTACGGATCTGGATGGTGCGGACAAGATCACCGATGCACATGCATTCCTGGCGGGTCGGCTGACGGGGCGGATCACATCGAGCTGGACCAGCGCCGATCCGTTTGGCGTGATGGACATCGCGGCCAAGGCGTGGTGGCCCGAAGTGCTGGCGCATCTCGAGCTGACTGCGGATCAGTTTGCCGAGCTTGCGCGGCCCGGGCAGGCGATCGGCGCGCTCACGCCCGAGGCAGCCGCCGCGACAGGGCTGGCCGAAGGCACGCCTCTCTTCGCGGCCGGAGGGGATGGCCAGTGTGCGGGCCTTGGTGTGAATGCCGCAAGGCCCGGCGTGGTCTACCTCAATCTCGGCACCGCGCTGATCACCGGGGCCTGGGCGGCAGAGCCGATGACCGGCACGGCCTGGCGCACCATGACATCGCCGACGGGCGAGGGCTATTTCCTTGAAGGCTGCCAGCGCGCGGGCGCGTTTCTGGTGAACTGGGTGATCGACACGTTCGCAGGTGGCCGGGACGACCCGGCGGTCTTCGCCAGACTGGAAGAGGAGGCCGCAAGGCTCCCCATCGGATCGGACGGGGTCGCGATCTGTCCTCATCTCACGGGCTGCATGGATCCGCACTGGGACCCGTCGGCACGCGGCACCATCGACGGGCTCGGCCCGCAGCACGGGCTTGGCCATATCTACCGCGCAACGCTCGAGGCACTGACGCTGGAAAGTGCGCGGTGCATCGAGGCGATGCGCGCCCATGGCCTTGCGCCCGAGAAGATCGTCGCCGTCGGGGGCGGGGGCAACAGTGCGCTCTGGACCAAGATGTTCGCCGATGCGACGGGCCTGCCGTTGCATGTCTCGAACAGCCTCGAGGCCTCGGCGCTCGGTGCAGGCATGTCCGCTGCCGTCGGCGCGGGCTGGTTCGACGGGTTCGATGCCGCGGCTGAGGCGATGAGCGGCATGGGGCCTGCGATCGCACCCGACCCCTCGGTCCGGGCCGCGTGGGATGCTGCATCGGTCCGTCAGGCGGCAACCTACCGTCCGTCGATACGCCCGGCCTGAGCAGCGCGCGGTGCGGGCTGTTCATCGAATTTTAGTCGACTTGTCGTAATCCGGGACGCGTAAACCGGGTCGGACCTAAAACCGCCGTCCCGGCTCTCGAGAGATCGCGCCGGATGTGGCCGGCGCGCTGTTTGGTACCCCCGTGACCGGCCGGTCACATTTGGATTCGACGCCTGTCTGAATGGACGGGCGGCACAGGTCCGGGCATGTCTGAAGCCCCTGAGCCATCGGCGATACGCCGATCCATCGCAGAGAAACCGATCATCCCAGCGCGGCTTGGCCGTTGGTGGTGCTTTCGGGTGCGCGCTACCAGCGGAGCCTGTCCATCTGGAAGTCAGCCTCCGCCACGCCGTGATCTGTTCCCGCCTGCACCCCGGAGGAGATCAGCAGCGTCCGGCATCCCGCCGCTGCCGCCCCGGCAATGTCATGCGCGTGGCTGTCGCCGATCATCAGGACCCGGTCCGCGGGCCCATCGCCCAGGGTGGCACAGCCTGCGCGAAACATCTCGATCCCCGGCTTGCCCAGCATCTCGACGGTTCCACCAAGCGCTTGGTAGTGCTCGGCCAGCATCCCCGGCCCAAAGGCCGCCACGCCGTTCGCATAGATATGGCGGTCCGGGTTGATGCAAAGCGCCGGAACCCCCGCCTTGGCCAGCGGCTCCAGCTCATCGAGATAGCTCTCAAGCGTCCGCGTCTCTGGTTCGGCAGCCGCAAGGATCAAGAGACGCGGCCCCTCCCGCAGCCCGACATGGCGCACGGACAGGCCGTCGATCATGCTGGTATCGCCGTCGCGGGAGATCACGGCGACCGGGGTGTCACGCGCCAGTTCACCCCCGGCCAACAGCCGGGCGATCCGGTCATGGCCCAGTTCGCCGGAGGTGATCACATTGCGAAACAGAGCAGCGGAAAACCCGAGCCGCTCGAGCCGTGCGATGTTGAGAGACGACCGCTTGCCGGAATTGCTGAGCGCTGCAACCGGGACACCCTCGGCCGCCAAGGCTTCAAGGCACTCGCGTGTCCCGGGAAACTGCGTCTGACCATCGTGCAGCACCCCGAACTGGTCAATCAGCACCGCGTCAAACTCGGTTCGGATCTCGGCCAGTCCCGTGATGTCTCGGGTCATGCTGGGGCCAGATGCGGCAGGGCCAGACGGGCAACGCCTGCGGCTGCGGCGTCCGAGGCGACCTGTGCTGTCGGAACGCCAAGAACCCGTTGGCGCATCTCGGTCCAGATGGTGTTTGCCGCCCCGCCACCCACGGTCCGGATGGAGGTCAGTGCAGGGGCGCCAAGCTCGGCCAATCGCGCATAGCCCTCGGCCTCGATCCGGGCGATTCCCTCGAGCAACCCGTGCAGGAACGCGGTATCGTCCTCGGGGCGCGGGGTCAGCCGCGGCTGAAGGTCGGGGTCGTTGTTGGGAAACCGCTCGCCGGGGCGCGGCAGGGGATAGTAATCCAGACCGCTGTCCTGCGCAGGATCGATCCCATCGCTTAGCGCCGCGATCTCGTCCGGAGAGAAATGCGGTGCGAGTGCGCCGCCGCCCGTGTTCGATGCCCCGCCCGCCAGCCAGATGTTGCCGATGCGGTGGCTGTAGATGCCATATTCCGGCGCGAAGACTGGCCGGTCCGACAGCAGCTTGATCGTCAGGGTCGTACCGAGCGCAGAGACCCCGTCACCGGGCCGGGTCGCTCCGGTCGCAAGGAACGATGCGCAGCCATCGGTGACCCCGGCGACCATGGGCAGACCGGCGGGCAGGCCGAACCCGCCACCCGTTCGCCCTGTTACCGCCCCGCAAGGCATGACCGGCGGAAGAAGGTCCGGCCTCAACCCTGTGCGCGCGAGCCAGTCCGGCCACGCCCGCTGCACCGGATCATATCCTGTCTTCAGCGCGTTGCTCTCATCGCTGGGCATCGGACCAACGGAGAGCTGTTCTGCAATCCAGTCCGCCTGATGGAGAACGCGCTTGATGCTTGGCTCGGACTGGAGAGCAAGCGCGCGCGCAAGGCCGGAGTTCGCTCCTTGCCCGGCGGTCTCGCGCGGCGCGGCAGCAGCGATGGCCTCTGGGATCGCCGGATCCTCGGCCGGGTCATTGTACATGTAGACCCGCCCGACCGGTCGGTCGGCCTCGTCCACCGCCAACACCGTTCCGGAGGTCGCATCGACGGCGCAGGCACCGATATCTGATGGCGATACCTCTCGCCACAGCCGCTCCATCGCCAGGGCGAGAGCACCCCGCCATGTCGATGGTGCGCGATGATCCTTTCCCACCTCCGTCATGTCGGCCGACGCGATGGCGACGATGCCGGCCTCCGACGTCAGTGCCGCGCAACGCACACCCGATGTGCCGACATCGATCCCCAGCGCAAGACGGCTCACGATGCAGCCTTGTTCAGCGACTGGCGGTATTTCTCGGCGTCCCAGTCCAGCAGCGATGCCTCGTCGTCAGGCGTCAGCCGGATCAGAGCGGCGTCCTCCGGCACGCGGGCAAGCACGTCTCCGAGGCACCTTGCAAGGGCGAGATCGGACGGCGTTGCATCGATGGGGATCGCGACCCCTTCGCCGGGAAATAGAAGGATCTTGCAGGGCCGTCCATCGGCTGTGACCTCGGCGGGCGTGGCCCCGGGGGGAACCGTACGGCATCCCGGTCCGAGGAAGATCAGATGATCGGGGTAGAGCGTCGAGCCGGTTGCCATCTCCAGTCGCACGGGATCGCGTGCCACTGCATGGGTGATCGCCTCGGGTGCCGGGACCCAGCCGGTCCCGTCGAGGCGCACGCCAAGCCCGGGTGTTGCCTCGGTCGGGGTGCGGACAACGCTCGGCTGCAGGGCTGCGCTGACGTCGCGCAGCCGTGCCTTGGCGGTTTCCGGCGTCTCGCCGCAGACGACGAGGCCATGGTTGCCGAGCACGACCACCTGCGTCTCGGGCGTCACAGCGGCGCGGATGGCACGGGCCAGATCCCAGCCCGGTTTGACATAAGGCACGACTGCGAAGGCGGTTCGGGGCAGGGCGGCGGACAGGCGCTCGGCTCCATCGGCACAGATCGCAAGAGCGATCGTGGCAACACAGTGCGTATGCAGCACCACCGGCCAGTCCAGCGCGGCGTGCACGGCGGTTTCGATCGAAGGGCGCAGACCAAGAGGGTTCGCATCGGCAGGAACAACCTCGGCCATCCCGGGCTGCTCTGCCGCACCGGCCTGAAGCGCTCGGCGCAGCACGCCGACATTGCAGGGCACCCAGATGTCGCGCGCCCCCGCCTCGGCCAGCCACGTGCCTGATGCCTTGATCCACATGGCATCGCCGGATTTCAGCGAGGTGTTGCCGCCCGGCCCCTGTACTTGCAGCGGATCGGTGCCCAGACGGTGCGAGGTCGAGACCAGATCCGAAAACGCATCGGTCAGGCGCAAGCTGTCGAACATGTCTTCTCCCTCCGGCACCGCGTCCGAGTATCGCGATGCGCCTGAAGGCGCAATCTTGGCGCGGGTTGCATATTGTCTTGACAACCGGAGATGTACGAAAAATATTTCCTGTGCGAAAGATAATTCAGATCCGGCGCTGAGCCGGGCATCAGGGAGAGACCGCGGCCATGGCTGCCACGGCGCCGAAACGCCAAGCGATCGATACGCGCGAATCCGATCTCGCGGCCCGTGCGGCCTGGCTGCACTTTGTCGGTGGCCTCACCCAGAGCGAAGTCGCCAAGCGTCTGGACGTGCCCAACACGCGCGCGCATCGCTATATCGCCCGCGCGCAGGCCGAGGGGCTGGTCCGCATCTTTGTCGATGTCAGCTCGTCGGATTGCGTCGCGATGGAGACGCGGCTGATGGAGCGCTTTGGCCTGTCGTTCTGCCGCGTCGCCATGGATGTACCCGAGGCCGGTGCCTTGCCGCTGCGCTCGTTGAGCGTTGCGGGCGGCGACTATCTGATGAGCATGATCACCGGGCAGGCGCACAAGATTATCGGTATCGGCCATGGCCGGACCATTGCCGCAGCTGTCGATGCGATGGGGCGGGTCGCCGCGAACGGTATCAGTTTTGTCTCGATGCTGGGCGGTCTGACCCGGTCCTATGCGGCCAATCCCTATGACGTGATCCACCGGCTTGCCCGTGTCAGCGGGGCCGAGAGCTATATGCTGCCCGCACCGATGTTCGTAGATTCGGCCCGCGACAAACAGGTTCTGATCGGCCAGTCCGGTATCGCCGCGACGATGTCGCTGATAGGCGAGGCGAGCCTCGCGATCGTTGGCATCGGAGCGCTGGATGCCGCGGACACAAACCCCAACGCCATCGGCGGTGAGGTGACACTGGCGGGCCTGCGCGCCGCGGGTGCGAAGGCCGAGATTCTGGGCCAGTTCCTCGACCGGGACGGCGCCCTTCTAAACACCGAGTTTGACGACCGGGTCATGGCCCCGCCGCTGGACGCGCTGCGCGGGCGCGACATTGTCGCAATCGCGGGCGGCGCCGGAAAGGCCGACGCGATCCTGGCATCCCTCAAAAGCGGTCTTTTGACCGGACTGATCATCGACGAAGCGACTGCTCGTACGCTTGTCGGAGAAGACGGCCACGCCGTCGCAGCAGAATAAACAACGAGCCAAAGGGAGGACCACAGAATGTATGAGAAGGAAAAGACCTGATCAGCGCCTGGCAGCGGGGCCAGATGAGCCGGCGCAGTCTGATCCGCGGCCTTGGCGCCCTCGGTATGACCGCAGCGGGTGCAGGAACGCTGGTCAACGCGCTGCAGACGCAGGCGCTGGCCGCTGATTTCGACTGGAAAAAGCACTCGGGCAAGGCGATCAAGCTGCTGCTGAACAAGCACCCCTATACGGATGCGATGATCGCCAATCTCGACAACTTCAAGGCCCTGACCGGGATGGACGTCACCTATGACATCTTCCCCGAGGACGTCTATTTCGACAAGGTGACGGCGGCGCTGTCGTCGGGCTCGTCCGAGTATGATGCGTTCATGACCGGCGCCTACATGACCTGGACCTATGGGCCGGCGGGCTGGGTTGTCGACCACAACGAGTGGATCAACGATCCGGAGAAAACCAACCCCGGCTATAACTGGACCGACATGCTGGAAGGCGTGCGCAAGTCCTGCGCCTGGAACGGGCGTCCGGGCGGCGCGCTTGGCTCGGATGACGCCAAGCAGTGGTGCATCCCATGGGGCTATGAGCAGAACAACCTCGCCTACAATGCGGGCATGATGGAGAAGGCCGGTGTCGCTGTGCCGACCAACATGGACGAACTGGTCGAGGCAGCGGCCAAGCTGCAATCGGCGAACGACGGGATCTACGGCATTGGCGTGCGCGGCTCGCGGTCCTGGGCGACGATTCACCCGGGCTTCCTGTCGGGCTATGCCAACTTCGGCGAGAAGGACCTGAACGTCTCGGACGATGGCAAACTGAGCGCGGCGATGAACTCGGCCGGATCCAAGGCCTATCACAAGCAATGGGTCGAGATGATCCAGAACTCGGGTGCGTCCGACTGGTCGACCCACACCTGGTACCAGGTTGGCACGGATCTGGGCGCAGGCAAGTCGGCGATGATCTATGACGCGGACATCCTCGGCTATTTCATGAACGGCGGCGACAACGCGATGGCGGGCAAGCTGGCCTATGCGCCCTTCGCGGCGAATCCGGCGGCAAGCGCGCCGACGCCGAACATCTGGATCTGGTCGCTGTCGATGTCCAAGTTCTCGAAGGATCTCGATGCGACGTGGAACTTTATGCAATGGGCGTCGGGCCCCGAGCATGGTCTGTTCGGTGCCGCACAGATGGACTTCGTGAACCCGGTGCGCCAATCGGTCTGGGACGATGCCGGCTTCCGCAAGCGCCTTTCCGACAGCTATCCCGGCTATGTCGAGATGCACGATGTCTCGGCCCCGGGTGCCAAGATCCACTTCACCGCACAACCGCTGTTCTTCGATCTGACCACCGAGTGGGCGGCCTCGATGCAGAAGATGGTCGCCAAGGAGGTGCCGGTGGACGAGGGGCTGGACCAGTTGGCCGACAGCGTCAACCGTCAGCTCAAAGACGCCGGTCTCGGCTGATCCTGCAGAGGCAAGGGTGCGTCTTCAGCGAATTCGGATCGAATTCGCCTGAGGACGCACCCTACGCCGCCCGGAGACGACCGCATGGCTTTGACCGCTGACGCCCCGCGGGCCCGGCGCCCGCGCATCTCGCGCCGGATGCTGCCGTATCTGCTGAGCATGCCAGCCCTGCTGGCATGCATCGGCATCCTGATCCCGTTCGGGACAGCGGTCTGGTACTCGCTTCAGCGGTTCCGGATGAGCCAGCCCTGGAACCGGGGCATGAACTGGGGCGAGAATTACCTGAATTTCTTCAGTGACCCCGACTTCTGGAACACGCTGCAGATATCGCTGACCTATGCGTTCCTGACCGTGGGGTTGGAACTTCTGCTTGGCCTTGGCATCGCGCTGCTGCTGCAAAAGCGCACGCGGCTGAACAACTTCATCTCGATCATGCTGCTGATGCCGCTGATGGTCGCGCCTGCGCTGGCCGCCCTGATGTTCAAGCTGATGACGAACCCGAACTTCGGGATCCTCAGCTATCTTGCGGGGGTTGTGGGCCTCGAGGATTTCCGCTGGGCCAACGCGCCGGACACTGCGCTGTTGACGGTCGTGCTGGTCGATATCTGGGTCTACACGCCGTTCATCATGATCCTGCTGCTCGCCGGGCTGCGGTCTCTCCCGACACAGCCCTTCGAGGCCGCGGCACTCGATGGGGTGCCGCGGCTCCAGCAGTTCTGGCGGATCACGCTGCCGATGCTGATGCCGTACATCCTGACGGCCTCGCTGTTCCGGCTGCTGGACTCGATCCAGCAGTTCGACATTATTTACGCCATGACCCAAGGGGGACCAGGCGACAAACTGATGGTCTTTCAGGTCGAGGCCTATCTGAACTTCTTCCAGTCCACCAATGTCGGGCGCTCCGCGGCTTTGCTGATGATCCTCTGGGCGGTGACGTTTTTCCTGTCAAACATCTTCATCAAGAACTGGCTGCGTCTGCGTGAGCGCGCACGAGGAGAAGTGTGATGGATCGACACAATCCCCGAAGCGCTTGGGTTGGGGTGCAGACCCGGCCCGGAATAACGGCGCGCAGCGCCCCGGGCCAGCGCCCGACCGCCCCTATGGGCGGGCGCTTTGTCGACGCCGGTGCGGGGCTGGGGCGTCGCGTGGATGTCGGTATAAAGTGCAGACCAATAACCGTCCTGCGCCCACCCGCGGTCGGGGCTGTCCCCGTCAGCGTATCAACCCAGCGGGGGCATAGATGACCCACCACTCCCCTCTCGAGCGCTGGCTGCGCGGCATTGCCCTGGCTGTGGTCGTGCTGTTCTTCATGTTCCCGATCTTCTGGATCGCCCTGATGAGCCTGCAGACGAACGAGACGATCCTGCGATCGCCCCCGTCGATGGTGTTCACGCCGACGATCCAGAATTATCAGGCGCTGATCACCGGCAAGCTGGAGACCAATGCGGGTACGCTGGACGTGGCATTCATGTCGAACCTCCTGAACTCGCTGATCCTGTCGGTCGGATCGGTGGCGCTGGCGCTGGTGCTTGGGGTGCCCGCGGCCTATGCGTTCGCCCGTCACAAGTTCCGGGGGTCAGAGGACATCGCCTTCACGCTGCTCTCGTTCCGATTTGCGCCGCCCTTGCTGGTGCTGTTGCCGCTGACGATCTACTTCCAGCAGTTGGGGTTGGCGAACACCTATGTCGGGCTGATCTGGGTTTACCAGTTGATCTGCCTGCCGCTGATCCTCTGGATCGTGCGCGGATATTTCGAGGATATCAGCCCGGATGTCGAGCACGCCTACCGCATCGCGGGCCATTCATGGTGGTCGACCTTCCGGCGTATCGCCTTGCCGTTGGCAGGGCCGGGGATCGCGGCGGCGGGGTTGCTCGCGTTCATCTTTGCCTGGAACAATTTCATCTTCGCACTGGTGCTGGCGTCGGCGGACAAGCAGCCGGTGACTGTGGGCGCGCTGGCCTTCGTAACCGCATCCGGCATCCAGTACGGTCAGATCGCTGCCGCTGTTGTGCTATCGATTGCGCCTACGTTGGCTCTGGCATTGTGGGCACAGCGGTATCTCGTCGAGGGCCTCTCCCTTGGCGCGGTGAAGGGCTAGATGATGAGCCTCGTTGTCGAAAACCTCTCGAAGCGCTTCAAGTCCGAGACGGTGCTGGATGATGTCTGCCTCGACGTTCCTACGGGTCGGACGCTCGTGCTGTTCGGCCCGTCTGGCACCGGCAAGACCGTATTGCTGCGCTGTATCGCAGGCGCCGAGGAGCCGGAGGCAGGCACGATCCGGATCAACGGCGAGGATGTCACCGATCTGCCGCCCGAGAGCCGTGGCGTCGGCATGGCGTTCCAGAACTTTGCGCTGTTCCCGCATATGTCGGCTTTCGACAACATCGCCTCACCGCTGACGGCCCAGCGCTCGACCCGCGACCGGATCCGCGAAGGGGTTGATGCGGTCGCGCGGCTGCTGAAGATCGACCATGTGCTGGGCCATGCCCCCCGCGCGCTGTCCAATGGGCAGAAGCAGCGCACGGCGTTGGCCCGTGCGCTGGTGGCCGAGCCGGATATCCTGTTGCTCGATGACCCGCTCAGGAATGTCGATGCCAAGCTGCGCTTCGAGATGCGGCTCGAGCTGCCACGCCTGCTGGCTGACCGGGGCGCGACGGTGATCTACGTGACCCAAGACTACAAGGAGGCGATGGCGCTGGGCGATCAGATCGCGGTGCTCGAAGGGCAGCGGATCGCCCAGATCGGCACGCCCGAGGAGATCTACCTGCGCCCGGCCTCGGTCGACATCGCCAACCATTTCGGCGATCCCTCGATCAACCTGCTCGATGTTCTGCCCGGCGGCGATGGCACTGGCACCCATGTCGAGATCTCGGGTCAGCGCGTTGCGCTGCCGCAGGGATATGAGGGGGCGCATGGCCAGGACTGTGTCCTGGGTATCCGGCCCGAGGCGCTGCGCTTCACGACAGGCGCGGGCGTGCCCGTGACGGTCGAGGCCGAAACCCCGCTGAACGAGAAAACCGTGACCTTGGCTGTGACCGCGGGAGGGCGGGAGATCCTGATCTCGCGCCCGGCAGGCACCATGGCTCCCGCCAGCGGCGCGGCCCATGTCGAGATGGACGCAGGCAGCGTCATCCTCTTCGATCGTGCGACCGGGCAGCGCATCTCGCCGGCATCGGCAGGCGCGACCGGGGAGCAGGCGGCATGAGTGGCGCCCCGCTGATCCTCTCGCGCCTCAACAAGCGCTATAATCCCGGCACGGCACATGAAGTTCACGCCGTGCGCGACTTTGACCTGAATGTCGAGGCAGGCGAGATCGTCGCGCTGCTGGGGTCCTCGGGCTGCGGCAAGACCTCGACCTTGCGGATGATCGCCGGGTTCGAGGAGGTCAGCGCAGGGGCGATCACGCTGGGCGGGGCCGAGATCCACACGCGCCAGCCCGCCCGGCGCAATGTGGCGATGGCGTTCGAGGGATACTCGCTCTACCCGCCGCTGACCGTGGGCGAGAACATCGCCTTTGCCCTGAAATCCCAGCAGCTGGATAAGGCCGAGGTCGACCGTCGCGTCGGCGAGATTGCCCGCCTTCTGGAGATCGAGGATATCCTTGGGCGCTATCCCTCCTCGATCTCGGGCGGGCAGCAACAGCGCACCAGCCTGGGCCGCGCGCTGATCCGGGACGCAGACCTGCACCTGCTGGACGAGCCGATGGGGCAGTTGGAACCTCAGCTCCGGGCCCATCTGCGCGGGCGGCTGAAGCATTTCATCAAGGAACGCGGCCTGACGGCAATCCTGGTCACGCACGACCAGACAGAAGCCAACGCGCTTGCCGACCGCATTGCCGTCATGGAGGACGGCGTGCTGCAACAGTTCGACACGCCCGCCGCGCTGAAGGACCGGCCTGCGAACCTCTTTACCGGGACCTTCATTGGCGAGCCGCCGATGAACGTCTTCTCGGCCACGGCTCAGGCAGACGGCGATACGCTGACCTTCGCCATGGATGGCGGCGCGGTGCTCAGCTATCCGCAGGACGGGTTCGCGACTGATCTGCGCGAGGATCTGCTGGCCCGGCGCGAGGTAACGCTGGGCGTGCGCCCCCATGCGGTGCAGATCACCGAGACCGGCGTGCTTGCCGAGGTCATCGTGAACCAGTGGCTCGGCGACCAGTCGCACATCGCCGCCGGGTTTGCCGGGGCGACCATCGTGTCCGTCACCCATGACCGGGCGCGGCTGGACAAGGGGGCGGCCATCGCGATCTCGATCGCGGCCGAGGATCTGCATCTCTTCGACACGGGCACGGGCGCTGCGATCAGCCATGGCGGCCAGCGGGTCGCGGCATGAGCGCCGCCCTCTCATCTCGCTTTCCCTCCCCCCTCGGGGGAGGGCCAGGGTGGGGGGATCCATCATGACCGAAGACGTGCTGATCGGTGTCGATGCCGGAACCTCGGTCATCAAGGCCGTGGCCTTCGACCTGACGGGCCAGCAACTCGCCATCGCGAGCCGCCGAAACAGCTATCTCACCCTGCCCAATGGCGGGGTCGAGCAGGACATGATCCGGACATGGGCCGACACCCTGGCGGTGCTGCGCGATCTCAGCGGAAAGGTGCCCGGCCTTGCCGAGCGTGCCCTGGCTTTGGGCGTAACCGGGCAGGGCGACGGCTGTTGGATGGTCGACCAGAACGGGACCCCGGTCCATGACGGCTGGCTGTGGCTGGACGCCCGTGCCTCGGCCGAGGCACGCGAGATAGCCGCCTCCCCGGGTATCGACACGATTTATCGCACCACAGGCTCGGGTGTGAATGTCTGCCAGATGCGCACGCACCTGACCTGGATGAAGCGCCACGCACCGGACCTGCTGGACCAGGTCGCAACCGCGTTTCACTGCAAGGACTGGCTCTACTTCAACCTGACCGGCCAGCGCGCCACCGACCCGACCGAGGGCGTCTTTACCTTTGGCGATTTCCGCACGCGGGACTATTCGGACGCGGTGATCGAGGCGTTGGGGCTTGCCGATCTGCTTTCTCTGCTGCCGCCCGTGGTGGACGGCGCCGTCACGACCCATGGTCTGACGCCGCAGGCGGCGGAGGCGACCGGATTGCCCGCAGGGCTGCCGGTCTCGCTCGGCTATGTCGACATCATGTGCACGGCCCTCGGCGCCGGGTTGCATGACGCCAAGGCCCAGCCGGGGCTGACGATCCTCGGCTCGACCGGGGTGCACATGCGGTTCGCGCCAAACGCCGATGCGGTGGTTCTGAACGAGGCACGCTCGGGCTATACCATGGCGTTCCCCGGCGCGGCCTATGGCCAGATCCAGACCAACATGGCGGCAACGCTGAATATCGACTGGGTGCTGGGGCTGGCGACCGAGATCCTGGCCTCGCAAGGGGTCGATCGCACCGGCACTGATCTGCTGGCGGGTCTCGATGATCGGGTGATGGCCGCCCGGCCCGGCGCCGCGGTCTACCATCCATTCATCTCGGCAGCAGGCGAGCGTGGTCCCTTCACCGAACCCGACGCGCGGGCAAGTTTCACCAGCCTCGACCAGACCACCGGCTGGTTCGACATGGTGCGCGCGGTCTATGACAGCCTCGCGCTGGCGGCCCGCGATTGCTATGCGGTGATGGGGGAGACACCGTCCGAGATCCGCCTTTCCGGCGGGGCAGCGCGGTCTGTGGCGTTGCGCCGGATCCTCGCCGCTGCCTTGGATCGCCCGGTACGCACCGTCGCGCAGGAGGAAGCCGGAGCGGCAGGCGCCTGCATGATCGCAGCGGTGGCGAACGGCGTATTCCCCGACGTCGGCGCCTGCGCCGAGACCTGGGTGACGCCGCTGTTGCAGGAGGCGGAGGCGCCGGACCCCGCGCTGGTGCCCATCTATGATGCGCTGTTCGACGCCTACCTCGCGGGGCGCGAGGCCGCGCCCCCGGCGTGGAGCGCTCTGGCCGATATGCGGCGGGCGCTGGCATGACCGATCCGACCGAGATCGCGATCATCGGGGATCGGTTCATGCTGTCGGACATGTTCGAGGCCGCGTTGATCGAGGCATGCGGCGATGGCATCACCTGCCGCAAGCTGGACCTGCCCTGGCCGGACGAGCCGATGGAGCACGGCTATGCCTCGCCGGGGATGGAGGGGCTGAAGGAGTACATGGGCGACCCTGAGAAGGTGATTGCCCATACCGGAGACGCGCCTGTTCTGGTCACCCACCTTGCGCCGCTGTCGCGGGAGATGTTCGCCCGGATGCCGTCCCTTTGCCTGCTCGCCGTCTCACGCGGCGGGCCGGTGAACATCGACATGGCCGCCGCCCGCGAACACGGCGTGACAGTCGTCAACACACCGGGGCGCAATGCCTCCGCAGTGGCCGAGTTCACGCTGGGCGCCATCATCACCGAGACGCGCAACATCACCCGCGGGCACGACGCGCTGCGCCGAGGGGAGTACCGCGGTGATCTCTACCGGGCCGATGTCACGGGCGATGAACTGAGCGACATGACCGTCGGCGTGATCGGCTATGGCGCTGTGGGTACTCGGGTCGTGCGGTTGCTCCGTGCCTTTGGCTGCCGGGTGCTGGTAAGCGATCCCTATGTGCAACTCTCGCCCGACGATGCCGAGGGCGGGGTGGAGCTGGTGGCGCTCGACCGGCTGTTGACAGAGGCCGATGTGGTCACGCTGCATCCCCGTGTGACCGAAGAGACGACCGGCATGATCGGGGCCGATGCGCTCGCCGCGATGAAGCCCACGGCCACGCTGATCAATACAGCCCGAGGCCCGCTGGTCGACTATGATGCGCTGTACAATGCACTTGCCGCAAACCGCATCCGCGGTGCGATGCTCGAGACGTTTGCGATTGAACCGACCCCGCCGGACTGGCCGCTGCTAAAGTTGCCGAATGTTACCCTGACCCCGCACATTGCCGGGGCGTCCCTGAAAACCGTGCGCATCGCCGCGGCCAAGGCCGCCGAGGAGGTGCGCCGCTGGCGAGCGGGCGAGCCGCCGCTGAACCCGTGCTAGCCTTCGCGACCCTTTTGTTTCGAACGCACGGTGCGCCCGACCGCGGGTGGGCGCACATAGTTATCCGGTCTGCATTTTATGCTGCCTGTTCGTTCAACGCTCCTATGTTGCGCAAGTGTCAACAAAGCGCCCGCCCCGGGGGCGGTCGGGCGCTGGCCCGGGGCGCTGCGCGCCGTTGTTCCGGGCTGGGCGAGAAACCAAAATGATGACGGAGCCCATCGACCTGCTGGTCATCGGCGGCGGCATCAACGGCGCCGGGGTTGCCCGCGACGCAGCGGGGCGCGGCCTGTCCGTCGTGCTCTGCGAAAAGGATGATCTGGCCGAGGGCACATCCTCGCGCTCGGGTAAGTACATTCACGGCGGGCTGCGGTATCTCGAGTACTACGAGTTCCGGCTGGTGCGCGAGGCCTTGATCGAGCGCGAAGTCGTGCTGGAGGCCGCGCCGCATCTCTCGTGGCCACTCAGGCTGGTGCTGCCGCACAGCCCGGCTCAGCGCCCGCGCTGGCTGATCCGGCTTGGCCTGTTCCTCTATGACAATCTGGGCGGGCGAAAGCGCGTCCCCGGCACCAAGGCGGTTGATCTGCGCACCGGTCCCGAAGGGATCGCGCTACAGAACCAGTATCGCCATGCCTTCGCCTATTGGGACGTCTGGGTTGATGATGCACGGCTGGTTGTGCTGAACGCCAGGGATGCCGCGCGCCGGGGCGCCGAGATCCTGACCCGCACAAAATGCACCTCGGCGCGCCGGGGGGATGACGGGCTTTGGCATGTGGAGTTGAGCGCCCGGGACGGTACCGTCCGGCACATCACCGCGCAGGCGATATTCAACGGGGCAGGCCCCTGGGTCGAGCAGGTGCTGGGCAATGCCGCGGGCGTGAACTCGTCCAAGCGCATCCGCCTCGTCAAGGGCAGCCACATCATCCTGAAACGCTGGTGGCAGGGCGATCATGGCTACGTCCTTCAGGCGCCTGACAAGAGGATCATCTTCGTCAACCCGTACTTCGAAGACATGGCCTTGGTCGGCACGACCGACATCCCCTTCGACGGTGCGCCCGAGGATGTCGCGATCGACGGCGGCGAGATCGACTATCTGCTCGGGATCCTGAACGGCTACTTCCGCGTCAGGTTGACCCCGGAAGACGTCCTGCATTCCTATTCCGGGGTGCGCCCTCTGTTCGATGATGACGCGGCAAAGTCCGCCTCGGCGGTTACGCGGGACTACGAATTCGAACTGGACGGTGGCGGCGATCGTGCGCCGCTGCTGTCGGCGTTCGGTGGTAAGCTGACGACCTATCGCAAGTTGGCCGAACACGCTCTGGACCGCCTGGCGCCGTTCTTTTCGGAGATGCGCGGGCCATGGACCCGTTCGGCGCCACTGCCCGGCGGAGACGTTCCGGGCGCCGACTTCGCGCCCTGGTTCGCTGGGTTCTGCGATGCGCATCCTTGGCTGCCCGAGGATCTGGCCGCCCACTACGCACGGAGCTACGGGACCGAGGCGGCGGGCCTGTTGGACGGTGCGAGCAACCTCGATGATCTCGGCACGCATTTCGGCGGATGCCTCTATCAGCGCGAGGCGGAGTGGCTGATCACCCATGAATGGGCGACGACAGCGGACGATATCCTTACGCGCCGCACGAAGCATGCCCTCAGCCTCAGCACCGACGAGCGGGCGCGGTTCGAAGCCTGGCTCCAGACCTGGCGCTGCTCCCGCTCTGTCGCCGGATCTCGTGCTGGCGGTCCCGATTGAAACGAGAGATTGACCCTGTTTTGTGCTTCCATGCGCGGACCTCTAAGCTGGGCGAGATGGGTTCGGGCCCGCACGACTGCGTGCTCTGATCCAGCAGTTCCTCGCGCAGGGCGTAGGCAAAGAGCTGAACAACCGAATGGACGCCGAGTTTCGACAGGAGTTTGGTCCGGCGGTTGTCGGTTGTCGTGGAGCTGATCGACAGGCGCTCGGCAATCTCGGCATTGCCGCAGTCTTCGGCGATCATGTGCAGGATCTGACGCTTGCGCGCGGTGAGGTCGGATCTCGTGATCCCCCGGCGCACAAAACGCCATTAGAGTTGGCGCCACCTTGGCTTTACTGAGGGGCGAGAGTCCCAGCAACTGGCGAACACCGTGCAACAGAGTTCCGCTTCGCAGCCGCAAAAGCTCCTCCTTGGTGTCTTGCTGATCCTCGCCGCAGCCTTCACGATCTCGGTGCAGGATGTCGTCTTCAAACTGTTCAGCAGCGAGATGACGCTTTGGCAGATCTTTGCGCTTCGCGGCTGCATTGCCGTGCCCCTGCTGATTGTGATCGGCTTGTCTCGAGGCGCTGGCACGTCCGTCCTGCGGGCGGCTCTCGGAACGTGGCTGGTGCTTCGGGCGGTGTTCATCACCAGCACGTTTCTGGCGTTCTACGCAGCGATCCCGTTCCTGAGCCTCTCGACCGTCGGTGCTGCGAACTACATCGCCCCGATCTTCGTGACGCTGCTGTCCGCCTCTCTGCTCCGGGAGCCGGTGCGGATTCTGGGATGGATCGGCGTGCTGATCGGCTTTGCGGGGGTGATTGTCCTGCTGCAGCCTGGAACGGACGCGTTCTCGGCCTGGGCGCTCCTGCCCGTCATTGGCGCTGCATTCTATGCGCTTGCCCACATCATCACGCGTGCGAAATGCCAGGACGTGTCTTTGGACGCCATCGCCCTGTCGCAGAACGCGATGATGCTGTTGGCGGGGCTTGGTGTCAGCCTCGCGCTTCTTGGCGGTCAGCCTCAGGGGGCTCTGGCTGACGCCTACGCTTACATTTTCGGTGGTTGGTCCCGGGTCAGTACGATGGATTGGCTGATCCTTGCGGTTCTTGCCGGGTTCTCCATCGGGATTGCCGTTCTGTTGGCGGGCGCCTATCGGGCCGCACCTCCGGCGGTCATTGCGACGTTTGAATACAGCAATCTCGTCTTCGTCGCGGCATGGGATGTTCTGTTTTTCCGTGTCTCGCTAAGCGGAGCGACGGTCGCAGGCATGGTCATGATCGTCGTCTCAGGACTGCTCGTGCTCGGCAGCAAGGCAAAGCGGTGAGAGGCCGATCGCTTGGCCCCTAGGCGTCTTCGACAAAGTGGACAAAGCTCATCTTGTTGCCATCGGGGTCGCGGACATAAGCGCCGTAGAAGGTGGGACCGTATTGCGGGCGCTCGCCAGGATCGCCTTCATTTGTCCCGCCTTTGGACAAAGCCATCTCGTGCGCCGCATCAACCTCGGCCCTGCTGTCGCACAAAAGACCGACCATGGTGCCGTTCCCGACGGTCGCGGCGTCCTCGTTGAACGGTGTCGCGACCCAGATGCGGCCGTCTCCGCGCAGTTTGTAGCAAAAGGCATGCGGCATGAACTCGGCCGTCAGTGTCCCGCCAAGGATCGGCAGAACCGCGTCGAAATACTGGCGCGCCTTCAGGACATCGTTGGCGCCGATCATCACGTAGTTGAGGGACATTTCTCCATCTCCTGTGTGAGAACGCACCATGAACATATACATCGCGGTGTGACGGCGGGCAACGGTTTCCGCGTCTAGCTCTTGCAGGTATCGCCACACCGAATGTGTTTCGGGCGCTGATTTCTCTTGGCAGGACGGGCGGGGCGTTCTTAGCCTGCGAACGGCGCGCGATCCCGATCGGACAACGGGCAGCCACGGCGCGCCGGGGAGCAGGAGGATAAAGATGACAACGGTTTTCCAGGCGAAGAAGATCCTCACGATGGACCACAACCGCCCGGTTGCGACCCATGTCGCGGTGCGTGACGGCGTGATCGTCGGTGTTGGCGGAGCCGATTGCGGCGATGGCTGGGGGACGATCACCCGGGATGATCGCTATGCCGACCATGTGATGCTGCCCGGTCTGATCGAAGCCCATGCGCACGTCTCGGCAGGGGCTGTCTGGCGCAACACCTATTGCGGTCACTATACGCGGACAGATCCGGATGGAGCCGACTGGCAGGGTGTCGACAACAATGACGCCCTGATCGCCCGGCTTCGCGAGATCGTTCAGCAAACATCAGAAGGCGAGCCGATTGTCGGGTGGGGATTCGATCCGAACTTTGTGGCCGGGCCGCGTCTCGACCGCGATCACCTGGACACGGTCTCATCGGTGCATCCGGTCGCGGTGATCCATTCGAACGGCCATCTGATGACGGCGAACTCGCTGGCGTTGGAGCGCGCCGGTCTTGGTCGCGATACAAACATCGAAGGCGTGCTGCGCCGCGCGGATGGCGAGCCCAACGGCGAGCTTCACGAGTTTGCAGCGATGGACCCGGTAAAGCGCGTGGTCGGTCTGGAACGCGAACTGATGGCGGATGCAGAGGGTGTCATCGGCTATGGCAAGGTCGCACGCAATTGCGGGGTCACGACTGTCGCCGATCTCTTGTCTGCGCTCTATGACGATGAGGTCACGATGCTCGAGCGCGTGACCGCCGATCCCGCCTTTCCCGTTCGCTACGTCCCGATCATGAATGCCATGGTGGACGCGCCCGAGCGTGAGGCGGAGCGCGCCGTGGCTCTGGCGAGGCGGACGACGGACAAGTTGCATCTCGGACGCGCCAAGCTGTTCACCGACGGATCGATCCAAGGGGCCACGGCGATGCTCAACCCGCCGGGCTACTTCGACATGGAGGATCACGCGATCTGCAACATGGAGGTCGATCACTTCCGCGCCGCCGTGCGTGCGCTGCACCGCGCGGGGGTCAAGACGCATATCCACACCAATGGCGATGCAGCCTCTCAGCTTGCCATTGACGCGATTGCGGACGCGATGCTCGAGACGCCCAACCCCGATCTGCGGCACACGCTCGAGCATGTGCAGCTTGCCGGTCTGGACCAGTTCAAGCGTATGCGCGCGCTTGGTGTGACCGCCAATCTCTTCGCCAACCATCTCTACTATTTCGGCGATCTGCACTGGACCAAGACGATCGGGCCGGATCGTGCGTCGCGGATGAATGCCTGTGCCGATGCTTGGTCCGTCTGGGGCGGCGATTTCGCGATCCATTCGGACGCGCCTGTGACGCCGATGGCACCGTTGATGACGGCGTGGTGTGCGGTCAACCGGGTCACCGAGCAGGGCCGTGTGCTGGGCAATTCGCAGCAGATCAGCGTCGCACAGGCGCTCCATTGCATCACGATGGGCGCGGCGTATGTGCTGAAGATGGACGATCAGGTCGGCTCGATCCAATGCGGCAAGCGCGCGGACTTCTGTGTTCTCGACTGCGACCCGACCGAGGTTGACCCGATGGAGTTGCGGGACGTCCGGCCTGTTGCGACTGTTCTGTCCGGCGTTGCAACGGCATGACCGAGCGGGGTTGTCGAAAGGAACTGTTCGGGACCGGTCTTGCACCGTAGCATGCCGCAATGTTCGATCTGATCATCAAGAACGCCGCGCTGACCGATGGCCGGACCGGGATGGACATCGCCTGCACGGGCGGTGCCATTGCCGCTGTCGAGGCCGGTATCACCGCAGAGGCCGGCGAGATCATCGATGCCAAAGGGTATCTTGTCTCGCCACCCTTCGTGGACCCGCATTTCCACATGGATGCGACCCTGTCGCTCGGCACGCCGAGAATGAATGTCTCGGGCACATTGCTGGAAGGCATCGCACTTTGGGGAGAGCTGAAACCGATTCAGACGGTCGATGACATCATCGAACGCGCCCTGCGGTATTGCGACCTGGCGATCGCCAAGGGGATCGGGGCGATCCGCAGTCATGTCGACACGTGCGATGATGACCTGAAAGGCGTCACCGCGCTGTTGGATGTGCGCGAGAAGGTCCGGGATTTCATCGACCTGCAACTGGTCGCCTTCCCCCAGGACGGGTTTCTGCGGGATCCGACGGCGCGGGAGAACACGATCCGGGCGCTGGACATGGGCGTCGATGTGGTCGGCGGTATTCCCCATTTCGAGCGCACCATGGCGGACGGTACCGAGAGCGTCCGTCTGCTCTGCGAGATCGCCGCCGAGCGTGGCCTGATGGTCGATCTGCACTGCGATGAAAGCGACGACCCGCTCAGCCGCCATATCGAGACGCTGGCGTACGAGACACAGCGCCTGGGTCTGCAGGGACGGGTGACAGGCTCGCACCTGACGTCGATGCATTCGATGGACAATTACTATGTCTCGAAGCTGATCCCGCTGATCGCCGAGGCAGGTGTCCACGCCGTCCCGAACCCCGCGATCAACATCATGCTGCAGGGGCGGCATGATACCTTTCCCAAGCGCCGCGGGTTGACCCGTGTGCGCGAGTTGCGTGACGCCGGTGTCGTGGTCGGGTTCGGGTCGGACTGCGTGATGGACCCGTGGTATTCCCTTGGCAAGGCGGACATGCTGGACATCGCGTTCATGGGGTTGCATGTGGGCCAGCTTTCGAGCCCCGCGGACATGGCGTGGTGCTTCGATGCGGTCACACAGACGTCTGCGCGTCTCATGGGGTTGGACGGCTATGGCATCGCGAAGGGGTGCAAGGCCAACTTCGTGCTGCTGCAGGCGATCAACACGGTTGATGCAGTCCGCCTTCGGGCCCATCGGCTGGCGGTGGTCCGGCAGGGCAGGGTGATCTCATGGTCGGATGAAGTCACGCATCGTCTCAGCGCCCTGACCGGGACGACCCTCAACGAAGCCAGACTGACCTGAGGCGCAGGGCTTGGCTGGCCCCGGCGGTTGCCGTGGGGGCCATGGCGATTGCAACGACCGGCGCACACGCGAAAGCTGGAGGCATGCGTGAAACTCTCAGACGATGACGTTGATCTGATACGGGCAAGTTATGTGCGGATCTCGCACGATCTGCCGCATGCGGGTGAAGTCTTCTATGCGCAACTCTTCCAGATCGACCCGGCGCTCGAGGTGCTTTTCGTGGCCGATGTCGACAAGCAGGCTGGCAAACTGATGAGCACGCTCGGGCTCGTGGTCTCGCAGCTCCAGAACTGGCAGGATCTGGAGCCGGTGGTCGAAGATCTGGCGATGCGCCACCTTGCCTATGGCGTGCATGCCGAGCACTACGAAGCGGTTGGCAAAGCGTTGCACGCGATGTTCGAGGAGATCCTGGATCGCGACTACGCGCCGAGCATGCGTGCTGCCTGGGATCGCGCCTATCGTGCCTTGTCCGATGCGATGATCGACACGGCCTATCGCGCGCGGGACACCTCGTTCTGACACGTTTGCGGCGCGCGCACCCTCGGATGCATCCGCTTGGGTTGAATTTTGTCTCTGGCACCGCCATTCCTTTCCCATGGCGTTGAACTGGGATGAGCTGAAGGTTCTGCTGGCGGTCGGGCGAAGCGGGTCGCTGTCCCGGGCGGCGATGATGCTGGGTATGGATCAGTCGACCGCCGGGCGGCGCCTGACCAGCATCGAAAGCGCCCTTGGCGTGACGCTTTTCGTGCGCTCGAAGACCGGCTTCACCCCGACCGAGGCAGGCAACCGGGCCATCAGCCGTGCGGCCGAGGTCGAGCAGCGCATCCAGAAACTGACCGAAGACGTCACCACGCCCGAAACCGGGCCGAGCGGAGTGGTGCGCATTCTCGGCAATGCCTGGGTGCTGAGCAGACTGGCAGCGACAGTCCTGACGCCGTTTGCGCAAGCCAATCCAAAGTTGGTCATCCGCCTCGTGACCCGCCCGCCCATCGTCCATGTGCGCAGCGATGCAACGCTGTCCGTCTGGTTCGAGCATACGCCGCAGCCCGAAGAGTTCGCGATCAAACTGGGTGATGTGCCGTATGCGGCCTACGCAGCCGAGGGGCTGGATCCCGAAACCGCGGGATGGGTGTCCTTTTTCGACGAAGATGCGCCGAGGCGGGCGCCGGTCCGCGCGTGGGAGAAGGCGCGCAAACGCGGCGAGGTCCTGCGGGCAACCGCGACGGATGCCGGTGTCCTGATGACTGCAGTACAGGCTGGCTTGGGCAAAGGGTATCTGCCGATGTGCCTTGCGGAAGAAGTGCCGACGCTTCAGAGGCTGGAGGTCGAGCCGTATCAGATCAACCGGACACTCCATCTCCATGTCCATCCCGACACCGTGCAAAGCCTGCGTGTTCAAGCGACGATCCGCTGGCTGCGGGAATCGTTCACATCCGTTTTCGTACCGGAAGACGAACGGGCGGATCTCTAGAAGACCCACCCGCACCGCGATGGCTTGGATCATCAGCCCGTGTTCTTGATGGGCAGGAAGCAGATGAAGCCCTTGGTCGTGTAGATCATTTTCTGATTGTCTCGCGGCTCGCCACTGCCGTGGTAGTTCATGACGGAGTTCATGTAGTTCTGCCCGTCCCAGTAATCGATGTGCGAGCCCTTTTTGCCGAAGCATCGGTTCATGTAGATGATCCCTTTGCGCTCGGTCAGACGCGCATGGATTTCCGCACTGCGCTTCTTGTTGGTCCGATCACGCTTGCGGTCCGGGTTGATCCAGTACTTCTCGAACTTCAGGCCCTTCACCTCGATCTGTTTCCAGAGCATCGTGGCATTCGTGGTGTGGGGTTGCGGGAAGTCGCAGCAGCCATGCTTCGCGGTGTGCGGGTGTCCCTTGAACCCGACATAGTCAAACCCGCAATCTGCCATGCCGAGTGCGATCGACATCCTGATGGCGCACTGGTTCCTGATCCGGGCGCCGTTGACGTGTCGACGGCACGGGGCGCCCTTGTAGGGTCGAAACTTCTCATACGCCTCGAGAAGCTTTGCACTCTCCGGCAGGGTCATGCGCGGTGCCGGATCCAGCCCGCCGGAGGTTGGTGGTTTGGGCACGGAACCGCCGGGCGTCTGGATCGACGGGTCGCTGAGCTTGCCGAGTTTTGCGTCGATCGCGATCATGGTGGCGCCACAGATGGTGCCCGAGCCGAAACCCAGCGTATCCTTGATGCCGTTGCGTACCTGAAAGTTGCTGACCTGCTTGTGCATCTCACCACCGAACTGGCCATCCATGGAACCATCGGACCGGGTCGAGCGCGGCATCGGATGGCCAAGCGATACGAGCGCTTCCTGCATGCGCGCGACCGCAGGGCCGGACTCGCCCCGTTGCATCGGGGGGCAGTTGAATGCGACGGCGAGCAGGCGTGCCATACTGAATAAAGCTGGATTGTTAAGCATTGAATATTTCTCCATTTGTGTAAAAATTGAAGATCTGACTGTTTTGTCCGCGTTGAAATCTTTTAATTATTTCAGTACCGCGGTGATATTTGAGTATATCGTTGCTATGGTGATGCTGAATTCTCGCCACGTCTTGTTTTCGAGTGCTGTGAAGTATACGCAGCGACATCGAGACAAGAACCCGCAGTCGCGCAGGAACCTCCTGCGAAGATTCTGTGGGGAAACTCACTTTTACTGTTTGGCAGAAGTTTAATTTGCCACCGTCAAGCGCGGGTGAGAGGCCTGCACTCTGCTCCACACGGACGCTCAGGGGCTGCGATCGACCCTCAGGTCGTTTCAAAAAATCAATTTTATCAGTTGGTTATGTCTGTCGAGGGCCTGGGTTGAGAATCTGTGGCATCTCTCACGTAAAAATTGCAGGTGGCTTGTGCGTGGCTGCGCGTTCCCATGCACCCCTCCCTTATTTACCCTTTTTGACATTGAAGCTGACGTGACTTGAAGGGCCGTATTGGAGACGAATTTGATGACCCAGTTTGACAAATCTGTTGGACGTGCCGAGCGATCGGCATTTCGTAATTCGATACCCGAAAGTACGGCATCCGCTGATGCCACTGCGACGTTCCACGCCATGCTTGGCACGTGGCGCGAGCAGCTGGCGTGTCCGAACCGATCGGCCTGTCGTGGCAAGTGCCAGACGGTCGCCCGGATCCTTAAGGACCAGATCAGCGGCTGACCCACGACCCCGCTTCTTTGAACGAGAGCGACATTTGCACGTGCAGAGCGTCTCGGGGCGCCGGCCGGTGGTCGGCGTGACACCAACCTGAACCTCTATGGAGACAAATAAATGGCTACCGAACTGAAAATTGACGCTGAAGACGAAACCCGCACCCCGCTGATGAGCCAGGATGGCGGCTTCCAGCAGAACCCGCTCGACGGAAACGAGGGCGATGAGGGTGACGAAAACAACGAAGGCAACGAAGGCGACGAGAACAACGAAGGCGACGAGAACAACGAGGGGAATGAAGGCAACGAAGACAACGAAGGCAACGAGAACGACGAGAACAACGAAGGCGACGAGCACAACGAAGGCGACGAGGACAACGAAGGCGACGAAGGCGACGAAGGCAATGAAGGCAACGAAGTCGTTGAAGGCGACGAAGGCAACGAAGGGAACGAAAACGACGAAGACAATGAAGACGACGAAGGCGACGAGGACAACGAAGCCGACGAAGGCAACGAGGGGAACGAAGGCAACGAGGGCAACGAAGACAATGAAGGAGACTTCGGTGACTTCGTGAACCCCTTCGCGAACGGCAACGAAGACAACGAAGACAACGAAGGCGACGAGAACGACGAGCACAACGAAGGCGACGAGGGGGATGAAGGCGACGAAGGAGACGAAAACAACGAAGGCGATGAAGGCAACGAGGACGACGAAGGCGACGAGCACGACGAAAACGACGAAGGCAACGAGGGGAACGAGAACGACGAAGGCGATGAAGACAATGAAGGAGACGAAGGCAACGAAGGCAATGAAGGCAATGAGGGAGACGAGGGGAACGAGGACGACGAACCTCAACCCGGCGAAGGCAGCCCGGACGACGTGACGTTCTGAGCCGTCTGAGTCAGTCGACGACAGTCTTTTCAAAAAAGGGTCGGGCCTCAGTGGCCCCGCCCATTTCATTCAAGCACTTGTTTGGTCAGGAGACATTCCGATGAAACTCGAAACCAGCGCCATGGCGCGTGAAAATTACTTTCCAACCGCGATCTACAAATTCCAATTGCCGGATGCCGAGGCGATGAACGCGCGGTTGCTCGCGCTGATCTATGCCGAGCGCGATCGTGACCAGGATGGGATCCAGCGGTCGAACTTCCGCAAACTCGGTGGCTGGCACAGCCACAACGATTTGCACAAGGATGCCGACTACGTGTCTCTGGTCGATGCGATCCACGGCGCGGGCGATCTTGTCAGCCAGGACAATGGCTACCACAAGGCCTATGGGCTGAGGATCGGCACCATGTGGTCCATCGTGAATGGACCGGGCAGCTCGAACCGGGCGCACATTCACCCGGGCTGCGCCTGGAGCGGTGTCTACTACATCCAGACGCCCGAGGATTGCGGCAACATCGAGTTCATCGATCCGCGCACCCAGAACCTGATGTTCCAGCCGCGCTATCAGCCGAACAAGAAGCGGCCCAAGCACTGCTGGACGAAGGTGAACTTTACACCGCAGCCGGGCAAGATGATCATTTTCCCAAGCTGGCTCTACCACGCGGTCGCTCCGAACTTGTCGGATGCCGATGGCCGCGATGGTCAGCGCGTGATCGTCAGCTTCAACCTGTCACAACGGAAGCTCTGAGCGCGTATCGGCCGGGGTGTGCTAACGCCTCGGCCAAACCCTGCAGGAAGGGTCATCTCATGACTGGATTGTTTCACCGCAACGCCCTCGCGGCGGCATTCTGGCCGCTTGGCTGGATGCTGGGGCTTGCCTTTTTGTTCAGCTTCTTTGTGACGCTGCTGATGTTGACCAGCCCCATGTTCATGCTGCTGCTTTACGACCGGGTGCTGCCTGCGCGGTCCGAAGAAACTCTGGTCGCGCTGTTTGCGCTGGTTGTCCTGTTTTTCATCCTGATGGCCATGCTGGACTATGCACGCAGGCGGCTGCTGGCCCGGGCAGGGGCGCGCTTGCAGATGTCGCTGGAGCGTATGGTTCTGGCGGTGTCCGAGGCCGAGCGCTCCCCCGGAAAGTCGACCAACACCAGCCCGGTATCAGGGACCAAGGAACTGGATGGGCTGCGCGGTTTCCTGCACTCGAACGCTCTGGTCGATGTGCTCGACTGTTGCCTCGTGCCTGTGTTTCTTGGTGCCGTCTTTCTGCTCCACCCGTTGCTCGGCTGGGTCGCGGTCACCGGGATCCTGGTGCTGGCGGCACTGTCGGGCCTCAAGGCCGTCTTTTGCGGTCACCTGGGTGATGATGCGAGCAAGGCCTCGAGCGCGATGGGCCGTGAGGCGCGCAGGCTTCAGGAAACGCTGGAGACAGTGCGCGAGCAACGGATGGCCGGCCGGTTCACGGCCCGTTGGCTGAGCGCACGGGCCGCCTCGCGGGACATGGCGATCATTCTCAACGATCAGCGCACGATCTTCACGTGTGCGTCCATGCATTTCCGCGGTCTGTTCCAGGCTGGGATTCTGGCGCTGGGCGCTGCGCTTGCGCTGGAGAACACGATCAGCATCGGCGCGATGGTCGCGGCGTTCATCCTGCTCGTCCGGGTCTTCTGGCCGGTCGAACAATGCCTGAAGCATATCCCTGTGATCCAGTCAGCGTGGCGTAACTGGCAGAGCCTCAACACCAAGCTGAAATCGCCGCCAGCAGTACCGGCACTTGCCGAGACACAAACGCTTGCGCCCCGATTGTCGGTGAAGGGTCTGTCCATCGCTGATCACGAACGGGCGTGTGTGTTGCGGGATGTGAGTTTCGTTGTGAACGCGGGCGAGATCGTTGAAATCACCGGGGCAACGGGCGCCGGCAAGTCCCTGCTGGCGAGGGCGTTGATCGGCCTCTACCCGCGCCAGTCCGGCAGCGTTCGTATCGGCGCTTGCGATATCCGCCAGATCGGTTGCGAGGCGCTGGGGACGCTGATCGGCTACCTGCCCGAGGATCCGGTCTTTGTGCCTGCAACGATCGCCGAGAACATCTCAGGGTTCCGTCCCGATGCCGATCGCTCGGATGTGATTGCCGCAGCCAAGCTTGCCGGTGTCCATGATCGCATCGAGGCTTTGCCGAAGGGCTATGACACGGCACTGAAAGCGCGTGGCACCGGCTTGTCACGGGGGGAGCGGACGCAGATTGCACTGGCTCGGGCTGTGTTCGGTGTCCCGAAGGCGCTGGTGCTGGAAGAGCCCGGCGCTCTTGCAGCGGCCCTGCCCGGTGCCCTTCCGGACACCGCGGTTCTTGTTCTGGGGCGGACGCCGGAGCTTTCGGGGCGTGCACGGCAATATCGGCTCGGGGACGGTGCGCTGGTTGACACAGCGCAACCGTTCGCAACATCGCCAAAACCGGTGTCAGCGAAACAGCTGATGGGAGGCGTGGCATGACGACGAGACCCACATGGACGGCTCGGACGCCCGTCATCGTCGGGGGCGTTGCCCTTGGCGTGCTGATCGGAGGGTTCGGGCTTTGGAGCACCCAGGTCGAGATTGCCGGTGCCATCGTTGGTTCCGGTCAGATCATGGTCGACACGGACAAGCAGGTGATCAACCATCCGATCGATGGTGTTGTGGTCGAGCTGCCCGTGCGCAATGGCGACCGGGTCGAGGCGGGCGATCTCCTGGTCCGGCTCGATGACAGCGATTTGCGCTCGCGCTTGAACGCGGCCGAGGGGGAGCTGTTCGAGCTTCTCGCAAAGGAAGCGCGCCTGCGTGCCGAGGTCGATCAGACCAACGAACTGGATCTGGACGAGGTGCTGGCCCGCGCTGTCGAGCAAGATCCCTCCATCGGTCGTCTCGTCGCGCGCCAGCGCCGCCAATTGCGTGACGATCTGGCGATGCTTGAGAAGAATCAGGACCTTATCCTTCGGCGCATTGCGCAGATCGAACAGCAGATCGAGGGGTTGACGCTGCAATACGAAGCCAAGCGTCAGCAGATAGAACTCGTCGCGGCAGAGGTCGTCACGGCGCGTGACCTGCGCAGGCGCGGGCTGATGCGTGCGGCGGAACTGACGGCTTTGCTGAAAGAGGACGCGTTGACCCGTGGCGAAGCTGGCGACTATCGCGCGCGGATCGGCGAGTTGAGCGCCCGGATCACGGAGTTCGAGCTCGAGGCCCTGAAACTGCCTGTCGAGTTCCGTGCCAATGCGGCAGAGGCGCTGAGCAAGCTTGTACAGCAGCGCGTCAAACTTGCGGAAAGCCGGGCGGATCTGATTGCTAAACTGGCCCGTCAGGAGATCCGCGCTCCGATCAGCGGCACGATCCATGACAGCCAGGTTCTCGGACTCAAGTCCGTGGTGCAGGAAGGAAAGCCCATCATGTACATCATTCCCGGAGCCCGCCCGGTCGTGGCTGAGGTCAAAGTCGAGGCGACGGACATTGATCAGGTCTATGCCGGTCAGATCGCGACCTTGCGGTTCCCGGCCTTTAACCAGCGATCCACGCCGTTGTTGAAAGCGCAGGTCGAGACTGTTTCAGCCGATGCGTTTCTCGATCCGCGAACGAACCGCTCGCACTTCAAGGTGCGTGTTGTGATTGCGGAGACGGAACGCGCGGCACTCGGCGCGCAGGACCTTGTTCCGGGAATGCCCGTGGAGGCGCATTTCTCGACGGGATCTCACACACCGATGACGTACATTCTGAAGCCGGTGGGTGACTATCTTGCGCGTGCGTTCAAGACCTGAACGGCCTGTCCCGCGGGAAGCCTGTCGCTCTGCTCTCCGGACCGTGGTTGTGTTCAGAAAGGCCGAAACGAGCGTCAGACAGAGAGACCCGAGGCTGACATCAGCCTCGGGTAGCAGGTGTATCGGTCAGTTGATCCAGCCGTTCACAATGTCGGCGTTCTCGGCAACCCAGGCTTCTGCAACATCCTGAGGATCTTCCTTGTCGCGTCCGATCTGCAGGATCCACTGGTTCACAACCGCCGGGTCCAGCGCCATCTGGCTGAGCATCTTGGCAACCGGCGGGTTACGCTCCTCCAGCGACTTCGAATAGGCGACGTAGATCGTTGCATCGGACGCGGCGCAGTTGAAGTGAGACACCTCGAGCCAGTCTTCAGCGTCGAGGTCCATGTCCTCGCATCCCTCGACACGCTCGAGCTCCTGGATCGGGGTCAGGTCATAGGCCGCGTGCACCCATTCCGGGGTCCAGTAGTAGAAGAGGATCGGCTCTTCTTTCTGGATTGCCGCCTTCAACTGCCCCTTGAACGTCGCGTCTTCGAGGATTTCCGGCTCCCAAAGCGCGTCCAGACCATAGGATTTGAACTTGACCTGCCACATCTTGGTGGACTTCCAGCCCTCGGCACCGGCCCAGTATTCGCCTTTGCCGTTGCCGTCCTTGTCGAACATTGCGGCAACCTCGGGCTTGGCGAGGTCGAGAATGGTGCGCACGCCCTTCTCGGCCATGTACGAGGGGACGTAGACCATCTGAGTGCCCTGATAGGGGATGTTCACCGCGACGCTCTGCGCGCCATCGACATACTTGTCCCAGATCCCCTGACGGTTCGGCATCCAGAGGTCGGTGTAGACGTCGGCGGTGCCATCGCCCTTGTCCATGCCGGCAGCGATCGCGCCGCCATCGGACAGACCTTCGACGATCTCCGCCTCGCCTTCCATCGGGCCTTCGATCACGGCCTTGATGACGTGGCCGATGGCCGTCGCCCCGGTCCAGGTCAGATCGCCGATTGTGACTTTGGCGCCTTCGGCAAAGGCCGATGTTGCCGTCAGCGCAGATATCGCCCCACCGACGAGCAGATTTCGAACTAGTGTCATGGGTCTCCCTTCCATGTTGCGCAGCGTCCATCGCTGCATCGATTGGTTCAGTTGTTGATTGTGTTGGCCTTCTGGACCACGCGGTCGATCATCATGGCCAACAGGGCAATCGCGAGTCCGGCAACCACGCCTTTGCCGACCTCGGTGTTGTTCAGCGCCTGCACGACGATCGATCCGAGACCCCCGCCGCCAATGAAGGCCGCGATCACGACCATAGACAGGCTCATCATCACGACCTGATTGACACCGGCCATGATGGACGGCAGCGCCAGCGGCAACTCGACTTTACGCAGCAACTGGCGTGGATTGGCCCCAAAGGCCAGAGCCGCTTCCTTGGTGCTTTCGGGCACCTGCTGGATCCCAAGAGCCGTAAGCCTGACCATGGGCGGCATCGCGAAGATCACGGTGGCCAGGATCGCTGGCGGTTTGCCCACGCCGAAGAACGCAATCGCGGGGATCAGGTAGACGAAGGACGGGATCGTCTGCATGATGTCCAGGATTGGCGTCACGAGCCGCTTGCCGAAATTCGATTTCCCGACCCAGATCCCAAGCGGCAAGCCGACCACGACGCAGACCAGCGAGGCCGCGATCACCAGAGACAGTGTGGCCATCGCCGTCTGCCACAGCCCGAACAGAGCAATATACGCGAGCGATGCGCCCACAAAGATTGCCGTGCGCGCTCCGGCCAGGTGGTAGGACACGAACAGCAAGACACCCATCACGATGGGCCAGGGCGTTCCGACAAAGACGGCCGTGATGACATTGAGCATGCTGCGAAGGACGTCGGTGATCCCGTCGAAGAGGAACGAGTAGAAGGCCGTTGCATAGCCGACAGCATCATCGATCTTCTGCTGAACAAAGGTTCTGAGGTTGACCGGTGGCGCACCGTCGCGCGCCGGTTCGCGTTTCACCGTGCGCTCTCCGTCGTCACCGCGCGGGTAGCTGACGGTGTCCGGGCGATCCAGCCACACAAGCGCCGGAAACTCGCTGATCGCCAGGCAGTCGAACCGCTCCTTGAAGCTGACCTGCTCGCCCTTCTGCAAGGCACGCGATTGCTTCACGCAGGCACGCTCGTCGGGAGCAAACTGCGTGGATCGATAGAGGGTCAATGGGGCGACCAACGCAAAGATCAGCGCGGCCATAATCAGGCGGGACCCCACGAAACCGAAGTTCGTCTTGTTGTCGATGCGCCATTTCTCGTATTGCCGCGCATAGAAGCGATCCGCGAGCCACGCGAAGAGAAGTCTGCCAAGAACGAAAACGAGCACCGTCGTGATCAGATGCGTCTGGGTCCAGCTCTCAAATCGCTCGACCAGATAGGCCTTGCTTGCGCTATCTGCATTTTCAGCCGCGGCGCGTGAGAATTTGTAGACAAGCGCGAGGTTCACCGCAGCAACGAGGTCGATGACGAAGCCGATGGCAAAGAGCAGCCAGTTGCCGCGGAGCGCCGCCCAGATCCAACTGCCGAGCAACGCGGCCTTGTTCAGGTGAAGCCTTGGCAGCGTCGCCTTCTGGATCCTCAGAAAGACATCGGCGTAGTAGTCGCCATTCTTCTGAGCAAACTCGATGAAGGGTGCGCGGGTATCGGGGTCTGTCGCCATGGATCACGCCTCCCCCTTGATGGCATGCAGCAGGGCATCTTTCGTCACGACACCGATCGCGGCCCCGTCGCTCTTGATGACAATCGGTTTGTCCTGATCGACCGCGAGCCCGACCAGCGTGTCCAGATCGTCCTCGGGGTGGGCTGTCGGGCAGCTTTCGACGGGCGGCAGGGTGTCCTGAAACGCTTCAAGCGGTTTCATGACCGTGTGGGCAAAGACCAGTTTCAGCTTCGAGATCCCTGCAACGAAATCGGCGACATAGTCATCCGCGGGCTGGGTGACGATCTCCTCTGGCGTGCCGGTCTGTACGATCTCGCCATCCTTCATGATGGCAATGCGCGTTCCCATGCGGATCGCTTCGTCCAGATCGTGGGTGATGAAGAGCGTCGTTTTCTTCATCGTCTTAGACAACTCGAGGAACTCGTCCTGAAGCCCGCGGCGGATCAGTGGATCGAGCGCACTGAACGGCTCGTCCATCAGCAGAATGTCGGGGTCAGCGGCCATGGCGCGGGCAAGGCCCACACGCTGCTGCATGCCGCCAGAGAGTTCCGAGGGCATGCGATCACCGTATCCCTGCAGGCTGACCAACTCGATGGCCCGGTCAGCAACCTGCGCGCGGGTAAAGGCGTCGACATTCCTGAGTTCCAGGGCAAAGGCAATGTTATCGCGCACGGTGCGATGGGGCAGCAGGGCCATGTTCTGGAACACCATGCCGATCTTGTCGGCGCGCATGGCTCTCAGCGCTTCGGGATTAAGGTCCCCGACATTCACGCCGTTGATCAGGATCTCTCCGCCGGTGGGTTCGATGAGCCGGTTGATGTGGCGCACCAGCGTGGACTTGCCCGAGCCGGAGAGCCCCATGATGCAGAAGATCTCGCCCTCGCCCACGCTGATCGAGACGTCCCGGACACCTACGACGGCACCGAATTTCTCCAGCACGTCTGCCTTTGACAGATTGTCCTTGCGAACAGCGGCCATGGCCTCGTCGGCACGATCACCGAAGATCTTCCATACGTTGCGCGTGACGACGACGCCGTTGTGCTGACCGTCACTCATGCACGGGCCTTTTCACGCTTGGGATCTATGAACGGGATCGCTGTCACGCGGCAGGGCAAGCGCTTCATGTGGCCGTCGAGTTTGCCGACCTCCAACTCACCACCTTCAGCCGCGTTCTCGACCGCGATGCGTGCCATGGCGATGGCGTGTCCAAGCTGCGGAGAGAAACAAGAGGACGTCACGACGCCGACCTGTTCCCGCCCGACGAAGACCCCATCGCCGTGCCGAGGGTGCTCGGCGCCGCTGAAGGTCAGACCGACAAGTTTGCGGCGCGGGGCGGCGGCGTTTCGCTCCAGCGCGGCGCGGCCGAGGAAGTCGTCCTTCTTGAAATCCACGGCGAACCCGAGACCTGACTCGAGCGCATCGGTGTCCGGCCCAAACTCGTTCCCGGCCATCATCAAACCGGCTTCGACCCGCAGCATCTCCAGTGCGTCGCCGCCCATGGGCTTGAGGCCATGTTTGGCACCGGCCTCCATCAGAGCATCCCAGATCTCCAGCGCATCGTTTTGATCGCAGAGTATCTCGTAGCCCAATTCCCCCGTGAAGCCCGTCCGGCAGAGCTGGAACACGGGGCCATCCCGATCACGCAGGCGCGCGATGGTGAAGCCGAACCATTTCAGATTCTCCAGCGCAGGTCGGTGCGGCTGTGTGAACACGATCTCGCCGAGGATATCGCGCGACTTCGGACCCTGCAGCGCAAGGTTTGGCATCTTCGCGCCCAGCGAATGGATATGGGCCTGAAGTCCGAGCTTCTCTGCCTGCTCACGCAGATGCAGAGCCGAGTTGTCTGATCCGCAACACCAGCGGAACACCGCAGGCTCGAGCCTGAACAGCGTGCCGTCGTCCAGAACCGAGCCTCGCTCATCACACATCAGGGCGTAGAACCCGCGATGTTGGGACAGTTTGGTGACGTTCCGTGTCAGGCAATGCTGCAACAGGGTTTCGGCATCCGGCCCGACGATGTCGAACTTCCTCAGACCGGACATATCCTGAAGCGACGCCGCGTTCCGACATGCCCAGTACTCATCAATCGCACCGGTGCTGTCGAACTGCGTTGGCATCCAGATGTCCCGTGCGGGCTGAAAGCTGGACGTGAGGGCCGAGGTGCGCGGATGAAAGGCGCTGTGGCGTGTCAGCTTTCCTTGATCCTCGGGCTGTGCGCGCCATGAAACCGAGTGCGTGATTGGCGTGCCCTCCTCGTAGATGCGCACATGAATGTCTGTAGGGTTCCAGCCGTTGATCGGATCGACGTCGTCCGGGCAGGCCGTCGAGACACAAACCAGGTCCGTCAGTGCCTGCAGGCAGACGTAATCGCCAGGCCGGGACCAGGCCTCGTCCGCAGAGATGACATGGTCCTGCCAGTCGATCCACGAGTTGAAGAAGAAGTTGATCGCCGGCCATGCGCGGCGCCGCTGGATCCCGAACGGCTCGAACACGTCCGAGATGTTGTCCGAGCAATTGATATGTCCGGGGAAGCCGCGTTCTTCATAGCCCCGCGCCGTACATGCCAAAGCGAACGTGTCGTGACGCCCGACCGTGTCCTGGCGCACCTGCAACAGCGGTTTGATGTCCTGATCGAAGAACTTGTCGGCAAGTCCGGGCAGCGGATAGGCGCTGCGCGCCATCGTGCGTGATACGGTCGATTCGATGCAGCGCTCGACGCCCGCGTCCAGTGCACGCGCCCGCATCGCCATAAAGTCGGAGCATTGCTGTCCCTCGACATCGATGATTTGTGCGAACTGACCCTTTTGCAGCTGGTAGGCCTGTGCGGTGGCCCGGTCGATCCTGAACTCATCGACAACACGGCCGAGCGGATCGGGCAGCGTCATCTCGGCGGTGGCGCCCGGCGGCGGCGTGATGTCGACCGAGAACCGGCTCCCACCGCCCTCGGAGACAAAGCCGTTCGTTACCGGGGCGATCACGAACAGATCCTGATCGTCCAGAGCGCGGGTCACAAAGATGTCGCCCGCGCTGGTCGACGCGTCGAACAAGGCGGCTATCTCGCCGGCATCGATTGTCGAATCTCGAGCACTCGCGCGCTGTGTCATGACACGCGCATCGAAAGCAGTGCTGTCGATTGGCTGGCTCTTCAGCCCGGGCAAATCGAGAGCCTCTGGCGAGAAATGCCTGCCATGTGATGTCAGTCCCGTCACCCAGACAGGCGCAGCGCCCTCGACATTGGTGATCGAGATCAGCGAGCCTGCAGCGACGGTGAGATGACCAAGCTCTCCCCACGACACGTCGAGTCGCCGCGTATTGCGGGTGTTGAGCCCCCGATAGCGGCGGCGTTGCAGTGCGCTCTCTGTCGACATGGCTTGCACGCGGGGCAACCCCTTTGTCTGGTCTTTTGCGGGTTTCACCGCCTTTTGGTCCGCCACATCAAGGGAATCGCATGATGTAACCGGTTACATCAAGACGCTTGCCGTAACGTCTCGTCAAGCGTTAATGTCAGAAACCTTCTCGCCGGAGTGATGCGGTGGCCCAGAAAATCGGTAGAATTCGCGATGTTGCACGGGAGACCGGGCTTTCCACGGCGACGATCTCGCGTGTGATGAATGGCGCGAAAAACGTGTCGCCAGAGACCCGTAAGCGCGTTCTGGATGCATGCTCGAAGCTGGACTACCTGCCAAACCCTGCGGCCCGCGCTCTTTCGACATCCAAGTCCAGAACGATCGCGGCGATCATTCCAACCATCGAACATTCGATCTATGCGAAGTACATTGCTGCGATCGAGCAAACGCTTTCGGAGAGCGGCTACTCGCTGGTCCTCGCCATCTCGAAGGGGGATGATGACACTGAACTTCAGGCGGCGCGAAAGCTTCTGGGCATGGGGGCGCAGGCCTTCATTCTGAGCGGCGGCGCACACAGCCCGGACCTGATGGCGCTGTTCGCACGGCGGAATGTTCCGTTTGTTTTTTCATCCATCTGGGACCTTCAGAGCGAGATCCCGACGATCGGTTATGACAATGCGGATCTGGCGTACAACGCTGTCGAGTATCTCGTTCACAAGGGTCACCGCGAGATCGCTGTACTGCACGGACCGCTCGCAGAAAGCGACCGCACCCGAGCACGTCTCGACGGGGTTCTGAGGGCCGACCGCGAGGATTTGGCACTCAGCTTCTTCGAGACGTCGCTCGATGTTGCGGGCGGCCGGGAGGCCGTCGACCGGCTTCGGGAGCGGTCGCCGAACGCCACCGCGGTCTTGTGTTTCTCCGACGTTCTCGCGCTCGGGTGCTATTTCGGATTCATGAATGTGGGGCTTTCGGTTCCTGATGACATCTCGGTTATGGGCTTCGACAATTTGGATTGGTCAGCTTCCGTCCTTCCCGGCCTTACGACCATCGACCTTCCCGCTGCGGATATGGGAAGGAACGTCGCGGCCCAACTCGTCTCACATCTTGAAAGTGGCACACCTGTCGCCCCGACGCATCTGGACGGAGTGATCGTCGAACGGGCATCGGTCGCCGACCTCGCGGCACGTTAGACGCTGCCGGACCGCAGGATCGCCCCCTTTCGACAGCCCCTGTCCGAGCAGCCAACGGCGCGGTAACAAGAGCCATGGCACGAGATCGCGATCACCGACGCAGGCGCATTCTGTCCGAACTGGAACAGCGCCCGTCCTTGCGTGTGTCCGAACTGGCCGGGCGCCTTGGCGTCTCGGCCGAGACGGTGCGCCGGGATCTGGACGCGCTGACCGCCGAGGGGCAGATCGACCGGACCTATGGCGGTGCGATGCGGCGCCGGTCGCTCGAGCCAAGCGTCTCGGAGCGTCACAACATTCGTGCAGAAGAACGCGAGCGGATTGCACGCCGCGCGTGTCCGCTGTTGCAGGGCGCTGGCTGCGTGATGATCGGCTCTGGAGCGACCACGGTGCATCTCGCGCGGCGTATCGCGTTGGAGATGAACAATCTTACGGTCATTGCGCATTCCTTCGGCGTCGCGACGGTGCTTGCGCTCAATCCGACGATAACGGTGCTGATGGCCCCCGGCATCTACAATGCGGGAGAGGGTGCGGTGCACGGCGCCGAGACAATCGATTTCCTGGATGGGTTTCACGTGGATTGGGCCGTTCTCGGCGCCAGCGGCTTGGACAAGGATGGTCCCAGCGATGCGCTGCTGGACGCAGGCCACGTCTACCGCCGAATGGTTGCGCGCGCGGAGTGCGCGATGCTGGTTGCGGATTCGTCCAAGTTCAACAGACGTTTTCCGGCCCGCTGGGCCGCATGGGACAGCGTTTCATGTCTCGTGACCGATGCTGAGCCGCCTGATGATCTGTTCGGGGACAGCGAAGCGCCGGATGTCTTGGTGGCTTGAGCCCCTCAGGTCTTGGACAGCGCGGCGTGCAGCGTGTCGACGAACCGGTCAGCTTCGGTTGACGAAAGGCACAGAGGCGGGCGAACTTTCAGCGTGTGGCCGTACTTTCCAGCGGCTCCGATCAAGACGCCGTTCTCCTTCAACCCGTTGATGACTTGCGTGGCCAGAGCCGGGTCCGGGCGGTCTGGTGCATCCGGTTCGGACAGATCGATCCCTAGGAACAATCCTGCGCCCCGCACCGCTGTAACCCGAGGCTCTGACGCGGCGAGATCGATCAGCCGCGACTTCATGTGGCTGCCGACCCGAGCCGCGTTGCCCATCAGGTCTTCCTCGTCGATCACTTCTAGAACGGCCATACCCGCAGCCGCCGCGACCGGATTGCCGCCAAAGGTGTTGAAGTACCCGAAGTCGTCGCAAAACGCGGCGAGCAGGTCCGGACGCGTTGCCATGCCAGACATCGGGAACCCGTTTCCCATCGGCTTGCCCATCGTCACGATATCGGGCGCAACGCCATGACGCTTGAAACCCCAGAATGCATCACCCGTGCGCCCGAAACCGGGCTGAACCTCGTCCGCGATGTATAGACCGCCCGCGTTGCGAACGGCATCCACCGCAGGCGCAAGAAACCCCGCAGGGTCGGAAAAGACGCCGTCCGATGAAAAAATCGAGTCGCTCAAGAACCCTGCAAAACCACATTTGCGCCGGTTGAGACGCCCGATTGCTTTCTTGACATCGCGCGTAAAGCCCTCGGCGATATCCGACCCATAGGCCGAGGCAGAAGGCGCAGGAACCGTCTCGACAAAATTCGGTGGCTTGCCCCTCTTGTAGGACGACGGCGAGGCCTGGATCACCAGATGCGTGTTGCCATGATAGGCGTTCTCGGTCACGACAAAGCCCGAGTTGCCCATGGCCTTCATGGCGACGCGCATCGCAAGATCGTTTGCCTCACTGCCCGAGCAGGCGAGCATCACGTTCGAAAGCGCGGCGGGCAGCCGGGATTTCAAAGCCTCGAGATACCGCTCGGTGCTCTGGTTCAGATACCGGGTGTTGGTGTTCAGGCGCGCGAGTTGTCGTGAGACCGCCTCGATCACCCTTGGGTGAGAATGCCCGACCGATGGGACATTGTTGTAGAAATCGAGATAGCGGCGTCCATCCGATGCCTCCATCCACGCGTCTTTTGCGCTGACCATTTCAATCGGGCGCTGGTAGAACAATACCGAGGCAGCACCGACATTGGCCTGGCGCCGGGCCAGCAACGCATCGTCAGAACCGCCATCGCGACCTGCATCGAAGGCGTTCATGTCGAGGATCTGACGGACCTTTGGGGCTTTTCCATTCGATCCTGCCGGTCGCGACGCTTTGGCCATCGGCCTATCCGCGTTCCGAGAGATAGGCATCGGCAAGCGCAACGGTGCCTTCGGTGAAGGCGGTGCCCATCTCCTGCGCGGTTGGTGTCTCGGAATGGCTCGCGATCCAGGCTGTCAGTTGCAGGCGGCGCAGCATGATGAAGGTGGAGAGTTCCGCTTCCACTTCGTCAGGCAACGACGCGACAGTGCGATACCCGGTACACCAGGCATCTTGCAGCGCAGGAATGGTCGGATCAGTTTCGAAAAAGCTGATCGCCGCTGCAAAATCAAAGGCAAACCATCCGAACCCGCAGTCATCAAAGTCGATCAGCCCGATCCGATCGCCTTCGATCAACAGATTTGCAAGCCGCAGATCCGCATGGATCAATCCGAACCGGTCCGGTCCGGTACCGAAGGCCGAAAGACGCGCCTTCATCACCGCGCATGCGCGTTCCAGCACCGCGCGTCCCGGGGGTGTCAGCCCGAGCCCGGCGCGCCAGTCGCCCCAATGCGGCATCGCGCCGACCGTTGTATCGAAGGTCCATGTCTTGCGCTGGAAACCGGGCGGGCGCCTCCATCGCTTCACATGGGTATGCAGTTTCGAGCTGATGGCACCGAGCTGATGAAAGCCATCGGTCAGATCATCGGTCGGGGCAGGCTCGGTTCCCTCCATGAACTCGAAGGCCACGACATCGCGGATCATGCCGCCAGCCTCCATCGCCGCGATGCGACTGCCATCGGCAAGGTCAAGCACCGCTGGGATCGGCGCCACGGTTTCGGCGCGCAGGGCATCGATCCAGGCAAGCTCGGACAGGATCTCGTCGCGCGTATGGTAGTCCGGACGATGGACCCGCAGGATCACAGGCGCGTCGGCCTCGGGATCATCCGCGCGATAGGTTGCGTTCTCCGAGATGTTCAACAGGCGGACGGTCGTGGCGAGCGAAAGCCCCCAAGCCCCGACGGTGTTGCAAAGCCCCTCCTGAAGCGTGTGCAGGAAGTCCTCGGTATACATCTCGCCCATCTGTGGAACCTGCGCTGCCCAATCTAGCGTGAACCTAGGCAAAAAATCTGTGACTCACAACAATTGCGCTTGCCAGACGATCCCGTCCGCCGAAGGATGATTGCCGATCAAGTCTGTCCGCAAGATCCAATGCGAAGGAGCCCCCATGTTCACTCCCCTAACCGGCAAAAGCGTTCTGGTCACCGGCGGATCCATGGGCATCGGCAAGGGGATCGCCCGGGTCTTCGCCAAGGCCGGTGCTCGCGTGATGATCGTCGCTCGCGGCGAGGATGCGGCCAAGGCAACCGCCGACGAAATAGGCGCTTCGTTCGTCACCGGCGATGTGGGCAACTGGGATGACGTGCAAAGAATGGTCGGCGCGACAGTCGAGGCTTTCGGCTCGCTCGACATCCTCTGTGCCAACGCGGGGGCTTTCCCTCAGACAAAGATCATCGACATGGACCCGGACGAATGGGACCAGGTCATGCACACAAACCTGAAGTCGGCCTTCCTCTGTGTCAAAGCGGCCATTCCGGCCTTTGACAAGGCTGGGAAAGGCCGGGTGATCCTGACCTCATCCATCACCGGTCCCGTGACGGGTTTCCCCGGGTGGTCGCATTACGGCGCGTCAAAATCCGGGCAGCTTGGGTTCCTGAAAACCGCGGCTATGGAGCTTTCGCGCTACAACACGACAATCAATGCGGTGATGCCCGGCAACATCTACACCGAGGGCCTTGAGGATCTCGGCGAGGACTACCTGAAGACAATGGCAGCTTCGATCCCCTTGAAACGTCTGGGGGCAGTCGAGGACATCGGGAACGCTGCGCTTTTCTTCGCAACTGACGAGGCGGGTTACATCACGGGCCAGCAGATCGTGGTCGATGGAGGCCAAATCCTGCCGGAGTCGCTCGAGGCAATAGACGAGATCTGATCCTCGATTTGCCTGGGTTCTGCGGCGGACAATGCCCTACGACCGATGCGCGCGCACGTGCATGCCGCCAGTCTGCATCGCAGCAACCGTCATTTTCTGGTTATGAATCCGGCGCCGCAGACAGTCCAAACCTCGGCGTGTACGCGCCGGACAGTTGGCGGCGCAGATGGATGTCCCTGATCCCTCGGTTACTCTGAGCTCCAGAATACGTCCGAGAACTCGACACCAATTCCAATCGTAATGCCACTGTAGGATCGTGACCCGATCGTGGAATTGTTCTGATCCCACCCGATCGAACCACGCAGCTTTGTGTGGTCTGTCAGGGCGTAGTCCAGTCTCGCCTCTGCTCGGAGGCGCAGGTCTTCGCGTCTCTCTGCGATCGCGGCGGAGAAGTCATCTCCATAGGCGCGGTAGAACCCTGCAATCTTGCCGGAGACCGTCAGATCGTCGGCGAGGGAATACTTCGCAGCCACCTGCAGCCCGACTTCTCCATAACTGAACTTATTGTCTTCTGCGGCGCGGAGTTCCCCGATGAGGGTGCCGGCAAGCCGCAGTTTCCGATCCTCTGCCCGCCAGTCATGGCCAAGCTCGACGCGCAGCTCGCCCTGGTCAAAGCCTTCAAAGGTGGCCTCATTCTGATTGCGATAACCCAGACGCAGGCGCGCACGGCTGAGGTTCTGTGGATCATGGCGTACCCTGATCTGTGCTCCGAGACGGGGCCGCACGAACACCGTCGCCTCATGGTCCCGGACATAGCTGTTCGCCGCTTCGACCCGCAGTTGGGTGTCCTTCGCGAGGTTGCTCCAGTAGCCTGCACGGGTTTCCGCGCGCAAACGGTCGAGTTCGCTGTCCGAGGGAAATGCTTCTGCCTCCACCCATTGCGACAGACGGATCTGATCGCCGCTGTCGAGCTTCGCGCGAAAGTCCAGCCGGGCGATCGAACTGGCGCTGAACTCAAGATCCTTCTGATCGGCAGAGGCGTTTCCGACGTCCGCAATCTGTGGCGTCCGAGCGACTTCAAAACCAAGCGTGCCCTTTAGGATCTCCCCTGCGGACGCGACCGGCGATGCGACACCGAGGCCAAGGCCGAGAACGGCGGACAGGGCGGATACGCGAAAAAGGAACTGGGACATTACGCTACTCTCACCGGTTGGTTGGGGATGATGTTCTTCAGGACGGCTATCGCGAGGTGTTCGCGCCCGTCACGCACCGAGATGCTGAGCATCGATTCGAGTGTGAAATAGGACCGGAGCACTCTGAACAGCAGGTATTCCGGCAGGGCGAGAATGCCCTTGGGAACGCCGTTCAGGAGGGCAGCGACAACCGCCATCATCGCAGGTGCACCGACCATCACCGCGACGATGGCCTGCCACTTGAGGGGGCTGTCGGGGTTGAAAGCGCAGACGTATTCGAGTGCGCCGAAGACCAGCAGGGGAACCAGCATGGCGCGGCGCGCCGAGTTGACCAGCATGAAGGGCAGGATCACCTTGCCACGCAGCGTCATCCAGTCGCAATAGATCAGGTCCCTGCAGCGCGAAGAGATGTGGTAGACCGAGCGGAACCAGCGTGTGCGTTGCTCGCGCATATGGGTGTAGCTGGCAGGAACCTCGGACACATAGCGGATCTTCGGATCGACGACGGAGTGATAGCCAAGCTCGCCGATCCGGAGCGAGATGTCGGTGTCCTCGCCGTTCATGCCTTCGACAAAACCGCCGAGATACAGCGGCTGCTTGGTGCGATAGACGACGAACATGCCGGGGATGCCGACAACGCCATTCACCGAGGCCATGGCCACGGAATAGAACCCGTGCTTGACCAGCACCTCGAGAAGCCGCGCACGGTCGAAGAGCGCGCCACCGGGCGGCACGGGAACACCGCCGACGGTGCCCACCGCGGGATCCGCGAAGTGGCGCATCGCAAGGGTGAGGTTGTCCTCGCCCAGCAGCGTGTCGGCATCAACGCGGACCAGGAACTCGGTCTTGGTGGCCTCCAGCCCGGCGTTAAGCGCGTGCGATTTTCCCGGCGTCGGCACGTCCAGAACGTGACCGGTTGCTCTTTTGCAGGCGGCAATCGTGTCTGCGGCAATCTCGGCGGTTCGGTCCTTGGAATTGTTACTGAGGATCATGATGTGGACCGGCCCGCCATAGTGAACGGCGGCGCGGTCCATCGCCTTGATCGTGTTTTCGATGATGTATTCTTCGTTGTGCGCGGGCACGATGATCGTGAGAGCCGGGCGAAACTCGACCTTCTTCGCGGTGACGTGGTCATAGATCGCAAGAAGGTAGAGTTGGCCGAACAGGCACGGAAGGAACAGGAAGACCCCGGGTCCGATCCCGCCCAGCAGAGTGATCTCGCGCATGTCGGCCACGATCTCGAACTGCATCGCGCCAACGCTTGCCGAGACACCGGCCGCGCTTGCGATCGTCAGGATCAACCGCAGGAACGCGCGGCGCTGCTTGATCGGGCGGTGCTCGACAGGGATGCGGGAGGGCATCCGGCCGCGCTCGAGCAGTTTCATCGAGTAGACAGCGAACCCGATCAGTCCGCTGGCGATTTCGGTGAAGTGCAGCGAATACCCGATGCCCGGCCAGTGCCGCAGCATGGCGTTCACCAGATCGTAAGCCAGGCACAGCACGGCGAAGGTAATGACGAGATCGATGCCGAAGAGCACACGTGCCCAAGCAGGTGCAGCGGCGAAGGCGGCGAACGAGATGAAAAAGGCCAATATGAAAATGCGCACGGCGATCGCGTGCTGGCCCTCATAGGCGGACAAGACAAAATCGTGATGCGGGAAGACCGCACGCATTTCGGGCATGCTGATCAGCCCGAGCAGAAAAAAGCTGATTGCCGTGAAGAGCACCAGCATCGCCGGGGCCCGCCACTGCGGAAGCTTGACCGCGAAGCGCTTGGGCGCGCTGTCCACGGATTGGAATTCGATCTGCCCGCGATCACTTTCGCCGGGTCCGCTCATTGTGCGGCCTCAGCGTCCGGGAGGGCAAGCTCGATCACGATCGGTGCGGTGGCGGGGGTTGGCGCACCGGGGCATAGAAGTTCGAACCGACCGTAGCTGCCTGGGACGATCCGCCAGTGCACGGCTGCATGGGTATCGCCCTTTGACGGTGCCGTGACTGTCAGCATCGGGACGGCGGTGTCTCGGGATTTTGCGGGGCGCAGGCGGATGGATGAAGGCAATGCTGCAGCAAGGGACCGGGCAACCGCGTATGCGCGGGCCGCCGTCATCCTGCCGTCCACAACGAGGCCCAACTCGGTAACCTCGGCAAGAGCGCGGTGCATCTGTGAGAGTGCACTGCTCTGGTCCGGGCGGAACGTTATCCGCGTGTCGTCCAGCATCTCCGCAAGAAGCTCTGGACCTTCGGCGCAGATTGGCTTGGCCAATGGCGCGGAGGTGGCGGTGATCTCAAGGGTGGCGCGCTGGCCAAGCGCATGGTCCGGCAGATCAATGTCCGCGCGATAGGTGCGCTGGTTGGCCGGCACCGCCTCGGCGTGGACAAGCCGACCATTCAACGTGACGTCGATGGTCCAGTTTTGGCCAAGAGCAGTCGGTCCCAGCGCCAGGGATAGGTCGAGACCAGCCGGGACCTGTCCGGTTGGCACCTGAGCGAGACCAACTCCGATCCGCCAGCGGGCTTGCCGTGTGAACCTTCGCACGCCTGCATTGGCCGACGACAACGCGCCTTCAAGACTTGATCCCGATCGTGCCTCGATGCCTAGCGGCAGGTCAGCCAGCAGATCACGCATCGCAGCAGTGTTGAGCGCGTCAGCGCCGCCCTGCTTCCAGAACGCTATCCCTGCGCCGTGTCGGAGCAGATCCGTGGACAGCGGGCCGTCTGACCTGCTCCTCAGGCTTCAGCCATTCCGGCCATCCGATGCGAGCGATCCCGCCCCACGATGCCACGCGGTCCCTGGCAGTTTCGAGCGGGCCGGTGAGCGTGAGATCGAGCGCTGTCTCAGGTTCGATCTCGACGCTTGTGGCCATTGCCGCTGCTGCGTCACAGGGACCGGTCGGGCCTCGGCCGACGAGACTGAAGGAGACCTTGATGGCGTCGCCGACGAGGTCTTCCGGCGTTAGCACAATCTCGAAGTCACTCCGATGCACGCCAGTTTTCAGCAGCATCTCACCCCGACGTGAGCCGCCGATCTGAACGCGCAGGGCGGCTTCGGCGCCGGCGATTGCCTGGGCGGTAAGAACGACACGCAACCGACCCGACAGCACCTGCACGTCCCGGGGCAGTGGAAACCTTATGCTTTGATAGGAGGGCAGGCCGGAGAGAATGACCGGCCGTGTCTGGTTGAAGTGGAACGCAGCCCGATGCGAGGCATCTGCGGTTTCTTCCAGCGCGATGCCGGTCGGGACCTCGAAACGCAGCGTCGCCGGTTCTGACACATGACGCAGGGCAGCCGTTGCGAGGCCACGACCATCCATAAGCGACAGCGCAACGACCGCGCCAACAAGCAACAGCGCAAGCAAACTGATCCCAACCAAACGCACAGCAATCTCCGGGAAAGATCAACGATCCGCCGGGGGAACTGGAACCCCGGCGGATCTGGCAGCGAACCTAGGCCGCGATGGTATCCGCGACGTATCCGGGCTGCTGCTCGGGCGTCCATGTCGACACGCACGGGATCATGCTGTGGTCACAGCGATCGGCGAACTTCTGCGCGATATCCATCGTCTCGGACAGCAGACCGTTCTGGAGGGTCGTCGGCTTCAGACCCTGATCGAGGAAGCTTTTGTTGCTGACGACGAGATCGTTCTCCGCTGCCTCGTTGCGCGGGTTCGGCACACAGGCAACCTCGGCTCCGGTCACGCCGGCAACGATGTGCGCGAGATCAATCACACGATGCGTCTCGGTCATCTGGTTCCTGATCCGAACCCTGTCGCCGCGCGCGGGGGGCTGCTCGACTGCCATGGCAAGACACCGCACGGTATCGCGGATGTGAATGAAGGCGCGGGTCTGGCCGCCCGTTCCGTGCACGGTCAGCGGGTGTCCGACAACCGCCTGCATCAGGAAGCGGTTGAGCACGGTCCCATAGTCGCCGTCATAGTCGAACCGGTTGATCAGCGACGCATGACGCCGTGTCTCGTCGGTCTCGGTGTCCCAGACGATGCCCTGGTGAAGATCCGTGATCCGCAGCTTGTCGTTCTTGGCGTAGAACTGGAACAGCAACTGATCCATCGACTTGGTCATATGATAGACGCTGCCCGGATTGGTCGGGTACAGGATCTCGCGCTTGAAGATCTCGCGATCATCCCCTGGCACATAAACGTCGAGGTAGCCTTCGGGGATTGTCAGCCCGTCGCCGTCATAGCCATAGACGCCCATGGTCCCGAGGTGGATGATGTGGGCATCCAGACCCAGCTCGGTCACAGCGACCAAAACGTTATGTGTGGCACTGATGTTGTTGTTGACGGTGTAGATCTTCTCGGCGCGGCCCTTCATCGAATAGGGGGCGGCGCGCTGCTCGGCGAACTGGATGACGGTGTCGGGCCGCAGATTGCTGAAGAGAGTCAAAAGAGCATCGAAATCGTTTGCGACATCGATCTCCTGGAACAGGATTCTTTTGTCATTCACGTGGTTCCATGCCGCGAGGCGCTCGTCCAGCGGCGCGATCGGCGTCATGAGCCTCCCCCAGTGAGTTGGTCCACGGTTATGTTTAGGAAAACGGAGGATCAGAGATGGCGAACAAGCGAGCGAAGCCCGAAGAGATTGTCACGAAGCTACGGCAGGTCGAGGTGCTCGTCGGCCAGGGAGTGCCGAGAGCAGACGCGATACGTCAGATCGGTGTGACCGAACAGACCTACTACCGCTGGCGAAAAAAGTACGGTGGGATGGGAACCGAGCAGCTCAAGGAACTGAAGAGGCTTCAGAAAGAGAATGAGCGCCTCCGGCGCGCGGTGTCCGATCTCACCCTCGACAAGCTGATCCTGACCGAGGCAGCCCGGGGAAACTTCTGAGCCCCGCCCGTCGCCGTGCCTGTATCGACCTTGTCCGCCATGAACTGGGCGTCTCGGAACGCCGGGCCTGCCGTGTGCTGCGCCAGCATCGCTCCACACAGCGCAAGTCACCCAAAGGCCGGGCTGACGAGGAACGGCTGGTTGCCGACATGATCGAGCTTGCCCGCCAGTACGGACGCTATGGCTATCGCCGGATTGCGGCGCTGCTGAGAGACGCAGGTTGGCAGGTCAATGACAAACGCGTCGAACGACTATGGCGGCGGGAGGGGCTGAAAGTGCCAATGAAACAACGAAAGAAAGGACGGCTCTGGCTGAACGACGGGTCGTGCGTGCGGCTCCGGCCGGAGCATCGCAACCACGTCTGGAGCTACGACTTCGTGCATTGCCGGACCGACGACGGCAAGGCATTCCGGACGCTGAACATCGTCGACGAGTTCAGCCTCGAGTGCCTGGCGATCAAGGTGGAGCGCC
>JBCBOR010000015.1:0-79855 GCA_039821125.1 Pseudomonadota bacterium
ACGGCGACGGTTTGCGGGCGCATGGCGTCCCATTCCTCGAACTTCAGGGGGCGGTTGTCCATGCAGGAGGGCAGGCGGAACCCGTGCTCGGCCAGAGTGAACTTGCGCCGGTAGTCGCCCTTGTACATGGCGCCGAGCTGCGGGACCGAGACGTGGGATTCGTCCGCGAAGACGATGGCATTGTCGGGGATGTATTCGAAGAGGGTCGGCGGCGGTTCCCCCGGCGCGCGGCCGGTCAGGTAGCGCGAGTAGTTCTCGATCCCGTTGCAGGCGCCGGTTGCCTCGATCATCTCGAGATCAAAATTGGTGCGCTGTTCGAGGCGTTGAGCCTCCAGCAGCAGGCCTTCTTTCACCAGTTGGTCGAGGCGCACGGTCAGTTCCGCCTTGATGCCCTTGATCGCCTGGTTCAGCGTCGGACGGGGCGTGACGTAGTGCGAGTTGGCGTAGATGCGGATGCGATCGAGCTTGTCGGTCTTCTGCCCCGTCAGCGGATCGAATTCGTCAATTGATTCAAGTTCTTCACCGAAGAAGCTCAGCTTCCACGCCCGGTCCTCGAGGTGGGCAGGCCAGATCTCGAGGCTGTCGCCGCGAACCCGGAAACAGCCGCGCGAGAAGCCCTGGTCGTTGCGCCGGTATTGCTGGGTGACCAGCTCACGCATGATGTCTTGTTGGGCGTACTCCTCTCCGCTGCGCAGGTCCTGGGTCATCGCGCCATAGGTCTCGACCGCGCCGATGCCGTAGATGCAACTGACCGAGGCGACGATCACAACATCGTCCCGCTCCAGCAGCGCCCGGGTGGCCGAGTGGCGCATCCGGTCGATCTGCTCGTTGATCTGGGCTTCCTTCTCGATATAGGTGTCTGAGCGCGGCACATAGGCTTCGGGCTGGTAGTAGTCGTAGTACGAGACGAAATACTCCACCGCGTTTTCCGGAAAGAAGCTTTTGAATTCGCCATAGAGTTGTGCGGCGAGAGTCTTGTTGGGCGCGAGGATGATCGCCGGGCGTTGCGTCTCCTCGATGATCTTGGCCATGGTGAAGGTCTTGCCGGTGCCGGTGGCGCCAAGCAGCACTTGGTCCTGTTCGCCCTCCAGCACGCCCTGAGCCAGTTCCCGGATCGCGGTTGGCTGGTCGCCTGCCGGCTGGAACTCGGTCTTCATCACGAGCCTGCGCCCGCCTTCGAGTTTTTCGGCGCGATCGCGATTCGCAGTCTGCACGGGCAGGTTCATGGCGCTCTCCGTCGACGGTCCGGTCCCGGTCGGATCCAGGATCGTGGTCCCGACAAGATATGGAGCAGCCCATGGGATTCCTCAATCCGGATTGGCACATAAGAGGAACATTCTTAGAAATCCCCCTAAAGTTGAATCGAATTGCGAAATGCGATTGACGCGACTCGCGTTAAAGATGTACGACTCTCTGGCAAGCAGCAGATCGCCGCCAACCCGGTGCAACATCCACCCCACCCTCGCTCCCTGCATCGGGTTGGCGGCGTGATCTCCTCCCCCCGGTTTTGACACCTGATCCGACGCGGTGACTATGCGCTGTTAACGCAGCTTGGCTATTGCGTCAGGACGCCGATCACGCGATATCAGCGTGGTCGGAACCGCGAGTGGAGAGGATCCATGCAAGCCCGGATCTACATGCCTGCGAAAAGCGCGATGTCCTCAGGGCAGGGCAACTCGAAGTCCTGGGTGCTTGAGTTCGCGCCAGAGGATCCCAAGACCATCGACCCGCTGATGGGCTGGACGGGGTCCGGCGATATGAACCGCCAGGTGCGGCTGACCTTTGCGACGAAAGAGGCTGCGGTCGACTATGCCCGGCGCAACGGCATTGCCTTTCGGGTTGAGAAGCCGAAACCGCGCCGTGCCAACATTCGCCCGCAAGGCTATGGCGGCAACTTTGCCCACAATCGGCGCGAGGCTTGGTCGCACTGAGCTTTTCCAACGAGGGTGCGTCACGGACGCACCCTACGCCACGTCGCGCAACATCCCGTAGGGTGCGTCCGTGACGCACCCTTGCCGATGCGGTCAGAGCGCCCGGGCAAGCGTCATGAAATCAGCGATCGTCAGCGTCTCGGCCCGGCGGGTCGGGTCGATCCCGCTTCTTTCCAGGAGCGTCAGCGGATCAGCCGTGACCCCCTTCAGCGACTGGCGCAGCATCTTGCGCCGCTGAGCGAAGGCGGCGGCTGTCAGGCGTTCAAGGGTCTTTGGGTCGACATCGGCAGGCTGCTCTGTCGGCGTGATGTGGACCACCGACGATGTGACCTTGGGCGGCGGGGTGAACGCCTGAGGCGGCACATCAAAGGCGATCCGCGCGCGCGCGCGCCACTGGGCAAGGATCGACAATCGCCCGTAGGCCTTCGTGCCGGGCGCGGCGACGATCCGCTCGGCCACCTCGCGTTGGAACATCAGCGTCAGTGACGTCCACCAGGGCGGCCAAGGCGCACCGCCAAGCCAGCCGGTCAGCAGCGCCGTGCCGACATTGTAGGGCAGGTTGGCGCAGATCCGCGCAGGGCCGGTCAGATGCCGTGCCAGATCAACCTCCATCGCGTCGCCCTCGATCACCGTCAGGCGCCCGGGACAGGCCGCGGCGATCTCGGCCAGCGCAGGCAGGCAACGGCTGTCGCGCTCTATGGCGATGACATGGGCTGCCCCCTCGGCCAGCAAGGCGCGGGTCAACCCGCCGGGGCCGGGGCCGATCTCGACAACCTCGGCGCCGTCCAGCGGGCCGGACGCACGAGCGATCTTGGCCGTCAGATTCAGGTCGAGCAAAAAGTTCTGCCCGAGAGACTTGCGCGCCGACAGACCGTGTGCGGCGATCACATCGCCCAGCCGTGGCAGACCGTCCGGGGCCAGCGTCATGCAGCGGCGCGCGCGTGCCGGGCGGTGGCCATCTCACCGGCCAGACGGATCGCCTCGATCAGACTCGATGGATCGGCGCGCCCGGTTCCAGCGATATCATAGGCCGTTCCGTGATCGGGCGAGGTGCGCACGAAGGGCAGGCCCAGCGTCACGTTCACACCTCGGGCAAAATCCAGCGTCTTGATCGGGACCAGCCCCTGATCGTGGTACATGGTCAGTGCGACATCATAGCGGGCGCGTGCGTCCGGGTGGAACATCGTGTCCGCGGGCAGGGGACCCGCGATGGCGATGCCTTCGGCGCGCAGTGTCTCGAGAACCGGGGCGATGACCTCGATGTCCTCACGGCCCATCGCGCCGCCTTCGCCTGCATGGGGATTGAGCCCGGCGCAGGCCAGACGCGGGGCGGCAATGCCGAAATCGCGGATCAGCGCGGCATGGGTGATACGTGCCGTGTCTGCCAGCAGCTCCGGTGTCAGCGCACCGGGCACCTCGGCCAGCGGGATGTGGATCGTCACCGGCACCACACGCAGGCCGGGCACGGCGAGCATCATCACCGTGCGCGGCACGCCGCCAAGATGGGCGAGGTACTCGGTATGGCCGGGATAGGCGAAGCCCGCACCATCATAGAGCACCTTCTTGTTGATCGGGTTCGTCACCACGCCGCTGGCCGCGCCGGACCGCGCCAGTGCAACCGCGCGATCGATGGCAGCAATGGTGGCAATGGCAGCCTCTGGTGCGGGGCGGCCCGGCGTGATCGGCCCCGGAATGTCTTGCGCCAGAACGGGAAGGGCCGCGGCGAAGGCTGAGACCGCGTCGGCTGGCTGCGTGATCTCGGCAACTGGCGTCTCGCTGTCTTGGGCTGCGGCGATGTCCCGGACCCGTGCAGGATCGTCGATCAGAAAGAAGGGCGGCAGGGCCGTGCCGGCCCTTTGCGCGCGCCATGCGGCGAGGGTGATCTCGGTTCCGACCCCGGCGGGATCGCCCATGGTGATCGCAAGGGGGGCCGTGGCGGTCATCGCGCCGCGCCGATGCAGAGACGAAGATGCGCCCGAGGCCTCAGCACGTGGCCCTAGCGGATCTCGATCAGCGCGTCGCGGCGCATTTCCTGCAGCAGCCCCTCGGCCAGACGATTGCTCTGCTGGACAGCGAGGCGGTTGCGCACCTGGGCGCGCAGTTCCGGGCTGATTTGCGGTTGATCGCCGGTGGCTTGCTTCTCATCCAGTTTGAGAAGCGACAGCCCGCCGGCAACGGGAAGCGGTGCCGAGACCTGACCGACCTCGAGCGCGGCAAGCGCGCGGACCAGTTCTGGCGGCATCCGGTCGGTTGTCACCCAGCCCACCAGACCACCACGTGCCGCGCTGGGCGCCTTGGAGTGCTGCGTCACCGCGGCGCCGAAATCGCCGCCATTGTTCAGCTCTTCGGACAGCTGCGCGCCGAGGGCGCGAGTTTCCTGTTCGGTGCGACCATCGCCGCCAAGCGGCAGGCCGATCTCGCGGATCCGGTAGCGAAAGCCCGTGCGCGATTGCAGCAGGCCAAGCTCGGCGTCGACCTCGGCCTCGCCCGGCTCGACCCGGTTGCCGAACCGGGCACGCACGACCTGGGACCAGATCACCTCGGCGACCACCATGTCCTCGACCGCCTGATCCGTGACGCCCTGTGCGTTCATCAGGGCGCGGAACTCGGCCGGTGTGACCGAGCCGCGGCGGGCAAACTCCTGAATGCCGGACTCAACCATCTCGTTGCTCGGGTTGATCCCGATGCGTTTGCCGGCCTGCAGCTTCAGCCGGTCCTCGACAAGCTGGTCGAGGGCGGATGAGCGCAGCGAGTCGGCCGAGGCCGACGGAAATCCGAGCGCCACAAGGATCTGCGCGCGCTGTGCGAGATCGAAGCCCGTGATCGCGCTGTCGTTCACCACGGCCACGGGCCGGAACAGCGTCTGTGCCATCGCCACTGGCGCCGTCAGCACTGTTGCGGCCACAAGCGCTCCGGCGAGAACTCTGGTCACGACCGATCTGGTTTTCATGGTATGCCTCCACTCCCAAGCTGCCGCGGTTATGCCCCCGGTCAGCTCGAACCGCCCAATGTCAGAAGTCTTACCTGAACACCGCCTGATGTCGAGGCCGCAACATTGTCGGTCTCGGTAAAGCGGCTCTGGATGAAGCCTTCGATCTCGCAGCATTCGTTTGAATAGATGATCGATCCGCCGACGCGGACGAACTCGCTCAACTCGAGATCACGGCGCACATTGGCCGAGAAACGCCAGTTCTCATTGAGTTTCAGGCGCAGGACCGAGGTCACTTCCTCGCGGTCATCCGGCGCACCGATCAGCGGGTCTGCTGCGATGAAGATGTAATTCGCGTTCAACGTGACGGGATCCAGTTGCAGGCGCCCGATTGCCTCGTTCCGTGTGACCGAGCCATCGTCCGCAAAGCGCATCCGGTGACTGAAGGTGAAATAGGGATCGTAGGAAGCATTCCACGCGGCAACGAAATCGGACTCCGTTTCCGCCAGGCCTGAGCCTTCCGAGAACGCATCGACATCGCGGAAGCGGTAGACGCGCCCGACGCTGGCATCGAATGTGAAGCCATCTGTATCCAGCAGGTCATAGCGCAGCAGCAGGTTGATCCGCGGCCCTTCCTCGAAATTGTCGAGGCCCGAGAAGTGGTTGCGGTCGATGACGTTGGTCTCGTCGAACTCCTGCACGAGGCTGTCTTCGAAAATGATCTCGTCCGCGTCGTTGCCGCCAAAGGGTGCCATGATCGCCTGCACCACGGGTTCGATCACGTGGGACGTGCCGCTCTGCTGGTTCCAGATCAGCGGATAGCGCGCCTCGACCCCCGCGGTCGGGGCAAGGCGCACGCGTAGCTCATCCTCGCCCCCGTCGCTCTCAAGCGCCGAGAACACATCGGCCCGGACCTCGGCGAAGGACGTGACGGCAAGACCGACCGGCAGGGTATCGCTGCGCTCCCAGTCCACCCCGACCGAGAGACGGGCCGTGTCATCGCCGTTGTTGCGCAGCAGGATCTGGCCCGAGGTGAATGCGCCGAACTCGCCGCCGAGATAGGGGTCGGCAAACTCCTGGCGCGCATCGAAGACAGGGACACCGAGGGGAATGTCGCCTGCAGGCTCATTGTCCCGCAGGCTCTGGAAATAGAGGCCCGAGACGTCGAAAAAGCCGTTCCGGCGATAGCGGCGGATGAAGATGTCGCTGTTCAGCCGGTCCCGGTTCGAGAGGTCGAAGAAGTTGAGATAATCGTCGTCCGAGGCGAAGTTGATGTTGAACCCGATATCGATGTCCTCGCCCAGGTCATAGATGCCCGCCGCGTCGACATGGCCGCGCAACCCGTTTTCGCCGTCGAAATCGGAATAGCCGATTGAGCCTTCGACCCTGACCCGCCCGCGTTCGAAGAGGCGGCGGTAGTCCAGCTCCAGGATGGGCGGTTCCTGGGTCAGAATGAAGGGGGTTATCGTCAGGTCTGAGTGATCGTCGATCACGAGGAAGTATGGAACGCGAATACCCTCGCCAAAATTGCCATCGACTTCGAAGGAGGGTGACAGAAAGCCGGAACTGCGTTCGACCGTTGGATCGGGGTGCGCGAAATAGGGCAGCCACGCGATGGGCACGCCGAAGACGTCGAAGGTCGCGTTCTCGTAGTGGATGACCTTCTCGACCTCGTCGTGGATCACCCGGCGGGCGCGGATACGCCAGAGCGGCACCTCAAGTTCGGGACAGACTTCGCAGGGGCTGTAGACCACTTTCGAGAGCGTGTTGTAGCGCTCGTTCACGCGCTGTGCCTCGACCGCGGCCAGCCGGGTCGTCTCGTTCAGGACCGAGCGGGCGCCTGTGACCAGACCGTCCTTCAGATCGGCATCCAGATCGGCCGTATCGGCAAAAACCGTCGTGCCGTTGGGGTCGCGCAGGACGATGTTGCCGACGGCGGCGATGCGCCCCGTCTTGTCATTGTAGATGATCTCGTTCGCGGTCAGGGTGCGGTCGCCATAGAACACCTCGACCGACCCTGTGGCGGTGACGGTTTCGGTCGCTGGGTCATAGATCACCTCATCGGCGATCAGGGTGACAGGGGTATCGGGATCAGGCCGATCGATGGATTGTGCGAGCGCGGCGCCGGGCCAGGTCTCAAGAAGAAGCAGCACCAGCCCAAGGACCAAAACGGTCGTACGCACAGCCGGTGACCCGGAAAACGCCATCACTGCCCGCACCCTGCTTTTTGTCGTTATCACCTTTCTAGCCGTCCTCGAGGTGCAGCAGCAAGCCCAGAGCGAGCAGCACCGCGGACATTGGCGGAGCCCAGGCCGCGACCAGCACGGGAACCGAGCCCGAGGCGCCGAGCGCATTGGCGATATCGGACAGGAAGAAGTAGCCAAACCCCGCCATCACACAGCCAAGCGCCATGAAGCCGAGCCCACCAAACCGGGCGTGGCGCATCGAGAACGCCGCTCCGATCAACACCATTGCAACATAGACAATCGGCGCCGAGACCAGCGCGTACCAGTGCATCTTGTGCCGGTTGGACGAGAAGCCCGATTCCTCCAGCAGTTTGATGAACCCGGGCAGTTTCCAGAAGCTGATGGACTCAGGCGTCGCGAAGCTGTCGTGGATATGCTCGACCGTCAGGTCCGTCGGTATGTCCATATGATCGAGCCGGGTGGCAGAGGCCTCGGCCAGGGCGGCGTCGGTATCGATAGCGGCGGTCTCGCTCAGATCCCAGCGCATCACGCCGTTCAGGCGCCACGTCTGGTCGCCCAGCACGGCGCTGCGCGCCGCTATGCGGCGGAACAGGCGGTCCTCGGCATCGAACTGGAAGATCGAGACATCCCACAGCCGGTCGATTTTGCTGCTGGCGCGCTGGGCACGGATAACGGTCTGGCCGTCCTCGTCCCCTTGCCGCAGCCAGATGCCCTTGCCCGGCAGTGCAAGGCGCGAGGTGGTTCGGTCGAAGAACCGCTCCTGCAGCGTGTCAAACCGGGCGGTGAATGCCGAAGCGATGGGGTTGTAGACCGCGAAGGCCATCACCCCCAGCAGTGCGCCGACCACCACCGCGGGCGAGATCAGGCGCCAGACCGAAACGCCGGCGGCCCGCGTAATGACCAGTTCTGACCGGCGGGCGAGGATCGCGAAGCAGGTCATCGAGGCCAGCAGCACCGTGAACGGCGCCGCCGTGATGGTGATCGAGGGCGCATGCAGAATGGCCATGCCCAGCAGATCCGCGAACCCGGCGCCGCCGCGCCGGTTGGCCCGCATCAACTCGACCAGATCGACGATGATCACCAGCGTGAACACCGCCAGGAAGGTCGCGATCGCGATCGTCAGAAACCGCCGGGCGATATAGAACCAGAGCGTCGCACGCATCAGCCGGCCCTCGCGCGGTCCGGCATGGCCCGCTGCTGACGCGGCGCGCGATTGAAATCGCTCAGCATCCAGAGCGCAATCACCCCGCCCGCCAGCGGCGGCACATAGAGCATTGGCCAGAGCTCGTGATTGCCCGAGACCACGCTTTTCGCCGCCAGCCCCAGGAGCCGCAGCGCCAGCCCGGCGGCCGAGGCGAGAATGATCCGCCCGGCAAAACCGCGCCGTGAGAACCCGGCCGAGATGATGAACGCCACGGCCAGCAGCGGCAGCGCCAGCACGTAAAGCGGCGAGGACAGAGCCTCATGCGCCTCGGCGCGGAAATCGCTGATCCCGCGGGGACGCGCGCCACGCTCATCAATGCTCAGAAGCTCGGGCAGATACATCTCCGAAGGTTTTCGGAACCGCGCTGGGCTGGTGTTGTCCAGCCGCGTCAGATCGTAGGCCAGTTGCTCGAAGCGCAGGATCGAAAGCTTGTCGGTGCGCGCCTCGCCCTCGTTGGTGCTCTGGGCGATCCCGTCGAACATCACTAGCCGCGTGCCGGCATCGTCGCGGATCAGCAGCGCACGCTCGGCGGTGTAGGTAACGGTGCGGTCATCCTCGCGTTCATCCTGGATGAAGACGCCGAACATCTCTCCGGGCTCGCCCGTCTCGCGCAGGTAGACCGTGACGCCGGTGTCGGGCGAGATGAAATCACCCTCGCGGATGAAGGCCGCCGCCACATCGCCGCGGATCTGGGTGATCCGGTCGCGCATCTCGCGCTGGGCCGTCGGCATCAGGTAGAGCGTGATCGCATAGCAGATCAGCATCACCAGCACGCCAAATGCCGTCACCGCGCGCAGGATCGACGTGGTCGACAGCCCCGCGGCCAGCATCACCGTGATCTCGCTGTCGCTGTAGAGTCGGTTGATCGAGAAAAGCACCGCCGCAAAGACCGAGATCGGCAGCACGATCGACAGCACCATCGGCAGCAGCAGTGCGGTAAACTCGAGGAAGACCAGCGCCGACTGGCCGTTGTTCACCACCGTGTTGATCACGCGCAGCGACTGGGTCAGCCAGATCACGCCGGTAAACACCAGCACGAAGAACAGAAACGGGCCAAGGATCTGACCGAAGATATAGCGGTCGAGACTGCGCAAGCTGCTCCTCCGATACGCGCGTGTGCCGTTTTCTGCGCCGGTCTCGCTCTTCCGCGCGCACAGGTCGCACAAGCCCTGGCGGCACACGCGGAATAGGATACGGTCCGAATCGGATATTCCGTTGGAGACACTTAGCATGACCACCCCGGCACCTGTGGATTTTATCGAAACCGATCTGGACGCGCTGGTGGCGCGACCGGGAACGGTCGTTGTATTTGTCGGCGGCGATGGCACGCTGGGTCCGGCGGCGGCGCACCTCGACGGGCCGATGGGCGGCGCCATGGGGCGCATGGTCGGCGCCGAGGATTACAAGCCCAAGGCGCGCACGGCGCACATGTTCAGTTATCCCGCCGGGCTGGCCGCGGAGCGTGTGGTTCTGGCCTCGCTGGGCGAGGATCCGGACCGTGACGCGGCGCGGCGCGCGGGCGGGGCCATCGGGGCGGCGCTGGCGCAGGGGCCGGTCACGCTCTGCACCACGGGTCTTGGCGACGATGCCCTGGTGGCCGAGATGATCTGGGCCATGGTCGTGCGGCTCTACGAGTTCGGTGTCTACAAGAGGGACACGGCCGAGACCAAGAAACCCCGCGAAATCGCGGTGATGTCTGACGGGCCGGAGGCACTGGCAGCCGCATCCGCGCCGTTCGCCGCGCTGGCCGAGGGGATCTTTTTCACCCGCGATCTGGTCAACGAGCCTGCCAATACCCTGACCACGGACGAGTTTGCCGCGCGCCTCGCTGCCATGGGCGAGATGGGGTTGGAGGTCGAGATCCTGGGCGAGCCGGAGCTGGCCGAGCTGGGCTGCAAGGCGCTGCTCGCGGTCGGGCAGGGGTCGGAGAGCGAATCCAAGCTCGTGGTCATGAAATGGATGGGCGGAGAGGATGAGGCCCCGCTGGCGCTGGTCGGCAAAGGGGTTGTGTTCGATTCCGGCGGGATCTCGCTGAAACCGGCGGCGGGCATGGAAGACATGACCATGGACATGGGCGGCGCGGGCGTTGTGTCCGGCGTCATGCGCACGCTGGCGCTGCGCAAGGCGAAGGCCAATGTCGTGGGTATTGTGGGTCTGGTCGAGAACATGCCCGACGCCAAGGCGCAGCGCCCGGGCGACATCATCGGGTCCATGAAGGGCAACACGATCGAGGTGATTAACACCGACGCCGAGGGACGCCTCGTTCTGGCCGATGCGCTGTGGTACGCGCAGCAGACCTTCAAGCCGTCCGCCATTGTCGATCTTGCGACCCTGACCGGCGCCGTGATCGTGGCGTTGTCGAAATCGACCGCCGGGCATTTCGCCAACGATGACGAGTTCGAGACCGAATACGCCGAGGCCTGCAAGGCTGCGGGCGATAAATCCTGGCGCCTGCCGCTCGATCAGGCCTACCACGATCAGATCAAGTCGATCTTTGCCGATGTAAAGAACACCGGCGGTCGCAATGGCGGGTCCTGCACCGCGGCGGCGTTCCTTGAGAAATTCGTCGACAAGGACATGCCCTGGATTCACATCGACATCGCGGGGGTGACGACGACGACCGCGCCCACGCATCTGGCGCCAAAGGGCGCAACCGGCTGGGGTGTCGCGGCGCTGGACGAACTCGTGAAAGGCCGCGAGCTCTGATGCGTGCGGCGGGTGTCGCGCTCGCCGCGCTCCTGACCAGCGCACCTGTTGCGGCCTCGGATGATCCGTGCAAGCCCGGCGCACGGCTGATCTATCCGTTGACCGAGGTGATTGCGCAGCGCGGGGTCGCTCTGGACGTGCGGCCCATGATCGATCTCTCGGGCACGGTGAACCTGTTCAGCGATGACGGTGCGCGCGCCGCGCGCGATGTCGTCATGACGGAGCTAGCCTCTGTCTCCCAGATCGAGAAAGATATCGGCCTTCTGGCACTGCTGGACCGCAAGACGCTGAGCACGATCCCGCTTGCGGGTGTCACGGTCTTGGCGAGTTCTGTCTATATGGACGATTTTCGCGATGTGCTTACCCGGCACGTGGCGCAGACGGAGCTGGATCTGCTGGACCGGGCCAGGGCGATCTTCCGGCCATGGGGCACATCCGTCTCGGCACGCTATGCGCAATGGTCGGATGGCAAGGGCAAGACCGATCCGGTCACCGACCTGCCGCTGCGCGAGGTCTCCGCCGCGTGGCGGGAGCGGGCCGATCCGCTCGGTCTTGCGGTCGAGATCGCGCGATCCGATCCGAAGGTGTTCGCAGTCCTCGATGCCGAGCGCCTCGCTGCCAGCGATGATGCGCGTCTGCGTTATCTCGAAGCGGAACTGTCGCACTGCACACGCCCGTGGTGGAAGCCGCACGAGGCCGATGCGGTCTTCGGCGAGATCCCCGAGCCGCAGCGTGATCTGATCATTCTTTCGATCTTCATAGCCGAGAGCATGAACGGCTCGACCCATCAGTTCTTCTATAATTCCGCCGGTACGCTCGCCCCGCAACTGGCCGAGACACTCGACCGCCTTGGACTGCCCGAGCATGCCGCCGCGATCCGTCAGGGCATGGCGATGTATCCCGCGCCCTATCCGCGCGACACGGAACAGCGCCGCGCGGTTATGGGCGGGCTCACCGAGGCTGATGACGAAGAGTTTTATGCACTCACAGCCTGGGCGGAGGACGGGGCGATCTATGATGCGATGATCGCCCGCGCCAAGGAGACCGGTCTCTGGCCCGAATAGTGTCTGCCCGGATCAGGCCGTCATGGCGTGATTGCCGAAATGCATGAACTCGGCATTCATCCCCGCGACCTCGGCGGCGTTCAGCGACAGGCTGGGGCCGTCGAGCATCTTGAAGCTTTTCTGCCCTTTCACCCATTCATCCGCCGATTGCAGTGTGGTCAGGGTGTAGCTGGTGGTCTCGGAGAGGTAATGCGTCGGGATCACGACCTTGGGCGCCAGCTTGGCGACAATCTCGTCCGCCTGCTCATAGGACAGGATATGCTGCGAGCCATCGACCGGCAAAGTCAGCACATCGACCTGCCCGATGGCGTCCCAGAACTCCTGCGGCGGGTTCGGGCGGTTGTCGCCCCAGATCAGCGTGCGGATACCGCCGGTCTCGACCACGTAGACCACCATGTCCATGTGCCCCACATTGTTGGGCGGACACGCCTCGGCCCCGAACTCGGCCAGCGCGTTGGTCCATTCGTACCAGCCCGGCGCGATACAGGCGTGCTTGTCGGCGAACCCGGTGATCTTCAGGTCCGCGAACTCGAAATTCCCGACCATCCGGTCCAGCACCATGGTCGAGACTGGGCGCTCGATGGCGTCATGGTCGAAATGGGTGTGGGTCGACATGCAGATATCGACAACCGTCTCCGGGAACGGGTTCTTGAACCACAGCCCCCACGCGCCCGAGGGATCGTCGCGCCACGGGTCGAACAGGATCGTTGCGCCGCCGGGCGAGGTGATCTTGATTGCGCAGTGGCCGAAGAAGTCGATCCCGACCGCGCCCTCGACTGCCGTGCCCGTCGTTCCCTGCAGCCCGATCACGTGGTTGTTGTTGCCCGGCTGGGTCCAGTCGGTCGAGTGGGCCTTGGCCTCCTCCGGGGTCAGAGTCGCGGCCGTGCCAAGGCCCGCGGCCCCGGCCGCCAGAAAGAACGACCGGCGGGACAGGCCGGGCGTGTCGTGGTGGATGAGGGGGGTCTGGGCGGCCGGTTTCAGGTCTTCGCGTTTCATGATCTCTCTCCTCTGTCTGTCGTCAGATGGCGAGAGCATAGCCACAACTCTGCGGCGAATCGCATGGGATAAAAATCGCCTGTAGGTGTGTTTTGATCTGATGTGACCGGCACAGGCACCAGCACCGGTGACCGGAGGCGCAGCGGCGGCGCTGCCCCTCCGGCTTGGCCCCGTATCAGCAGCCCGACGTTTTGATGCCGATCTTGCTGCGGACCATGATGGCATTGTCCCAGAGGTTCGTGTCCTGCCGCGTCAGGTTCGCCCCGGTTTGCGCATCGAAGGGCAGGGCGCGCACGAACACGTAGTAGTTCTGCCCCGGTGCGACATCGGGTGGAACCTGGAACACGTGGCCGAGCAGAGCGCTCTTGCCGCCGCCGATCGTGAACTCGCGCAGATCCGCCGAACGCAGCTCGCGCGCCCGATTGCCACGGACATCGAGATCCGGATCACCCGACCACCAGAGCCGCATCTTGGCCAGAATGTCCCTGTCCATGGCGTTGTTGTTCAATGTGTAGCGGACCTGGACTTGTGCGCCGGGGCACACCAGATCGCTGACAACCGGGTAGGACGAGCCGGGATCGCGAACCCCGCAGAAAGCCAGTTCGTCCGTCTTGTCCGCCCAAATGTCTGCGCGGCTCGAGATCCGGCAGTTCTCGATCTGGACTGCGTTGCGGTTGTCTTCGCAGCGCTCCAGCGCGTCCACCGCATCGCCAAGTGCCTCGGCGGTTTCCAGGAAGCTCGGCTTGCCGACCTGTCCTGCAGCGATCGCGTCCAACCAGTCCTGTTGTGCGGTGGCGACGGTGGCTTCCTCGGTCGAGCAGGCATTGACCCGTTGCTCGCCTGTCTTCACCCAGCTGTTGGTCAGCGAGAGATCGACATGGTTGCTCCGCGCACCGGTTCCGTAAAGGGCGCGGATCCCGGCGATGTCATCGGGAAGCAGTCCCGGCGCGATTGCATGGTCCTCGCCGCGGAACCATGTGTTGAAGCTCTGCGCCATGATCGCGTAGTCGCTCAGGGGATGGCTCAGCGCGAGACCGTGACCCATTTCGTGCAGCAGGATGCCGAGAAACGAGTGCGGCGACGAGACCGAGCGCCCGTCAGCCGGCGGGAAGTGGCGTCCATCGACATCCACGGTCGCGGGCGGTCCGAAAACCCAGTTCACATCCTTGCGGAAGATGAGATGGGCGCGTGTGCGCGTACAGCCTCCGTTGTCCATCACGCCGGGTCCCCATGCCTCTGCGGTGGGCGAGTTGGCGTGCGTGCGCCGGGTGAAGCCGATCACGATCGTCTGCGCACCGAAATCCTCCTTTACAGGCTCGTCGAGATCGCCGTCGCTGGTGATGCCGGGACCGTGCTCGAGCACCAGCGAGGTGCCGGGAATGCTGTTGTAGGCCGCGATCACCGCTTTGATGTCCTTGTCGATCTGAACAATGTCCGCGGCGGTGTGGATGCCGGGCTTGTCGTTGTACATCGCGAAGAAGCTCTCGGAGAGCAGACGGACCTGAATGGGCCGCGAGGTGTCCCACTTTTCCGTGCCACCGCACCCGCTTCTCAGCTTGTAGGCCTCGGCGCTGTCGATGGGTGCGAGCGCTGTCATCAGCCCCGCGACAATTCCGGCGCGTGTGAATTGTGTTATGAACGTCCTCGTAATCATGAGATTATCCCCTAAAAATCGTAATGAAAGTGTTTGAGTATGCTTTTGGTTGAGCGCAGGGGTCTGTGCCTTCCGCCACAGGCAGCGTGATCCGGTGGCACGCGGGCATGGCTTGACCTGACACGGTGCGATGCGCACACAGGGCCCATGGCCGAGGTTCGTTTCTATCACCTGACCGAGACGCCGCTGGAGCGGGCACTGCCGACCATGCTCGAGCGTACATTGGCGCGGGGTGGCCACGCGGTCGTGCGCGGTGCGCATGGCGAGCGTCTCGGGTTCTTGAACAGCCATCTCTGGACCTATGACGACGCCGGACTCCTGCCGCACGGGATCGAGGGGGATGCGGACGCTGCACTGCAGCCGATCTGGCTGACGACCGGGACCGATCGCCCGAACGAGGCGGGGACGCTGTTCCTGATCGATGGGGCCGAGGCCGGTCCGGACGAGATGGCCGCGCTCGATGTCACCGCGATCCTGTTCGATGGGCACGATCCAGCGGCGGTCGAACAGGCTCGCGGCCAATGGCGCGGCGTTACGGCGGCGGGCCTTCAGGCGGTCTACTGGGCACAAACGCCGGACGGCGGATGGACCAAAAAGGCCGAAAGCGCGGCTTCGGCCTGATCCGGCTTACCGCCGCAGCAGCATCGTGTCGCCCTCGACCTGAAAGCTGCGATAGCGGTCGAGATACTCCATGCCCAAAAGCGAGACATCGAGTTCGCCGCCATTGACCATCGCCCGGAAATCTTCGTCGACAAAATCAGCAAGCGCGACCGTATCGAGGCGCACGGGGGCGCTCATGACCTGACCGTTCGCAGTCGACGCCGGAATGACAAAGTTCAGCCTTCCCGTATCGATCCCGGCAGTCCGGGCGTCGTCCTCGGTCAGCACCAACCGGGTCGCGCCGGTGTCCACCATGACGCGGATGTCAGCGCCGTTGATCTCGAGCGTGGCATAGAAATGCCCATCCGAGGCCCGGCGCAGCGCCACAGCATTCTCGTCGACGCGCAAGGCCTGGTCCGGGTTCAGCATCTGGCCAAGATTGTCCTTGAACCCGTACGCAAGCACGGCTCCCGCAAAGATCAGCACCCAGATCGCAGCATGCTGCGCAGCCTGGCCAAGCCGGTGGCGATAGTCCTTGAAGACCCAGGCCGCGACCGCGAGGCCAAGCAGCGCAAGATAGAAGAACCGGGCCTGGCCGTCTGGATCATCGGGCAGCATGTCATCCTCTCTTGTTCCGTCCCAGAGATCGGGGCTTTGGCCGCGCACCGCAAGGGGCGGGGGCGGCTTCGTCAACCGCCCGCGGCCTCGAGCCGTTCCTGGGCGGTCATCCAGAGGTCTTCGGCCCGTTCCTGGGCGTCCAGGATTTCCGCACGTTTCTTCTGCAGGGTTTCGATCCGCCCCGGCGGGCCGTTGTAGAGCGCGGGATCGGCCAGCTTGAAATCGACCTGCTGGAGCATTCTTTCGATCTTCTCCAACCGCTCCTCGCAGGTTCTGAGATCGGCTTTCAGCGGCGCAAGCGCCTTCTTTTCCTCGCGGGTCAGGTTCTTTTTTGGCGCTGTCTTGGTGGGCTCGGCCTTCGCCGGTTTGGCTTCTTTCGGCGGTTTTGGTGCGGCCTGCCCCAGCAGCAGGCGCCGATAGGCGTCCATGTCGTCCTCGTAGGGGGCGACCTTGCCGTCCCGGACCAGCCAAAGACGGTCGGCCACCAGCTCGATCAGGTGCGCATCGTGGGTGATCAGGATCACCGCGCCCTCGTAGTCGTTGAGCGCGCGCACCAGCGCCTCGCGGCTCTCGATGTCGAGGTGGTTGGTCGGCTCGTCCAGGATCATGACATGCGGCGCGTCGATGGCGGCCAGCGTCAACATCAGCCGCGCCTTCTGCCCGCCGGAGAGATCGGCCACCCGCGTCTCGGCGATATCGGCGCCCGTGCCGCCCGCGGCGAGACGGGCGCGCAGCTTGGCGGGGTGCTCCTCGGGCCGCATCCGGCGGATGTGGTCGATCGGCGTCTCGTGCAGCACCAGTTCCTCGGCCTGATGCTGGGCGAAGAAGCCGATGCGCAGCTTGCCGGATGCCTTGCGCGCCCCGGTCATCGGCGCGAGCCGCCCGGCGATCAGTTTGGCCAGCGTGGATTTGCCCTGACCGTTCGCACCCAGCAGCGCGATCCGGTCGTCCTGATCGATGCGCAGATTGATCCGGTTCAGAACCGCCGTGCCATCATACCCGACATTGATGCCGTCGAGTTGCATCAGAGGCGGCGCCAGTTCCTCGGGGTTGGGAAAGGCGATGGGCGCGATGGCGCCTTCCATCTCGGCGGCGATCGGCTCCATCTTCTCCAGCATCTTCAGACGCGACTGGGCCTGACGGGCCTTGGATGCCTTGTAGCGAAACCGGTCGACAAAGGCCTGCATGTGGGCGCGGGCGGCGTCCTGCTTCTTGGCGGCAGCCTGTTGCAGAGCCAGCTTCTCGCGCCGGACCCGGTCGAACGTGTCATAGCCGCCGCCATAGGTGGTCAGCTTGCGGCTGGTCAGATGCAGGATGCCGTTGACCGCGCGATTGAGCAGCCCCCGGTCGTGGGAGATCACCAGCGCGGTGTGGGGATAGCGGGCGAGGTAGTTCTCGAGCCAGACCGTGCCCTCGAGATCGAGATAGTTGGTCGGCTCATCCAGAAGCAACAGATCGGGGGCCGAGAACAGCACGGCCGCCAGCGCGACACGCATCCGCCAGCCGCCGGAGAACTCCCGGCTCGGGCGGTTCTGCGCGGCACTGTCGAAGCCGAGGCCCGACAGGATCGTTGCCGCCCGCGCCTCGGCCGAATGGGCGTCGATATCCATCAGGCGCGTCTGGATGTCGGCAATGCGCGTGGGATCGGTTGCGGTCTCGGCTTCTGCCAGCAGGGCGGCGCGTTCGGTGTCGGCGGCCAGTACTGTCTCGATCAGCGTGCGCTCGTCGCCGGGAGCCTCCTGCGCGACGGTGCCAAGGCGCGCCCGCGGCGGCAGGGAGATATCACCTGCATCCGGTGTCAGCTCACCCAGGATCAATTTGAACAGCGTCGTCTTGCCCGTCCCGTTGCGCCCGACGAGCCCAAGATGCGCGCCTGCCGGGATCTGCGCCGAGGCCCCCTGAAACAGCGGCTTGCCCGCAATCGAAAAGCCGAGATCCTGAATCGTGAGCATCGCATCAACCCAAAACTGCGCTCTGCCCGCGCGCCATAGCCGGCGCGCGCCGGGGGGTGGGTGGGGGCGGGCGGTGGCTATGGCGCGCGGGCAGAGCGACCAAAGAGAGCGGCGTGTTAGCAGAGGGTCCCGGCTGCGTCCACGGCGGAGGCGCGCTATGGCGGGAGGACCCCTGGCGGGCGGAACTTGTCGCCATCACGGGCCTCGACCTGCACGATGAAGTCGGCATAGGTCTTGCCCGGTTGGTCCGGAAACGTGCCGATCCCGGTCTCGGCCCGTTGGATGCGGTCGGCGCGGAAGACCCGGAAGTCGCCCCGCAGCTCGCACCACGCCACAAAGGTCCAGGTGGTGCCCCAGTATTGCAGGTTCAGCGGCCAGACCACGCGGGACGAGACCTCATCCTGCAGGCTCAGATATTCGATGGCGACCAGCGCGCGGTCGCGGATCGCCTGGCGCAAGAGCGGCAGGTGGGTCTGTTCCATCTCCGGCACGGGCGAGAGGATCGAGACCGCCGATTGCCCGGCCTCGGCCCGGCGGACTTCCGCGACCACCGCGTCGATTTTTCCGCGCAGGGCGGTGGCGGCCCGGCTGAGCGCGGGATCGCCGGCGCGCCGGACCTGCTCGACCCCGAGGTAGAGCGCTTCGAGTTCCTCGGACGACAATGTCAGAGGCGGCAGGAAGATCGGCGCACGCAAGAGATATCCGACCCCGCGCTCCCCCTCGATCGGCACGCCCGAGGCGATCAGCGTGTCGATGTCGCGATAGATCGTGCGGACCGATACCTCCAATCGGTCCGCCAGATCCTGGCCACGCCAGAGCCGTCCCTCGCGAAAGAGCTGGATCAACTCGAACAACCGGTCGGTGCGGCGCATCGCGGGTCCTCGGGTCCTGTTGTCTACGCGGCTGCCATGTCCATCAGCGCCTGGTGATCCATCGTCAGAGATGTCGGATCGATCATCGCCATCAGCGGCCCGAGCTGCGGCTGTTGGGGAAACGCGGCCTGTGCGGCTTGTGCGTCTTCTAGCGTGGCCCAGTGCACATAGTCCATCCAGACGCCATCCTCCGACTGGGTGAGAAAGCGGCGGATGAAACCTGGTTGCGCTTGGGCGAACTCCGTGATCGCCGGGCTCAGCGCGAGAAAGGCGGTGTCCTCGACACCGTCGTTCAGGCGGAATGTGGTGATCTCGACAACTTGGTTTGCAATGGGGTTGGTCATGGCGGCGTCTCCGTAGCTTTAGCGTTTGCGGTTTCGATGTGCCGGGGATACGCCGGGGCAACTGACACAAACCTGTCAGTTGGATTGAGGCGGTGTTGCGCGAGGCGTGATGAAACTTGAGATTTTCCAGTCGCTCTGGGCCATGCAGCCGCACGGGCCGGACGGTGTGAAAGTACCGGTGGAGCAGGCGTTCGAGATGGTGGCGGAGGCTGGCTATGACGGCATGGCCATCGACCTCGGCGCGTCCGACATGGAGAGCATGCTGCCGACCCGGCCGCTGTTTGCGCAGCACGGGCTGGGGTGCCTGATCATGGCGTTCCCGAAGACCGTCGAGGGGCTGCGCCCGGTCTTGCACATGGCCAAGGATTTCGGCGCCATCGGGGTCAACATCATCGGGCAGGTGCCCGCGCTGACACTGGCCGAGATGATCCCTGTGATCCGCGACTGGATCGACATGGCCGGGCAGGAAGGCGTCCCGATCCAGTTCGAGACGCACCGCAACTGCATCACCAACGATCTCTACACCACGCTGGAGTTGATAGACGCCGTGCCGGAGATGCGTCTTTGCGCCGATCTCTCGCATTACGTCGTGGACCGCGAGTTCTGGTTTCCGATCTCGGAGTATGACGATGCGCTGATCCAGCGGATCCTGGCGCGCTCGGACAGCTTTCAGGGACGCATCGCGACGCGCGAGCAGGTACAGGTCTGTCCGACCTTCCCGCAGCACCGGAAATGGTATGATCAGTTCGCCACGTGGTGGGAGGACGGGTTTCGCGACTGGCGCACGCGCAACCCCGGTGAGACCTGCAATTTCCTCTGCGAACTTGGCCCGCCGGAATACGCGATCACCGGTGCGGACGGGCGCGAGATTTCGAACCGCTGGGAGGATGCGCTGGAAATCCGGTCTCGTGTGCGCGAGATCTGGGAAAACCTGGATGCGGAAGAGACCACATGAGTTCGATTTGGCACGTTCGCCCGACCGTGGAGATCATGCAAGAGACCCATGAGAACACGATGGTCGCGCATCTCGGGATCGCGTTCACTGAGATCGGCGATGATTTCGTGGCGGGGCGGATGCCTGCTGACAACAGAACCAGCCAGCCGATGGGGATCGTGCATGGCGGGGCCTCGGTCGTGCTGGCCGAGACGCTGGGCAGCGCTGCGGCGAACTGGGTCGTCGACCGCGACCTCTACCGTGCGCTTGGACAGGAAGTGAATGCCAACCACCTGCGTCCCGCGAAGAGCGGCTGGGTCACCGGCGTGGCGCGGCCCATTCACCTTGGGCGGCGCAGTCAGGTCTGGGGGATCGAGCTGACCGACGACAACGGCAAGCTGACCTGCATCAGCCGGTTGACCATGGCTGTTGTCGAGCTTGCGACCCTGCGCTGAGGCGTATCGCCCGCGATCACTTGCAGATCGACAGCCCCCGGCGCATCGCGTTCGTGCAAGCGGCCCGTGCCGCAGCCGCTTCCTCCGCCGCCTCGGCGATCAGGGCCTCGAGATGGTCGATCTGCGCACGGATCGCGCCTGGCGGCAACGAGGGCGGCAGGTTTGCGATGCGGGCATTCTGCCGTGCCCGGTCAAGCGCATCGACGCTTCTCAACAGGCAATCGCGCGTTTCCGAATAGTCATGGTTCGGTCGCATAGTGGCGTGACTCCGGTCTCTACTGCTCATGTCCGATTATCATTTGCAGATTTAGACATGGTTAAGGCAAGTAACGACCGATTTACGATTTGGTGAATGCTTTTGTTTTGCAGGGCGTTAGCAGCGCGCGCTGCTCGTGCACTCGCAAACTACGGGATTGTGGGGATTGTCACACACGGAAGACGGGAATCATGGTTCAATTTCTGATATTCTTGACGTGCCGCGGGAGCGGCGTTGACATTGTAGGAGATTACCGATGGTCAAGCATCACGGGCAACGGGACCTTGCCGGTCTCGCGAAGCATTGCAAACGCGGGGCGGAGCAGACACGGGACGACAGGTTCGGGCGTCTCTTTCCCAACCTCTCGCCGGGCTATGTGGCGGCGGACGTGCTTCAGGATATTGGCGCGCCAAACGGGCCAATGGACGGCAAGGCCAAGGCGAGCCCGACCAAGACCGTGCCGGTCGGGCATGTCTTCTTTGGCCAGTTCGTCGACCATGACGTGACGCTCGATCTGTCGTCGAGCTTCGACGAGGTGGCGGGCGAGGGTCTGCCGAACGCGCGCACGCCAACGCTGGATCTTGACTGCGTCTACGGCGCAGGGCCCGACGATGCGCCGTTCATGTATGTGCAGGGCGGCCCGTTTGGCGGCGCCAAGCTGCTGACCGGTGCCGACGAGCCGGGAGCCGATGATCTGCGCGCCAATGATCTGCTGCGCGCGCCGAACGGCCGGGCGATGATCGGCGATCACCGCAACGACGAGAACCGCATCGTCAGCCAGGTGCAGCTTGGCATCATCAAATTCCACAACGCCATGTGCGACAAGATCCACTCTGAGCAGGGTCTGGAAGGCGCTGCACTGTTCGAGGAAGCCCGGCGCGAGACGACGTGGCACTACCAGTGGGGGCTGGTGAACGATTTCCTGGTCGATATGTGCGGCGGCGCGGTGGTGCAGGACGTCCTGTCCTGCGGGCGCCAGTTCTACTGCCCGATCGAGCCGTTCATTCCGGTCGAGTTTTCGGTCGCGGCCTACCGGTTCGGCCACTCGATGGCGCCGATGAAGATCCAGATCCAGCACGGCGCCCCGCGGCACGAGTTGTTTGGCCCGGTGCTGGGCGAGGGCTTCTCGGCCGTCAGCAGTTCGGATGCGATCGTCGACTTCCGCGAGATCTTCTTCGCCGACAAGAACAAGAAGAAGAAAGCGGTGCAGCGCGCCGAGACGCTCGACACCAAGCTGGCCGGCGATCTTCTGCAGCTTCCCATCCCTGTGGTCGCCGAGGGCGAGCGTTCGCTCGCGACACGGAACCTGCTGCGCGGCAACACCTTCCTGCTGCCGGGCGGTGACAAGATTGCCGAGGCGATGGGCCGCGATGAGGGCGAGATCGAGAAGGTCGTGCACCATGTCGACCAGCTTTCGGATGGCAAGATCACCGAGGGCGTGCCGCTCTGGCTCTATATCCTCGCCGAAGCCGAGGTGATCGGGCGCGAGACCTCGCCGGGTCATTTCGAGAAGGAAGAGGGGCTGGGCCCGGTCGGTGCACGCATCGTTGCCGAGGTGATGATCGGTCTGCTCGAACTCGACCCGAACAGCTATCTCGGTGCGAACCGCAACTGGGTCGCCGAGGACGCCTACAACACGATCGGCAAGATGCTGATCTCGGTGAACTCGGACATGTTCGCGGCGACGTCGTGATCTGACGGGACGCTGCCCATCGGCGCGTGATGAGACCCCTCAGGGGGGACCAACGCGCGCCGATGGTTGAGACAGACTTGGCCGTGCGGGTCCGCTCCGCGCGGTCTCTGTGTGCATGGTCGATCCGATCGGGCTGGTCCGGGCACAGGATCACAACCGGATCACAACCCCATCACGGACCGCGCTTCTCCTTAATTTTGTGTGAATGCCCACAGCACTTCGTTCGGCGCTGTGATGACGTAGGGGAACGTTGCTTGCGCTCGGCAACCGTTTTTTTGCGCCGGGCTTGATCTCTCCAGCTGCTTGGCTGGCCGGTCCCTGTGGAGTCTTTCGCTCCTCCACAGGGACCGAGATCGGGCACGGGGACGCACAGTCCGGCCACCTCTGTCACCTCACGTCCACGTGAGCAGCCTCTTCATCCATGAATACCCCTATGCGGGTTTGGTCAATGGTTTGCGCGGCGACTTGGCGCCATTGTCTCCCTACGCCAGCCGGCGGGGCGCCGGGGCGGATTTGAGCCAAGGAGGACGCACTTATGGCTGTTGATATGTTCATGAAAATTGAAGGGATCCCCGGATGTTTCGAGGACAACGAGCACAAAGGTGAGCATGACATCCTCGCCTGGTCGTGGGGCATGTCGCAAACGGAACCATGCATGGGGGCGGCGGTGGCGGTGCGGGCAAAGCCTCGTTCCAGGATCTGACCGTAACGAAATGGGTCGATAAGGGCCCGGTTACACTGATGCAGGCCTGCTCGCGCGGCAGGCATATCCCGCAGGCGACGCTGATCTGCCGCAAAGCCGGGGACAAGCCGCTGGAGTTCATCAAGCTGAAGATCGACGAGTTGCTGGTGAGTTCGGTCTCGACCGGCGGATCGGGCGGTGATGACCGACTAACCGAGAGCGTCAGCGTCAACTTCCGCAAGTGGAAGATGACCTAAACGCCTCAGGGCGAAGATGGCGGCAACAAAGGAGGGGTCGAGTTCGGATTCGACATCGCGAAAAACGTCCCGGCCTGACCGGGTCCGGAGCAGGGGGCGCCAGGGTTGCTGCGCCTCCGATGCCTTGCGCGGCCTCTTGCGGGCGCGTTTTTTGTCAGGCCTGCGCTGGGGCGGATTGGCGCGCCAGGCCACTTCTTGTGCGGTGCAACTTGACCGGGGGCGTATGCCGCGTCAGGGTCCTCTGAAAGGAGGCCATCATGGACGGCAGTTTCGTACGCTCACGGATCTTGGACCCAAAGGTGCTGCGCGGGCTGATGCAGCGCTCGGACCTGCGGGGGGCGGTACAGGCGGGCAGTCATTTCGGTGCGATCGCTCTGACGGGCACGGTGCTCTGGCTGACGTGGGGGAGCTGGTGGGCTGTGCCGGTTTTCATCGTGCACGGGGTGCTGATCAATTTCCTTTATGCCGGACAGCATGAGCTGAGCCACGGCACGCCGTTCAAGACCAAGTGGCCAAACGAGTGGCTTGGGCGGCTTATCGGCTTCCTGATGATCTTTCCCCGCGACTTCGATCTGATCATGCACACGGCGCATCACAAGTGGACCCAGAACTGGGAACGCGACGGCGAACTGGTGCGCGAGCCCTATACACTTCGATCCTATCTGTTGTGGGTGATCGGCCCGACCTATTGGTGGACACGGTTGACGCGTCTCTGGCGCCTGTCGCGCGGGGTGGTGGTCGAGCCGTACATCCGCCCGGACCAGGAGGCGACAGTGGTGCGCGAGGCCCGGATCCACGTGGCGCTCTATGCGCTGATCGCGGTGGTCTCGGTTGCGGCGCAGAGCTGGGCGGCGGTGATCCTGTGGCTGGCACCGATGATGGCGACCAAAGTCGTGCACCAGCTGCAGAATACGATCGAGCATCTGGGTCTCAGCCATGAAGACAACATCCTCGAGAACACCCGCTCGACCCGGACCAACGCGCTCATGCGCTGGATGTGCTGGAACATGCAGTATCACACCGCGCACCACGCCTTCCCCTCGGTGCCGTTCCACCGGCTGCGGGATTTGAACCGTGAGATGACCGAAGGCGCCGGCACGCCGCCCCATGCGATGGGATATCTGGAGTTCCAGATGGCCGTCATTGCGAAGCTGGCGGGCGCAAAGTCCGAGGCCGACTATCCCTATGACGAGGTCTGGGTGACCCCCGCAGGCGGGCGCGTGCCGCTGGACTGAGGTCGCACCCGGCCCCAAAGCGGCCATGTCCGTTGCCGGACCCCGCCGGGGCAGGCCCGGCGGCTCAGCGGACAAGCCGCTGAGATGGCCGCATTGGGCCCTGCTGCCAGTGTTGTTTCGTGTGGCCGGCGCTGTCAGGCGATGGCCCCAAGCGTCAGGCACCCGGCCGCGCCGAGGGTGAGCGGCAAGCGCAATCTGGGCCACCAGAGTGGCGCACCGCCAGCGCGCGTCAGCGCGACATCGGCGGCAAAAAGCGCGGCGAACCCGGCGGCGATGATCAGCGCGGCGCCTGTGAACGGGATGGCCAGCATCGCACCCCAGCCGAGCAGTGCGGGCAGGACCGAGAGGCCGAGTGGCATCCAGTCCGGCCCGGCGCCGAGCCCCGCCGCGGCAAACCCCCAGCGGCAGCCCCCCATGAACGACAGGATCACCGCGCCATAGGCCAACAGTGCCGTCTCGGCGAAAGATTGGATGGTCTCGGGCCCCACGAGCAGGGCGAGCGCTCCGGCGCCGAATGGAAGCAGACCCGCGGCGCCCAGGATCATTGCAGGGCGGGGGATGGTGGCGGTCGACATCTCAGGACCTCTGAGCTTTGCAGTCTGTTCCCAAGCGAGATAGGGCCAACCCGCCGCCGGCACAGGGGGGGCGGATCACGGGCACGCGCACGCGCACGCGCACAGGATGCGTCACTCGTCGGGTTGGGATGGCAGTTGCCCGAAGTTCCCGCGGGTCCGATAGCGCGGCACCGTTCTGAGACGCTCGCGAATCGACAGATGAATGGTCTCGCCGTCGCTGCGCCCAACGGACCGGGGCGCGCGCAAGACGAACAGCCGAGCGATGCCCGTGCGGCAGCCGACCATGCGCGCCGTTGGATCTTCGGGGAACCGGGCTTGCCATCCCTGGGGCAGGTCGAGGCCGAGGTGTTCTGCACGTCGGAGCATCCAGTTCAGCGGAATGTTGGACAGCGACCGGGCCGCGGGGCGAGCCCGGATCTCGCCGCCGATGTCGGCATGGGCGCCGGGAAACCAGGTCTGCTCGAGCCGCCCCTGCCAGTCCGGGCTGTACCGCCAGAGGCGCGGGCGATAGGAGGACCGGTCCTCGTCGATCGCAAGCGCATGATAGCCGTGCCGGATGTGCCCGCCGAGCTGGTCATCATGAAACTCGGTCGCCATGGGCGCGAGCCGGTTCAGGATCGGATAGGGCAGGCCAAGCGATTTCACCGTATCCCACACACCAAGCATCTCGATTTCGACGCCGCCATGGCAGCGATGTGCTGAAAAATGCTGCCGCGCCAGAGAGTTCGAGCCGACCTCGTAGAACCGGAAGGCGAGACGCACATGCCGCTCGGTCGCATACTTGCGATGCAACAGACCGATCCGTCCGATCATCCCGGCCAGTGAGCGGACAGCATAGGCGCCGCGCGAATAGCCTAGAAGAAAGATCCGGTCGCCCGGCCGATAGTGATGCGCCAGAAACGCATACCCCCGCCGGATCGAGTGATTGATCCCAAGCCCGGAGGCCGCGTTCAGCCATTTGCGCCAGCCAGAGCCCTGCACGCCGCGGTCATATTCATAGCGCTGGACCTCGGACTGTCCGGTCTCGGCCAGCAGGCGATAGGCAAGCCCGGCATTGGTCTCCGACCCTCGCTTGATCGAGGACAGCGTTCCATCGCAGATAAAGACCAGATTCCGGACGCGACGCTCGGGGATCATGATTGAATGAATTCCCTGAATTCCGTTGTCGTTGCACTCTGGTCAGGAAAAAGGCGCAGCCGCCAAATTGTGTTTCATTTCACAGTATTGCGCGGCGCACTCAAGGGGAAGGTTGACTTTGCCCTTTGCGATCTGCGAACTTCTTTTCTGTTCAACGTGTAAATTACCGGTGGCGGCCACATTCTTGCCCTGCTGAGCAGATAGGCCAGACGAGTGAGACGGTCGGGAATCTTCCACCAGCTGTAACCTAGGGCGCAGAACTGCGCCCGCATGTTTTGCGTCTGAAACTGCGAGTTTACCTTTCACTGATATGCCCGAGGGTGTGACGGCGTGCTGAAAGACGACAATAACATCACGATCTTTTCGTGCGTGATCGTGATGGTTGCAATGGGGATGGTTCTGCAGCGCGCAGAAGGTCTCTCTGACTTTTTTAACAAGAGCACGAGCGAGATTGTCCTCGAAGACGATGTCGTGCAAGCGCGTGTGAACTCGCTGCTGCGCGTCGATGTTTTCGCGAATGATCAGGGTGTGTCGCGCGATGATGCCGCTGCGCTCACGCTGATTGCACAACCAGACTGTGGTCACGCGGTCGTGCGGAACGGCACGATCGAGTTCCTGGCCGGAGCCGAATGCAGCGGCGTCCAGAAGATCGACTACTCTGTTAAGGGTGTCTCGCAAATCGCTACGGTTGCAGTGCAATTGGTCAATCCATCTGCCGCGCCTGCAGCCGAGACCGAGGCCACGGTCGCCGCCGTCGAGCCGGTCAAGCCAGCGCCGAACGTCCAGCCGGAACCGGCACCGAGCGAGAGTGTGGTGGCTGTCACGCCTGTGCCGGCTGGGCCGGAGCAAAGCGCGGATGCCAGTGATGACGCTGCACAGCAGGCAGCACTGAGCATCGAGACAGATACCACCGAGACAGAAAGCAGCCAGACAGAAAGCGGCCAGGCAGACAACAGCCTGGCAGACAACAGCCAGACAGAAAGCAGCAGTGTCGCGACTGAGACGTCAGCGGTCGATCCGGTCCGCGCTGTTGCCGCAACGGCGCCGGGGCTTCCACAGGGTGGAGAGCTTGCCGAGCCGGCGCTTGCCACGCTGACGGGTGGCTACACTGGTGAGACGGTGAGCGCGGCCGAGATCAAGCCGCTTGGCCGCGGAACCCAGAAGGATGACAGTGCATCCGAGAGTTCGAACACGCTGCTCGCGACGCTTGGTCTGTCCGGCGGTTCGGACAGCCACGCCGATGCCGGTGTGATGATGATGGTCATTGACCGCGGCTATAGCGGCGTCGATGTCCCGGTTGCACCGGCCTATGGTCTGGTTGGGCAGCCCGCACTGCCCAGCGGATCGGCAGAGGCGCGCGCGCCTGGGCAAAGCAGCGCCGCTGCCGTGCCTGTTGCACTGTCCGGCACCCCGGTCCTTGGCGCCGCCGCACCGGTGGGCGAGGCACTTTCGATCGACCCGGTGGATCAGAACGAGATGCCATATGAGGATCTCCTCGCCGCTCGGAAAGCCGAGGCCGATGCAAACGCTGCCGCGGCCAAGGCGGCGGCTGAAGCGGAGGCGAAGGCGGAAGCGGAAGCGCGTGCCGCGGCTGAGGCACAAAAGGACATTCAGGTCGCCGCTCTGCAGGCCGAGGACAAGAGCAAGGATCTTGGGGCAGCCGCCGCTCCGTCCGGCACGGCCGATTGCATCGTGCCGCCGTCGGTGACGTTCTCGCCGGGCCGCGCTGCCCAGACAACGGTCGCGGTTGCCGCGCCGTGCCTTGGCGGAACGGTGGCCGAGATCGCCTATGACAACCTCCGGTTGGCGGTCGCCCTTGACGTCAAGGGCGAAGGCTCGATCACCGTGCCCGGGTTTGATGCCTATGCGCCAGGAACCATCAGCTTCGCCAATGGCGAAAGCCTTGAGGTCGAACTGCCTTTCCGCGATTTGCAGCGTGTCTCACGCGTGGCGATCGTGTGGAACGCGCCGGTGGCACTGGAACTGAACGCTCTCGAGTTTGGCGCGGCCTACGGGGATGAGGCGCATGTCAGCCCGGCCAATCCGCGCGGTTTCCGCGAGATCCGCAAGACCGGCGGTGGTTTCCTGACCCAGCACACCGCGATCGACGGGGCTGGTCAGAACGTACAGGTCTACACGCACCTGCATCGCCAGGGCGGCAACACGGGTGCCGTCAAGCTGATGATCGACTTTGCCAGCCGCAGCCGTGATGGCATCGCTGCGGCCTGCGGGACCGGTGAACACGCGGCCCCGACCTTTGACGTCCTGCGGACCTATCGCGGCGGCCCCCAGCGCCAGACCCGGCGCCAGCTTGCCGCAATGGACTGCAGCAGCGCGGTGAGCAGCGATCCGAGCACAGCTCTGATCGGCGGCGCCGTGGAAGACCTTCTGATAACGCCGCGCTAGCGCGGACACGACGACGCGCGAAAGAACGCATACGAGAGGTACACGAGGTGAGAGCAGTTAAATTTGCCGCTGCGGCAGCAGCGCTCGCATCCATGATGTTCGCCACGGCCCCGGGAGCCCAGGAAACGCCAGTTGTGACGCTGAAGTCTTTTGACGGCTTCACGCAGTTGCGCGGCAAGCTGCTGGAGTTCGACGGCAACGCCTTTACGATCGAGACGCCGCTCGGGCAGATCCGGGTCGACGCGCTTCAGGTCGAATGCGAGGGCGAGGGATGCCCGAGCAACCTGCTCTTCGGGGCTGAGTTCGGAATCTATGGCTCGAACACGCTCGGCTCGCGCCTGATGCCGATGCTGATCGAGGGCTATGCCGACACGCTGGATGCCGATGTGGTGTCCGAGGTCGGCCAGTCCGCACTGGCCAGCAAGCTGCGCATCGTTGCAGGCAACGGTCAGGAGATGGCGGCGATCGACATCAAGTCGGAAGGCTCGTCAGCGTCCTACGCAGCACTCGCGCAAGGGTCAGCGGCGATCGGCATGTCCTCGCGCCGGGCGCGGGATCGCGATATCGCGGTGCTGCGTCAGGCCGGAGTGCCGGATCTGCGCGACACGGACAACGAGCACGTCATCGCTCTGGATGGCCTGATCGCCATCACCCACCCGTCGAATCCGGTCAAGGCGATCTCGGTCGAGGAACTGGCCCAGGTCTTTGCGGGCCGGATCACCAACTGGGCCGATCTCGGCGGACGCCGCGGCCCGATCAATGTCTATGCACCCTCCGATCAGACCGGCACCTTCCAGACGTTCGGCTCGCTGGTTCTGGCGCCCTCGGGCGCGCTGATCACCCCGGCGGCGCGGCGCTTTGATCGCCACAGCGAACTGTCGGACAGCGTCGCCAACGATCCGTCAGGGATCGGTGTCACCGGGATTGCCTTCCAGCGCGCGGCCAAGTCATTGCCGATCCGGCAAGCATGCGGGATCCTGTCATACCCGACGACCTTCGCCATGAAGACCGAGGAATACCCGCTGTCGCGGCGTCTCTACCTCTATACCCGTCCAAACGGGACCCCGGCGCATGCCAAACAGCTTGTCGACTTCGCGCTCTCGGATCTGGCGCAGCCCTTGATCGCCGAGGCCGGTCTCGTCAACCAGTCCGTCGAAGCCAAGTCGCTCGATTCGCAGGGCGCGCGCCTCGTCTATGCGATGACGTCGGAAGAAGAGTTCTCGCCCAGCCTGATGCGCCAGATGCTGCAGGAGTTGCGCGATGCGGACCGCCTGTCGATCACCTTCCGCTTCACGCCCGGTGCTGCCAGCCTGACACCGAAATCGCAGATTGATGTGACCAAGCTGGCCCAGGATATCTCGAGCGGGCTTTATGCCGGGCGGGAGGTTTTGCTGGTTGGGTTCACGGACTCGGTCGGGCAGTTTGCCCTGAACCAGGGCCTGGCGGCGCGCCGTGCCGGTGTGGTCGAGACCGAGCTTCGGGGCCTGGTCGCGCCCGGTGCTCTGGCGGACACCACGATCAACTCGATCGGGTATGGGGAACTGACGCCGGTCGGCTGCAACAACACCCTCCAGGGCCGCACGGCCAACCGCCGCGTGGAAGTCTGGATCCGCAACCTCTGAGGCGTTTGCTCCGGCCGGGAGAGCACCCGGCGATTGCGACACCGCGACGGCTATGATCTATCTCTCCTTGGTTCAACCCGAGGAGAGATTTTCATGACTCGCGATATCGTTGTTCTTGACGGCGCTCGCACCGCGATTGGCACCTTCGGCGGCACGCTGGCTGGCACGGCGCCCATCGACACGGCGACCCATGTGGCCAAGGCGGCGCTGGAGCGGTCCGGCGTCGAGGGCGGGCAGATCGGCCATGTCGTCTTTGGCCATGTCATCAACACCGAGCCGCGGGACATGTATCTTAGCCGTGTCGCCGCCATCGGGGCGGGCATTCCCGACACCACGCCCGCGATGAACGTCAACCGGCTCTGCGGGTCCGGCGCGCAGGCGATTGTGTCCTGCATTCAGTCCCTCGCACTGGGTGATGCCGATTACGCACTGGCGGGAGGGGCCGAAGCCATGTCGCGCAGCCCCCACGCCATGCAGACAGCGCGGACCGGTCAGAAGATGGGCGACACCAAGATGGTCGATATGATGATCGGCGCACTCAACTGCCCGTTCGGCACCGGCCATATGGGCGTGACCGCCGAGAACGTCGCCGCCGAGCACCAGATCAGCCGCGCCGATCAGGACGCATTCGCACTGGAAAGCCAGCGGCGTGCAGGCGCTGCCCAGGCGGACGGGCGGTTCGACAGTCAGATCGCGCCCTTCACGATCTCGACCCGCAAGGGCGACATCGTCTTCGACAAGGACGAGCACGGCAAGCCCGACACATCGGCCGAGGATCTCGCGCGCCTGCGTCCGGTGTTCCAGAAGGACGGGTCGGTCACCGCGGGCAATGCGTCCGGCATCAATGACGGCGCAGCGGCGCTGGTGCTGGCCGAGGCTGGGGCTGCCGAAAGCGCAGGTCTGAAACCACGCGCACGGGTGCTGGGTTATGCTCATGCGGGCGTGCGGCCCGAGGTCATGGGTCTTGGTCCGATCCCGGCGGTGCAGAAGCTGATGGAGCGCACGGGCCTGACGGCTGACGATTTCGATGTGATCGAGTCGAATGAGGCCTTCGCCGCCCAGGCTTGCGCCGTGAACAAGGGGCTTGGCTTCGATACGGCAAAGGTGAACCCGAACGGTGGTGCGATTGCGCTTGGCCATCCGATCGGTGCGACTGGCGCTGTGATCACACTGAAATGCCTGGCCGAACTGGAGCGGACCGGTGGCTCCAAAGGCCTTGTGACCATGTGTATTGGCGGCGGGCAGGGCATCGCCATCGCGCTCGAGCGGATCTGAAAGACGGGGCGGGCAACAGTGCCCGCCCCGTCCCCGGCTCAGCCGTTCCCGAATTCCTCGCATCGGCAGCAGCACAGCGGATGCACGTTCAGCATCGTCATCTCGCGTTTCTCGCTGTCCCAGCAGAAGCTGACGCATTTCATCGCGAGTGAGGCGTCGAGCAGCACCTCGCGGAACTCGTTGAGATTGCCGCCGGAGTAGCTGTTGCCGTCGACAATGATCTGCTGAAGATCCTCGGCGCTTTTCTGAAAGCGCAGATAGCTCACGCAGCCCTTGGGCTGAGAGCCGCCGATCGATCCGGTGAGGACCGGATTTCCGAGGACGCCGTTCGGGATCACGGCCCCGATGCCGACCTGCATCAGCGTGCCCTGAACGGCGCGCTTCTCGTCGTCATCCGAAAGCTGGATCCCGGGATTGGCCCGTTGGATTGCCATAAGTTGGTCCATGGAAAGTCTCCTTTTCTGAAATTGAAATCCGAGGCGCGTAATCCGTCTCGCCTCGCCTTCGAGTCTACCCATGCAAGCCTGATTCGAAAAATTATTATTTAAAATCAATATTTTATAACGAATTCATCCAGCGCGCACGCGGTTTGGAGCACGGGGCTAGGTGGCTCGTTCCAAAGGGTCGATTGCGGCGGTGGTGGCCACGGTTGTGGTCTTGCGCGGCACCGGAGAGGCGTGCAGGGCAGCGCGCCGAATCCGCTTTGCAATCTTCGCGGAAATGTTAAGGTTTTTTTACTCGCCAACGATGTGGGCGACCGCACAAGACCGCGGAAGTCATACGACGCTGGCGCTGACAGGGAGCTTCAGATGACCACGCTACGCAGTACTCTTGGCATTCTTGCCGCGTCGACCTTGCTTGCCGGGCCCGCCCTCGCCGAGGAGTTGACCATCGGTCTGGCCTCGGAGCCGACGTCGATGGATCCGCATTACCACAATCTCGGCCCGAACAACGCGATGAGCCGTCATATCTTCGACCGGCTGATCCTGCAGGACGAAAACCAACGGCTGACGCCGGGTCTGGCGACCTCGTGGGCGCCGGTTGACGATCTGACCTGGGAATTCAAACTGCGCCAGAACGTGACCTACCACGACGGCTCGGCCTTCAATGCGGATGACATCGTGTGCTCGTTCACGCGTGCGCCGGATGTGCCGAATTCGCCCTCATCGTTCGCGACCTACACCAAGGGCAAGACCGTCACCAAGATCGACGAGTTCACCGTGCACATCACGACGGAGAACCCCTATCCGCTGATGGCCAACGATGTCTCGACGGTCCCGATTGTCTCGTCCGAGGGCGGGTGTGACGGCACGACCGAGGCGTTCAACGCGGGCACCGCAGCCATCGGCACTGGACCGTTCAAGTTCGTCAGTTACGCGCCGGGCGACAGTATCGTGGTCGAGCGCAACGAGGACTATTGGGGCGCGAAACCCTACTGGTCAAAGGTGACGTTCAAGCCGATCAAATCCGGCCCGGCCCGCGTGGCGGCGCTGTTGGCCGGGGATGTCGATATGATCGAGGGCGTGCCGACCACCGATATCACAACGCTCAAGGACAATGCGGATCTTGCTCTGAGCCAGGGCATTTCGAACCGAGTGATCTATCTGCACCTCGACCATGACCGGGCCGACAGCCCGTTCGTCAAGGCCAATGGCGGCGGCGCCATCGATAACCCGCTGCGCAAGCTGGAGGTGCGTCAGGCGATCTCGAAGGCGATCAATCGCGATGCGATTGTCGACCGGGTCATGGAGGGTGTGGCCATCAAGGCAGGGCAGCTCTTGCCCGAGGGCTTCTTCGGTGTCTCGAGCAAACTGGCGCCTGTCGACTACGATCCTGACGGCGCCAAGGAATTGCTGGCCAAGGCGGGTGTGCCGGACGGGTTCGAACTGACCATCCACGGGCCGAACGATCGCTATATCAACGATGCCAAGATCGCCGAGGCCATCGGTCAGATGCTGACCCGTGTCGGGATCAAGACAACGGTCGAGACGATGCCGCGCTCGGTCTACTTCAAGCGTGCCTCGCGCGGCGGGCCGGACGGGACGCCTGAGTTCAGCTTTATCCTTGTGGGCTGGGGCGCAGGCTCGGGCGAGGCATCCTCGCCGCTGAAGTCGCTGATCGGCACGCACAACCCGGACAAGGGCTGGGGCGCGTCGAACCGCGGGCGGTATTCGAACCCGAAAGTCGACGAGTTGCTTGATCAGGCGCTGGCGACGGTGAAAGACGCGGGCCGCCAGATGTTGCTGGCCGAGGCGACCGAGATCGCGATCAATGACGCGGCCATAATCCCGCTGCACTATCAGGTCAACACCTGGGCGGCGAAGAAGGGTCTGAAGTACATCGCCCGGACCGATGAATCGACGCTGGCCATCGGGGTCGTGCGCGAGTGAGCTGACGCGAGGGTGCGTCACGGACGCACCCTACGCACGGGGGATCCGGTTTGACCGTGTTCATCATCCGTCGACTGATGCAGGCGGCGGTTGTCATCCTGCTGATGTCGCTGATCGTGTTCGCCGGGGTGTTCCTGATCGGCGATCCCATCGACATGCTCGTCAGTCCGGAGGCCGATCAGTCCGAGATCGAGCGGGTGCGGATCGCCTGGGGTCTCGATCTGCCGCTGCACGAGCAGTATCTGCGGTTCATGGGCGGCGTTATGACCGGAGATTTCGGCCGTTCATTTATCACGTCAGAACCGGCCCTTCGGATGATCCTGCGTTTCATGCCCGCGACGATCGAACTGGCGCTGGTGTCTCTGGTGATGGCCATCGTGCTGGGCATTCCGCTCGGCCTCTATGCGGGGCTCTACCCCGATCACTGGACATCGAAGACGATCATGGCGAGCTCGATCCTGGGCTTCTCGCTGCCGACGTTTTGGGTCGGGCTGATGATGATCATGCTGTTCGCAGTGTGGCTTGGCTGGTTGCCCTCGACCGGGCGCGGGGACACCGCGGTGTTTCTGGGGATCGAGAGCAGCCTTTGGACAAGGGACGGGCTGAGCCATCTCTTCATGCCCGCGCTGAACCTTGCCCTGACCAACATCTCACTGGTCATCCGCCTGACCCGCGCGGGTGTGCGCGAGGCGCTGCATCAGGACTACATCAAGTTCGCCCGGGCCAAGGGCCTGTCGCGCGGGCGCGTGATCGGTTTGCATTTGCTCAAGAACATCATGATTCCCATCGTCACGGTGCTGGGGCTTGAGTTCGGTAACCTGCTGGCGTTCTCGGTGGTGACAGAGACGATCTTTGCGTGGCCGGGCATGGGCAAGCTGCTGATCGACTCGTTGTTGCAACTCGACCGCCCGGTGGTCGTGGCGTACCTGATGATCGTGGTTGCACTGTTTGTGCTGATCAACCTCCTGGTCGATATCCTCTATTCGATCCTCGATCCCCGCGTGCGCCTGCAGGATCAGGGCGCATGAGTGCGGTGGATCAGGTGCCTGTTGCGCGCGCCGAGACGCCGTTCCAGCGGTTCCGGGCGGAGTTCTTCGAGAGCCGGGTTGCCGCCGTCTCCCTCATGGTGCTTGTCGGGGTCGTAATCCTTGCCGTGTTGGCGCCCTGGATCACGCCGCAGGACCCCTATGATCTGGGGCAGGTGACGGTAATGGACTCGCTGCTACCGCCGGGCGCCGCGTCCTTCGATGGATATACGATGTGGCTCGGCTCGGACGGGCTGGGCCGGGACCTTTACTCGGGCATTCTCTACGGCATCCGCATTTCGCTGATGGTCGGGTTGGCGTCGGGCTTCATCGCGCTGGTGATTGGGACCGCAATCGGGCTGGTCGCAGCGTATGCTGGCGGGCGGATCGATGCGCTGATCATGCGAACGGTGGATCTGCAGCTGTCGTTCCCTGCCGCGCTGATCGCGCTGATGCTGGTGGCGTTGATGGGCCGCGGGGTCGACAAGATCATCATCGCCCTGGTCGTTGCGCAATGGGCTTACTACGCGCGGGCGATCCGGGGCTCGGCCATGGTCGAGAGTGCCAAGGATTACGTGGAGGCCGCACGGTGTCTGGGCCTCAGCCACGGGCGTGTGATTTTTCGCCATGTGCTGCCGAACTGCATGGGGCCGTTGATCGTGATCGGGACGGTCCAGACCGCGAGCGCGATTGCGCTGGAATCGACCCTGTCGTTTCTGGGGGTGGGTCTGCGCCAGACCGAGCCGTCGCTGGGGGTGCTGATTGCCAACGGACGCGAGTACATCATTTCCGGGCGCTACTGGATCTCGATGTTTCCCGGGATTGCCCTTCTGATCACCATCGTGTCGATCAATCTGGTTGGAGACCAGTTGCGCGATGTCCTGAACCCGAGGCTGAAGCGGTGAGCCCTCCCGCCTGTACCGCGCCGTACCGTCGCGCAGCCCACCCGCCCACCCCTGCGCTCCGCTCCAGCGCGGTACAGGCGGGAGGAAATCAATGAGTGTTCTGGCGGTTGAAGACCTGCAGACCCATTTCTTCACCCGCGCCGGTGTTGTTAAGGCGGTCGATGGTGTGGATATCGCACTGGACAGGGGCGAGATCATGGGGCTGGTCGGCGAGAGCGGATCCGGCAAATCGGTCACCGGGTTTTCGATCCTCGGACTGGTCGATCCGCCGGGCCGCATTGTCGGCGGTGCGATCCGGTTTCAGGGTGAGGATCTGGTAGGGGCCAGCGATGCGCGGCTGCAGGCGCTGCGCGGCGGGCGAATCGCGATGATCTTCCAGGACCCGATGATGACCCTGAACCCGGTTCTGCGCATCGACACCCAGATGGTCGAGGCGGTGCGGGCCCATCAGAAGGTCTCGCGCCGCGCCGCATGGGAGAAGGCCCGCGATGGCCTGGCCCGGGTGGGAATCCCGAGCCCGGAGGAGCGTCTCTCTGCCTATCCTCACCAGCTGTCCGGCGGCATGCGCCAGCGCGTGGCGATCGCCATCGCCTTTCTCAATGATCCCGATCTGATCATCGCGGACGAGCCGACCACGGCGCTGGATGTCACCATTCAGGCACAGATCATCCACCAGGCGCAGGCTTTGTGCCGCGAACGCGGGGCGGCGATGATTTGGATCACCCATGACCTGGCGGTGGTGGCCGGTTTGGCTGACCGGATCTCGGTCATGTATGCGGGTCGGGTGGTCGAGGCAGGCACAGTCGACGCGGTGATTGACCGGCCACGGCATCCCTATACCGCAGGGCTCCTCGGTTCGGTCCCCTCTGCGAACCGTCGCGGAGCGCGTCTCTCGCAGATCCCGGGCATGACGCCCAACATGCTGGCGCTGCCGCCGGGCTGCGCATTCCAGCCGCGCTGTCCGCGTGCCGGTGCCGGGTGCCTCGAGACCCTGCCAGAGCCAAAAGGCACCGATGGCCATCTCGTGCGGTGCCTCCATCCGCACGAGCATGCCGAGGGGGTCACCCAGGCATGACGGCATTGCTTGAAGTGCGTGGACTGACGAAGCGTTTTGTCAAACGTCTCGATCTGGCGGGCCGGATCGCACAGCGGCTTGGAGCCGGGGTCAGGGAAGAGATCGTCCATGCGGTCGATGGGGTCGATCTCGCGGTTGCGCCGGGCGAGGTCGTCGGTCTCGTGGGCGAGTCCGGCTGCGGCAAGTCCACGCTCGGGCGCATGATCGCCGGGATCTTGCCAGCGACGGAAGGCCAGATCCTGTTCGACGGCGCTGACGTCGCGACCATGGGCGGGGGCGACCGGCGTGCGGCGCAGCTGGACGTGCAGATGATCTTTCAGGATCCGTTCGCCAGCCTCAATCCGCGTATGCGGGTCGAGCAGATCGTCGGTGAGGCGCCACTGGTGCATGGTCTCGTCAGCCGGGCTGGGCTGTCTGACTACGGCGATGATATCCTGACGAAGGTTGGCCTCGACCCTGCGCTGAAGCGGCGCTATCCGCACCAGTTCTCGGGCGGGCAGCGCCAGCGTATCGGCATCGCCCGCGCGCTCGCGGTCAAGCCGCGGTTCCTGGTCTGCGACGAGGCGATTGCCGCGCTGGATGTTTCCATTCAGGCGCAGGTTCTGAACCTTTTCATGGATTTGCGCGAAGAATTTGACCTAACCTATCTGTTCATCTCTCATGATCTGAGCGTGGTTGAGCACATCGCGGACAGAGTGGTGATCATGTATCTCGGTCGTGTGGTCGAGAGCGCACCGACCGAAGCGCTGTTTGCTCAGCCGAACCACCCCTATACCCGCGCGCTGCTTGCGGAGGTGCCGCGGCTCGACCAGCGGGGCCGGGAGTTCGCACCCATCGAGGGAGAGATCCCCTCACCGCTGAACCCGCCGCAGGGCTGTCACTTCCATCCGCGCTGTGCCCATGCAATGCCACGGTGCCGGGCCGATGTGCCACCCTTGCGGGACATTGGCACAGGATGGCGATCTGCCTGCCACCTCAACGACGGCTGAGGGACGACCCCCGCGCCGCGAAACGGATCGGTCCCGCAGCGCGGTGCTCCCCCCAGCCAGCGGAGGTGGACCTCGATATGTGACGACGCCGACGTGCTGGTGTGCGCCGGCTTGGATCGAGGCGCACCTCTAGTCATGTCCTCCCCGGCTCGCTAGGGTCGCGGCGCGGCACCGGCAGGAGAGACCATGACCAGTTACAAGATCGCATGCATCCCGGGCGATGGGATCGGAAACGAAGTGATGCCGGAAGGATTGCGCGCTTTGGAAGCGGCCGCTGCGGCGGGTGGGTTCTCGGTCGAGACAACGCATTACGACTGGTCCTGCGAGCGCTACAAGGCGACTGGCGCGATGATGCCGGAGGACGGGATTGCGCAACTTTCTCAATCGGATGCCGTGTTCTTGGGGGCGGTTGGGTTCCCGGGCGTGCCCGATCACATCTCGCTCTGGGGGCTCTTGGTGCCGATCCGGCGCGAGTTTGATCAGTACGTGAACCTGCGCCCTGTGCGCCTGCTGCCCGGCGTGCCATGCCCGCTGGCCGGCAAGGCGCCGGGAGATATCGATTTCTGGGTCGTGCGGGAGAACACCGAGGGTGAATACAGCCAGGTTGGCGGCATGATGTTCTCGGGCACCGAGCGCGAGTTTGTCACACAGCAGGCGGTCTTCACGCGCAAAGGGTGCGACAGGATCAGCCGCTACGCTTTTGAGCTGGCGCAGAAAATTGGTGCAGACAAGGTCGACATGGCGACGAAGTCGAACGGCATCTTCGTCTCGATGCCCTACTGGGACGACCGTTTCCGGGCGGTCGCGGCGGCGTATCCCGCGATCGCGACGCAGGAGCACCATATCGACATTCTGGCCGCCCGGATGGTCATGCAGCCAGAGCAGTTTCGGGTCGTTGTCGCCACAAATCTGTTTGGTGACATCCTGTCGGATCTCGGCCCTGGCGTGACCGGCACCATCGCTGTGGCACCGTCAGCAAACATCAACCCGGAGCGGGTCTATCCCAGCATGTTCGAGCCGGTCCACGGCTCGGCGCCCGATATCGCGGGGCAGGGCGTCGCCAATCCCGTTGGGCAGATCTGGTCAGCCGCGATGATGCTCGACCATCTCGGACAACCCGAGGCGGCTGCGGCCATCGTCCGCGCGATTGAGACGGTCCTCGGCGATCCCGATGCGCCGAAGACCGGAGATCTGGGTGGCACCGCGAAGACCACCGATCTTGGCGAGGCGATTGCCGCTGCGATCGGCTAGGCCGATCCGAACACGATCGTGTCGACGGTGGCTGCGTCGCTTTCAGCGCCTTGCACGTCCTTGGCAACCACTTCGATCTTGAAGACCGAGTCGCCATCTGCGCTGGCAAAGGGGGCCAACCCGTCGACCCGCGTGGTCACGACCCCTGTGTCAGCATCGATGTCGAAGTGGTCCGCATCCTCACCGCGCAGCTTGAATGTCAGCGTATCTCCATCGAGATCCTCTGCCTCGATACGGGTGATCACTGTGCCTTTGCGGGTCTGATCCTGTGTCGTCTGGACGATCTTTTCGGTGTTGCCGAGAATGGTCGGCGCGTGGTTCTTGCAGGCCTTCCAGTCAGACATCCCATGCGTGCAGTCCTTGGTATTGGCCGCGTTGCCACAGTCGTCCTGATCGCGATCACGACAGATTTTGTCTGCGAACTTCTTCTTGATACGATCATGCCAGTCGTGCTGCCGACCGCCAGGTTCGCGGTCATCGCAGGCGTTTTTCTCGCGGTCTTTCTTGACCTTCGAGACCCGGCCGCCCCAGCTGCTCCAGCCGCTATCCTCCGCCTGAGACCAGAATGACGTCGCCTTCCAAAACTTGCGCCAAAATCCCATAAGGATCTCCATCTTTGAACGTTTTGCTTCAATTACTTGAGCCTTGGCGGGCGAGGCCTGCCGCAGCGCGGCGGACCTTCTCCATCTGTGGTTAAGGCACGCTTAAAGATCGCGAGGTTGTCTGCCGGTCTGTCGTGCCGGTCCGGTTGCAAGCTGGTTGCCAGACGGGGCGAGACATGATGATCTCTGCCCAAACAGGGAGGATGTGATGACCGAGACCTACACCAGCTATGACCTTGTCGAGTTCGACAAACCGCTTGTCGAGCGCCAGCGACCGATGCCTGTGCCCGAGGGAACCGAGGTGCTGATCCGGGTCCGGCGCTCTGGTGTCTGCCACTCGGACCTGCACATTCAGGAGGGGTTCTTCGACCTCGGCGAGGAAGGCAAGCTGGACATGGCCGCGCGCGGCATGAAGCTGCCTCAGGCGCTGGGGCACGAGTTCTGCGGTGAGGTGGTCGCGCTCGGTCCGGACGCGCCGGAGGTCGAGATCGGCAAGACGTTCATCGTGCACCCCTGGATCGGGTGCCTGGAGCCCGATTGTGTGGCCTGCTCGAACGATCGCGAAAACGACTGCACGCGGATGCGGGCGCTTGGGGTCGTGCGCGATGGCGGCTATGGGCAATACGTGATCGTCGATCACCCGCGGTTCCTTGTGAACATCGACGGTCTCGATCTCGATACGGTGACGCCTTACGCGTGCTCGGGTCTGACGGTGTACTGCGCGCTGAAGAAGGTCGATCCGGCGAAGATGCACCCGGGCGAGTGGCTGGCGGTGATGGGCTGCGGCGGGCTTGGCTTGAACGCCGTTGCCATCGCGCGCGCCATGGGCTTCGAGAAGATCGTCGCCTGCGACAACAACCAGTCCAAACTGCAGACAGCGGTCTCGATGGGGGCCGACGCGGTGCTGGACACGTCCCGCGAGGATGCGCTGACCGAACTGCGCAAGATCTGCGACAACAGGCTGCTGGGCGTGGTGGACACCGTGGGGGTCCCCGCGACCGCACGCCTGTCGGTGCATGGGCTGATCAAGATGGGCCGCTACGTGGTCGTTGGCCTGCATGGCGGCGACTTCAAGATGCCGCTGCCGTGGCTGCCGCAAAAGGCGCTGACGGTGCAGGGGTCCTATGTCGGATCGTGCAAGGACCTAAACGAGCTGATCGCTCTGGTGCGCACCGGCAAGGTCAAGGAGATCCCGGTCTCGACCCGGCCGCTCTGTGAGGCTTCGAAGACGTTGGATGATCTGAAGGCGGGGCGGATCACCGGACGGGTTGTGTTGAACGCAGACTGACGCGCATGGTTGTGCGTCAGGCCGGGTGATCGCAGCCGCCCTCTTTTAAGCGCATCGGCTTCTCTGGTCGCTCGGATCCCTGGGTTCTGGTTCTTTCATCCGGGTGATCCGAGTTCCGTACTTGAACGACGCAGCCTCGGCAGGAGAGAGACATGTGCGCAAGCGATCAAACCGGCAGCGCGACCGGTGAGTTGTTGATCGAGAACGACCGGGTCAAAGTCTGGCGGTGGTCTTTCGCCGCAAAGGGCGACAACACCGGCTGGCACCGGCATGAACACGATTATGTGGTCGTGCCGCTCTTTGACGGAAAGCTGGATATCGATACGCTGGACGGGCCGGTCGAGGCGCCGATGCAGAACGGGGTGCCGTACTTTCGCAAACTCGGCGTGGAGCATGATGTCAAGAACGGCAATGATTTTGCCTGTGCTTTCATCGAGATTGAAGTGCTGCCCTAGACGCTGGGGCTTGATCCATCAAAGGAGACTGCGATGACCGAAGTTCTGGTACCTGGACAAGCCTTTCCGGCCATTGACTTGCCCCGCGTTGGGGGCGGACGGATCACAAATGCCGATTTCGATGCGCCCTTCATGACGGTGCTGAACGTCTATCGCGGGCTGCATTGCCCGCGGTGCAAGCGCCAGTTCGAGGATTTCATGGCGCATGAAGAGGCCTTGACGGCAGAAGGACTGAAAATCGTATCCATCTCGACGGATGACGCGGCAAGGGCGGAAGAAACTGTCAGCACGTGGGGGCTTGGCGACTGGCCGGTTGGCTATGATCTGAGCATCGCCGCCGCGCGGGGGCTTGGTCTCAGCATCTCCGAGACCATTCGCGAAGGCGAGCCGGCGCTGTTTGCTGAGGCGGCAGTCTTCTTCATCCGGCCCGATGGCACGCTTTGGGGGGCGGCGGTAAACACTTTCCCGTTCCTGCGCCCAACTGCCGAGCAGATCATCGATGCGGCGCAAACGGCCCGTTCTCGGAACTATCCTCCTCGGGGGAATGTCGCTGCCTGAATAGGCGGCGAGCCCCGAGATTTCTGTACAATCCAGGGTTGCCGCAACGTCACCTAAAATTTTTTTTGAATTTTATCTTGTTGTCTTTGAACCGCCTCCCCATCTCCGACGACAATTGAAAGTACGGCAATTTTGAGGAGGCCATCATGACCGCGACGTTCAAGTCGAATTGCAAGGGCACGATTTCGTTTTTCAACAAGCGCCGGGGCACCGGGCTGGTCAAGCCGGACGACGGGTCGGGCGATGTCTACATCAACGTCTCGCAGAGCTATGACGCGGCTGCGTTCGATCGCGGTGTGAAAGTGCGCTACAACCTGCACATCCCCGAGACGGGCGCCCCCCAGGTCGAGGATCTGCGCGTCGCATAAATCGTCGAAAAACGCCGCAATTTCGCCTGATCGACATGACAGTGCGATGACAGATCAAACGTGAGGTTGAGCATGAGCTTGCGCCGCAAAACCATCTCTGGCACCGGGACGATCGGGTTCCTCAATCCGGACAGTGGCAATGGCATGATCCGGCCCGATGACGGCTCGGAGAACCTCTACGTCTCGTTAGAGCCGGGGAAAGCCGGCTCGATCGCCAGGGCGCGCCGGGTGCAATACGAACTGCATGTGCCGGAGAACGGTGCGCCCTGGTTGGCTGATCTGCGCGCGCTCTAGGCGCTGCTCGGGCTCAGCAGATCGCGGACCTCGGCTGTCGCGCGACGCTTCGGTGCCATCGGCTCGCGCGCGAGCTGTGCCACTATTCGATATCGCTGAAGTCGCCAGAACGCCCCTTGCCGCCCGCGAATGCACCGGCGCCGCGCGTGCCTTGCTCGACCGCGGCGTCCAGTCCTTCGGCCCATTCGTGCCGTAGCGCGTCGGCCAACGGCATCCCGCGCGACGCGATGATTGACGCGCGATCCGCCAGCATCGCTCTTTCGGGAAACCGGCAGATCTCATGCGCCATGGCGAGCGCTTCCTCCAGCGCCGTGCAGTCTGGCACAACCCGCTCGCAGAGGCCGATCCGGTAGCATTCCTCCGCCGGGACCTTGCGGCCCGTCATCGCGATCTCCAGCGCCTTGCCTTCGCCAACCAGCCGCGGCAGGCGCACCGTCCCGCCATCGATCAGCGGGATGCCCCAGCGACGGCAGAAGACGCCGAGATAGGCGCTCTCGCCCATCACCCGGCAGTCTGCCAGCAGCGCAAGCTCCATCCCGCCCGCCACCGCTGGGCCTTCGACTGCCGCGATCACGGGCTTGGAGAACTCCATCCGACTTGGCCCCATCGGCCCGCGTGGCACCGGGCCATCGCCCTCCGGGAACGCCAAGGGCCTGCGGACCTCCCGGTCGAAGTCCTCGGGGTCGGTCAGGGTCGCGCCGTATTTCAGGTCCCAGCCCGCACAGAACGCCCCGCCTGCGCCCGTGAAGACACAAGCCCGTGCGGTCTCGTCCGTCTCGAACGCCAGGAATGCCGCAAAAAGTGCATCGGCGGTCGCCGGATCCATCGCGTTGCGCACCTCGGGTCGGTTCATGGTGATGATGCGAACAGGGCCGTCATCGGTGATCTCGACTGTCATTGCCAAACCCTCATCTTCAGAATTCGCTAATCATATCAGCGCCTAAGCCACTGCCCTGCTCTTGGTACACTCCGTCGCATCGCCTTGAAAGCGGCACCAGCAGACCGAAATTGCGGTATGTATAGGAGGACCCCATGCGCGACACCGTGACTGACGACGCTTCGACCGATGCTGCGATTGATCTGACTGTCCACCGCAAGCCGCAGGACATACACGACCGGATTGCCTTCCGGTTGGTGAAGTTCATGCGCATCTTCGCCGATGCGTTCTTCGCCAAGCGCTATGGTCACCGCGCCGTGGTGCTCGAGACGGTTGCCGCCGTGCCTGGAATGGTTGGCGGGTTGCTGCAGCATTTGAAAGCCATTCGCCACATCAGGGACGATCAGGGCTGGATCCGGACGCTTCTGGACGAGGCCGAGAACGAGCGCATGCACCTGATGACGTTTATTCACATCGCCGAGCCGAGCCGGTTCGAGCGGATCGTGATCATGCTGGCACAGGCGATCTTCTATAACCTCTTCTTCTTCACGTACCTGCTCGCTCCGCAAACAGCGCACAGGATCGTCGGGTACCTCGAGGAAGAGGCGGTGATCAGCTACACCCAGTACCTGGCCGAGATCGATGCGGGCCGTATCGAAAATGTGCCAGCGCCGCAGATCGCCAAGGACTACTGGAAGCTGGCAGATGATGCGCGGCTGCGCGATGTGGTCATCGTGGTCCGCGCAGACGAGGCCGAGCACCGCGACGTGAACCACGGCTTTGCCGACCAGATCGCGTCTGGCGCCCATTCCTGACCGGTCGCTCCGCCATCAGATTTGTGATCGGCAGGGGCGCGGCGGATCGCGGACTGGAATGCGCTCGCGAAGCATGTGACGTTCCCGCCAACGTTCGTGGGAGGGTCTTGTGTTCAAAGAGCGGCGTGATGTCTTTCGGGCACATCTTGACGGAAACCGATGTCTGATCCCGGCATCGGTGTTCGATCCGTTTTCGATGAGGCTGGCCGAGGATATCGGGTTCGAGATCGGTATGGCGGGTGGCTCGTCGATCTCGCTCGCCGTCCTGGGGGCGCCCGATCTGATCGTGCTGACACTCAGCGAGTTCGCCGACCAGTGCCGCCGGATGTCCCGTGCCTCGCCGCTGCCGTTCTGCGTTGATGCCGACCACGGCTATGGGAACGCACTGAATGTCCGCCGGACGGTGCAGGAGCTCGAGGCCGCCGGTGTCGCGGCCATGTCCATCGAAGATACAGCTCTGCCGCTGCGCTACTGGCAAGCCGGGACCGAACTTCTGGCGCTTGAAGAGGGGGTGGGCAAGATGCGCGCCGCCCTCGATGCGCGGGGGGATCCGTCGACCGTCATCATCGGGCGCACGTCAGCGTGCGCCGTGAGCGGTCTCGACGATGCGATCGCGCGGGGACGGGCCTATGCCCGTGCCGGGGTCGATGCGCTGTTCTTCATCGGGGTCAAAACGGCCGAGGAGGTCGCGGCGCTGGGTGCCGCCTTTGATCTGCCCATCGTGCTCGGCGGGGCGTTGAAAATCATGGATGCCGAGGCATTGGCACAGCACGGTGTGCGCATGTGCCTGACAGGGCATCCGGTGCTGCCGGCGGCCATTCGGGCGATGGATGAGACTTTGCGCGCAATGTCCGAAGGGCGTGCGCCCGATCGCCCTGCCAGCACCGAGTTGATGCGTCGGGCCACCCGTGCAGCCGATTATGACCGGTGGATTGCCGACTTTCTGGGAGGGGCCCATGGCTGATGAATGGAAACTTGGCGCGGCTGAAGCTGCTCGCCGCATTGCTGCGGGAGAGATCACGTCCGAGGCGCTGGTCACATCCTGCCTCGACCGGATCGCAGCGCGGGACGAAGCAGTGGGTGCCTGGATCTGGCTTGATCGTGATCATGCGCTGGAACAGGCACGGCAGGCCGATCTTGCGCGCGCGCGCGGCCATGGCACAGGCCCGCTGCACGGCGTGCCGGTGGGCATCAAGGACATTATCGAGACTGCGGACATGCCGACCCAGAACGGGTATGCGGGCCATGAAGGCCGGCATACGCATCGTGATGCGTTCTGCGTCAGCCAGTTGAGGGACGCCGGCGCTGTCATCCTTGGCAAGACCGTCACGACGGAATTGGCTGTGCGGACCCCCGGTAAGACCCGCAACCCCGTGAACCCGCAGCATACGCCGGGCGGGTCATCGTCCGGATCGGCGGCGGCGGTGCGTGACGGGCAGGTGCCACTGGCGTTGGGAACGCAAACCGGCGGTTCGGTCATCAGGCCTGCCAGCTTTTGTGGCATTCATGGCCTCAAGCCGAGTTTCGGGCTGATCGGTCGGACCGGCGTGACCATGCAGGCGGACTGGCTGGATACGGTCGGGACCTATGGGCGTTCGGTGGAAGATCTGGCGCTGGTCACATCGACGATGCTGGCACGAGATCCGGGCGATTTTGGTGCCGGGCCTCGCTCAAGACCGCCACTGGTTGAGTGTGCACTGTCCCAACCGCAGGAGCGGCCGCGGATCGCCTTTGTGCGCGGTGCGATGTGGGAGCAGGCTGACATGGATGCCCGGGAAGCCCTGGAGGCCTTCGCTGCGCGGCTAGCGCCCGGCTGCACACCGCTGGATCTGCCGGATTGGATGGCCGATGTCTGGGATTGGCAGCGGATCGTGCAGGTCTATGGCAATGCGCATCACTACGGCCCGCTGCTCGACGCCCATGGCGACAAGATGAGCGAAAGCCTGCAGGGCGCTATTGCTGAGGGCCGGGCCACACCGGAAGCAGAATATCGCGAAGCGCTTGCGCAGCGCCCGCGCCTGCAGGCGGCACTGGATGAGGTCTTTGCCGAGTGTGATGCAATCCTGTGCCTCGCGTCTGCTGGTCCGGCGCCGGAGGGGCTTGGCTGGACCGGCGATCCCGTGTTCAATGCCTTCTGGACCTATGCCGGGGTTCCATGCGTGACCCTGCCGCTGCTCGAGGTCAATGGACTGCCCATGGGAGTTCAACTGGTCGGTCCTGTTGGCGGTGATGGTCCTCTTCTGCGTACGGCCGCCTGGCTCGAACGCGCGATCGCCTGAGCGCATTTTCGTCTGCGCAGGCACAGATCGAGCGGTGGTGCCTGGTTCGCCCTTGTGTGGTTCGCTGGTCTTGGGCGATGCGGCCATGCCCGCCCAAGGCGGGCCGAGAGGGCACGCCCTCTCGCTGCGCGGGGTGCCCGCGCAGATGGCCGCTTCGCCCAGCATCGCCGCCGCACGTGTTGGCAGCGCTGCAACACGCAAGGGGCGATGATCCGCAGAAAGGGTTATGACTATTCGATGGTAAAATCCTCGTGATCGGGCTATTGTTGTGGCGCCCAATCCAGATGGAGGTTCTGATGAAGACCATCGTTCTGATCGCCGCTGTCGCGACTTTCGGCTTAGGCGCAGGCTCGGCTTTTGCCGCCGGCTGCCATCACGCTTGCGCAGAAGGTTACACCTATTCGGCTGAACAAAAGAGCTGCGTGCCCAAGCAGGTCTCGAGCTGAGCGCGTCCCGCTCCTGGGCGGGCGCCTTCACTTACATCCGGGATCGCACGGTAGAACGCATCCGTATCAGAGTTGTGGTACCTGTATCCCGGTCCGATCTTGTAGAATGTATACGTCGATGACGCGCCGGCGATCGATCCGTCATCGTTGATGCGGTAGCGCCATGGACCCCATTCCGTGGTCGTTTTTTCGGACGTGTAGACATAGGTGCCGTTCGGTCGGAAGAAAAACACGCTCGATGACCCTTTCCACGGGGTTCCTATGAAGGTGGCGCGGACCTCCGCGGCGGTCAGTCTGGTGCCGCGCGCGCCATCGGGTTCTGGCGTCTCGGAGACGGCACATCCTATGAGCGCAAGACACCCCGTGAGCGCAAGGCTCAAGGTTGCGACTGCAAATCCCTGCGTTCGCGATTTGCGATACATCATCCCTGGACCTGCGCCGTCGATGACGGATGCCACCACCGCCCCCCGAGAACAACGCCTTTGACCGAGAGCTTCTGACTTCCGGTCATCGTCTCACCCAGCACGTCGACATAGTCGAAGCTGCCGCTATCGACACTGAGAACGGTTGCATCGCCCGGCGAGCCCGGACGCAGGGTTCCAAGCTCGGGTCGCCCGAGCGCCAAGCCTGCGTTCTCGGTCGACAGCTTGATCACGGTTGGCAGATCGAGGCCCATGCAGAGGAATTTCGACAGGGTCGTGACCTGATCGAAGGCGGGACCGTCGATGCAAAGCGCATGGACGTCCGAGCTGATGGTGTCCGGCAGGAACCCATTGGCCAGCATCGCACGGGCTGTCTTGAAGGCGAACGAGCCCTTGCCGTGACCGACATCGAAGAGAACGCCGCGCTCGCGTGCGCCGCGAACCGCCGGTTTCACCGTGCCTTGCGCCGTGGCCGGACTGTTCGGGAACGGGCGAAAGCAATGGGTCAGAACATCTCCGGGCCGCATCCGCTCGACCAGCGCCTCGTAGGACGGGGGTGGCTCGTCGATATGCACCATCATGGGCATGCCGACCTCCTCGGCAGTCTGAAGGGCGTAGTCGAAGGGCGCCATGCCCTGTTGACCGGACGCATGGCGACCCAGCCGGATCTTGACGCCAACGATCACGTCGCGGTTTTCATCGGCAACCCTGGCCGCGGTGCGCGGATCCATCAGGCGCAAATCCTCGCTTTCGCCGACCATGACCGTGTCCGAGAACCCCCAGATCCCGGCGTGGGACACATGAAGATAGGCAAGGATGCGGACGTCCGACTGGTCGATGACATGCGTGCGGAAGCCCGGGAAATTGCCGGGTCCGGCGCTGCCGGTGTCGACCGCCGTGGTAACGCCCGAGGTTCGGCAGAACGCCTCGGCATCGATGCCGAGCGACGTGCCGCCCCAGTAGACATGCGTGTGCATGTCGATGAGGCCGGGGGTGACGACAAGGCCGGAGAGGTCGCGGATATCGGTCTCAGGGCCGCGGGGCAGGTCCTTGCCGATCGCTGAGACGGTGCCGCCGGAGAAACCGACCTCAGTGATCTCGTCGATGCCCTGGGACGGGTCGATGACTCGGGCGCTTGTCAGGATCAGATCGTGGGCCATGGGCTGTCTCGCTTTGGGTCAAGGGGGCGGCCATGCCCCTTGGCGGGGCGCGGCTGATGCTAGGGCATCAGCGCCCGTGCGGGCAAGCCGCACGGATGGCCGCCAGGGCACCCGGTTTCAGCCGTCAAGCTTCAGAAGGCGCGGCAGCGTGCCCATGTCGGTGAACGGGATTGCTCCGTGCTGGGTGAGCCGGTCTTCGGGAGTATCGCGGGCGTAGCCGAAGCAGGGCATGCCGGCTGCCGCGGCGGCGCGGGCACCGCTGGCGCTGTCCTCGATCACGATGCAATCGGTCGGGGCGGTCTCTAGAGTGCGGGCGGCATGCAGGAAGAGGCCGGGGTCCGGTTTGGCGATACCGACCTCGTGGGCGGAGAATATGCGCCCGGCCATGCGGTCCCACAGCCCGGTCCGGCCAAGAGTGACCCGCATCTTCTCCATGGGCCCGTTGGAGACGACGCAGTATGGAACCGCCGCGTTTTCAAGGCTTTCCAGAACCCGGTCGATGCCGGGGATTGGCTCGACCTCGGTCGCGAGTGTGTCAAACATGCGCTTGTAGATGTGCGGGACCCAATCTTCGGGCAGAGCCGCACCGCGGCGCTTTGCCTCGTGGAAGACCCCCTGAATCGTTCCGCCGACGAAGAGATCGATGCAGGTCTGGGTGTCGATGGGCAGGCCGTGGGCCGTCAGGTCCTCGGCCAGGATCCGGTTGGTGATCGGCTCGGAGTCGACGAGAACGCCGTCACAGTCGAAAATGACGAGCTTGGGTGACATGGTTTGCGATCCGTTCGGTCTTGGCGTTGCGCCGTGATCTGCGGGAATATGCACCGAAATCCAGCCGCAGTGTCAGGTTTTTTTCCCGAGCGCGTGCGAGAGATAGGTTGTCGGCTCCCCCGTTTGGTAGCTGGCAGCGAAGGCGTCGATCGAGGCAGCGATCGCTGTGCGATGATCGGGGGGCCAGGCGAGCAGGATCTGTTTCTGCGCGCGAACAGCTTCTGGCGCGGCGGCGCGGATCGCATCGGTCCATCGCCGGAGAGCGACATCGATATCGTTGGGCTGCACCTGCTTTTCGAGAAAGCCGATTTCGGCATTCTCCGGTCCGATGACATCGCGGCCCGTCAGGAGGAGTTCGGATGTGCGCCCCCAGCCGATCAACCGGGGTAGGAGGCAGGCCTCGATCACCGAGGGCAGGCCGACCCGAACCTCTGGCATGCCCGAGATAAGATCGGTGGTGCCGAGACGCATGTCGCAGGCCGCCGCAAGCTCCATCGCGGCGCCATAGCAGCGGCCTTCGAGCACGGCAATGACCGGGACCGGCAGGCGGCGGATGGCATCAATGGCGCGGTGCAACCCGGTGATGAAGGCGCGCGCGCTGTCGGGTTGCAGCGTCGCCATGACTTTGACATTGGCGCCGGCGGAGAACAGGCCGGCTGTGCCACGCAGGGAGACCGCGCGCAGATCGGGCATTGCTGCCAACTCGGCCGCGCGGGTGGTCAGGGCCTGGATGACAGCCGGGCCGATGGCGTTGCGGCGGCGTGGATGGTTCAGGGTGAGATGCGCGATACTGCCCTGCGGTGTCGGCTCGATCGCGAGATCGACTGTTCCGCCATCGATCGCATCGTCTTTGTGGGTTGCCCCCGCCACGGCGCTAGCCTGATTGAGCGCGCAGATGCGCGCACGACAGACGCCCGCGCCGTCGCCTCCGGCTGGCGCGGGCCGCGGGCGCCAGGACCAGCCGGTGTGCAAAACCGGCGATCACCATGACGAGCCGATCCGGTTCTCGGGCTTGCGCGGATCGCGCAGATGGGAGGGTGTTTGCGCAGGCTGCGGCGGTGGCGGCACCCAGTCTACGCGCACGACGCAGGCGGGCTGAGTGCCGCGTGGAAAGTAGAGGCATCCGTGCGGCAGGAAATGCGCCCGGTTGAGCGCCTGTGCCTCGCTGTCCGCCTGGGTTCGCGGCTTGATCTGCCAGGCATACACCCCGGCCACCACGGGCAATGCAAGCAAGCAGAGCGAGGCTGTCATTGCCGTTGCGATCCCTGCTGTGAGAATGAGCCCGATGCCGAAGAGGAAAAGCAGCGCAGCCATGCCGGCCCAGGGCATCAAGCGCCGCTCGATCCCAGCCAGGCCGTCCGCAACCCGTTCAAGCGCGTCGATGCGCGCTGCGATCGCGCGAAGCTCGGCCGCGGTTTCAGGGTCAAGCGCCCCAAGGAAGGCCTCGAGCGAAACCTGAGTGCCGCAATCCTGTGTGGACAGGGGGGCGGTCATCCCGCCGTCCCGAGATAGGCGCGGGTGATCCAGCGTGCGCTGAGAGCCGGACGCCCGCCGTCGGCAATCTCCTGGCCGCGGATTTCGACGGTCACGTCCCAGTGCAGGGTGACCTCACCCGCGCGGCTTTCGTCCATCTCGGCAAGCGTGAACCGGGCCCGGACCGCGCCGCCCGAGGGCACCGGCGCCGCGAAGCGTACCCGGTCGAACCCGTAGTTCAGCGACCGGACCGTCCCCTCGATCCGGGGGCGCGGGCCTTGGCCCAGGAAGGTGAGCAGAGACAACGTGTAGAACCCGTGCGCGATCGTGCCGCCAAACGGTGTCTCCGCCGCGCGCTCCTGATCGACATGGATGAACTGGTGATCGCCTGCGAGATCTGCGAAGGCGTTGATCCGGCCCTGACTGATCTCGATCCAGTCGGATACTCCGGCTTCGCGGTTGATCAGCGCGCGCATCTCGGGAAGCGGCAGGAACCTGTGCGGTCCGGGCTCTGGCAAAGCGACGGTCATGGGCGAGAGCGTACCCGTTCCGAGGGTTCGAGCAATCCCCGTTCTGATTTCCCGCTTCGTTGACTTCTTCGTTGAAAGGACAAGACTGTGCGGAGGGAGGGCCTTGGGATGGCGAAAGTCGGGATTGTCGGAACGGGGGCGATGGGGTCGGTCTATGCCGCGTTGATGGCCGATGCGGGGCATGACGTTTTGGCGGTCGACACCTGGGTGGATCATGTCGAGGCCATCAATCGTGACGGCCTGCGGGTCGAGGGCGCGAGCGGCGACCGGACCGTCCGGATAGAGGCGACATCGGATGCAGCAGCGGTGGCGGGGCGTGATCTGGTGATCATCGCGACGAAACTCGACGGGGTCGAGGCCGCAGTCCAGGCGGTCGCACCCGGGCTTGGTCCGCAGACCGCCGTCCTTTCAATGCAGAACGGGCTGGGGGGACCTGATCTCGCGGCGGAGGTTCTGGGACCTGACCGTGTCAGCATTGGCGTTGTTGGCGGGTTCGGTGCCTCGATGAAAGGGCCGGGCCACGCGCATCACAACGGCATGGAGTTCGTTCGCCTCGGTGAGTATGCCGGGCAGGCCGGGGCGCGGCTGGAAGTAATCGCCGAGATCTGGAGCAGCAGTGGGTTCCGCGTTCTGACCTTCGACGACATCCACCGCATGGTCTGGGAGAAGCTGATCTGCAATGCGGCCTATTCCGGGCCCTGCACGATCACCGGGCTGACCGTGGGCGAGGTGATGGCCAACCCTGACGCAGCGGCAATCTCGGCCGAGTGCGCGCAGGAAGCCTGGGAGGTCGCGCGAGCCAAGGGCATCGCCGTCGAGATCAGTGACCCTGTAGACTATATCCGCGCGTTCGGAGCAAAGATCCCCGGCTCGCGCCCATCCATGGCGCAGGATCACATGGCCGGCAAACGCGGTGAAGTCGATGCGATCAATGGCGCGGTCGTGCGAGAGGCCGCAACGCTTGGGCAGGCTGCACCCACAAACGCCTTCGTTGCTCGGGCGATAAAGGCCCGGGAGAGTGTTTTCGCCTAGCCGGGACCCGGCGTCAGGGCGACACCGAGCCCCTCAAAAAAACCTTACTCGAGAACCTTGGGCCAGTTCCCGTCCGCAGTCGCGATATAGCCGGGCACGTCTTTTTCCCAGGTTTCCTGCACAGACTGGTTGTAGTTCAGGTAGAGCTTGCCATCGACGATTTTCCAAGCGTCTGGATCGGTCGAAGCGGTGTAGCCCTGGCTCACGGCCCATGCGCAATAGCCACCGTACTGAGGGGCGTACTTCTCGGGCGCCGTGGCAAATGCATCGCGGTTGGCCTCTGACGAGAAGCGCCATGTCGCGCCGTTCCAGTCATGGGTGTAATCGGAAGACCCCTCGACGGGGCGGCCTTCGGTGAAGTACGAAACCGGGTCGGTGCCGTCGATCGCGGTACCGAACAAGGACTGATAAACCGGCTCGGCGGCACTGGCGATCTGTGCGGTCATGATCGTCGCAGCGGCGAAGAAAGTAGCAAGCACTTTGCGCATTGGGACCTCCTTGTGCAGTTATGCTTAAGATGAAGCTAAGTTTGGAACGCGGATCGGCCAGCCTTCAACCGCGTACCCCACAGGTCTGTGAGCAATCGTGTTCGCAGGTGCCATGTCGATAGCGCAGGGATGAAACGGTGATGCGAACGCTGTTTGACAAGGTTTGGACGCCCCATGTGGTGGCGGATCTGGGTGATGGGTACGCGTTGCTGCACGTCGATCGAAATCTCCTGCACGATCTGTCGGGCGGCAAGGCTCTGGCCGAGATCGAAGCACGCGGTCTGTCGGTCCATGCACCGGAGTTGACGGTTGCGGTACCGGATCATGCGGTCTCGACCGCGCCGGGGCGGCATGCTGCCTCGACCGAGATCAGTGCCCGGCTAGCGCCGGTCTTCCGCGAGCGGGCGGAGGCGGCAGGCATCCGGTTCTTTGACGTGAATGATCCTGAACAGGGGATCGTCCACGTCATCGGGCCGGAGCTTGGCCTGACCCTGCCGGGTCTTGTGATCACCTGCGGTGACAGCCACACCTCGACCCACGGTGCGCTGGGGGCCATTGCGTTTGGCGTGGGCTCGACCGAGGTCGCACACGTGCTGGCCACGCAAACGATCGTGCAAAAGCGGCCGGCAACGATGCGCGTGGTGTTCGATGGTGCGCTCGGGGCAGGGGTGACGCCGAAGGACATGATCCTCTACCTCATGGGCCGGATCGGTGCCGCTGGCGGCACGGGCTATGCGCTGGAATATGCGGGTTCGGCCATTCGGTCACTCGACATCGAAGGGCGGTTGACCATCTGCAACATGTCTATCGAGTGCGGGGCCAAGATGGGTATGATCGCTCCTGACGATGTGACGTATCAGTACATCTTCGGACGCCGGTTCGCCCCTGTCGGTGAGGCATGGGATCAGGCCTTGGCGGCGTGGCAAAGCCTGCCTTCGGATGAGGGCGCTGTGTTTGACCGCGAGGAACATATCGACATGACAGATATCGCGCCTCAGGTCACCTGGGGTACCAGCCCTGAGCACGTGGTGCCCGTGGATGGCCGGGTCCCAGATCCGGCTGCGGCACCCGATGCGGCCCGGCGCGGAGCTTGGGAAAAAGCGCTGGACTACATCGGTCTGACACCGGGACAAGCGCTCGAGGGCGTACCCGTCGACCACGTCTTTATCGGATCCTGTACCAATTCCCGGCTGTCCGATCTGCGCGCTGCGGCGACTGTGATCCGGGGCCGGACGGTTGCAGAGCAGACATCGGCCTGGGTCGTCCCCGGCTCGCAGGCGGTGAAGGCCGAGGCGGAAGCCGAAGGGCTCGATCAGGTCTTCCGTCGTGCCGGGTTTCAGTGGCGCGAGCCGGGATGCTCGCAATGCGTGGCCGCGAACGGCGAGGTTGTCGCGCCCGGCAAACGCGCGGTCTCGACAACCAACCGCAATTTCGTCGGACGGCAGGGACCGCAGGCGCGGACCCATCTCGCCTCGCCCGCCATGGCGGCGGCGGCGGCGGTCACGGGCCGCATCACCGATGTGCGCAAGTTGATCGGAGGTTGAGATGGACCCGTTCACTACTGTTTCCGGCCCGGCTGCGCCCCTGTTGGCGCAGAATGTCGACACTGATGTGATCATCCGGATCGAGCGCCTCTCGGATTTTGGCCGCGATGCGCTGGAGCCTTACGCGTTCGAGGCGTGGCGCTTTGACCAGACCGGCGCGGAACTGCCTGATTTTGTCCTGAACCAGCCACCATGGCGCGGCGCACCTGTCTTGTTGGCGGGCGAGAACTTTGGCTGCGGCTCTTCCCGCGAAGGGGCGGTCTGGGCGTTGAACTGCATCGGCGTGCGCGCCGTGATCGCCCCCAGCTTCGGGGGTATCTTCAAGAACAACTGCTACCAGAACGGCACATTGCCGGTGGAACTGCCCGCTGATGTGATCGAGGGCTTTGCCGAGATCGCCCGTGCCCAGCCCGAAGCGCCGTTCACCGTGGACCTCGACCGGCAAGTCGTTGTCCCGCCCAACGCGGCGCCGGTGCCGTTCCAGATCGACGGGTTGCGCAGGCTTTGCCTGATGAAGGGCCTCGACGATCTTGGACTGACCGCCGAGCGGATGCCAGAAATCAGGGCGTTTCAGTCCGAGGATCGCTCACGCCGCCCGTGGGCATGGTTGTGAGGGAAGCGTAGGGGGAGAGAGAATATGGACGTCAAAGTTCTGCTGTTTGATACTTTTGGCACGGTCGTCGACTGGCGCGGGTCGGTCGCGCGGATCATGGACCGGGCGCTGGCGGCGCGCGGTATCAACGGCGTGGACACCGACGCTTTCGCCCGGGCCTGGCGTGCAGGCTATCGCCCTGGCATGGCCAGGGTGAAATCCGGCGAGCGCCCATGGACGCCGATCGATGTCATTCATCGCGAGCGTCTGGACGAGATCCTGCCCGAGTTCGATCTCGCAGATGCGTTTGACGAACCGGCGCGGGCCGAACTGAATCTCGCCTGGCACCGGCTCGATCCCTGGCCTGACTCAGTTCCTGGTCTGCGCCGTCTCAGTCAGCGCTTTCTGATCGGGCCTCTGTCCAACGGGTCGACCGTTCTGCTCGCCTCGATGGCGAAGCGGGCCGCGATCCCGTGGGATGTGATCCTGTCCTCGGATATCACGCGCGCCTACAAGCGGGACGCCGCGGCTTACCTCAACGCTTGCGCAGCGCTCGGTCTGCCGACCGAGCAGGTCATGATGTGCGCGGCCCATAACGATGATCTTGAGGCTGCGGCCAGCCATTGTATACGTACGGCCTACATCAATCGTCCTTACGAACATGGCCAAGACCAGACCCATGATTTCACGGCAACCGGCCCGTGGGATATCGTGACGGACCATATCGGCGGCATCGCCGACGCGCTTGGGTGTTGAGGGGCGGGAGACCAGACAATGACGACCTACAAGATTGCATCGATCCCTGGCGACGGGATCGGGACCGAGGTCATTGCCGCCGGGCTCGAGGTGCTCGAGGCTGTCGCGGCTCGCGAAGGTTTCGCCTTAGAGGTGCAGCATTTCGACTGGGGTTCCGAGCGGTATCTGCGCGAGGGCGCAATGATGCCGGAGGACGGGCTGGATCGGCTCAAGCCCATGGATGCGATCTATTTCGGGTCTGCGGGGGATCCGCGCTTACCTGACCACATCTCGCTCTGGGGGTTGCGTCTGGCGATCTGTCAGCCCTTCGATCAGTATGCAAATGTAAGGCCCGCGCGGGTGCTGCCGGGACTTGAGAGTCCGCTGCGCGATGTGGGTCCCGGTGATCTCGACTGGATCATCGTGCGCGAAAACTCCGAGGGCGAGTATTCCGGCGCGGGTGGGCGTGTCCATCGCGGGCATCCCGAGGAAGTCGGGATGGATGTTGCCGTCTTCACGCGTGCCGGTGTCGAACGAATCCAGCGCTTTGCGTTCGAGCTCGCACGGACCCGGCCGGCTAAACACCTGACGCTGGTCACGAAATCCAATGCACAGCGCCACGGCATGGTGATGTGGGACGACGTGTTCAACGCGATTCGCAGCGACTATCCAGATGTCGAGACGGACCGCGTTCTGGTCGATGCGATGACGACCCGCATGGTGCTGCGTCCCGGTGATATTGATGTGGTCGTGGCGACCAATCTGCATGCCGATGTGCTGTCGGATCTGGCGGCCGCGCTCACCGGTTCGCTCGGTCTTGCGCCCACGGCGAATCTGAACCCGGAGCGGCGCTATCCGAGCATGTTCGAGCCGATCCATGGATCGGCCTTCGATATCATGGGGCAGGGGATCGCCAACCCGATCGGCAGTTTCTGGTCAGCCTCGATGATGTTGGAGCACCTCGGCGAGCCGGTGGCGGCACAGGCGATCCTGACGGCCGTGGAGCAGGTGACTGCGGCGGGAGAGCCGCGCCCTCGGGATCTGGGCGGTGAGGCGACAACGCGCGAGATCACGGATGCGGTTCTGGCAGCGCTGGGTGGGCGGAACGACTAGGTCGCCTATAGGTATGTGACGCTGCGGCCGCCCGGCGCACAGGTCGGGCCGCCGTCGCGGCGATCCTCAGTGGAGGCGACCGCGTCTTCGCTGACGATGACGTATCCTTGTCCGTCACACTCGGCACAGGTGCCACGACCATCACAGGCGCTGCAGATCTCGGTCACGGTCTCGCCGTTGATGGCAATTTTCCGCCAGCCGGTTCCATTGCAGAACCAGCAGATTCCCCTGCTTGAGCAGGCTGGGCATAATTCCCTTCTGGACATCGAAGAAGCCTATCAAATTGATATTTAAATTACAAGATAAGAAAAATTAGAGCACGCGCAAGACCGGGGCGGCGGTGAAATTTGTTACATATTGCTCGGAGAGCCGACCTTGCGCTCGCGATAAAGCACATAAAGCGCTGCGGCGATGATCAGCGCGGCACCAACCCAGACCCGCGGCTCGGGCCATTCGGCGAACAGGAAGTACCCAAGCGCTGCGGCAAAGATCAGCCGCGTGTACTCGAGAGGCGCAAGGGCGCTCGCCTCACCCGCCTTCATCGCCAGAATGTTCAGATATTGTGCCACTACGGACACAACTCCGATCAGCACAAGAAGCCCGAACTCGGCCAGCGTCGGTGTTTGCCAGAACCAGATGGCCGGTGCGATCATCAGAATGCCGACCCCGACAGCCTGATAGGTCAGGATGGTGACAGGCTGATCCACCTGGCTGAGGATCCGGATGATGATGAAGACCAGCGAGACGCAGACAGCGCTCGCAAGCGCTGCGATGTGCCAGATCCCGTAATCCGAACTGAGCGCGGGCCAGACGATGATCAGGATCCCGACGAACCCGACGACAACGGCAATCCAACGCGGTGTGCGCACGACCTCGCCCAGGATGAAGATTGCAAAGACCGTCGTGAAAAAGGTCTTCGAGAACGAGATTACCGTCGCCTCGGCCAGCGGGAGCGCGACAATCGCCGAGAACCCGAGCGTCATCGCCATAAAGGCCAGCCCGACCCGTACCACCTGCAGCTTTGGACGGGCCGAGTGCAGGCTTTCGGGCCATCCAGCCCAGAGCACCGGGGCCGCGATCAGAACCATCGTGAGCTGGCGAAACAGCAGGATCTCGGTGATGTGCAGGCGTTGCCCAACGATCTTGATCAGCGCGACCATGACCGAGAAGAAGACCGCCGCCAGAATGAAAATGATCCCGCCGCGCACATTCCCCGGCAGCGCGTTCCAGCGCTCGAGCAGGCTTCCTTCGAGTGTTGCGGGCTGGTCGATCTGAGGATCAGGCACACGGCACTCGGTAAGATTTCGGAGAAGTCGCCATTACGTCCATCATTGAATAGTCGTTGTCGGTAAACCAGCCGGGGGCGTTGGTAAATCACATATCTGCGCGCGTGGATCACGCGGGTGGCCGGGTGGTCTTCTACAATGCGACGCTGATCTTTGCCGGGCAAAACACAGAGAGATCCGGGAACAGGTAACGCAGTGAAACGCCTGACGCAGAACGCAATACTGTATACAATTGCATACACCCTCGCATAAGCTCGTCACACCCGCAAGACCACAAGACAGGATGCGCCATGAGACTACTCGTTCTGCCCGGCGACGGGATCGGGCCCGAGATCACAGCGGCGACGCTGGCGGTTCTCGATGCCGTGAACACCGCGCGTGGTCTCGGGTTGGAGATCGAGCATGACAGTGTCGGGTTCGAAAGCCTGAGAGAACATGGCTCGACCTTTCGTCCTGACTTGCAGGAGAGGTTTCCGACCTATGACGGTGTGATCCTCGGCCCGAACCAGGCCGCAGACTATCCCCCGGTCGAGCAGGGCGGGATCAACTTCTCGGCCTTCACCCGCACGACATACGATCTTTATGCCAACATTCGCCCGGCCCGAACGCCGCCCGGTGTCACCGCGCGCGGCGGAGATTTCGATCTGGTCATCGTGCGCGAGGTGACAGAGGGTCACTACGCCGACCGCAACATGCATCTCGGTCATGGCGAGGTGATGCCAGATCCTGACATGGTGATCTCGATGCGCAAGGTGACGCGGCATGCGTGCGAGCGGATCGCGCGACGGGCCTTCGAGCTTGCCATGTCCCGTCGACGTCACCTCACGCCGGTGCATAAGGCCAATGTGCTGCGGCTTGGCGATGGCCTCTTTCTCGAAGCGGTCGAGACTGTGGCGAAAGACTTCCCGGACGTGGCAGTCGAACCACTGCTGATTGACGCGATGTGCGCCCATCTGGTGCGCCGGCCAGAGGCGTTCGACGTGATCGTCACCACCAACATGTACGGCGATATCCTGTCCGATCTGGCTGGCGAGCTGTCGGGCTCTCTCGGTCTCTCCGGTGCAATCATGGCCGGCGATGACCTTTGCGCGGCTCAGGCCCAGCATGGCTCCGCCCCGGATATCGCAGGACAGGACCGGGCAAACCCGACCTCGCTCATCCTGTCGACGGCGATGCTGCTGGACTGGTTGGCCGGGCGCCATGGGCGGGCCGATCTGGCCGAGGCCGCAACCGCAATCCGCACCGCGACCGACGCGGTCTTGGCGCGGCCCGAAAGCCGGACAGCAGACCTCGGAGGCCCCCTCGGGACCGCCGCGTTCGGGGCTGGCGTTGCCGCGGCTTTGACCTAGCGATCGGACCTTGGACCGCCCGGGCATTGCAACGATCCTTGCCGTGGCCACGATTGGCCTCCTTTGGGGGCTGAACTGGCCCGCAGTCAAATTCATGCTCACGGAGATGCCGCCCTTCACGATCCGCGGCATTGCCTTGTCGACCGCTGCGCTTCTGCTCGGGCTCTATGCGCGGATGCAGGGGCACATCCTCGTCCCACCTTGGCGCGAACTGCCGTGGATGGCTTTGACCGGGCTTCTCACAATCTTTGGCTTCAACGTGCTGGTGGCGCTGGGGCAGACGGTAACCGAGACATCCAAGGCGGCGATCATCGCCTATCTCATGCCTGCGCTGACCGCGGTGTTTGCTGCGCTGTTTCTGACCGAGCGTCTGGATACGCGCCGTCTCGCAGCCCTTGGCATCGGCATGAGCGGCATCGCCGTCTTGGCAGCGGAAAACACAAGCGATCTGATCGCCCGCCCGCTTGGCCCTGCGATCATGTTGGCCTCGGCGACGGTGTGGGCGCTTGGAACCGTGGCGATGAAAGCGGGCCGGTTCACCCTCAGCCCGATTGCGCTCACCGTCTGGTTCCTCGGGCTTTCGGGCCTTGCCTGCTGGCCGTTTGTTCTGGCGCTCGAGCCGCCTTGGGAACAGTCCATGCCCTCCCGTCCGGTCATCGCCGTCCTGATCTGGCATGCTGTCCTGCCCATGGTCATGGGCTATGCGGTCTGGACCAACCTCGTCGGAAAGCTCCCGGCGGCTGTGGCGGCGATCGCCACATTAATGGCACCGGTCGTCGGGGTTGCCTCGTCGATGATCCTGCTGGGGGATCCGCCTGGCTGGCACAAGTTTGTCGCCCTGGCGCTGATCCTCGCGTCCATCGCGCTGACCTTCCTGCGCCTGTCCCGCGCGCAGCCCGCGCCCTGACGGCGCGGGGTGGGTGGGTCTTAGCAGCGTTTGCTCTGGGCGCTCCCTGGACTGGGAGCGCCGTCAGGGCGCGGGTCCTCTCACCCAGTCTTCATGGGGCAGAAATCCACGCAGGTCATCAGCTTGTTCGACTGGCTCACCAGCGCGCCAAGCTCGGCCGATTTTTTGGTGTAGGCCAGCCATTCCGGATCAGACCACAGCGTGGCGCGCTTCGCTTCACGGTCGCCCGCATTCTCATAGACCCAGATGTGGACATACTCGTTCGGATCTCCCGTCTCGGTCTTCAGATAGCAGAGCGGTTTGCCCAGGCAGCGGAACTGCGGCGCCTTGCCGTGCTCCTCATAGAGTTTCAGGTGGGCATTGATCGTTCCGGGCTTGCATTTGTAGGTGCGGACATCGAGCAGCATCTTAGTCTCCTTTGGCGGTCTGAATGGCGGCCCAGATCCGGGCTGGGGTGAGTGGCATGTCCACGTGGCGAACCCCGAGCGGTGCCAGCGCGTTGCAGACCGCGTTTGCGGCAGCAACAAGTGAGCCGACCGAGCCGGCCTCGCCCACGCCCTTGGCACCCACAGGATTAACCTTTGTCGGCACCTCGCGGATCGTGAAGTCGACCTCAGGCATCATGTCGGCCCGCGGCATCGCATAATCCATGAAGCTGGCTGTCTGCGGCTGGCCCGAGCCCGGCTCGTAGCGCATCAGTTCCAGCAGAGTCTGGCCGACGCCCATTGTCACGCCGCCATGCATCTGCCCGGTCAGCAGCGTCGGGTTCAGCGCGCGCCCGACATCTTCGACCACCGTGTAGCGCTCGATGGTCAGGGCGCCGGTCTCGGGATCGACCTCGACCTCGCAGATGTGGCAGCCGTTCGGGAATGTCACCTTGTCCGGCTCGAAATGGGACTGACCGTCGAGCGTCTCCTCGCGCTCTGCGGCGGCCCTCGCGACTTCCGGCAATGTGACGCGCCGGTCCGTGCCTGTGATCCGATACTCGCCTGCATCGTACTCGATATCGCCGGGCGCAGCCTCGAGAAGATCGCCCGCCATGTCGCGGCCTTTTGCGATCACCTTGTCGACCGCCAGGACCAGAGCCGAGCCGCCCGTCGGCGCAGAGGCCGATCCGCCCGAACCCCGCCCTCCGGGCAGATCGTCCGTATCGCCCTGGCGATAGTCGATCTTCTCCATCGGTACATTCAGGCTCTCCGAGACGATCTCGGAGAACGCTGTCGCTAGCCCCTGACCGACCGACATGGCGCCGGGATGGATCGTCACCCGTCCGTCAGCATCCATGGTGACCCGGCAGTGATCCGCGCCCGGTTTCACGAATGGGCCCCCTGCGACCTCGATCGGGTTGGAGATGCCGATCCCGCGCCTCAGGCCCTTTGCCTCGGACGCGGCCTTGCGGGCTGGAAACCCGGTGAGATCGGCGCGCGCCGCCGCGGTTTTCATGTTCTCCTCGAATTCGCCGCAGTCATATTCAAACAGGAACCCGGTGTGCCAGGGCATCTCTTCCGGTGGGACAAGGTTCTTGCGGCGCAACTCGAACGGATCCATGCCGAGATCGGCGGCGGCGAGATCCAGCAGACGTTCGATACAATACGTTGCCTCAGGCCGCCCAGCCCCGCGATAGGGTCCCGTCGTGTGCGTATGCGTGTAGACGCCATAGGCATCTGCAGCCGTCGGGCCGATCCGGTAGGGGCCGGAGATCCCGCCGAGATTGCCAAGGCCTCCCAACGAGCGCCCCTGCAGGAAAGCGCCGATATTGATGTCGAAATGCGCCTTCAGGCCGAGCAGGTTGCCCGCATCGTCAAACCCCAGTTCGGCATCGATTGCCATGTCGCGGCCATGGTCATCAACCAGCGCGGCTTCCGTGCGATCCGAGACCCACTTCACCGGTCGGCCAAGCTGGCCCGCCGCGTGAATGCAGAGCACATCCTCGGCGTAGGCGGTGATCTTCATGCCAAAGGAGCCACCGACATCATGGGTGACAACGCGCACATCGGACGGATCGCGGTCAAAGATCTTCGCGATCATGCCCTTGATGGCGTGCGGGGACTGCGAGCAGCTTTGCAGGTAGATGCGGCCCTCGGGTGTGATCTCGGCCAGCGCTGCGCGCGGCTCCATCGCATGAACCGCAACGCGCGTCACATGGGCCGAGAGACTGACCTTGCGCGGCGCGGCATCGATTGCGGCGCGGACAGCGTCATGGTCGCCGCGTGTCCAGACATAGGCAATGTTGTCGGGGACTTCCGGCCAGACAACCGGGGCGCCGGGCGCGCGGGCATCGCGGCTTTCGGTGACGGCGTCCTCTTCATCGTACTCGATCGCGATCAGTTCGGCGGCCTCCCGCGCGGCGGCATCGCTCTCGGCGACGACAAAGGCCACGGCTTGCCCGACATGGCGCACCCGGTCGATGGCCAGCACCGGGCGTGCGGCCTGAAAAGCAGGCTCGCCGTTGGTCATCGGCAGGTTCGGGCCGCAGGGCATATGGGTCGGGCCGCCCTCGGCCAGATCGGCGGCGGTGTAGACGGCGAGAACGCCGGGAGCCGCCGCGGCAGCTGAGGTGTCTATGGACAGGATGCTCCCGCTCGCCACGTCCGATCGGGCAACCGCGCCATGCACCATGCCTTCGGCCACAAGATCGGTTGCATATTGACCCGCGCCGGTGACGAAGCGCTTGTCCTCGATCCGACCTTGAAACGTGGCGAACTTGTTCATGACACCGTCTCCTCTCGCACAAAGGGTGCGTCACGGACGCACCCTACGGAATGTAGCGCAACCTTCGTAGGGTGCGTCCGTGACGCACCCTTGTCTCAGGTCACTTCCCTTGAAATGCGGGTTTGCGTTTTTCCATGAAGGCCCTGCGGCCTTCCTTGAAATCTTCCGACGCAAAGCAGGCATCAACCATTGACTGGCACTTCGCCAGATCGCGATCTGCCGGATCGGCCAGCACCTGCGTCGAGATGTATTTCATTGCCGCAACGGTCAATGGCGCATTTGCTGCGATGCCCTGAGCATAGTCGCTCACCACCTGTTCCAGTTTGTCCTTCGGGACGATCTGCTGCGCAAATCCCGCAGCATGCGCCCAATCCGCGCCCATGCGCGAGGCGGTGAACATCAGATGCCGCGCATTGGCAATCCCGACAATGTTCTTCAAACGGTTGATCGCCGCGAAGGGATAGCCCAGCGCCAGCTTGGCCGCGGGCATCGCGATCTGCAGATCATCCGAGGCGATCCGGATGTCGCAAACGCAGGCCAGGTTCAGCCCGCCGCCAATGCAGAACCCGTTGATCATCGCGATGGTCGGCTTCGAGAACGCTTCGATCCGCTCGTAGACCTTGCCGGTCTGCGTATTGTAGTGCTGCTGCGCCTCGGCCGTGCCGCGCTGGCTCTCGAATTCCGAGATATCGGCGCCCGAGACGAACGACTTGCCACCAGCGCCCGACAGGACCACAACGCGGATCTCCGGATCGGCCTCGAACTCGTCCAGGATCTCCTGCGCCCGCTCCCACATGGCCAGGCTCACCGCGTTGCGCTTTTCCGGCTGGTTGAAGATCATGTGGCCGATGGCGCCGTCTCGGCGCGAGAGCATCTTTTCCGTCATTGGGTCCTCGATGGGTCAGATTACATTGCGGGCGCGCAAGTCGTCCGCATAGGCGGGCTCGATGCCAAGCTCGGACAGAATCTCGTCCGTATGTTCGCCCCGGTCCGGCGGGTGCGCGGCCATGGTGGTCGGCGTGCGCGACAGGCGCACGGGCTGCGCGACCATCCTGGTCTTGCCAAAGGGCAGTGTCTCGACCTCCGCCGCCATGCCCAGATGATCGACCTGCGGGTCGGAGAAAACCTCGTCGATCTGGTTCGCCGGGCCAGACGGAACACCCGCGGCCAGCAGAGTGCCGACAACCTCGGTCATGGTCATTGTCTTGGTGACCTCGGCAATGTCCGCGTTCAGGGCATCGCGGTTCGTCTTGCGGTTGGCGGCATCGACATAGCGCGGGTCCTCGACCCAGCCCGGCTTGTTCAGCGCATCACAGAGCCGCCGCCAGATCACATCGCCCGAAACCGCGATGTTCACCGCTCCGTCTGAACAGGGGTAGAGGTTGGTCGGCACCGTTGTCGGGTGCTCGTTCCCGGTCTGCGGCGCAACCTCGCCCGCCATCAGGTAGCGCGAGGCCTGGAAGTCCAGCATCGCGATCTGCGCCTGCAACAGCGAGGTGTGGATCCACTGACCCTTGCCGGATTTCTCCCGCTCCAAGAGCGCGATCAGAATGCCCTGTGCCGCGAAATGCCCGGCGGTCAGATCGGCCACGGGGATGCCCACGCGCATGGGACCACCGCCCGGCGCGCCTGTGATCGACATCAAACCGCCCATGCCTTGCGCGATCTGGTCGAACCCCGGACGCTTGGCGTAAGGCCCGTCCTGACCGAACCCGGAAATCGACGCCAGAACGATCCGCGGGTTCACCGCCGCCAGCGCCTCATAGTGAATTCCCAGCCGATCCTTCACATCCGGGCGGAAGTTCTCGACCACCACGTCGGCATCCGCGACCAGTTTCATGAAGAGCGCATGCCCCTCCGGGTCCTTTAGGTTCAGCGTCAGCGAGCGCTTGTTGCGATGCAGGTTCTGAAAATCCGATGTCGCCCGGCCCGCGCCCAGTGCCCCGTCCGCCTCCAGTGCTTCCGGCATCTCGATCTTGATGCAATCCGCCCCCCAGTCCGCCAACTGGCGCACGCAGGTCGGGCCGGACCTGACCCGCGTCAGGTCGAGCACACGGATATGGTCGAGCGCAGCCGAGGCCGGTTTGTGCGGCATCCCATCGCCTCCCTGATTCTGAGATCTGCCCGCTTGGAGAAGCGGATCTTTCCCGCCTATTCTAAGCCAGAGCCGCACGTGCGCAAGGGCAGGAGGTGATCATGGATGGGATAACGACCGGTCTGGAGGTGCGTCCGCTGTCGGGTGCGCTGGGGGCGGAGGTGCTGGGCATCGATCTCGCGGCGCTCGATGAGGCCGGGTTTGCCGCGGTCCACCGGGCGTTTCTGGATCATCAGGTCCTTGTCTTTCGCGATCAGGATCTGTCGCCCGAGGCCTATGTCGCCGCCGCGCGCCGGTTCGGCAGCCCCGTGCCATATCCCTTTGCCAAGGGGGTCGAGGGTCAGCCCGAGATCACCGTTATCGTGAAGGAGGCGCACCAGACATCCAATTTCGGCGGCATGTGGCACTCGGACACGACCTACAAGCCCGAACCGCCGATTGCGACCATGCTGATGGCGCGCGAGACCCCGGCGGCGGGCGGCGATACGCTGTTCGCGTGCCAGTACGCGGCCTATGAGGCGCTGTCGGACGGGATGAAGGCCCTGCTGGCGCCTTTGAAGGGCGTGTCAAGTTCCGCCAAGAACGCCAGTGCGCTGCGTGGGACGCATCTCGCGACCGGCTCGATGAAGGGCACGGATGGCGATGTGATGACCGCGGTCCATCCGGTGGTGCGCACCCATCCCGAGACCGGGCGCAAGGCGCTCTACGTCAATCGTTCGCACACCGTGGCGTTCGAGGGTATGACCGAGGCCGAGAGCACCTCGATCCTCGAGTACCTCTACCAGCACCAGATCCAGCCCGAGTTCACCGCCCGCGTCCGCTGGGCGCCAGGCACCGTGGTGATCTGGGACAACCGCTCATCCCAGCATTGTGCCATCAACGACTACGATGGCCACCGCCGCGAGATGTGGCGGGTGACGTTGGCTAGTTGACCGAGAGCTCTGTTCGATCCGAAACATTGAAGAACATGGTTCGCCCGTCAACGCGGCTGGTCATGGCAATCTCAGTCGAGTCCCGTCCTGCATTACCGTAGACCCTCCAGCATTGGCGCCAGCCGCTGGGTGAGAGCAATGGCCCTTCGCCGCAGAGTCCATCCGCAATGTAGAGCCAATTGTCATTGCCTTCGCGTTTAAGATCCAACCCCTGTGTGACATTGAAGCTGACTTTGCCGGATCGATCGAAGCGCACAGTACCGTTGCGATTGGTGAGTTCCCTATCTGGGAGGATCGCCTTCAGCGTTGCCGTCTCGAGAAGACGCATTCTCGAGAGCGGATTGTCGCGGGAGTTCTCCGCTGTAAGGGTAAATGTACAATCCTCGTCTTCGATCTTTCCCGTCATCCGAGAGACTCCATCGACAAGGAAGCCAGTGTATCTGAAGCCCGCAGAAGGCTCGGTGCTATGCAGACTGCCGACAACTGAAACATCGCCGACCTGATTGATACTGATGTCGAGAACTTTGAAAGACCCACCTTTCCGGCGGATCCTGATATCGCCGCCATAGAGGTTCACGCGATATGCAGCGGAAAGGCCGCTCGGCTCGCAGGTCTGTTGCGCAAGATAGACCCCATCGAACTGCGAGCGCGGTGTTCGTCGAGGTTGCTCGGATGTGTTGCTGGACTCTCCGGCAGATCTATCGCGGAGAGCTGCGACGGCTGTCAGAGAGGAGGTCTCCCACGGCGTCTGTCTTCCATTGGTCGCGGCGCGAACACGATTGCGAATCGCGATGAAAGCGTCTTCGATTCTGAGGCCCGGTTCTTCGATCAACGAGACCAGTGCCTCGGCGTACGGGCTGTTCTTCGCTCCTGGTGTTCCGTCAAGGGCTACGGAACCTGGAGCAGTTGCAAAAGCCAAAAGGGCACCTGGTGGTGCGATCACCTGCGACAAACCGGACGACAGAGTTCTGAGATTGCTATCGGTGCTGGCCGCGGCAAGTTGGACATCTCCGCGCGCGCCGCTTTCGGCTTGGGCAATCGCCTCGAACGGGTTATCGCGACAGGCGTCGATGACGATGACCTTCATTTGTACATTGGTCGCGGCGACGGCCTTGAGCAGGTCCTGCAGATCGACGGTCTCCGACCGTATGTCTGCCGTGGAGCCAATATCCGCATCCACCGGGATCAGGTAGTTCTGCCCGTCCACCTGGAGGCCATGGCCCGCGTAGTAGATGAAGGCAATCCCGCCGCGCTGGCGGATCTCGGCGGCGAACTCGTCCACAACCGCCTGCATCTCGTCGCGGCCAAGATCGGTCAGCGCGCCGCCGCGATGCACTTTGTACCCCGCGCCGCGCAGAGCCGCCGCGATTGCTCCGGCATCATTCGAGGGATTGTCGAGCGCGGTTATCCGCTGGTAGGCGCCATTGCCGATCACCAACGCCGTGCGGGGCAGGTCATCGCCCAGGACCTCGTTCGGGGTTGCGGGGCGCTGGGTTTGTGCACAGGCCGCAAGCGCAACGACCAACAGACTGGACACGGCTCGACCAAACCACTGCAACATCACTGTTCCTCACGCTGCAAAACCATCAACCAATGCGGGACAGGATACGCCCGGGCCGGACGACGATCAACCTAGCGGCTGGCCCGGCGTGTTGCGAGGATCGCCGCCATCCCGGCGCCGACCAGACCGAGAGACAGCGCGAGCACCGTATCGTAGCCGAAAAAGACCCAGATCTTGGCCGCGAGCACCGGTCCCATGGCGCCGCCGAGCACGTAGGGCACTGCGAGCATCCCGGCGATCTGGCCAAAGCCCGCGCGCCCCAGCACCTCGGCCGTCAGGACCGGGCGCACGATCGAAATCACGCCGTAAGCCGCGCCGTAGGGGACCACGAAGGCAAAGGCGAGCCAGGGCATCATCTCGGTCGAAAGCAGCGCCGCGAGACCGATTGCCATGCCGACAAAGGTCGCGATGGCAGCCCCGAACGTATCGACATGGCGCTGGGCCGCGACCATGATCACCCGGCCCACCACCTGCATCGGCCCGACCATGGACGCGATCAGGACGGCGATTCCGGTCTCGATTCCGCGATCATCCATGATCGGGCGAATGTGGCTGATGATCATGCCGTGCACGAGGCCCGTGGCCGCGAACCCAAAGGCGATGCACCAGAAGGCAGGTTTTCGAAGGACGGTGCGGGCGACCGTCTGCTGGGTCTCCGGTTGGGCGGGAGGCGGTGCGCGGTGCCGCTCGAGCAGGCGCAGCCCGGCCATCCCCAGCGGCAGGGCGACCAGTGCTGCGACGGCGGCGAAGACCAGCAAGGCGCCGCGCCACCCAAGGGTCTCGCTCAGCAGATAGGCTGATGGGAAGGACACAGTGCCGGCAAAACCCGCAACGAGTGTGACGATGGTGATGGCCTGCTTGGCCCGGCTGCCGACGGTGACCGTGATGATCGCGAAACACGCCTCGTAGAGGCACATGCCATTCACCAGCCCGATCGCCAGCCAAACGGCCCAGAACTGCCAGAGCGCCGTAACCTGAGACAACAGCACCAGAAGCAGAGCGCCTGCCGCGATTGCCCCGAGGAACATCGCTCGGCTACCGCCCCGGTCTATGATGCGTCCTGCCCGAGGCGAGATCAGCGCCGTGACGATCAGCGAGGCCGTGAACGCGCCGGAGATCTCGCCCCGGGTCCATCCGAATTCGCTCTCCCAGACCGGCAGCAGCGCCGGGAACATGTAGTAAAGCGTGGCCCAGACCAGGGTCTCGGCCACTGCCAGCGGCAGTACCGCCTGCCACAGGGGCGGTGCTGCCTGCGGGGCGCCTGCCATTGCTGGTTCTCCCATCTTGTTATGCGCTATTGTGCGGGCGGGTGCGGGATCTGTCCATCGCCGACACTGTTCGGGCGGCGTCTCAGGTAGTTGCTGGGGGCAGGCATCCGGCAGGTGATCAATCGCAGCATATGGGGTCTGCCGCTTTACCGCGCGCGCGGGTTCAACTACCTCGACGCTGTAGGACTTTTGGAGGCGCGCGTGAGCGACGATCTGACTCTGATAGCGGATGCGACCGCGCGCATCTTAGCCGATCTCGCCGATCCGCAGGCCGTGAATGCTGCGCCGGATCAAAGCTGGCGCGCACCGCTTTGGCAGGCGTTGGAGGAGGCGGGTCTGACCCGCGCCTGGGTGCCCGAAGCGCAGGGCGGGGCGGGGGTGCCGCTCAGCCATGGGTTCGAGATCCTGCGCGTCTCCGGTCACTATGCCTGTCCGGTCGCGCTGGCCGAGACGATGCTCGCCGGTTGGTGCCTGTCCGAGGCGGGGCTGGATGTGCCGTCGGGTGTCCTCGCGATCGCGCCCATGCGGGGGCATGATCGCTTGTCGGTCGATGATGCCGGTGCGCTCAGCGGGATCGCCCGCGCTGTGCCTTTCGCGGCAGAGGCTGCGCAGATCATCGTGGTGGCCGAAGGGCAGGTGATGCGCTTTGAGCCCGGATCAGTGACGGCGTCTCCGCGCCGGGCGGATATGGGCGGGGAGCGCGTTGATCTTCGGTTCGAGTCTGTGGTCCCGGCTCACGTGGCTGCATGGCCGGGCGGTGCGGCGGCGCTCGAGCGCATGGGGGCGGTCGCCCGTGCGTGCCAGATGACCGGTGCGCTTGAGACGGCTTTGCACGTCACAACCGGCTATACGCAGGAGCGCGAGGCGTTCGGGCGCAAGATCGCCAAGTTCCAGGCGGTGCAGCAGAACCTCGCCCGGTTGGCAGGTGAGGTGGCGGCTGCACTGTCGGCCTCTGGGTCGGCGGCGGAAACGTTGGAGACCGAGCCGCAGGACAGCGATGCGGCCTTCCTCGAGATCGCAGCGGCCAAGATCCGCTGCGGCGAGGCGGTTGAGACAGGAGCGGCCATCGCCCATCAGGCCCATGGCGCCATCGGTTGGACGCAGGACTATGTGCTGCAGCGGTTCACGCGGCGGCTCTGGGGTTGGCGCGATGATTTCGGGACCGAGGCGGACTGGGCTGTGCGTCTCGGTCGCCATGTCGCCGCGCTCGGGGGTGATGCGCTTTGGCCGCTGATGACATCGAGGTAACACGGAGGTGCGTCACGGACGCACACTTCGGGGCGTTGCGTAGGGTGCGTCCGTGACTCACCGTTGGTGAAGGAGGAAGTACATGCAAACCGCGATCCGCTTTGATCAGGAGCGTCTGCCGCCCCAAACCGAAGACCTGCGCGCCGAGGTCCGCGCCTTCCTCGCGGACGAGATCGCCCGCGGCACCTTTGATCCGGCGCTCGGTCTGGGCCAGGATGCGTTTGACCGTGCCTTCTCCCGCAGGGTCGGCGCCAAGGGTTGGATCGGCATGACATGGCCGAAGCGATATGGCGGCCATGAACGCACTCATCTCGACCGGTATGTCGTGACCGAGGAGATGCGCGCCGTCACTGCGCCGACCTGGTGCCATTTCGTCGCCGATCGCCAGTCCGGCCCCGTGATCCTGAAATACGGCACTGATGAACTGAAAGAGGAGATCCTTCCCAAGATCTGCCGGGGAGAGCTGTGCTTTGCCATCGGCATGTCCGAGCCGAACTCGGGTTCGGATCTCTTTGCAGCCTCGGTCCGGGCCGATCGCGAAGGCGACATGTTCCGGGTCAACGGGCGCAAGATCTGGACGTCCAATGCGCACCGGGCGGATTACATGATTGCGCTCCTCAGGACCTCGCCGCCAACCAAAGAGAACCGGCGCCATGGCCTGACACAGTTCCTGGTTCCGATGGATACGCCGGGGATTTCGGTCACGCCGATCGCGGCCATGCCGGGGATGACTGACTTCAACGAGGTCCTGTTCGAAGATGTGATGATCCCCGCCGACCACATGCTCGGCGAGATGGGTGGCGCTTGGAAACAGGCCACCGCGGAGTTGGCTTATGAGCGGTCTGGCCCGGAGCGGTTTCTCGAGACTTTCTATGTCCTGGCGGCTCTGACCCGTCATCTCGGCGACCAGCCGGATGCACGCGGGGCCGAAGGGCTGGGTCGGTTGGTCGCGCAGTTGCACACTTTGCGGCGTATGTCAGTGTCCGTCGCCGGCATGTTGCACGCGGGGAAGGAGCCGGTGCTCGAGAGCTCGATCGTCAAGGACCTTGGTACGCAGTGGGAACAGTGCCTGCCATCCGAGGCCCGGACGCTCGGCGCGCTTGTGCCGCCGCAGCCCGGCAACGCGCCAGATTTCGACGAGTTGATCGACTTCGCAACACTTGTAGCCCCGAAACTCACCATCCAGGGTGGCACGACCGAGATTCTGCGGGGAATCATCGCCCGTGGTCTCGGGATGCGCTGACCTCCGACAAGGGTGCGTCACGGACGCACCCTACGATACGGTCCGTAGGGTGCGTCCGTGACGCACCCTTGCTGAAGGAAAGAGCCATGACCTATGACGCGCCGGAACTGGCGATCACCATCCGCGACCATGTAGCCACGGTCGAGATCCAGCGCCCGCCCCATAACTTCTTCGACTTTGCGCTGATCAGGCAGATTGCAGACACCTACGAAGCGATGGATGACGATCCCGCTGTCCGGGCCATCCTGCTCTGCGCGGCCGGGAAATCCTTCTGCGCCGGGGCAAATTTTGGCGATGGCTCGCAGGTTCAGGAGGACGGCTCGGTCGAAGGTTCGGTCAATCGCGTTGGGATCGATCATCTCTATGTCGAGGCAGTGCGGGTCTTCGGCGCCAAGACCCCCGTGGTTGCCGCCATTCAGGGGGCGGCCATCGGCGGTGGTCTCGGCCTTGCCATGTCCGCCGATTTTCGCGTCGGCTGCCCGGAGAGCCGGTTTGCCGCGAACTTCACGCGGCTCGGGTTTCATCCGGGCTTCGGCCTCACGCACACCTTGCCACGGGTGGTCGGTCAGCAACGCGCAGCCATGATGTTCCTCACGTCGCGGCGCATCAAGGGAGAGGAGGCTCTGGAGATCGGCCTCCTCGACCAGATGGCGACGCTCGAGACGGTCAGACAGACCGCCTGGGATCTGGCGCGGGAGATCGCGATCAACGCGCCGTTGGCCGTTGCTTCGACCCGGGCGACGCTTCGTCAGGGGCTGGCCGATGCGGTAAAGGCGCAGACCGATCACGAACTGCACGAGCAGACGTGGCTGCGCAAGACCGAGGATTTCAAGGAAGGTGTGGCCGCCACCCATGACCGGCGCCTCCCGGACTTCCAGGGACGCTGAGGTAGAGCGGTGATGCGGATCCTTTTTCTCGGTGCCGGTGCCGTTGGCGGCTATTTCGGTGGACGTTTGGCGGCCGCGGGTCGCGATGTGACATTTCTGGTGCGAGAGGCACGCGCCGAGCAGCTCTCGACCGGTCTGCGCATCCTGTCGCGCCTTGGCGATGCGACGGTCGAGGTGCAGACCTTGCTGGCGGACGAGGCCGCGGACCCCTTCGATATCATTGCGATCGCCTGCAAGTCGTACGGTCTGGCGGGAGCGCTCGATGCCGTGGCCCCGCATGTGCGGTCCGGGACGGCCATCCTGCCGCTGCTGAACGGGATCGATCATATCGATGTGATCGCGACCCGGTTCCCCGAGGCCGTGACCTGGGGCGGTATTGCCCATATCGGGGCAACCCTGCACCAGGACGGGTCAGTCAATCATTTCAACAAGCTGCACAAATTGACCGTGGGGTTACGCGCAGGGCAGGAGGCAAGCGAGGCGCTGGCCCGGCAGCTGGCCTCGGCCGGGCAGGCGGCGGGCTATGACGGTGTCTTCGCCGAGGACATCACGCAGGCGCTTTGGGACAAATGGGTGATGCTGGCGAGTCTCGCGGCAGGGACCTGTCTGATGCGGGCCTCGGTCGGGCGCATCCTGGCGACGGGACATGGTGCGGCGGTGCTGTCGCAGATCATCGATGAGGTCGCCGCAATCGCCGAGGCCGAAGGGCAGCTTCCCGCCGAGGATGTGATGGCCCGGATCCGGGCGATGCTCTCCGAGCGCGGATCGGCCTGGACCGCATCCATGCTGCGGGACATGCAAGCGGGCTATCCGACGGAGGCCGATCACATCATCGGCGCCTTGCTGCGCCGGGCCGGGCGGCATGGGATCGCCGCGCCGCATCTGGCGGCGGCGCTGACCCATCTCGAAGTCTATGAAGCCGAGCGCGATCCGATGGGCTGACGCGAACGGGGAAGCGGCGGGTCTGGCCCGCGCTCCCTGTCAATGTCGTGATCGGCCCCAGTGTCGTCCTGGCCCACCCGCCCGCGCGGGCCAGACCAGATGCGGCGATCCCTCCAGGTGTTTCAACTCCGGAACGGGTACGGTCCGTGCCGAGCGATGGCCGAGCGTTCTGACCGTCTGCAAGGCGACGGGCAAGGTGTTGCCATGCTTGCGCCGCTCTGCCTGTGCCCACCGTCTGGCGTTCTGATGCTGGCTGGGGTTTTCGGGCCGGTTTCACTTGAACGGCATCAAAGAAATTTTGAACCGCAGCGGGCATCCTGACGACCAAATCCTGTCTTTGAAACAAGAGCAGGATGTCAGGGTGATGCCGGATCTGAAGTTTGATGCGAATGGGAAATACTACAAGTGTTTCCCTCAACAGAACAAGATGTCGTGCGGCGTTGCCTGCATCCGCATGGTCAACCATTACCTCACCGGAAAGGACATCGGGGCCGCGGTTGTGCGCCACTATGTCGGGCTGGTGGAGCGTCCGGAGGCGCGCCCGGCCATGCGCGGCGGTGTGGTCCCGCAGGCAACCGCCCATAACTTCGAGACAACGGGTATCAGCCTGACGACCGCTGCGAAGGCGCTGCACTCCCTCAGGCCGCCGCGCCTTTGGCATTTGGAGACGCAGGCGCACCTGGACGTCATGAAAACCGCCTCGCCGACCAATCCGATGCTCGTCAGCCTGAAAGGCGTCCAGGGCTTCTGGCACCTGATGGTGGCGGTCGATACGATCAAGGGGGGTGGCGGTGCGGTCGAAGAGGTCGTCGTTGTTGATCCGGGCGGACCCACGATCAGGGGGCGCTCTCAGGGCAGGATCGGGACGGTCGATGCCGAGTTCGGCATCTACGATATCGGCGGCAGTCGCAATTACGCTGGGATCGTGGCTGCCATCCATATGCGAAACGGCGCGCGGTAGGCGGAGGAAACGCGTTGCAGCGGCGCCAGGACCGGTGTCAGCCGTGCCTTGCTACAGCCGCCGTCCGTCCGACTTTGTGTCCATACACCTGCCATACGGATGCGGCACATGTGCCATACGGATGCGGTACAGGTGCCATACGCCTGCCATACGGGGTCTCAGTCGGCTTCAGGTGAAGAGTGCGGCATGCGTCTCGCGCAGGGTTTTCTTCTGCACCTTGCCCATTGTGTTGCGCGGCAGGGCGTCGATGAACAGGATCGCCTTTGGCTGCTTGAACCGGGCGAGGTGATCCGCGATCCCCGCGGTGATCGTCTCTTCTGTCAGGGCAGGATCTGCCTTCACGACAACCGCGACGACCCCCTCGCCGAAGTCCGGGTGCGGCACGCCGATCACCGCGCTTTCCGCAACGCCGGGCAGGTCGTCGATCACGGATTCGATCTCTTTCGGGTAGACGTTGTAACCACCTGTAATAATGAGATCTTTCGAGCGCCCCACAATCGAGACGTAGCCCTGTTCGTCGATGGTGCCGAGATCGCCGGTGATAAAGAAACCGTCACTGCGAAATTCCTCCGCCGTTTTCTCAGGCATCTGCCAGTAGCCTTTGAAAACATTGGGACCTTTGACTTCGATCATGCCGATCTCGCCGGTGGGCAGCACCGCACCGGTGTCTGGGTCTGCGATGCGCACGGAAACATCGGGCAGCGGCAGGCCCACGGTGCCTGGGCGCCGGGTTCCCGTGTAGGGGTTCGAGGTGTTCATCTGGGTCTCGGTCATCCCATACCGTTCCAGCACGGTTTGGCCGGTAACCTCCTGAAAACGCTCGTGTGTTTCGACGAGCATCGGAGCCGATCCGCTCACGAAGAGCCGCATGTGCCGGGTCAAGTCGCACGTAAACCCGGGATGATCCAACAGGCGCGTGTAGAAGGTCGGGACGCCCATCATCGTCGTCGCCTCGGCCAAGCGGTCGACGACCTGATCGGCGTTGAACCGATGCTGCCAGATCATGCTCGCCCCCGCAGCAAGGACCGTGTTCGACGAGGTGAAGAGCCCGTGCACATGGAAGATCGGCAGGGCGTGCAGCAGAACGTCTTCCGATGTGAAAGCCCAGTAATCGCAGAGTGTTACGGCATTCGAGAACAGGTTCTCATGGGTCGTCATCGCGCCCTTCGAGCGGCCCGTCGTACCGGAGGTGTAGAGGATTGCGGCGAGATCATCGGGGTCGCGGTGCACGGTTTCGAACGCGGCACGCTCGGGTACGGCGGCGAGGAAGGTGCCGGCCTCGGCAAGCGCCATGTCGCTGGTCCAGACGCCGAGTGTCTCCAACCGTGCTTGCGCTTTTGCGGCAACGGGCGCGAGCGTGTCGGCCTTCGCAGGGTCGCAGACAAAGACGCGGGGTGCGGCATCTGTCAGGAAATATTCAATCTCGGCAGGGGTATAGGCGGTATTGAGCGGCAGGAAGACCCCGCCCGCACGCACTGTTGCGAGATAGAGCATGAAGGCTTCGATCGACTTCTCGACCTGCACGGCGACCCGGTCTCCGGGCGCCACCCCCATCTCGACCAGCGCCGCTGCAAATCGGGCGGAGACGCTCTCGACATCTCGGTAGCTGTAGTGTCGGCCATCCTCGAGGTCGGCAAACCGTTTGGTTTCAGGGTTTTGCGGGAACCGCGCGGCGAAGCGCGCGTAGAGATTGGCGTTGGTCATCTTTCTCTCCGATCGTGGTGCCCGTCCTAGCCGCGGTCGAGCGCCATCTCAAGCACCCGCGCGACATGCAAGGCTTCACGCTCGGAGCCATCGCCGATCTGATGGCGGCAGGATGTTCCATCAGCCACGATCAGGTCATCCGGCCTTGCATCGCGCACGGCGGGCAACAGGCTAAGCTCTCCCATTGCTTTGGAAACTTCAATGGTTTCAGCCTGATAGCCGAAGGCGCCGGCCATGCCGCAGCAACTGCTCTCGATGGTCTCGACGGTCAGGCCGGGGATTTTCCGTAGGCTTGCCTCGACCGGTCCCATGACGGCCTCGGCCTTCTGGTGGCAGTGTCCGTGCAGCAGCGCGCGCTCGGCGACCGGCTTCAGTGGCAGATCTCGCTCGGCGATGACCTCTTCGAACATCTTGATCCGGGCACCGATCTCGGGGTCCCAGTCGTCCAGCAGCCGCGGGGCCTCGTCCCGGAAGGTGAGGATACATGAGGGCTCGAGCCCGACCACGGGAACGCGCGGTCCCGCGGCAAGGGCCTGCATCGTGCGGCGCATCTCGGCCCGTGCCTCTTCGATCATCCCAGCCGCCAGATAGGTGCGGCCGCAGCAGAGCGGACGCGTGCCGGGCGGAGACGCATCGGCCGGTGACAGGCCCGCAGCGCGCAGAACCCGAAACGCGGCATCGAGGTTCTCAGGCTCGAAGTTGCGGTTGAACGTGTCGGCGAACAGCAGCACCGTGCGGCGTTTCGAGGAGACCGGGTTCCAGCCTTCCTCCCAAGGCCAACGGGCCGAAGGCTCGCGCCACGGGCGGCGCCAGACCGGCAAGCTGCGTTCGGCGGAAAGACCAGTCAGCCGTTCCGAAAGCTGGGCAAAGGCCGGGATCTGGTCACGAAGATTTAGGACAAATCTGAGATAGCTTGCGGCAGGCGCGTAGCGTGGCAAATGTGCGATCAGCTTGTCGCGCAGCGGAACACCGTGGCGGGCAGCGCGCGCGGCGGCGACCTCGATCTTCATCTTGGCGATGTCGATCGACATCGGGCACTCGCGCTTGCAGGCCTTGCAGCCAACGCAGAGTTTCATCGTCTCGGCCATCTCGTCCGAGGTCAGCGCGTCCGGACCAAGCTGTCCCGTCAGCGCGAGGCGCAGCGTGTTTGCGCGCCCCCGGGTCAGATCCCGCTCGTTGCGCGTCGCACGGTACGAGGGGCACATCGCACCGCCCGCCAGCTTGCGGCACGCACCGTTGTTGTTGCACATCTCGACCGCGCCATGCAGACCGCCGGGCCAAGCGGACCAGTCGAACGCGGCCTGCGTCTTGTCGTGGGCGTAGTCCGGCGCGTATCGCATCAGCGTGCGGTCATCCATCTTGGGCGGGCGGACGATCTTGCCGGGGTTGAGCACGCCGTCTGGGTCGAAGCGGTCCTTGACCTCCTCAAAGGCGCGGACCATGCGCGGGCCAAACATGCGCTCGTGAAACTCGGACCGGACGATGCCGTCGCCGTGTTCTCCGCTGTGCGAGCCCTTGTAGTCCGCAACGATATCAAAGCTTTCCTCGGCAATCGCGCGCAGCTGGCGCACGCCGAGATCCTCCTTCAGGTTCAGCACCGGGCGCACGTGCAGCAGTCCGACCGAGGCATGCGCATACCAGGTCCCATCGGTGCCATGCGTGCGGAAAACCTGGGTCAGGCGGTCGGTGAATTCGGCCAGGTCGGGCAGGGCGACGGCACAGTCCTCGACAAAGCTGACGGGTTTGCCTGCCTCGCGCATCGACATCATGATGTTGAGGCCCTGGGTGCGCACGCCCCAGATTCGCGCCTGAAAGGCGGGCTCGACCGCCTCGACCAGATCGCCGCCCAGATCCGCCATCAGGTCGCGCAGGCCTGCGAGGCGGTCGAGGTTTTCGGCGTCATCATCTTCGGCGAACTCTACCAGCAGCAGGGCGGCGGGATCGCCGCGCACGAACTCTTCGACAATGGGTCGGAACTGCGGGATGTCTCGACCAAGCGAGATCATGTTGTGGTCGACCAGTTCGACCGCGACAGGGCCCAGTTTCACGATGTGCTGCGCTGCATCCATGGCCGCCCAGAATGTCGGGAAATGGCAGACGCCAAGCGCCTTGCGGGTCAGGACGGGCGAGAGGCGGATCTCGATCCGCTCGGACAGCGCCAGTGTGCCCTCGGATCCGACAAGCACATCCGACAGGCGCACCGGTGCGTTGCCGGGCACCAGCGCGTCGATATTGTAGCCACCGACCCGGCGCTGAACCGGCGGGAAGCGGGCGGCGATCTCGTCAGCCTCCCGCACACCCAGCGCCAGCAGATCGCGGGTCAGAGCGACCTCGGCATCGCGGGCCGTGTCTTCGAACCGGGCGCGTGACCCGTCCGCCATCAACGCATCGATGGCAATCACATTGTCCCGCATCATGCCGTAGCGGATCGAGCGCGAGCCGCAGGAATTGTTGGCCGCCATACCGCCGATCGTGGCACGAGAGGCCGTCGAGACATCGACCGGGAACCAAAGCCCGTGGGGCCTGAGCGTCCGGTTCAACTCATCCAGCACGATGCCGGGTTCAACCACGGCACGGCGGTTCGCGATGTCCAGTTCGATGATCCCGTTGAGATGTTTCGAGAAATCGATGACCAGTCCAGAATTCACCGTCTGCCCGGCCTGGCTGGTGCCACCGCCGCGCGCTGTCACAGGGACGCCCGACCGACGGGCCGCGGCCAGCGCAGCCTCGACATCTGCGAGACGTCTTGGCACCACAACGCCCGCCGGTATCATCTGATAGATCGACGCATCCGTCCCATAGCGTCCCCGATCGAAGCGGTTCGTCAGAACCTCCCCCTCGATTTCGCGCGCAAGCCCGTCCCAGTCCATCGCCGCCCCGTTGCGTTTCGTCCTGCCCCCTGCATAGATGGCGCTCGAGGGAACAACAACCGGGCGGGCCGCCGCCTGGCGGGAGGGAGCAATCATGGCCGGTCGGCATTTTCTGCAAATTCCGGGACCGTCCGCGGTACCCGAGCGTATCCTGCGCGCCATTGACCAGCAGGTCATTGACCATCGCGGGCCGGACTTTGCGATACTGGGGCGCAAGTGTCTCGAGGGGATGAAGCGGATTTTCCAGACCTCGGGCGATGTGGTGATCTATCCGGCCTCCGGCACCGGCGCGTGGGAGGCGGCACTGGTCAACACGTGCTCACCCGGCGACCGGGTGCTGATGTTCGAGACCGGGCACTTTGCAGCGCTATGGCACAAACTGGCGAGCCGGATCGGGCTGGCGCCCGAGGTGATCGAGAGCGATTGGCGGGCAGGGGCGTCTCCCGAGGCGATCAGTGATGCACTGCGCGCGGATACCGGCCACCAGATCCATGCGGTCTGTGTGGTGCACAACGAGACGTCGACAGGCTGCACGTCCCGCATTGCCGATGTGCGCCGGGCGATAGACGATGCCGGGCACCCGGCGCTGCTGATGGTGGATACGATTTCCGGACTGGCCTCAGCGGATTTTCGGTTCGACGAATGGGGTGTCGATGTCGCTGTGTCCGGCTCCCAGAAGGGCCTGATGCTGCCGCCTGGCCTGTCGTTCAATGCCTTCTCGGCCAAGGCGCTTGCCGCGCATCAGCAGGCGCGTTGTCCGCGGTCCTACTGGGACTGGTCGGACATGCTGGGTCCGAACGCGAACGGATACT